>JBATSB010000201.1:0-13894 GCA_049293015.1 Ignavibacteria bacterium
ACACTCGAGGGCAGGCTCAAAAGCAACAAAAAAAGTCGCCCGCTGGTGATAACTTGCCGGAAATTCTTTCACAATGGCGGCAAAAATATAAACTCCTCATCCGTTAGAAAAACACTAACGGATTCGTCAAACAGTATATTTTTGCTTTTCGCCATTGCTCAGAATTTCTTTTCGGCAATTTATCACAGGCGGGTCATTCTGTATAAGTTAATAATCAAAAATATACTGGGGTTAGTTATTTAATATAATTAATATACAGCATTTTTAGCTTTTGCAAAATGTTTTGGACACTAATGATAAATATTTATATTATAAAAAAATTTTGTAAATATAGTATTTGAATTTGAATCAAATGTATCTGCAAACTTTTTGAAATGAGGATTAAATTAAATTAATTGCAATTTTCATAATACAAACTTAAATTTATTCAAAAATGGATATTATCCCTTCATGAAAAAATATAATTATTTAATGTATAAATATTATAATGTTTTTATTCTTTTAATTTTTGTTTCGTTTTACTCTTGTGATGACAATATAATTAAAAATAATAATCCTGTTTACAGTTTAGTAACAAATATAAATGGAGAAGTATTTGATTTACCGGCTGGTACTAAGAATATAAAAGCAACAGTGCAAATGGATTTCACAAGTTTTATAATTGATTCCATTATTGTTGACACATCTAATTTTATGTTTTTAAATTTAGATCCACCACCACCGGAATTTCCTTATAATATCCAGCAATTATTTTTACCTGATACAAACATATTTATTTCCGATCGTGATGCAAATGTTAATATTCTACATATTTTTACTTTTGATACTTCTAATCATTTTACTGGAGGATTATATAAGAATAATCATATTTCAAACCCATTAAATGAAGGTTACTTTGATGTTACATATTTGTATTGCGATAGATTAGTACGAATCACTGGAAATAGCAAAACTGTAGATAATCTGGATACAAACTTTGTAAATTACAATATTGATTTAGGAATTGGTTGGAATGTAACTACAGTTAAGAGAAAAACTCAAAGAAAAAATTTCATTGAAATAGACATTTATAATGGTGAATCAGAAGGTGGGAATTGGTATTTTAGTGATAATTAAAAGCAACAATTTTGTTCATTTGGTGCTGATTAAAAATGATTTAGAGACTGCTGAGAAATGAAAATGTTTTTATATTTTAACTTCTCCATAATACTTTTTCCTCAACCAAAATGAAACCCGAACCAATAAGATCAATGCAGGAACTTCAACTAATGGTCCGATCACTCCTGCAAATGCTTGACCTGAATTCAGTCCAAAAACTGCAATGGCAACTGCAATCGCTAATTCAAAATTATTCCCTGCTGCTGTAAATGCTACTGAAGCAGTCTTATCATAATCAGCTCCCATTGCTTTGGTAAAGAAAAATCCAATGATAAACATTAACGTAAAATAAATAAGTAATGGAACTGCTATGATCAAAACGTCCATTGGGATTTCGACAATTAATTCTCCTTTCAGAGAAAACATAATTACTATAGTAAATAAAAGAGCAATTAAAGTTATTGGAGATATTGTCGGAATAAATTTATTTGTGTACCAATCTTCTCCTTTTAATTTAACTAAGATCAGTCTGCTGAATATTCCCATAAGAAAAGGAATGCCTAAATAAATTGCTACGCTTTCTGCAATTGTTCCAATTGAAATATCTACTATAGCACCTTCAAATCCAAAATAAGGTGGAAGAATCGTTATAAATATCCACGCATAAAAACTGTAGGCAAACACCTGAAAAATACTGTTTAGCGCAACTAAACCTGCACCATATTCGCTGCTTCCTTCAGCGAGATCATTCCACACCAAAACCATTGCAATACATCTTGCCAGACCAATCAAAATTAATCCAACCATATATTCTGGATAATCATGTAAAAATGTAATTGCTAAAACAAACATTAAAACGGGACCAATTATCCAGTTCAGAATAAGGGATATGGAAAGGATCTTTGTATTCCTAAAAACTTTTGGTAATAACGAATAATTGACTTTTGCCAATGGCGGGTACATCATTAAAATTAAACCGATTGCAATTGGAATGTTTGTTGTTCCGCTATTAAATGAGTTTATGATATTGGGAAATGTTGGTATAAAATATCCAAGCCCAACTCCAATAGCCATTGCTATAAATATCCACAGAGTAAGATTTCTGTCAAGAAAGCTTAATTTTTTTGTTGCCAATTTTTAATGTTTATTTATCGGAAAGCTAAAAATAATATGCGATGTTTTTTGGTGTTTCAAATATATTGAGATTAAAATAATTTAATTTGGCTAAAATTTCACTGCAAACTTTTAGATATAAAAGACTTCTAAATTCAAGTATTCATTGAAACTTTTTGGAATACCAACAACGGCGAAAAATACTCTGATACTTTTATGTAGCCGATCTGTCGTCGCTTGTGTATCTGTATCGCCTGAGCAGCAGCAATTATAGTGCACTATGAAATTACTTTTGATTAAATAAAAGGAATGTAATTTAATTTAAATTTTGAGAAGTCTGTGAATGATAATAGAACCCACATTTAAAATGAGCAATTATAAATACATTTTATTTTTGTGCATATTTTTTTCGCTTTTCATCAGTTGTGCAAAAGTTGTTAAGAATGGTGATTTAATGGAAAATAATTCTAATGCTGTATTTCA
Organism: Ignavibacteria bacterium; assembly: GCA_049293015.1. Classification (GTDB taxonomy): domain Bacteria; phylum Bacteroidota; class Ignavibacteria; order Tepidaquicellales; family Tepidaquicellaceae; genus UBA2330. The sequence goes on from JBATSB010000201.1 coordinate 2,695, forward strand.
TGGAGGAGTTGATGGCGGGCATTATTTTGAATTAATAGAATCCAACAAAGATAATTTCAGATTTAAAATTTATATGGATTATAATCAAAAACTATACATAGATGGATATTTTAAAAAATCTGATACTTGTAATTTAATATTTGACGAACTGAATATTCAAAATTATATCTCACACTATAATAACAATGTAATATATCTTATAGAAAATAAAAAAGGATGTAGATTAAGACTTTACAATTTAATCTATTCTTGGTGAAATTTAGAGCAGGGCTTTTTTTTAAAGAGTTTTAGGGACTGAAATATTAAATTCTATATCGGCTCTATATTCAAAAAGTCCAAACACAATCATAACAGTTTATAAAACTTCAAACATAAAAAAATATTATGAAAGTAAAATATGATAAAGAAGTTGATGTACTTTATATCAGCTTAAGTCAGAAAACAGTTGGTGAAAGTGATGAGAGCAAACCGGGAATAATTATTGATTATTCAATCGATGGTGATATAGTTGGTATAGAAATTCTTGATGCATCAAAGAAAATTTCATTGCCAAATAAAGTTGAATATGAAGTAGCCTGAAATTTTAAGCAGTAGTTAGTGTTCTAAAAGTTTGCGGATTTATATTCTCACTATTAATTTCGCCGTTGTTGGTGTTCCAAAAAGTTTGCGAATTTAAATGATCATGATGAATGTAATACAACTGCAAACTTTTTGGCCACCAACAACCTGAACTCAATAGAACGCTAGATGGACATGTAATGCTCAAGAAAACCAAACTCATCAATACCTTCATAGTAAAATCTTTCGGATAGCTCTTTAGTTTATTCAAGTTGAAATTAGATAGGTCTTGTGAATAGATTAGAGTGCAGTTTGTTGTTGGTGGCCAAAAAGTTTAATCGAGTTTCATTGTATATTCATGATCAGTATATAAACTTTTTGGAACACCAACAACGGCGGAAATTTTTAAAGTTTATTTATCGGAAAGTTAAAAATAATTTGCGATGTTTTTTGGTGTTTCAAATATATTGAGTTTAAAATAATTTAATTTGGCTAAAATTTCACTGCAAACTTTTAGACAACAACAGCGGTGTGTTGGATTACTATTAATAATAATTTTTTAGGTATACTAGAAATATTAAAAAAAGTATTAAAATTACTAAACCAAGATTTGAAATTTTACTTCCGGTTTTGGGGTCATATTTTCGTAGTTTATATTTATTAAATGTTATTATTACCAAGAAAATACTACCAATTAAATAGCAAACATTTTCTAATAAAATATAGAAAATTACTGAAATGATTATTACAACAATAAAAGATAAAATTTCCAATTGTTAAAATATTTTTGTATTTAACTCATTGTTGGTATTTTAAAAGAATGCTTACAAAAATAATTTAATTTGACTCTAATTTCACTGCTAACTTTTTTAGATATAAACTATCACTAAATTCGCCGAATCTTCCGCTAAATTTCCAGGTAACTAAGCGAATCTGACTCAACATCCGAATAAATATTTTTATCATTCGACTTACCCGAAATATTATCCGACAAACTGTTTTTATAATGCGACTAATCTGACGCTTCATGCGACGAACTCGACGGGCTTTGCGACGAACTCGACGCGTTGTCCGTCTAAATGTTTTTGTAACGCGACTAACTCATCGGACTTTGCGACGAACTCGACGCATCATCCGACTAAATGTCCCGGTAATGCGACGAACCCGACGCATTGTCCGTCTATATGTTTTTGTAACGCGACTAACCCGACGGGCTTTGCGACGAACTCGACGCATCATCCGACTAAATGTCCCGGTAATGCGACGAACCCGACGCATTGTCCGTCTATATGTTTTTGTTATGCGACGAACCCGACGTGCTTCGCGACGAACCCGACGCATCATCCGACTAAATGTCCCGGTAATGCGACGAACCTGCCGAGAAACAAAATATTTTATCCCAATTATTTTTTCATTTGTCCTAATAATTTGGCTAAACCTACCGATATTTCTGTAGGAAAAATTTATTAGTTTTTAGACATTTTTTTAAAAATTAGAAGCGGACCTATGGAGTGATAAGTGTAATTTGTAATTTGTAATTTGTAATTTGTAATTTGTAATTTGTAATTTGTAATTTGTAATTTGAATCTATCACTAACCCCGAAGGGGTGACAATATAAAACGAAATTATAAAAAGATCCGTAATTTTGGATTTATGATTTCAAACCTTTTCTATATGAATAGTTCAGAATAATTTCACCCCTACGGGGTTTAGATTTTATTATATCTTTTTTTATAATAATGTAATCCCTTCGGGATTTTGAGCCATTGTTGGTGTTCCAAAAAGTTTGCGAATTTTATTGTTAATAATGAATATTATACTACCGCGAACTTTTTGGTCACCAACAATTTTAGAGCAATAGAATAATACTCAGGCAAGAAATTTCATAGCAAACTATATAGCAACCTACATAAGCAAAATAAAAAAAAGCGGATCGAGAAACCCGCTTTGCAAAAATATATAAAATTATTTTTATCTATATTGTTACTTTGTCAAAATCATCCTCTTTGTTTCAGAAAAATCACCTGCATCTAATCTGTAAAAATAAACTCCGCTGGATAAACTATTTCCGTCGAAAGTGACAGAATAACTGCCTGCGTTTTGCTTTTCATTTACCAAATCAGCAACTTCATTCCCTAATACATCAAATACATTTAACTTTACAAAATCCGTAACTCGTAACTCGTAATTGATAACTGTTCTTGGATTGTAGGGGTTTGGAAAATTCTGATGCAATGTGAATTGATCAGGAGATTGAGATTCAGTTCCTGAAATGTTTTGCACAAAATGTTCATAAGATCTGATCTCATTTCCTGCTCCGCATAATAAAATTTTTGGATTGCTGAGCTCGCCACCCGCCACCGGACCGCTGTAATAATTATAAGGAACCTGAATTTCTTTAAGCAAGATCTGTAAGTTTTCATTTAGAAAAAAATATTTACCTTGTGAAGGGTCAGATGCTCCATTTCCAATGTAAACATATTTAGAATGATCAAAAGCAAATCTCGGATTCATCGTTCCGCTTGAGATCAGCTCTGCAGAAGAGTCAATTGCATTTCCGTTTGTATGATCAAGTCTGTAAATTTTTTTTCCGAAAGGAATATAGATTGTACTGTCTCTGTTAATTCCGATCTGAGTATATGTCCCTACCGGATGCGGAACGCTTTTATTCCAAAGCTCTGTAAATCCATTTCCGTTATCTTTCAAAGCATACATCAGTCCCCCGTCCCTGATACAATAAATCACTCCTGATCCGGAAACCGTCATTGGAATTTCCTGATCACCGTCTCCGGGTAAAGTGTTTGATGAATATTTTATTAAACCGGTATTGATATCAATTGCAATAATTGTTTTGGGAGTTGTAAGACCTCCCTGCCATGCATATAAAGTATTTCCGTTTACGCACATGTTTTCAGCACCGGTATTTGGAATTATTCTGCTGTTAGTCCAAACTGTATCGCCGTTGACATGATTTATCCGCATTATTCTTTTCGAGCCGGAACCCGGCAATATCAAATCTCCGTTATCTGCAAATACTGCTGTCCATATTATCCCTCTCTCAACTGTAAAATCCGATCTCCATACTACCGATCCGTTTTCAGCATTTAATGCAAATATAGAATCATTTCCATTTTGTCTGAAGTCCCTGACGTAAACCTTATTGTCATTAAATCCCATTACAACAAAAACACCATTCTCAGACCCGAATGTCCAGATAGTATCATGCGGAAAACTATTGAATGCTGCTACTATTGCTTTTAAAGGATTCAGTGATACATACCTTGTAGTTGCAATCCGGTTATTATTAGTGAAAATCTGCATTCCCCAGATTGTATTAGGTGCATTGTAAATACGCAAATCTCCATTGGGAAAAGTATAGAATCCATTATTAAAACCTGTGCGGTTGCTGTTACCTCCTACTGTGCTCCAGTTATAAGAATAATTTTGTGCATAAATATCTTCATGATTCTTTACAAAAATTAAGCAGAAAAAAATAATACATATTGTTTTCATTTTAGTTAACTCCTTAATTAAATTTTTGATGAATAAATTCTATTAATATAAAAAGCGGATCTTGAGACCCGCTTTGCAAGTAGTGATTAATAAATTTACAGATTGTGTTACAAACTTTTTACTTTGTCAGAACCATTCTCTTAGTTTCTGAAAAACTTCCTGTATTCAGTGTATAGAAATAAATTCCGCTGGAAAGATTATTTCCGTCAAACACAACTGAATATGTACCTGCATTTAAATATCCGTCAACGTATGTATCAACTACATTTCCAAGAATGTCATAGATCTTAAGACTTACATTCTCATTATTTGGAATTGAAAAACTGAAATTTGTAGTCGGATTAAATGGATTTGGATAATTCTGAGTCAGTGTATAATTTTTTGGAGTTGCTGAATTATTATTAGTGATGCCTGTAGTTCCTGTAAGTGAAGTTCTCAATGCCTGCTGTACATGATTTGTAGATGAGATACTTGCACCTGACTTATAAACAAAAATATTTATGTCGCAATTTTCAGGAACATCTACCTGTGGTGAAACCGGTACAACATAATTAATATTTCTTATGACTTCAGTTCCTGTAGTCCAGGATCCGGAATTAACTAGTTCACCTATATCACCATTCATCATGCTTTTTACTACATGATCATGTTCATAAGTTGGACTACCTGTACAAGAGCTGTTTCCAGTTTGAGAATAGATAAGATTACTTTCTGTCAGAACATAATTAATATAGTAATCACCTGTAAGATCCATAAGCGCAGTTATTTTGACATTTGCATTTACAGTTCTTGTATTGACATCATAACTTTTATTTGTTACTTCAATCGATACACCCGGCTGAACAAGTAAAGTCTGCAGAACTACTTCATTATTATAAGCACTATAGCTGACAATTCCGGTTCTTCTACCGATCACTCCTGTTGGATAAGCACTGAAGCCAAACATTCCTCGGATACCTGCTGAGTATGTCTGCCATGGATCACTTCCTGCTCCATGATATCCCAGTACTACAGTATTTGGATAATTTACTAAAATTGCATTAATGTTATCATGTCCGCACGGACACCACTGGCACCACGTACCGGTGCAGTATTCTAATAAAACGTTATTTTGTGCGTTTGATTTTTCGCTGTTGAAAGAAAGTGTAAAGAGAAAAGCAAAAAATAGTGTAAATATTTTTTTCATTTGGATATCCCCCGATTTGATTTGTTTTGTTTTGTTAAAATATATGATTAGATTTTTTCTTACAATGTTTTTTTTAAGAATATTTTTCGCTCGTTACCAAACTTCCAGACTGTCTGAAAACAAAAATTAGAGTTTGCAAACAATGTTGCCTCCAAGACTCGAAGGCTCAAAGAAGAATATTTTTAAAGCTTATAAACTTTGAGTCTTAGAGCTTTAGAGGCAATTCCAACGATTTCGAAAAGTCTGTCCGTTTGGTAATGACAATGCTTTTGAAACTCCGTTTCAAATTCACATCCGGTAATTTAACACCATAGAGAATCATTAAGAAAAGTAAGTAGAAAATAATGTATCTTGAATTTTGTAACTAATCGTTTTGGACGGATGTGACTTTATTTTCAAAATAAGTAATTTTAATCAGTTTCATATATTATTGAATAGTCTTAATTTACAATTCTTTTTTACACACTTATAAAAAATGATAGAAATAAAAAATCTGAAAAAAAGCTTCGGAAGTAAAGAAGTTCTGCGAGGAGTGAATCTGACAATCGAAGAAGGAATAACTCTTGTAATTATAGGAAGGAGCGGATGCGGTAAATCTGTTTTACTTAAGCACATCATTGGACTTTTGAAACCTGATGAAGGTGAAGTATTGATAGAAGGAAAAGATATTGCAAAAATGGATCAGAAGGAATTATATGAAATTCGAAAAAGATTTGGATTTCTTTTTCAGGGTGCTGCTCTTTTTGACTCAATGGATGTGGAAGAAAATATTGGACTCGCACTTAAGGAAAATACAAAAATGTCAAAGTCTGAAATTGCTGATGTCGTTGTTGAGAAACTTGAACTTGTCGGTCTTCCCGGAACTCAAAACATGAAACCTGCTGATCTTTCCGGTGGTATGAAAAAAAGAGTTTCGCTGGCAAGGTCACTTGCTACTAATCCTGAATATATTTTATACGACGAACCTACAACCGGACTTGACCCTGTAATGAGCGATCAGATAGATGACCTCATTCAAGACCTTTCAAAAAAACTTAAAGTTACTTCCATAGTTGTCACGCATGATATTTTCAGTGTCTATGATATTGCAGATGTCGTAGCTATGATGCATGAAGGAAGGATTTATTTTATCGGCACTCCAAAAGAGCTGACAATGACTGATGATAAACTAATACGTGACTTTCTTACCAGGACGGATAAAAGGATCTGATCAAATAACTGAAGTTTGGATTACCTCTAAGACGCAAAGACTCTAAGCTTATAAACTTTTAAATTTAACTCATTTGAGATTTAGAAACTTTGAGACAGTATAAAATTTATTGTTTTCTGACATTATTAGAGTTTTGAAACGAGTGACAATCAGTTGTCATAAATAATAAGATCACTTTTTTTCAGTTTCTAAGAATAAGATATGATAATATCTCAAACTTAACATACTAATTTGTTTCAACATCTCCGCCTTCTACATTCCATCCTCTCCATCCGCCGTCCATAGAGATCACATTTGTATAACCCATTTTTTGTAACGACTCTGCAGCAATTACAGACCTGAACCCTCCGCCGCAGTATAGTATAATTTTTTTATCGTGATCGTCAACATGTAAATGAATATCTCTTTCGATTATTCCTTTTCCAATATGAACTGAACCTTTGATCCTTCCTTTATGGAATTCATTGTCTTCCCTGATATCTACAAGTATAAATTCATCATTATTTTCTCTCATTTTCATAACATCTTTAACAGTACATTCTTTTACATTATTTCTTTTTTCATCACACAGTTCATGAAATGTTTTCTTCATTATTCTAAATTATATATTTGAAATTATTAAACTCATATTAAAAATATCATCAGCACTGCATCCACGGGACAGATCCATCACAGGTTTTGCAAGTCCCTGAAGTATCGGACCGGTTGCAATTGCTCCGCCAATTCTTTCAGTGATCTTGTAAGCTATATTTCCTGAATTTAAATCAGGGAATATAAATACATTTGCATCACCTTTGATCTTTCCTTTTGGATTTTTTCTATCAGCTACCTCAGGAACAAATGCCGTATCAAATTGCAATTCACCGTCAACTATTAAAGTCGGTGATCTTTTTCTTGTAAGCTCAACTGCTTTAATTACTTTTTCTATCGAATCACTTTTTGCACTGCCTTTAGTTGAAAATGAAAGAAATGCGACTTTGGGTTTTAAGCCTGTAAGCTTTTTAAAGTTATTTGCAGTTGAAATTGCAATATCCGATAACTGCTCAGCATCAGGATTGGGTACTACTCCGCAGTCAGCGTATGCAAATATTTTTTCTTTGAAGATATGATTTGAAGGAAAGGTAAATAAAAAAAATGAAGATACTGTTTTATTATTTTTTGACACTCCTAATAATGAAATAGAATTTTTTAAAACTTCAGAAGTTTTGTATACACTTCCGGCGATTATCCCATCTGCATATCCATTTTTCAATAACATGCAGCTAAAAGTCAGTGTATCTTTTAACTCTGACTCAGACTGTTCAATTTTTTGATCGGGTATCTTAACTGATTTAATTTTATGATAATCTTTTACAAATTGAGAACAAAACTCTTTATCAATTATAAGCAGATCCTTATTATCAGGAATTTTTTTTAACACATTTTCACCCGTTTCTATAAGAATCACTTTAGCACAACCTGTTTTCAAAATTTTTTTAACAGCATTAATAACTCTTTCATCATTTGACTCCGGAAATATAATAGTCTTCCTTTTTCTTTTACTTTTTTTTATAAGTTCATTAAATAGATCCATTAAAATTGCTTTATTTAAAATTTAATATTTAAAATTTAAAATTTTACTTTAGTATTTTATCAATAATCCCACCTCCGAAAACATTTTCACCATCATAAAAAACTGCAGACTGACCGGGGGTAATTGCTTTTTGAGGTTCATCGAAACAGACTTTGATCTCACTCTCAGAAATTTGTTCAAGCACAGCATTTTTCCCAACATCATTATATCTTATCTTTACTCTCAATCTTAAAGGGCTTTCAATTTTATCTGACATCATCAAATTAATTTCCTTTACAGTAAATTCTGAATTATACAGACTTTCCTCATCGTCTATAAATACCTGATTATTCTCTGCATCGATCTTTGAGACATAGACCTTTTTTCCCAAAGCAACATTTACACCTCTTCTTTGACCAATTGTAAAATACGGATAGCCTTTATGTGTCCCGACTTTTTTATCTTTATAAATAATATCACCGCCGTCTAATTTTTCATTAAGTCCGGGAAGTCTTATTTGAATCAGGTCTCTGTAATTGTCATTCGGCACAAAACATATCTCCTGAGAATCGGGAGTATCGGCAGGTTTCAGATTCATTTCATGTGCAAGCTTTCGGATCTCGGATTTATTATATCCACCAAGAGGAAACAGAGTCTTACTAAGTGCATATTGGGATACACGCCATAATGCATAAGACTGATCCTTTTTTTTATCTTCAGAAGCTGAGACGTAATACCTTTTATTAATTTCATTGTAATTTATCCTGGCATAATGTCCTGTAGCCAGATAATCTGCACCAAGAGATTCTGCTTTTTCCAGTAGAGCACCCCATTTAATTGACTTATTGCAAAGCACACATGGATTTGGAGTATTGCCTTTCAGGTATTCTGAAATGAAATTTTCTATTACGATCTCATTGAATTTTTCTGTGAAATCGAGAGTATAGTGACTAAATCCGAGATTTTGAGCAACATTTCTTGCATTATAAATAGTCTCAAGTGAGCAACAGCCTGAATCCTTTTCAGGAAAGTCATCATAGCCCCAGGTTTTCATCGTAATACCAATCAGATTATAGCCTTCATTTTTAAGTAATGCTGCAGCTACGGAAGAGTCAACACCGCCGCTCATTGCAATTACTACTGTCTTATTATTATTAGAGTTATTCATTTTTATTTAAAGTAAAATATGAATTGGCATTTATTTAAAAAAGTTAAAAATTGTATTGAACTTTTAACATTATTGAGGTAGTTTGATGCTGACATAAATTAAACAAGGAGAAAAGCATGTCAAAAAGATCATTATTAATATTGTCTTTTTTATTTGTTTTTACTTTTTTCGGTGCTATTAGTGATTTATCAGAATTAAATGCTAAATCCAAGACAAAAGTTGAGGATCTGAATCAAAGTAAAACAAAGAAGAAATCAAAAAAGAAATCTTCAAAAAAGAAAAAAAACTCTTCAGGAAAGAAAAAATCTTCAAAAAAGAAAATTTCCAAAAAGAATAAAAAATCCGGAAAGAAATACTCAGGTAAGAAGAAAAAGTCCGGAAAGAAATATTCTAAAAAGAAGAAGAGCAGTAAGAAAAAATACAGTTCCAAAAGGAAAAGTAATTCTAACAGGACTTCCAGCACAGGTGAATATAACCCACCAAAGACTTACAATGCGGGAAATGATGGCTCTTCAAGAGAATATAAAAGGAGCGAAGATAAACCTGTAGAAAATTTCAAAAAGGAACCAAAAAAGGAAAACTAGTACCTAAGCAAATAAAAAATTCAATATATAATGAATGTCCGGTTTTAAAACCGGGCATTTTTTTTTATACAAATTGAAAGATTTATGAATCAGTAAGTTTTTAAAATTTTGATCATTTGAGGGCAATTTCTAAAAACCCAAAATCGTCGATTGTAATAAATTACAGGACATAGGATTGAAACGGAGTTTCAAATTCAATTGCTTATCCAAACTGGAGTTTGGATACGAGCGGAGTCTTTTATTTGAACATATTGATTTGTATTTTGAAAAATTTAACTTTGAACACAGTGCATTGAAAATTGTAAATTGAACATTGAAAATTGAATAAGTATATTGTTCACTATGAAAATTAGTTTAAACTGGATAAAAGATTACATACCCGGACTTGAATTCGAATCCCTGAATTCACTTACAGATAAAATGATCGCAATCGGTCTGGACATCGAATCAGTCGAAGATGAAGGCATCAGATTTAATAACTTTGTAGTCGGAGAAGTCATTGAAAGGCAAAAACATCCGAATGCCGATAAGCTTTCTTTGTGTAAAGTGGATACAGGTGATGGAATTGTAGATATTGTATGTGGTGCTCCAAATGTCGAAAAAGGTCAGAAAGTGTGTATTGCTAAGGTAGGTGCTGTAATTCCAAATGGAGAATTTGAGATCAAGAAATCAAAGATACGAGGAGAAGTTTCGGAGGGAATGATTTGCTCGGGTAAAGAACTGAATCTGTCTGATGATCATGACGGAATTATGGTTTTGCAGACTGAAGCAAAAAATGGAACCCCATTTGCTGATATTATGAATCTGAACGATGTCGTCTTTGACATTGGTATCACTCCAAACAGAGGTGATCTTTTTTCACACTTCGGAGTTGCACGTGAAATTGCCGCTATTTTTGATAAAAAAATCGTATTTCCCGAAACTGAATTCGAAGAAAAAGGTGAAGATACAAAAGATCTTATAAATATTTCTATCGATAATAAAGATCTTTGTAAAAGATTTTTAGGAAGAGTAATTAAAAATGTAAAGATCGGCGAATCTCCTGAATGGCTGAAGAAAAGACTTATCTCAATTGGTTTGAGACCAAGAAATAATATTGTCGATATTACTAATTTTGTAATGATGGAAACCGGTCAGCCGCTTCATGCTTTTGACTATGATAAAATACGCGGGAAAAAGATCATTGTAAAAACTGCAGGAGACGGCGACATATTTATGACACTTGATTCAAAAGAAAGAAAACTCAATGGTGAATCACTTATGATCTGTGATGCTGTAGGTTATTCAGGAATAGCCGGCGTAATGGGCGGCGAAAATTCTGAAATAACTGACTCGACTACAAATATTTTTCTCGAATCTGCATATTTCGATCCTGTAAGTATCCGAAAAAATTCCAAACGTCTCGGACTTCAGACAGATGCTTCACAG
>JBATSB010000202.1:0-5631 GCA_049293015.1 Ignavibacteria bacterium
ACAGTATTCTCCTCTTCACACCCTATAAATATTAAAATGAACCCTAAAAGTATTAATTCACGAAATTTTGTTTTCATAAATAATTTTAAACTATTATTATACTAATCAATTATTAAATTCAAATTTATATATAAGTCTAAACTTTGTCAAGGAAAGTTTTTCATTGTTTGTCCAAGTTTCTATAAGTTTCTGTATTTCACTTTATATTCTTTCAAAATTTCCTGACGTTTTTTTTGAAGAAATATGGTTAATGGAAATTCCATACGTTCCAGTTCGATTAATTTATCTTTATTAAAATTTATTCTTATATTACATAGTAGTTTAAAAACATTGCATATATTGTTTATATGCTCTATGTGCACCCTGGAGTGCTCATTTTTATGATTATGAATAAATTTCTTAAAATTTTCAGACAATGTAATACAATAATCATAATTTCCCATTTCGTACTGCAGGTAAATTTGAAGTAGCTTCAATCTCCGCTTTGTGTTTATATCTTTTGTCTTAAGCTTTAGATAGACCTCACTTGCTCCTGTGAAATTTTGATTTATGAAATGTTCCAGAAATTTTATGCAATTTTCATGAAAAGTTTCAAATAAACTCGAACTGTATTTTTGATATTTCTTAAATATGTTTTGCGCAAACTCTAAATTAAAATCAAGCAGAGATTCCAAAAGTATAGCAGAAAAAGAAAAATTCGGTATGCTTGGATCACCTCCATGCCTTAAATATGACTCCAAATAAAGTAAATCAAACTTACTCTTTAAATTTGTTTCATACACATTTTTTATCCTAAGTTCGAAATATGCATTTCGGCTAACTGATAATATATATTGATACTCATACCCTTCAACGTTACAAGGAAGTGACATTATAGTTTCTAGAAGTGACTGTAGGCTCTTGTATAAATCTTCAGTGTTTGTATTTTCCTTATAACATTGATATATAAGAAAATATGTTTCTAAAACTCTTTTTCTTTTATTATCTCTCTCTTCATTTATAATATTTTCGAATAAACAATCAATTTCTTTTCCCTCTCTAAAAAAAGTGTTCATTGAAACATGAGGTTCATCAATTTTCATGTTAAAATACCTATGATGCATTTTGCATTGGATCCAACTTTTCAATGATTCTAACAAATAATATTTTGATAAATAGTTTTCTATCTTAACCTCAACTTCGCTAATTTGATAATTTTTTCCTTTCTTAATACAATCTGTATTAACGAGTATATTTTTTTCTATTAGATTAAATCTATATAAATAAAAGTAATCATCCGGCTTAAATTCTAAATTGGGGTTGTTTATATGTTTAACATATTTGAGCTTTTCTTTCTTATATAAATTTATAAGATTACGATTTTCAAGTTCTTCCATTGTAACAATGTATTGTTCTTGTTTATTGTTTTCCAGATTAATATGCATTAAATACTTTATCAATAGATCTTTTAAATCAGAGAAATAATTTCTTAATGTAGAATTATTTACATTATTTAGCTTAGATTTAAGATACTTGTAAGTGAGTTGATTATTTTCAAAGTGCGGATGAAATTTGGCAAGTACTTCTATTAGTACTAAAAGGTTTTTCTTTTTAGTAAAGTATGGTGAAGAAACAAAAAGTTTAAACTTGCTAAACTCTTCTCTATCCAGTGTTCTTAATAAAGTAAGTGCTTGATATTTCACTTTCTATAAATCTTAATTTCAAAAATATTTATCCTATCAAATGTCAACTATACCGTATGATCCCCAACTTCACCCTAAGCACCCTCTTCACCGACTCATACACCTGCTCTCTGAATTCCTGATCTTTATCCATCTTTTCTTTTACCGAATTTATAAGCTTCGCTTCATCGCTCGGCATCAGCACAATGTCACATCCGGCCTCGATTGCTTTCAGTGACGGGGACTGAAATTGTGTCACCGCTTCCATATTCATTGCGTCAGTTATTACCAAACCTTCAAATCCCAAATCATTTCTTAAGAGATCTGTTACAATCTTTCTTGATAATGTAGATGGTAAACCGTCCGTATTATATTTTTCATTATTTTCTATTGCTATATGTCCGACCATAATTGATAAAACTCCAATCTTTACCATTTCTTTAAATACATCTAATTCCTTAAGCTCGCCTTTTATATAAACAAGTTCTTTATGACTATCACCTGTTACATTTCCATGGCCGGGAAAGTGCTTAGCAGTTGCAATGATATTATTTTCCTGAGTTTTTTTTATGAATTCACCTGAAAGTTTTATAAGTTCATCCGTATTATTTCCAAAAGACCTGTTCCCAATAATCTCTTTGTTCTTTGAAAAGTCGCAGACTGGCGCAAAATTTTGGTTTATGCCTATGTCTTTAAGTATAGAGCTTATTTCATTTGCGGTTGCGGAAGACTCTTCAATATTTTTTATTGTATTTGTTGCATTTATTTTTTTTAGACCCGTAATTTTTGAATTCACCAGACTTGGTTCTGCATCTGCGGAAAAAATTAACGGCAACGAATTTGAATTTTGGGATTCCTTATTAAATGCATTAATGTAACTTTTAAATTCACTCTTAGATCCTTTTAATAATAATACTCCGCCAATTCTCTTCTTTTTAATAAGATCTAAAATTTCCGTTTCTGACTTTCCGTATTTGCCCGCTGCCTGCACAATCATTTGAGATATCTTTTCTTCATCATTCATTGAATTAAAAATTTCATCAACACTTCTATCCAGCTCCGGATTGTTTTTAAAAAAATCAGCCAGAGTATATTTTCCTGAGATACTTGATTTATTGAATTCCTTTTCCGCCATACTTTTTGAACTGTTACTTTCTCCTTCAGGATCTATTGTTGAACTTAAATCCGTGCTATCATTTTTTAACCGGATTGTATTTTTTTCTGTGCAACTCATCAACAGAATAATAATACCTATAATTAAAAAGTAATTTAATTTTACCATTGGTCAATACTTATATTTTCAACTTTTACAATTTTCCAACCGTCAGTATACTTTTTTAAAATAAAATTCTGTTTATATCTTCCGTCTTTATTGTATGGATCATAAGAATTATAATCCACATAGACAGAAGCTCCATCCGAATTTTCATAATTCAAAGAAGCTTCATTTATATTAGTAGAAGTTATACCTCCAAATGATTTAGTTGAGCTGAAAACATCAAATGATCCCCAGCCCTTATTTCTTTGTTTTCCATAAGCACTTGAAAAATTTCTATTTCCCAGATCACTGATAAAACTCCTGGCTGTTTCCAATGCTGCTGAAGAAGAATATTCTGATGAATATGTTGTAGTATTATCGGTACTGCTGTTTGTTGATGAATTAGAACTTGTTTTTGAATTTGTACCAGCTGATTTTTCAGTTGAATTTTCTTCAGATCTGGAATTTAATTCTGAATCAATATCATTACTTGTTAAAACATAAATTAAAAATCCAATCATCACCATTATTAAGAATCCACTGACAATAAGAATACCATTTTTTTTAGATTTCTGATTAGTTTGCATTGATGCATCATCAGTATTCTGACTTGGTTGCACGAAAACAGTTTTCTGACTTACATTCTTACCACCGTCAGGTGTTATGAATTGTGTTTTTCCAAAATCAGTATTTGTTTCTGTAAATGTAAAACCCATAGCATCCAATGCTGCCGAAAATTCTTCACATGTAGAAAATCTTTCACTTAAATCCTTAGCACAGGCTTTCTTGATTACGTTCCCTAAATTAGGCGCAAGTCCTGAAACAAGATTATTAATATCAGGCATTTCCTGACTTACAATTGAATTCATTAATTCAAAATCACTTTCTGTCTGTGTATTATAAGGAAGTTTGTTTGTCAGCATTTCAAAAAATAAAACTCCAAGGGAGTAAATATCTGTTCTCTCATCAAGATTTTTTCCAAGTACCTGTTCCGGACTCATGTAATATAGCGATCCCATTTTTGTTCCTGTTTTTGTCAGACTCCTGCTGGAATCACTTAATTTTGCTATTCCAAAATCCAGTATCTTTGCAGCTTCATCATTCTGGATCATAACATTCGATGGCTTTATATCTCTGTGAACTACACCACTAATGTGAGCATAACCTATCCCTTTTAGTATTTGTTTGAATAACTGAATTTTTTGTTCTGTAGAACTCAGCATATTGTTAGAGATCATGTAATCTAATGGTTTGCCTTCTACGAATTCAGCTACTATATAGAATTGTTCTTCATCTTCCAGGAAGTCATATATGTTAATTATATTTGGATGTGAAAGTTTAGCAAGAATTTTTGCTTCATTCAAAAATCTCTCTTTAAACTGTGGATTTGAAGTAAGATTCTGATGCAGTTTTTTGACTGCTACTGTCCGCTCGAGCTTGATATGAGTACCTTTATAGATCGTACCCATTCCGCCTTCTTCTATGAATTCGGTTATTTTGTAATTTCCGATTACTTTTCCTATCATATTATTTTAGCTTAAATCTAAAATTTCTAAATTATTTTCAACTTTTCAACAGTTTCAATTATTATTCCCTTAGGATTTGAACCATACTCATTACTTTCTTTTTTTCCTTCTTGAAACAATAACCAAAAAACATATAAAGGTATTATTTGAAAAATACCCGGCTTACCCAAATCATGACATCTTTTAGTTCCTTCAGCTAGTGAAAACCAAATGCTTGTAATATAAAAGCCTATAAATAGAATTGAAAAAATCCCTGATTCAATATTTGAATCTTTTGTACCTCCATCTGTAATAATTGTAATTAAGATTCCTAATATAAAATATGCAGCATAAAAAATTATTATACTAAAACCATATTCAAGTCTCCTAATTCTACCTTTAAATGAAAAGGAATTTTCAAACAATCCCTTTTTTCTTGACTCAAATCTATATTTAGTATTACAATGATTGCATACGGTTCTACCTAAATCAAATTCATTTTCGTAAATATAATTACTAGCAGAACAATCATCACAGTCATATTCAAACCTGAATAGGTTTTCCATTTTTTGATCTTCATTTAATATGATCTTAGTTTCATTCTGTTTGTCAAAGTCCAGTGGCTCATTAGTTTTTTTACCGATCTGCTTTTTGTTTAACTTATTACTACTTGTGAATTCAATTTCTTGAACAGGTTTAACAAATCTAAAGTTATTATCTGAGAATGCATTTAGAAACTCACTGCAGCTTATGAACCTGTTATCAGGATTTTTACAAGTGGCTTTTTGTATTATGTGATTTAAAGATTGATCAATTCCTGATATATGAAGATTCAGATCAGGTATATCCTGTTTCAAAATTGAATCCATAAGTTCATAGTCACTGTCTGTATTTGTTTCATACGGCATTTTCTTAGTTAACATCTCAAACAATACAATACCAAGCGAATAAATATCTGTTCTAGAATCAATTTCTTTTCCAAGTACCTGTTCAGGACTCATGTAATACAAAGATCCCATCTTCGTTCCGGTCTTAGTCAGACTCTTCGAAGAATCACTAAGTTTTGCTATTCCAAAATCTAGGATCTTAACAGTATTATCAGACTGAACCATAATATTTGAAGGCTTTAGATCTCTGTGTACTATACCATTGTTATGCGCATAACTTATCCCATTCAAAATTTGTCTGAATAAATTCAGGATCAGTT
>JBATSB010000203.1:0-67838 GCA_049293015.1 Ignavibacteria bacterium
TATTATTTAAAAATGGCAACTGCTGAAGCTCCCACCCGGATGGCGGATTATCAGAAAAATTAAACGCAATTATAAATATAAGAATACTGGCTGCATATATCAGAGATGAGATCTTTTCGGCAATGAGATTTTTGGTTTTCATATTATTCTGTTTCGTAAATACCTTTGGCGTAATTCAAACGTATGGAATTTGGTTTTTATAGTCAATTTCAATTTTTTAGGTTGACATATTTTTATATCCTTTTCCATACATTTTTTTTGAAGAAATATTAGCTCGATATTTAGATTAAAAAATTTCCATTTACACAAAAAAAATTACAGACTCTACAGACTCATTTCCCAAAGCCGCTCAGGGATTTCCCAAAACCACTCAGGGATTTCCCAAATGTTCTAAAACTTTTCCCAAAGTCACTCAGGGATTTCCCAAAGTCACTCAGGGATTTCTCAAATGTTCTAAAACTTTTCCCAAAGTCATTCAGGGATTTCCCAAAGTTACTCAGGGATTTCCCAAATGTTTAAAAAATTTTCTTTTTGCTCCTCAAACATTTCTTAAAGTTGTTCAAAGATTTCCTAAATGTTCTCAAAGATTTCTTAAATAAGTTCATAAGTTTAAAGAAATGCTTTGTTTAAGCCGGAATTAAGGTTTTTTAGAAAGAGAGATTTAATGTCAAACATATAAAGTGTTTTACTAATTGGAGATTTTGAATCAGTGTAATCATTGAAATCAGCTTAATCAGCGGTTCAGACAAGCCGAAAAAGTTTCGTGTGGATTCCCTCTAAAAACACGAGGGAATGACAAATGGGGAGCACGAGGGAATGACAGATTGGGAGCACGAGGAGAGCAATTACAAATTTCAAATTACAAATTACAAATATGAAGAGCACAATTCATCATAATTTACAAGATCAGCATTCAAACTTTTACGAACTCCAACATCGGCTCAAATACCTTATGTTCAATAATAAATGATAAAAACTTAATTCTTTTAAATAAAAACAGAATTTCAATTTTAATTGCAAATTATCAACCATCTTTGCCTTTTAAAATGAAATCTATTTAAGTAATTTTACAAAAAATTTAATGTAATTGCATAGTACAAAAAAAGAAACAGAGAAGACAGTTTTAGTCTGTTATTCCAATAAAAAAATTCAGAACGCTTACCATTCAGAAGAATCTCTCACTGAACTTAAATTCCTCGCTGAGACCGCAGGAGCTGATGTGATTGGCACTTTTTTTCAGGAGAATGAAAATTTTGATTCGAGATTCATGATCGGAAAAGGTAAGGTCGAAGAGATCGCAAACTTCGTAGCCGATAATAATGTCGCACTTGTCATTTTTGAAAATGAACTTGCTTACACTCAGCTTAGAAATCTTGAGCAAAAGATAAAATGTAAAATTATAGATAAGTCTAATCTTATATTAGATATATTTGCTTCAAATGCCCGTACCGCTCAGGCGAAGCTGCAGGTCGAACTTGCTCAGCTTGAATATTCACTTCCGAGACTTACGAGACAATGGACTCACCTTTCGAAACAGTTCGGAGGCATTGGCACAAAAGGTCCGGGTGAAACTCAGATCGAAACTGACAGACGGCTTATTCAGACACGGATAACAGTTTTAAAAGAAAGACTTCTAAAAGTTTTTGAACAGAGAAAGACACAGTCATTTTCGAGAAGAAAGTTTTTCAGGATCTCTTTAGTCGGATATACCAATGCCGGCAAATCCACGCTGCTGAATGCTTTGACAAATTCTAATGTCTATGTGGAGGATAAACTTTTTGCGACACTTGATACTTCTACAAAGCTTCTCGAACTCGTAATGATCGATGAAGAGACAGGCAAGACTAAATATCCAAAGAAAGTTCTCATTTCAGACACAGTCGGATTCATAAAAAATCTGCCTCATAATCTGATCGAATCATTTAAGTCTACTTTATCAGAAGTCATCGAATCAGATTTGCTATTACATGTCATTGACATTGCGGGAGAGAATTTCATTGAACAAATGGAAGTAGTAAATGAAACATTAAACGAGATCGGCGCAAGCGGAAAACTTGTCGTACATGTATTTAACAAGGTGGATAACCTACAGGATAAAGATATTATTACTTCAATGAAAAGACTTTATAAAGATTCGGTATTTATCTCAGCGGAGAAAGGTCTGAATCTGAATAAATTAATTTCAAGGATCAAAGATGAGCTTAATAAAGAGAATACCGAAAGGACAATTAAGCTGAAGGCGGATGAACATAAAAAGGTCAGCATTATTTATGACATGGCGGAGGTGAGTAATGTTAAATATCTGAAGAATAGTATTAAGGTTACGTTCAAAACTAACGACAAGAATTATTCTTATCTGGAGAAAATAGTTAATAGTTAATAGTTAATAGTTAATAGTTAATAGTTAATAGTTAATAGTTAATAGTTAATATGAAAATTAATAATACAGATTTTAGCAGGCATTTGTTTTGGAATTATAAGGCAGATGCAGATCTTGGTGAAGAGATAATTATTGAACGAGTGATATTGTATGGTGAGTCTGAAGATTTTAAAAATATGAAAAAATACTTCAGCACAGAAAAGATATCAAAAGTGACTGATGATATTGAAAAGACAGGTAGGTATAAAAAGAGGATAAATTTTGTCAGAAAGATAATTTTATAATTTACATTCTTTTATTTTGAAATTAGATTTTTTAACTGATAAAACTAAATTATTATTTGAAAGATTTTCTTCCGAGAGTTTTTTTAATGATTATACTTTAGTAGGTGGAACTGCTTTGTCTTTGCAAATTGAACACAGACATTCTGAAGACCTGGATTTTATATTTGACGGAAAATTTTTGAAAATAAATTCTATTAAGAAGTTTCTTGATAAAAATTTCAAAGGGAATTATAAAATTTTAAAACAGGATAATGATCATCAGATTGATTTTATTGTAGATGATGTAAAAGTAACTTTTTTTACTTCTGATTCAATTGCTTTAAACTTTTCTGTTAGAGAACATTCTCAGAAATTTGAAAATATTAATATTGCAACTGTAGAAATTATTTCAGTTTTAAAAATAAATACTTTATCACACAGAAATACTATCAGAGATTATTATGATCTTTATTTCATTTCAAAATATAAAATTCCTTTAGAAAAAATATTTGAGATGAGTAAAAAAATGCTTCCACATTTGGCTGATATTACTTATACTGAGACTATAGTTTATGTAGATGAACTTAATGAAAATTCTATTTCAGAACATTTACACCCAAAGGAAATAATAACAAAATCAGAAATTTCAAATTACTTTACAAAAGAATTAAAAAAAATTTACAATTAAAAATATAAATTAAAAAAAGGAATATTAAAAAATGCAATCATCAGGAACATATAAAAGCTTAGACTATTTCGGCATTGACGAAATGCTGACAGACGAAGAGAGATCGATCAGAGATACAGTTAGAGATTTTGTAAATGAAGAAGTACTTCCAATTATTGAAGAGTACAATCAGAAAATGGATTTCCCTAAACAGTTAATTCCGAAAATGGCTGAGCTGGGAATTTTCGGTCCTACATTACCACCTGAATATGGCGGTATGGGAATTAACAATGTAGCATACGGGCTTATCATGCAGGAGCTTGAAAGAGGCGACAGCGGCGTGAGAAGTTTTGCATCAGTGCAGTCTGGACTAGTCATGTATCCAATTTATACATTCGGCAGTGAAGAGCAAAGAAAAAAATATTTACCAAAACTGGCAAGTGCTGAGATGATCGGATGTTTCGGATTGACTGAACCAGACTACGGAAGTAATCCGGGAGGCATGATAACCAAAGCTGAGAAAGTGGACGGCGGTTACATTCTGAACGGCGCAAAGATGTGGATCACTAACGGAACTGTTGCAGACGTTGCAGTAGTATGGGCAAAGCTTGACGGAAAAGTAAAAGGGTTTTTAGTAGATAAAGGAACGAAAGGATTTTCTGCACCGGAGATGAAAGGTAAACTTTCTCTAAGAGCATCTATTACTTCTGAACTTGTTTTTGAAGACTGTTTTATTCCGGATGAAAATTTACTTCCTGAAAGTGGTGGATTGAAATCACCTCTCATGTGTCTGACACAGGCAAGATACGGAATTGCATGGGGTGTGATCGGATTGGCAAATGAATGTTACAGCACAGTTTTAAACTATTCACTTTCGAGAATTCAATTCGATAAGCCGATCGCTGCATTTCAGCTCACCCAGGAAAAACTTGCCTACATGGTAACTGAAATCACAAAAGCACAGCTTCTTTGTTATCAGCTTGCGAAATTGAAAGATTCAGGAAAGATGCGTCCACAGCAGGTTTCTCTTGCAAAAAGAAATAACTGTGAAATTGCAAAGACCATTGCATCTATGGCAAGAGAAATGCTCGGTGCAAATGGTATTTTAGATGAATATCCTGTGATGAGACATCAGAATAATATTGAATCCGTAAAGACTTATGAAGGTACACATGAAATGCATACACTGATAATTGGTGAAGATGTGACAGGTATTGCTGCTTATAAATAATTAGGACTATATGAAATACAGTGATTATTTTAAATATTTCATATCCTTTTTTAAAAATATCCTAAACTTTTCTTCATGTCATTCCCGCATGCTCCTAGCGGGAATCCAGTCAGAAAGTTTAGATAGAAACGTATGAGTTTTTATTCTGCACACATAATCAAGAGTGGTAAAAATAGCACTATATATTATAGAGTTACGAAATATTTCTGTTAATATTAAATGAAAAGATCTGGAATACCAATTGAGTTTCCGTGATGAATAGATTCCCGCTAGGATCATGAGGGAATGACAAAATTTGTGGCAAAATAAAATTAATTATTTTACTATTTTTGTTACCTCAGAGTTAAGTGTTCTGCGGAATCTGAATAAAACAATATAAATAGCAAACTAGAAATAAATTTTTAGAAATTTTCATTAGTTATGAAAACATTCGACATACCAATATTTTACAGAAGTCCGATAATTTCAAAGATCAAAAATTCACGAAAGCTGAATGATCCGAGAAAGAAGGATTACTCGCCGACTGAATTAGATTTTGGTCCGGTAGTATTTTTTATTGCCCGACATTTTGGATTCTGTTACGGTGTAGAGAATGCTATTGAAATTTCTTACAAAGCAATTGAAGAAAATCCGGGTAAGAGAATTTTTTTACTGAGTGAAATGATCCATAACTCTGATGTAAACAGTGATCTAATCGACAGAGGTGTAAGATTTATTATGGATACTTCGGGAAAGCAGTTAATAGAATGGGATGAACTGAATTCGAATGACATTGTAATTATACCTGCATTCGGAACAACTCTTGAGATTGAAAATCAACTTAACGAATTAAATATAGATCCATTAAAGTATAATACTACATGTCCCTTTGTAGAGAAAGTCTGGAACAGAGCTGACTCATTAGGTAAAACAGGTTTTACAATTATTGTTCATGGGAAATATAAACATGAAGAAACCCGTGCAACATTTTCTCACAGTAAGGAATCTGCACCGACTCTTATTATCAGAGATATTTCTGAAGCTGAAATTCTTGGTGAATTAATAACAGGTAAAAGAGATATAAAAGAGTTTTATGAAATATTTGCAAACAGATTTTCAGAAGGATTTGATCCTGAAAGAGATCTGAATTTTATCGGTGTAGTAAATCAGACTACAATGCTTGCAACTGAAACACAGGCGATAGCAGATTATCTGAATAAGATTATGTCCGAAAAGTTTGGCACAGTTAAATTGTCTGAACATTTTTCTGACACACGGGATACACTTTGCTATGCTACTCATGATAACCAAAAAGCTACTTACGGACTACTTGAAAAAAATGCTGACATTGCAATAGTAGTGGGCGGATACAACAGTTCGAATACATCACATATATATGAATTGTGTGAAGAGAAACTACCAACATATTTTATTTCATCAGCAGATAAAATTTTATCTAAGGATCTGATATCGCATTTCGATTTTCAGAATCAAAGAGAAATTTTTACCAAGAATTTTTTACCTGTCAAAGAAAAAGTAAAAATTATCCTTACCAGCGGTGCATCGTGTCCTGATTCTATTGTGGATGAAGTTCTTCAAAAGATACTTTCATATTTTGAAAGTACAAAAAATATTGATTCTGTATTGGAGGATTTTGCAATGAATAAAAATTAATTTACTATTTTCAACTGATTTTTCATTATGAGTTTATTTCGGGTAATACTTGCTATCATACTTCCGCCTCTTGCTGTTATTGACAAAGGCTGCGGTTCAGTTGTAATAGTTGCAATACTGACTCTTATCGGATGGGTACCCGGTGTAATAGCAGCTTTAATTATTTTAAATAAAAATGAAAGATAATATTATTTTACTTTTGAAATTTTTTCTTGTCTCTTCAGATCATGTACAATTTCTGAAAATTAATTTCCCATTTATTTGAAAACTCATACAAAGGAAACACAGGAAAATCTTACTCCGGATCTTGCATTGGAGATTCTAAAAGAAGGTAATGTAAGATTTGTAAACAATATTAAAGTAAACAGGAATCTGCTGCAGCAAGTAAATGAAACTTCTACCAAACAGTTTCCATTCGCAGCAGTACTTAGTTGCATAGATTCAAGGACGTCTGCAGAGCTTATATTCGATCAGGGACTCGGTGATATTTTCAGCATTAGAATCGCCGGTAATATATTAAACGAAGATATACTCGGTAGTATGGAATTTGCCTGTAAAAAAGTCGGCTCGAAACTTATAGTTGTATTAGGTCATACGAACTGCGGAGCTATCACCGGTGCATGCGATGATGTAAAAATGGGGCATCTTACAGCTCTAATTAATAAGATCAAACCTGCAATTGAATGTGAAACAGAAACCACTACAGACAGAAACGGCAGTAATATTGAGTTTACTGAGAATGTCTCTTTAAATAATGTGAGATTAACTGTCGATGGTATTAAGAAAAGAAGTACAATACTTGCAGAACTGGAAAACAATAATAAAATTAAAATTGTCGGAGGAATGTATGATGTGGAGACAGGAGTTGTTAAATTTTTAATTTAAGCAGAATAAATATTTATACCGTTATAAAATATTTTATTCATTTAATCTAATTATCATTTTATAAAAAAATGAATAAAGATTATACTATTCCACAGCAGACAAGGATCGGACATGTACATTTAAAGGTTTCTGATCTGGAGCGTTCGCTGGAATTTTATTCCGGCTTGCTTGGCTTTCAAGTAACTTTAAAATACGGTACACAAGCTGCATTTATTTCTGCAGGCGGCTACCATCATCACATCGGACTTAACACTTGGTTCAGTAAAGGCAGTCCTCCTTCTCAGGAAAGAGGTGTCGGTTTGTTTCATACTGCGATATTATATCCTGAAAGAAAAGATCTTGCCGAAATTTACAAAAGACTTCTGGATGCCGAATATCCTCTGACGGGTGCAAGTGATCATGGAGTCTCCGAAACATTATATCTTAACGATCCCGATAACAATGGCGTCGAACTATACTGGGACAGACCCGAGGAACAGTGGCCTAGAAATGAAGATGGTTCGATTGAAATGTACACAAGAGCTCTTGACCTGGACGATCTGTTAAGTGAGATTTAAAATGATTATTATTCAAATAAAAAAAGCGGCTTGTATAACCGCTTTTTTATTTGAATAAATTTTTGTTCCCGCAGAGTCACATGTATTTCGGACTCTGCGTGTAATGAGTTAAATTTATGCCTCTGCTTTTTCATTCATAAACATTTTCTGAAATTCTCTCTTCTCTCTGTTTTTCCAGTTGCCTTTGTGATAAGCATAACCTGTAATCAGAGGCATTGCGATAGTTGCTTCGCAGAAGACCATTTGTTCATATGTCATATCGACCTTTCCCCATGAGCTGGCTTCCTTAAGAGTAGATCCTGAAAGCGCACCATCCCTGTCATCTGCAACTGTTATCTGAATTGCATATTTATGCATCGGGACTTCTTTGTCAAGGATCTCTGCTGCTACAACTGTATCTTGCGCAAAGTTTTTCGGAACACCGCCGCCTACCATAAATAGTCCTGATTCATGAGCTGCCAGTTTAATTTTTGTAAGCTCAAGAAAATCTTTTGCCGAGTCAAGGGAAACATGTGAGTCAGGATTTTTATGCTGATGATGGACAAATCCAAATCCCGCAGAGCAGTCAGAAAAGGCCGGTACAAAAATCGGAACATTATTTTCATAAGCTGCCAGTACTACTGAATCCTTATTCTTACCATTCTCTGAAAGATATTTTCCCATGTGCCAGATAAATTCCCTGGATGAATAAGGTCTTCTCTCAAGTGTATCACAGATCTGCGAGATAGTATAATCACAGACTCTTAGATCTTCTTCATCAATATATGTATCGTAAATTCTGTCGATCATAAGTTCACGCATCTCATTATCATCTACAAACTGCGAACCTTTATAATGTTTAAATCCCAGTCCTTCAAAAAAATCCTGATCTGTAATAATAGCACCGGTGGAGACAATTGCATCTACCATATTATTTCTGACCATATCTACTACGACATTTTTCAAACCGGCTGAGAAAAGAGATCCGGCGAGACAGAGCATAACTGAACAGTTTTTATCTGCAAGCATCATATCATAATAATCCGCTGCAGTTGCGAGTTCTCGTGATGAGAAAGCCATGTTTCGCATGTCATCGACGAGCGGTATCACGTTATGTTTTTTTATGTCAATGTGCTGTATTGTTTCCTTAAGGTAATCTTTTTTTGTTTTCATATTTAATTTACTTTGGATTTTGAATAGGTCTAATATAAAAAAATTTATTCCCTTATTAAATGAAGTTTTGGTTTTTTGTTTTTTCAATTATATTCAATTCTGAGAACTGAAGGAATACTGATTGGCAAACTATTATTCAGAACTATCAATAACAAACTGCTCACCAATATTCAGGATCTTAACTTTCCTTTTGTATTCATCATTTGTGAGATACATTTTCTGTAACTCCTTGATCTGTATATTCGGATCTGTGAACATTCCGAAATGTGCAGGTATCATGTATTTTGCTTTAGTGTCATCCAGAATTTTAACAGCTCCCATCGGTAATATGTGGGACGTACCCTGATCTATCTCAGTACATCCTTTACAATAAATAATATTTACCAATGCAAGATCAATGTCGTAATTGTCTCCGATAAATTTAAATAATTTAGGATCATATGAAGTGTCTGATGTATAATAAACTATTACATCTCTATACTGAATTATATAACCACAGTATCCATTACTGCTGAAAAATTTTCCGTCAACTCCGTATCTTCCACCCCAGTGAACAGCAGGAACAGCAGTTATCTTTACGCTGTCAATATATTTTGATTCTCCTGTAAATTTTTTCTTATAATCAGTAAAATTCATCCTGATAAAATTCAGATCATAATCAGGCAAATAATTTTCGACACCTGCCGGAAAAACAATGTCTGTTCCTGTAAATTTATCTTCTATCTCAGTCAGCGATCCATAGCTAAGATGATCCATATGAGAATGAGATATAAGAACCATATCTAATTTTTTAAGTGAATTGAGATCCAGACCCGGCTCGACATATCTGCGCAGCACCTGAGCAACATTATTTGTAAATACAGGATCGATCAGAATTACCTTGTCATAAATCTGTAAAAGGAATGAAGCATGTCCTATCCATAATGCTGACAACTTCACATTTTTTTTTATCGGATCCTTTACTTTTTTTATTACTTTTTCAGGAGAAGATAATTGTCTCACAAAATTATCACCTACATCAATAAATGTCTGGCAGGAATTAATTGTGAATATTAAAATTGATATAGATAAAATTTTTAATGTGTTATTATTCACCATTTACTTTTTTTATTTCACTAGCAGCATTTTCCTGCTCGCTGTAAATCCTTTTGATTCAAGCTTATAATAATAAACTCCGCTGGAAAATTCGCTGCCCTTAAATTCAATAGAATAAAATCCGGCCTGTTTATTTTCATTGATGAGTGTCATCATTTCATTTCCTAAAATATCATATATCTTCAGAGATACCGTACCTGATTCAGGAATTTCAAAATCTATTTTCGTAGAAGGATTAAATGGATTAGGATAATTTTGATGTAATGAATAATTGTTTGGGGAAGCAATAACAACTTCACCTGATAAATTATAATATTCAAAACTGCCGTTATAATCCATCTGCTTTAGTCTGTATGCGTATCTCCCGGCATTCATATTTTTTTCTGTAAAAGAATA
Source organism: Ignavibacteria bacterium (assembly GCA_049293015.1). Taxonomy (GTDB): domain Bacteria; phylum Bacteroidota; class Ignavibacteria; order Tepidaquicellales; family Tepidaquicellaceae; genus UBA2330. Next base: position 10,280 of record JBATSB010000203.1, read on the forward strand.
TTGGTTTACTGAATTGGAATTTCCATTTCCTTCAATGAATGAAATATTTTCCCAATTGCTATTTACAACGGAAGCTGACTTTCTCTCGATATAAAATCCCGAATTATTAATTTCTGATGAAGTGTTCCAATGTAGCTTTACATCTCTTCCTGAAACTTCGGATGTAAATGAATTCAGCTCGACCGGTAGTGGAAAATCAGGAGTAATATAGACTTTAAAAATATAATCGCTTGGAGTGCTCAGACCGTTATTTGGTAGTTGAGCATTTATCCCTCCATAGATATATCCAACGAAAGTTCTGGTATAATTTAGCTGATTTAATTTTATAACTTCATTATCAAAATGCGGAACGGAAGTATTAAGTATGAATTTTGCATTAGTACCAAGCAGTGCAGGCATTTTTTCTGTATTCACAATTTCATCTGATATACCGTTCGATCTTTTTGTAAGTGTTGAAATATCATTTATAAAAGGAACGAGTGGATCATAAACGAGATCACCCGTGGTGTCATTTACTGAATATAAACTTGTGCCGCCAAAAAAAGTAGTGTGCATACTTCCTGTCATTGAATTAAATGAATTCAAATGTGCGGTAGTATATTGAGTCAGCTTTTGTTCAAAACTGTAATCAACTGTTATAGAGTTTTCTTCAATATAAATCGGATTCAGAAAAGGCAGGTCGGCATTTTTTTTAAAGACTCCACCATACAATGTCAGATATTGTGTAACTCCGTCAGGCTTAACTGCCGGTATCAGATTCATGTCCCTTCTGTGATATTCTGTAGTATCAGTAAATCCAGTATAATCTGAAATGCTGACATTTATACCATCATCAATTATTTTAAATTTTTTAATCTGATCAGTATAGACCTGATTATTAGTGTTTATTCTGTAAGTACCTGTGAATTTGTGACCACCGGCCAGATAATAATAATCGCCTAATTTCTTAAGTTCACCGCCGCAGACCTGAAGTCTTATATCTGTTAATCCTCTGACATAAGGAGCAACGGAATTTCCATTCATCACTGCATTAATAGTTTCTTCTATGTCAAATACTTTCAATGAAGGAAAAGTTATAAGTCCGTTTGCTGTACTGTCATAACCGTATCCGCCAATGAAGCAAAGTTTATTGCCATCCTGAAATGACTGCATATTTGCTGAACGAAGCTGATCTGCAAAAGCAAATGGAAGATCAGTAAATATACTTCTTGAATAGGTCAGATTAGTCAAAGGATCTACGACATAGATATAGATATTTGAAAATTGTTTTGGAAAAGAATTCACAGCATTAAAGCCATGAAGTCCGTTTGTACGACCACCTATAAACAGCCATCTTCCGTTTGACTCAGCAAAAGCAAATGAATGAATAGCCGGTGCATTTGGAATAAAGATCTGTTCAAGATCGACAGTATAAGGTTCTGTATCAGCTTTGGATATACTTGCTATTTGAAAAATAAAGAGTATTGCTAAAAGTAATCTTAATTTCATAAGAAATAATTATAGTAAAAGATTTTAAAAAATAGTTTTTAATATAAATTTTTAATTGTGAAAATTATACCAGTTCACAAAATATCAATTTGTCCAAATCCAGTTTTTTCAGCACGTTTTTAAATTTTACCTGGGATGCAATTAATATTGAAACTCTGTCTCAAATCAATCAAGACCTCATTGCGCAGTCTGAAACGAAATTCAAATATATAAACTGCACTATTAAATTTCATAAAGTTTTTGTAATCTGCTACTTGATCAGCAGCATTTTCTTAGTTTCGGAAAAATTATCAGAAGTCAATTTGTAATAATAAATTCCGCTCGACAATCCTTCTGCTGAAAAATCAGTTTCATAAACACCTGTACTTAAATTTTCATTAACTATCACAGCTACTTCTTTTCCAATAGAATTAAATACTGCAAGTCTCACAAAATCATTTTTAGAAATCTCAAATTTAATTTTCGTAACCGGATTGAAAGGGTTTGGATAATTTTGTCCGAGACTGAATTTGTCGGGAACATTACCAGAGATCTGCTGAATACCTATTGGCTCTGGATTTATATAAACTTTTAAAATATATTCACTTGCAAAACTTGGAGTATTATTCGGCAGATATGCTCTGATACCACCAAAGATATAACCTGCAAAAGTGTTACCTGAAATTTCATTTAGCTTTATGACTTTGTTCGAATACTGCGGAATCGATGGACTGAGAATAAACTTTGCATTGGTACCAAGCAGTGCAGGCATTTTTGTCGGTGAAATATTTTCGACAGAAGTACCGTCTGAATTTTTTGTTAATGTCGATATGTCATTAATAAAAGGAACCAGTGAATCTCTTATCTGTTGATTTAAAACTTCATTATAATAATACAAACTTGTACCTCCTAGGAATGTAGTATGCATACTTCCATTTGCCGAATTAAAAGCAGACAAATATGAACATGTATATTGACACATTTTTTGCTCAAAACCAAAGTCAGTTACTGCACCGTTTTCATCTATATAAATTGGATTCATAAAAGGAAGATCGGCATAGCTTCTGAATACCCCGCCATAAAGAGCTAAGTACTGGTTTACTCCGTCAGGACTTATAGCAGGAACAAGATTCATATCACGCCTGTGAAATTCGATCGTATCTTCACTTGCACTGTAATCCGAAATATTTATATTAGTACCGTTGTCATTTATTTTAAATTTTCTGATCTGATTTGTATATACCTGATCATTACTGATCGGTGAATAAGCACCGGTAAAAATATGTCCGCCTGCAAGATAAAAATAATCTCCAAGCTTTTGCATCTCTCCTCCGCAGACTTTCATTCTCTGATCACTGATCTGTCTGACATAAGGTGCAATGGAATTACCATTCATAACTGCCTGAATTGTCTGACTGACATCGATTACTGTTAAAGTGGGAAAAGTCAGCAGATCATTAAAAGTACTGTCAAAGCCATACCCGCCTGTTATATATAGTTTTGTACCGTCAAAGTAATACTGCATGTTTGTTGATCTTAACGGATCAGCTACGGTGAAATGCAGATCTGTAAAAATGCTTCTGGAGTAGGTCATATTTGTAGAAGGATCGACTACAAAAAAGTTTGTATTAGAATATCTTTTTGGAAAAGCAGTAGGCGGATCAAATCCGTGCATACCGTCTATTCTTCCACCGATGAACAACCATTTTCCATTGTCATCTGCAAAAGCAAATGAGTGAATTTTCGGTGAGCCCGGAATATTAACCTGTTCAAGCTGAATGGTATAAGGTTCATCAGCTTTTAAAAAAACTGAATTTAAAATAATTAGAAATACGAAAATAAATTTCAGAAATGGGTATCGGGGCATTTCACTATAATTTTTATTTAGTTAATATTAATAGTTTTAATTTGAAACTTCTGTCCAGTCATTATTTTCTTTAATCAGAGTAATTAATTCATCTACAGCAATTTCAGTATCTATACTTTTCTTTACTACTTCCCTGCCTTTGTATAATGTAATTTTTCCCGGACCACTGCCAACATAGCCGTAATCAGCATCTGCCATTTCTCCCGGACCGTTTACGATGCATCCCATTATTGCAATCTTCAGACCTTTGAGATGATCGGTTCTCTTTCTGATCTTAGCAGTTGTTTCCTGCAGGTCAAACAAAGTCCTGCCGCATGACGGACATGAGATGTAATCTGTTCTCGAAATTCTTGTCCGCGTCGCCTGTAATATTCCGAAACTTATGCTGTTGATATTTTTTAAATCAGTTTTATATGACTCTATCCATACACCGTCTCCCAATCCGTCAAGCAATAATCCACCGATGTCAGTAGAAGTGTACACCATTAGTTCATCATCGGTCAAATCTTTTTTATCCGGAAAGTCTCTCTTGATAATGACAGGCAAATCGATATTGTTATTTATAAGTTCGATGAATGCTCTTCTTAACTCAGCCATTGCATTTGGATTATCAGTTGACAGGATCAGAATGAAATTCTTTTCATCCGATAATTTTTCCAAAAGCTCTTTATCCAGGTCGTCTAAAGTAACTTCCAAAAAATTAAATTTATCCGATACTTCAGCATCTCCCATATAATCTTCTACTGTCATTAATGGAAATGAATCTTCTTTCAGATCAGACTGCTCAGCACTGACCCAGTATTCATGATCAAAAACTTTATTCAGTGTACCGGGCAATTTATAATCAATGTCATTTTTCCCAAGATATAAAAAATCAAAAGCTGTATCTCCGATGTTCCATTTATCAAGTGATTCACTGTAAAAATAACCGAGTTCTTTTAATGCATAATGACCTTTGCGAATATTTTCATTAGCACTTATGAAAACTACATGAACATTACTGCCACCCACCTTATAAATTTCAGTTGTGTCTCTTCTTTTAAAATCAAAGGGATTTAATGGGTTCTCATTGACCGGCGGAATTTCTTTTTGCTCTGATGCTCTTGAGGAATATCTTTTCACAAGATCGATACATACAGGTATTTCGAATTCAGGTTCTTCAGTTAGCGAAACTCTGATTGTATCACCAATACCGTCTTCTAATAATGCACCTATACCGACTGCTGATTTAATACGACCGTCTTCACCGTCACCTGCTTCGGTCACACCGAGGTGTAGCGGATAGTTCATAGACTCAATCAGCATTTTATTTATCAATAGTCTGTATGCTTCTATCATTACTTTTGGATTACTGGCTTTCATGGAAAGGACAATTTCGTGATAATCATTTTCTTCACAGATCCTTACAAACTCTAATGCAGACTCAACCATTCCAAGCGGAGTATCCCCGAAGCGACTCATTATCCTATCTGAGAGTGATCCGTGATTAGTGCCGATCCTCATTGCAGTGCCGTATTCTTTACAAATCTTTACAAGCGGCGTAAACTTTTTTCTGATCCTCTCAAGTTCATTTTCATAAGAGTAATCTGAATAATCTATAGTTTCAAATTTCTTTCTGTCTGCATAATTTCCCGGATTCACTCTTACTTTCTCTACAATTCGCGCTGCTACTTCAGCAGCATTCGGAGTGAAATGAATGTCAGCGATCAAAGGAGTTTTGTATCCTCTTTTACGCAGTTCATTTTTTATATTCTCTAAATTGTTTGCTTCATTAATGCTCGGCGCAGTAATACGGACATACTCGCCGCCTGCTTCGATTATCCTGATCGACTGTTCGACAGTAGCAATTGTATCCATAGTATCAGTAGTCGTCATCGACTGAATACGGATCGGATTATTTCCCCCTAAAGGAATATCCCCTATTTTTACTTCTCGTGTGATAAATCTTGAATAGGAAGTTAAACTGTTGCAGTATTTTATGGACTGGGTTTCTGTTTGCAAATTTATATTACACTAAAATAATTATAGTTTCTTACTTTCCTGAAATAAAACTTTCTTTTCTTCTTCAGTCAGGCTCTGATATCCGCCTTCGCTAAGTTTATCTAGAATAGCATCAATTTTATCCTGAGCATCTTTCTGCCTGGTTTCCATTTCCTTTTTGTAATCAGTAAGTTCAAGTTCTTTATATTTTGCGTCGGGTACATTTTCTTTTTTAGTCTTTGATCCGTTACTATACACCGGAGGTGCGTATGATTTTTTCTCCCGTGAAAGATTATTAAATTTATTCTTTAATAATGTAGTATTAAAAAGACCACCGGGTTTTTTAAATACTATCATCATATAAATAAGTCCAACAACACCTCCGCCAAGATGAGCCATGTGCGCTATCTGACTGTCAGTTCCGCCGGCTACTGCAAACACTTCTAAAAGCATATAAAAGATCACCAGGTATTTTGCTTTTACAGGAATGATGCCATAAATAAAAATTTTTCTGTCAGGGAAAAGATATCCGAATGCAACGAGTATTCCGTAAATAGCACCCGAAGCTCCGACAGTTGGTCCGACAGATGTAAAAAGCGGTGCAATCAAAAGATTACATAAACCTGCACCTACTCCGCAAAGAAGATAATAATACATAAATCTTTTCTGTCCCCACATATTCTCAAGCTCAACGCCAAACATCCATAAAGCAAACATATTCAGGAGCAGATGAAAAAATCCGCCATGCAGGAACATGTATGTAAATAATTGCCACGGATAAAAAGAAAGCTCGATGATCTGTCCGAGACTATTTCTGAATAAAACTGGTGTTAATGGGTTTAGTGCAAAATATTTTGTGATCAGAAGATCTACAGACATTCCATCGATCTGAAATCCGGAAAGAATTAAATTGAAGATCAGGTATATTGCAACATTCGAAACTAATAAAATCTTTATGACCGGCGGGAATAATGTGAAACCACCGAACATCCCCGGTCTTTTGTAACTATTCATTTTAAATTATTATACTTTGGGCTTTTTCGTAATCACTGACAGTGTCAATTTCCATGCAGCCGAACATTGCAACGTCCTCTGCATATATACTGTTCCCTTGATTTGAATTATCAATCACTTCCTGAAATGAAGCTTCATAAAACTCATTGATAATGTTTTCTTTTGTAATTTTTCTGTCTAATATATGAAATAGCTCTTTCATAAAATATGTAGAAAACTTTTCGATTCCAATAGATTCGCCTGCAGATTTTGAAATTGAAATTTCTTTGCCGATCTCCAGTACTTTATTTTTATCATCAAGAATAACTTTTATCTGCTCCTCATCAAGATCTTTTGTAAAATTTACAGCAATACAATTATCATGAGTACTTTCAAGCAGCTTACCAATAATTTTTTTGTCAAAAAGAATATCGCTGTCGAGCAGAAGTATATCATCTTTTATAAAATCCTTTGTCATCCAGAGAGAATATGAATTATTATTAATCTCATAACCCGGATTTGTAATGAATCTCATATTGAGATCCGGGAAATTTTCTTTAAGATATTCTTTTATCATATTTTCCAGATATCCTGTGACAAAAATAAATTCATCTATTCCATATTCTTTTACATTATCAATTGTCCTGTGAAGAAGATTTTTATCTCTTACATTAAGAAGACATTTGGGTGTGTTATCAGTAAGAGGTCTGAGACGTCTTGAGACACCGGCTGCTAAAATTACTGCCTGCATTATTTTTTCTTAAATGAATTAATGACCGATCTCTGCCAGAGAAATAGTATTAGAAAGATCAGATTACCTAAAGTCACTGCAGATATCAGGTAAAGATCGATTCTGTTAAAGATTGAAAAGATTATTAAAGCGACCATGTGAGTGGTAGAGCCTATCCAGCTCCATGCTCTCAGCAGAGTTTTATTTTTTCTTTTGTACTCCTCAGGAGTTACATCAAGTACAAAATATTTGGTTGATCTCTTTTGGAATTTGCTATAAGACAAATAAGATGAGATAAGTAATTTTTCAATAAATTTACCTTTTACTTTTTCAAGTTCTTCCATCTCCTCTGTATATTCACTTATCTCCTCATCTAATCCGGAAGCTTTCTGATACACATATTCAAGATACATATTTCTGTAATTATCAAAGAACATATTCTGCAGAGCTTTTGAAGCACCGGCAGTGATAGTAAGAGTCCAGCTAAATAATGCATCTCCGGTTATATGCGTCATCGCAATTCCAAGCCCGAGGAAAACTGATACTGATGTTATGTAATCAATGAATCCGTCAATCACTCTTCCAATTCTTGTCCCGTTCTTTTTTAGACGGGCGAGCTGACCGTCCATGCAGTCTAAAGTATTGCAAATGAAAAAGCTCAATGAACCAAGGAGTAAAAATTCATAAGTACCAAATCCGTATAATACACCAGATAGGATCCCAAACATCAGAGCGACTATGGAAATATGATTTGGTGTTATATTTGTATTATAGATCAGTTTTACAAATACAAATGATATTGGTCTGAAAAAATATAAGTCAAGAATTTCTTCCGAATCTACTGTTTTTAGAGATTGTTTAAATTCAGAAATTAAAGACATTTTTTAAAAAATTAATTATTTTAGAGTTCGACTTGAGTACCTACTTCAAAAACCCTCTGCGGCGGTATGTTAAAAAATTCCGTAGCCCTTTGAGCATTATTTGAAAGTAATATAAAAAGTTTGTTTCTTAAAAGTTTAAATCCCTTTTCATTTCCGGGAATCAGGGTTTCTCTTCCAAGGAAGAAAGTAGTTTTGTTCAGATCCATCTGAATATTACCTTTCTTTAAAAGTTCAATAATATTCTGAATATTGGTGACGTCCATATAACCGTAATTTGCAATAACCCTGTAAAATCCTTCTGTAGGCTCTTGTATTTCAAGCCTGTCTTCCTGTTTGATATGCGGTACTTTTTGAATAATGATAGTAAGTATAATTACCTGCTTGTGTAAAAGTCTGTTATGCTTAATATTCTGGATAAGCGGAGGAGGAGTTCCATCCTTATTACTGGACATATAAATCGCTGTTCCTGGAATGGCAATTAATCTGATACTTAGAATTTCAGTTACAAAATACTCCAGTGAAGTTGTCTGCTGTTTGATCGTTTCAAGAAGTTTTTTTCTACCATTATTCCATGTCTTCATAATTATATAGATCATTAGACCAATTGCAAGCGGAACCCATCCGCCCTGGAATATCTTCAGCATATTTGCACCCCAGAATGAAATGTCGAGTGTTATGAAAAAGAGAACAACAACTACGGCAATTATTTTATTCCAGTGCCAGAGCTTTATTGTTGTAATCAATAGTAAAATAGTCGTCATCAGCATAGTAGTAGTAACAGCAATTCCATAAGCAGATGCAAGATTACTAGAGGACTTAAAACTAATTACCAAAGCTATAGTAGCAAAGAAAAGCATAGTGTTCAATTGAGGAATGTAGATCTGTCCTCTTTCATCTTCAGAAGTATGTACGATCTTCATTCTTGGCAGATATCCGAGCTGCAGAGCCTGAAATGTCAGAGAAAATGCTCCTGATATAACAGCCTGAGAAGCAATTACAGCTGCAAAAGTTGCAAGGATGACTAATGGATACAATGCCCATTCCGGTGCAAGAATATAGAAAGGATTTTTTGCAGCATCCGGATTTCTTAAAAGCAAAGCACCCTGACCAAAATAATTCATCAGAAGACATGGCAATACCAAAATAAACCATGTGATCTTGATCGGCTTTCTTCCGAAATGTCCCATATCAGCATAAAGTGCTTCACCACCGGTGACAACCAGAAATACAGCTCCGAGTATCACAAATCCGTGAAAGCCGTTTTCTATAAAAAAATTTACAGCATAATAAGGATTTATTGATAAAAAAATTTCCGGGCTTTCCAATGCTGAGACAATTCCTAATGCTGCAATTACAATGAACCATGTAAAAGTGACGGGACCAAATATTTTCCCAATACCGCTCGTTCCTCTTTTCTGGACACTGAATAATACAATTAAAATTATTATTGTTAATGGTATAATATATGGTTCAAAAAATGGAGTAGCAATATTTAATCCTTCTACTGCTGACAAAACAGAAATAGCAGGTGTAATAATACTGTCACCGTACAGTAATGCAGCTCCGAAAAGTCCAAACAGCAGAATCATAGAACTGATCCATTTACTTTTGAATTTAGACCTTCTGAGAAGAGACATTAATGCAAGTATACCACCTTCTCCGTCATTGTCTGCACGCATTATTATTGAGATATATTCAATCGATATAATCAAAATTAATGCCCAAAAAATCAGTGATAATACTCCAAGTATATTTTCTTTTAACGGAGCAATTGCATGCGGACCGTGGAAACATTCCCTCAGTGCATACAGCGGACTAGTACCTATATCACCAAATACTACTCCAAGTGCACCTAAGCAAAGTAATGCAAGATATTTTCCGCTTTTATTATTACCCTGTGTTTTTGTTGTATCGGGAAGTTCCTTATTCACAAAATTATTCAGAATATGTCCTTTTTATTTTCATGCTGTTTCCGGACTTTAAATAACTTTGAAAATTCAGAAAATTATCTCGGAAGGAATACTGATTATTCAAATTTTATGAAATGAGTGTATAAAAATTTCAATTTTTACTGTAGCTATTTTTAAAGGTTAAAAATAATTCATATAATTATAAATTACAATTTATATAAGATTAACACTGAATTCATTTGAGATTGAATTATTTTTAAAAATTAAATTCTATTTTGTATTTAATAATAAAATTTTAGAGTTATCTCAACAAAAGATTGATTTTTAGGAGTTTCATTTTTTTTATTAAATAAAGAACTTTATTAAAATTTAAAAAACATGATAACTATATCTGAAATTAACAAAAACAATCATCATTATTTAAACAAATGTGATGAAGAATTTGAAATTTCTACTGAATATAAAATAGAATTTACAGAAGATAGTTTTAAGCTTAGAGAAATTGCAGTAAATCCTTATTCGAAAAGATATGACAACATAAAAATAGATTCGACCGAACTTATTACCGGATCTGATACAGTTATTTATTTTGGCTTTTACAAAGATGAATTAGCCGGACAGGTATTTTTGAAAAGGTATTGGAATAATTTTGCATGGCTGGAAATTTCCATAAAGCAAAAATTCCGGAGAAAGGGAGTTGGAAAAGAATTGATCAGAGCTTCAGTAAATTGGTCTAAAGAAAAAAAACTTCACGGGATAATGATAGAGACTCAAAATAATAATGTAGCTGCCTGTAAGTTTTATGAATCATGCGGATTCACTCTTGGAGGATTTGATTTAAATTTATACAAAGGAATTGAAAAACATAAAAATGAAGTTGCTTTGTTCTGGTATTTAAATTTCTGATTTCAAACACAGGTATTTGCCTCAAAGGCTCAAAGACTCTAAGACTCTAAGTTTTAAAAACTCAAAAGCTCAAAGACTTTAAAATTCGAAGACTCTAAAACTCATTTTTTTTTAATATTAAAATTAAAAACTTTCTTTGAGCCTTAAAGCCTTCGAGACGAATGATATTAAAAAATGTTTTTTAAAAACTTTCTTAGAGCCTTCGAGACTTTGAGGCAATTTATTTTAACGTTCTAATTTAATTTCACTCTGAATCCAAAATAAAATTCCCTGCCTGAAGTCGGACCCCATACATATGAAGTATCAAAATATGGACCGAAAGGATCGTCAGCAGAGATGATCGGATTTTGCTGTGTAAAATCGAGTAAATTTTCTACTCCGCCATACAGATCAAAATATTTAAAATTCCTGTTTACCTGCATATTTATAATTGAAAAAGGATCCGACTCTGTCGGTCTCTGATATTGAACAGGATTCGTAGCAGTAGAAGGCAGACGCTGTGTGCCAAACCATTGCAGACCTGCATTAAATCCCCATGTATCATCAGGAAATGTATATGAAACAGTTGTCAGTATCCTATCTTCAGGATTAAAAGGCTGATCATACCAGATACCGTTATTCTCATATTTAAGCTGTACAAATTTATACGCAAGCTTTACATCAAGATATCTAAGAAGATTTATGTTCAGTTCCGATTGAAACACATTTGAATATGCATCTCCATTCAGATTTGAAAATAATACAGCAGTCGGATCTGAATCATAATCAGGAATAATTTTATTATCAAAATCAGTCCTGTAATAATCTAAATTCAAACTGCCGCCGTTATTTGCGATATTAAAATACCAAAGAAGATCAACTCCGTAGTTTAATATTTTTTCAGGATCGAGCTGCTCGAGAATTATTATGTCCTTTGAGCTTGCCAGTATGTTATTATATTCATTAAAAAGATTAATGGTTCTGAAACCTGTTCCAATGGAAGCTCTCATTACAAATTCATCTTCAGGCTGATATCTGAAAAGCAGTCTCGGTGTATAAATTGATTTATAAACATTATGATAATCATATCTGAAACCCGCCATGAGACTTGCTTTGTCATCAAGGAAATTGAATGAACCCTCAGCAAAGATACCCGGTATAGATTCGAGTTTCGGGTAATCGCCTGCATAGGTTTTTGTAGTTGTGTCTTCAAATACTATATTATCATCTACATCCAGATACTTATAACTTAGTCCGGTCTTTAAAACTGTCCTGTCGGAGAAAGCTGTTTCATAAAATCCTGATGCCGTAAACGAAGTCTGAGTTCCTCTATATTTTGTAAATCCAAAATATGAATTCTGATCATAATATGATGAGTTCATATAAAGCTTGAAACTGTTATCCGATGTAAACTGCCTGCTGTAGCGGAGATATCCTTCAAACGAATTCAGATCAGCAGTTTGTCCATAGACCTGATCACTGCCTGCATCTGTATCCTGAAAATAATCTGTCTGACCGCCTGTCCTTTCTTCATTCCAGTAACGGAAGGCAGCGTTTACATCTGTTCTGTTGACCTCTTTTACATCATCAGCATAATCCCATTTATTATAAAAAGTATATCGCGTGACAAGAGGATTATCAAGGAAACCATCTCCGTTTTCGTCGATCCTGTCTGAGCTCTGAACTGACTGAAATGAAAAAATAGAATTGAGATTATTTCCGAATTTTTCAGCGTAATTTATATTCACCTGTTTCTCAAGCATACTGTTCAGATATCCATTCAGCAATAGCTTATCGGAATTATTATAATTTTTCAGAATGACATTCATGATCCCGCTGATGGATTCATATCCCTGAAGTACAGAGTTCGAACCTTTTGAAACTGTGATCCTGTCAATGATCGTCCCCGGATAACTGCTGACGCCATACTTTACATTAAGTCCTGTAAGGAGAGGTACGTTATCAATAAGTATCTGAGTATACACGCCTTCGAGTCCGAGAATTTTAAGTTCCTTACTGTCGGTAAGAATGTCTGTCACTGCAACCTCGACAGAAGAATTTCTCCCGAAACAACCTGACAGATCACAGCATGCATCCTTTACCAGTTCCTGCGAAGTGATAGTTTCAGTTTTTGGTAATTCGCGTCCGATAAAGGATGAGCCTCTGTCATCACTTACAATTATTTCCTCAGTAGTTGAGTTTGGAATAAGAATAATTTTCAGATTCAAATCATTACCAACCTCGACTGTATCTGCAGAAAATCCAATATAAGAAACAACTATTCTTTTATCAGAAATACCTTCTGCAGATATTTCGAATTTTCCTTTCTCATCAGTAATCGTACCTTTCTTAGTATTTATCCATTTGATAATAGCGGCATCGAGAGTTTCATTTTTATTATTGACCTTACCATACACGATACCGCTGATATTTTGAGAGAATAATTCAGATGCAAAAAGTGATGAAACAAATAATATTATAAAGATTAATTTATTCGACATCTTTTTTATTATCACTTAACACTTTATCCGGATCTTTTTCAAAAGTTTCTTTACAACCGTCATTACAAAAATAATATTTCACATTATCATGAGTGGAAAATGTTTCCTTTTTTCCGTCATCATCCTGACATACCGGACACCATAGATTACCGGCAAGATATTTTGCAGGTTCTTTTTTGAATGCCTTTAAACATACTTCGCAGCAAAGTTCGACAGTATTATTAAAGTAAACATAAGTTACGACGTCTGCACCCAATTCCTCACCGCTGACGACGCATGTCTTTACTGAATCCTGATTATTTGCAAGTGTATTGCTGTTTTGTGAAAATGAAAAAGCGATGAATAACAGAGCAATTACGATAATTGTTTTCATAAATAGATTATATAGTTTAAGTTTTTTAAAAATTTAATATTAGGTGTAGATCAATTTTTCAAATACAGGAAATATTTCCTGTTAGAAATAAATTGACATAGTGAACGAAATTGATTTGTAAGTCTAAATTCTGAAACTGGAATTTAAAGTGCAGACATCTCTGACTGAGAAATTAATGTTGTATTGATAAGAATTGAATTCTGACTGAACAGATTGTTTTAAACTTGTAGAGTTATTGCAGTAGTATTGTGAATATAGTTTTACTTTAGAATCTTTTACGAAAGGAAGACAAGGTTCTGAATGTTCATACTTTTCTGTATGAATTTCACAGCAATCCATTTTGGTAATCATTTCCTCATGAATGCCCGGTAATTCACAGCAGACATCTTGTTCACAACATTCATCTTCAGTTTCCTTTTCACATGTCATATGAGTATTTCCATCGCTGACACATGAATGATGTATGAGTGCAAATGAAAAACTTCCTGAGAAGAAAATAATGAATGAAATTAAAACAGGAATGATATTTTTGATTTTAAGAATTTTCACAGGCTAAAAATAACAATAATGAAGCAAAGATAAAACACTTTTTTGAGGTTCAGATTTATTTATTATTTTTTTGCATAAGATTTATAATTACTCTGACCATCATTTCTTTTTCAGAAGGTTTTGATTCGGCTATCATTAGAGTCAGTGCAACCAAAGTATTATTTTCAATTTTTTTGGATCCGTCCTTTGCGTAAAGCAATCCATTTCTTTCCAGAAACCAAATAAACAAAAATGCTGCAATACGTTTATTTCCATCAGTGAATGAATGATTTTTTACAATGAAATATAAAAGATGCGCTGCTTTATTTTCTGCACCGGGATAAAGTTCTTTTTTTCTGTATGTCTGATAAATATTTCCAAGTGAACTTTTCAAAGACCCGTCTTTTTCTTTTCCAAAAAGATCAGATCCTCCGAATTTTTCTTTCAGCATATTTACAGCTTTCTGTGCTTCTTCATAAGTAATCTTAAATTTATCTTTTGAAGTCTTTAAAGATTTTTTCATAGTCTGATGATCATACTGATCTAAAAGGTCGAGAGCATGTGTATAATCGGTTATTACTTTGAGTAATCCGGTTGCTTCTGAAGAAGTAAGTTGCTTTCGTTCTATAATATTCTCAAGCAGCTTTACAGTATTTTTTAATTCAATGAAATTCAGTTCAGTATCTTTCAGACGCTTTTCGTTAATTGTGTATCCTTTTATGAGAAATTCTTTAAGTCTTTGAGTTGCCCAGATTCGGAATTGTGTTCCCAATTTGGAATTAACCCGATATCCAACTGATATAATGGCATCCAAATTAAAGTATTCAATTTTCCTAGTGATATTTCTGCCCGCTTCATTTTGAACTGTTGCATTTTTTGCAACAGTTGAAGTCTTTTTCAATTCACCTTCTTTATAAATATTTTTTAAATGTCGGGATATAACAGATTTATCTCTTCCGAAAAGATCAGATATCTGATTTAAAGAAAGCCATACAGTATCAGTAGCAAACCGAACTTCAATTTGAGTCTTTTTTTCATTTGTCTTATATATTAATATTTCATCTTTATTTTTCATATCTGTCAGATTTTATTTTATAAATGATTCAAAATTATGCTTTAAACCTTACATAATCTATACCGATATTACTTAAATACAACATTCCAAAGTTTCTACTTTTAAATTACATTTAGGTCATCTAAAACAAAAAGATCTTATAGTTACGATTTGTTTAATTTTGTTTCGTCAAATATTTTTTAATATCAGCAATTTATTTAAAAAATGCTTTGACAGATATAAAATAAATAATTTCAAAATTTAATTAAAGGATACCAAAATGATACTATGAAATTAAGTAAATAATTGTTAAATAAATTTTAAAAACAGGAATTTTTGCAAACAAAAAATGAGATTGAAAATATAAATCAATTTCAATACGTTACAAAAGTCCCAAAGGAATTTACGAAATAGAATAATATGAAAAGCAAAAAACTCATTACCGAAAAGATCTCATCTCTGATATATGCAGTTAGTATTCTCATATTTATTATTGGGTTTAATTTTTCTGATAATCCGCCGTCCGGGTGGGAGCTTCAGCAGTTGCCATTTCTAAATAATAGAGATCTTAGAGATATGGTGTTTACTGATAGTCTTACCGGATATGCTATCACTAAAGGTAGTAATAATGGTGATTCGGATTATGTGATCAAGACTACCAACAGTGGAAATAACTGGTTTAAAGTTTATACTATTTTCGCCGGTATGAATAAGATAAATTTTCCAAATTCAATTACGGGATATATCTGCGGAACAAAATACCCGGATATTACCAGTATTGTTTTAAAAACTACAAACAGTGGTATTAGCTGGATTTATTTGAATGCACAATTCGCAAAAGAATTCAAAGATATGTCGGTATTAAATAAAGATACCTTATGGATAACCGATCCAAACGGATTCAACGGGGGAATTTTCAGAACTGATAACGGCGGGAGCAGCTGGTATACTCAGTATTATACTTTTGGAGGAAATCCCGAAAAAATTTACATGTATAATTCTCAAATGGGATTCATGGCAAACACAGGTCAGTTGTTTAAAACAATTAACGGAGGATTCAACTGGACATTCTTGCCCGGCATTGATGGATTTTATGATATGTTTTTTGTGGATACTCTGACAGGTTGGAAAAGCAGTGATAGTGTCAAAAAAACTACAGATGGAGGATTAACCTGGACAACTCAAAAGGTTAAGAATTCTGGTAATTTAGTTATGCTTAGATCCGTATTCAATTTTTCGAATATTGGAAGAGACACGATTTATGGAGTTGGTGCAGCTGTTGAATATCCAAATCTACAGGGGAGAGGAATAGTTCATAGAACAACCAATGGAGGATTAAATTGGTCATTTCAAATACCTGATACTGCATATCACTTAAGTGAGATGTTTTTATCCAATTTTTATAATAATCAAACCGGATGGGAATATACATTTTCGCACGGTATATTTACTAAAACCGGAGGCGATAGTGTATATATTCCTATAACAAGTATAAAAGAGAATTCTTTAATTATACCAACAGATTATTCATTGTCTCAAAATTATCCAAATCCATTCAATCCAAATACTATCATAAGTTACGAGTTACGAGTTACGAATTACGAGTTACGTGGAACTAAAAATATATAATGTACAAGGTAAAGAACTTAAAACATTTGTAAACAGAAAACAAAATTCAGGAAAGCATATAATAGAATTCGAAGGGAACGGAATATCGAGCGGTGTTTATTTTTACAGTCTGTATCTTGACAACATTTTAATTGATACAAAAAAAATGTTACTGATCAGATAAACTAAGCAAATTACATAATGAAAAATAAAATTATAATATCAGCATTACTTGTGATCGGGGCACTCGCTTTTTTATATAAGGATGAATTCTCATCTGCTAAAACTGAGAAAGTTCCTGTACAGGAAAGTTCGGAAATTATCCGCACTATCAGCAAAGAGCGTCAGACTGAATTATTGGATTATCTCGCTTCAGCAAAATATTATAAACTTGAAAGTGAATCTGATTTTAAGGAAAGTGAGACAGGCACTGTGATCAGCGATCGATCGGAATTTGGCAAAGGCGAAAATGTAATATTCTGCAATACGGAAACAGATAAGCCGGGCTATGTTTTAAAAGGTGCAGACTTTTTTACAAGATCGGATTCTCTGAATTCAAAATGGCTCAATGATACACTTCATCAGTTTTACATAAATACAAGACTCCGGATAAAAAGAGATCTGATAATTCCGAGAAAAGAAAATTATAACGATCAAAACATAATGACACCCATCGGCAGGCTTGAGATTGTGAATATAA
The DNA here is from genome assembly GCA_049293015.1 of Ignavibacteria bacterium. Classification (GTDB taxonomy): domain Bacteria; phylum Bacteroidota; class Ignavibacteria; order Tepidaquicellales; family Tepidaquicellaceae; genus UBA2330. The sequence goes on from JBATSB010000203.1 coordinate 27,757, forward strand.
AAGGAAAGGTCATTATAGAAGTTGAAATTACTGCAAAAGATTTTATAGGAACCGATCCGGATGATCCCGGCAGAATGGATTACAGCGGAGATTATCTCGAAAGCTTCGGCGGTAGGCTGCAAATGGATTCTCTAATAATATTTTCGGGAAAGGATCTGAATCCAGACGGAAAGATATCTGCTGCCCGAAGTAAAGTGGATTACCGGATTTACTGGTATGGATTTACAGATGTATGGATAGATCATGTGATAGTTAAAAATGATGTTGCAAGAGATCTTCTGAACGGAGATTATGATTCATATCTCAGCTCGATGACTGACATTGAAAATATAGACTTTAAAAATTTTAAATCTACTCAGTATCCTTTGGTTTGTTATGATTATATCTTGAAGAAAATTCAAGTAAAGTGAAAGTTTTTTGGTTACTTAAAATTCACATTCTTCTAAAACGTTTTGAATTTTACCTCTAAGGCTCTAAGACTCTAAGGCTTTAAGTTAAAAACCATTAAAGAATAAACTCCTTTGAGCCTTTGAGTCTTGGAGGCAAAAAACAAATTCTAATTTCTTTAAAGAATTAAGTTTTATCATTTATTATTGAACATAAAAGCATTAGTTTCAGAAAAACCAACCCTCTTACATCCCTCTAAATAATCTGAAGGATTGGAGGGTTAATTTATTTAAGAGCATTATTCAAATAAGTTGCCTTAATAAATTTATAAAAATTCAAATTCAAATTTAAATTTAAATTTAATATAGTTTTAAAATTTAATGAAAGTTAAAAAAGATAAAGTAAAACTAATTACTCTCGGATGTTCTAAAAACCTTGTGGATTCTGAATTCATAATGTCGCAGCTTAAGTCTAATGACATTGAAATGGTAGAAGATGAAAATGATGCTGAGAATGTGATCATTAATACATGCGGGTTTATTGAAAATGCCAAGAAGGAATCTATCGATACGATAATCAGAGCTGTCGAAAGAAAGAATAAAGGACTTTTGAAAAATGTATATGTGGCTGGATGTCTGTCGGACAGATATAAAGATGAACTGGAAAAAGATATTCCTGAAGTAGATAAATATTTCGGAGCAACTGATAAACCAAATACAATTATTGGAATCTTAAAAGAACTTGGAGGAGATTATAAAAGTGAACTGCTTGGTGAGAGAAGCTTAACAACTCCTTCACATTTTGCGTACCTGAAGATCAGTGAAGGCTGCGATAATCCATGTTCATTCTGCGCAATACCAATAATGCGCGGCGGACACAGATCAAAACCTCTCGATCAGATAATAATGGAAGCTCAAATACTTGCTTCAAAAGGAGTCAAAGAAATTATTGTCATCGGTCAGGATACTACTTATTGGGGTTTTGATATAAACAGAAAAAGAGAATTGTCACAAGTTCTCAGAGAGTTGTCTAATATAAAAGGAATTGAATGGATAAGATTAATGTATGCTTATCCTTCGAGATTTCCTGAAGATGTAATTGAAGTCATCAGAGATACACCAAATATTTGTAATTATATTGATATACCTGTTCAGCATATTACAGATAACGTATTGAAATCAATGAGAAGAGGGATCACGAAAAAGATTCTGACGAATCTTTTGGAAAAGCTCAGAAATGACATTCCGGGTATTGCAGTAAGGACAACTTTTATAGTCGGATATCCGGATGAAACTGAAAAAGATTTTATGGAATTAACAGAGTACATAAAGGAATATGAATTTGACCGATTAGGTGTTTTTACATATTCACATGAGGATGGAACAACTGCTGCTGAAATACCGGACAGAATTCCGCTTAAGGAAAAACTTTCGAGACAAAAACATTTAATGGATATTCAGAAAGAAATTTCAATTAAGAGAAACATGAATTCAAATAATGAAGTACTAAAGGTATTGATAGACAGAAAAGAAAACGGATATTTTATTGGAAGAAGTTACAGAGACGCACCTGAGATAGATCAGGAAATTTATATAAGCAATACTGACTTGATGACAGGTGAGTTTTATAATGTAAAAATATTTGATTCTGAAGAGTTTGATCTCTTTGGAGAAATAGTTTAAAATAATTACTAAAATTAATAACAAAAGGGGTTTGCCATGAAACATTCAAATCAAATCGAATTAAAATTTAGCAGTGATTTAAAGAAACTGTTGTGTCTGATATTAATTTCATTCATATCAGTTTTAGCTTTTAAAGATTCATATTCACAGCTTAGTAATAAAGTAATTGAAATTGATTCAAGGGATTTCTTTTATTTCGACCCGCTTGTATTTTACAGTAAAGATGAAGGTAAAGCCAGATTAGACGTATATCTAGAGATACCATTAGAAAATCTTCAGTTCAAAAAAAATTATACCACTAAAAATTATGATGCAAGTATTACTTACAATATTAAGATCACAAATTCTTTTAATGAGATAGTGAGTAATGAAAATATTACAGACCTTGTATCTACTTCAAAAGCCGAGCAAAAGAATCTTGAATCCTCTTCAAAATATATTGTAAAAGAATTTTACTTAAATCCGGGAAATTACAATCTCGAAATTACAATAACGGATATTAACACAAAAAAAGAAAAGACGGAAAAGGGGAGTGTGGAAATTACAGATTTTGTACAAAAAGATATTTCCGCCAGTAATATAATGCTTGTCAGTAATGTAAAAGAGGAGAACGGTAAAAAAGTTATTACACCTCTTATTGCAAGAAACATAGGAAACCTGAAATCGATCTATTTATTTTTTGAAGTATATAATTCCAGTGATAAAGAAGTTGTTAATGATTTTACTTATACAATTACTGACAGTAAGGAAAATATATTGGAAAAGGATAATTTAGTTTACACTCTGAGTCCAGGAATCAATAAATATTTCGAAAAAGTTTCAACTTCCAATCTGATTTTTGGAGAATACACGATTGAATTAACTAATAACAGTACAGGTGAGATAGTCGCATATAAGGAATTCGAAAATAAACTCAGCGGAATGCCTACTAATGTAAAAGATTTGAACATATTAATTGATCAGATGATCTACATTGCAAGCAGCGAAGAGATCACTAAGATTAAAAATTCTAAAACTCCGGAATTGAAAGAGAAAAATTTTGTCGAATTCTGGCGTGAAAAAGATCCTTCACCTTATACGACTAAGAATGAACTGATGGTGGAATATTATAAAAGAATTGGTGTAGCAAACGAAAGATATTCACATTATATAGACGGCTGGAAGACGGATATGGGTATGGTTTTTATTATTTTTGGAGAACCGAATAATATTGAAAGGCATCCGTTTAATGAAGGCGTAAAACCTTATGAGATCTGGGAATATTATAATGAAAATCAGCAATATATTTTTGTGGATGAAACAGGATTTGGCGATTATAAGCTGACTATACCGATCTGGAATACAGATGCTAACAGGATCAGATATTAATTCTGAATTTTAAGAATTTTCAGACAAGTCTTTTTCTTTTGTTTAGATATCCAAGTAATGCGGTTTCAAAAGAAGTCGCTGTGGACATAGTAATATATTCTATATTATTTTTAATACATTCAGTTTTGTAATTCTGAATAAACTCCTGAATTGATTCTCTATAAATTTTCTGCATAGCGGCCGGCTGAGAATACATCTCTTCATTTGTTTCCATATCTTTTAATGTTACAGGACTGCCTTCCAGAAAATTTATTTCCATAGGATCCATTATCTGAAATATAATTACTTCATTTTTATTGTATCTGAAATGTTTAAGCGCATTTAATACATCTTTCTGTTCATCAAACAGATCGCTGAACAAAATTACCAGACCTCTTTTCTTAACTTTATCGGCAATTTCATTCAGGCATTTAGCGGTTCCTGTTTGATTTAAAGATTTAATATTAGTTAACTCTTTTAATATTAATCTGAGATTAGCTTTTGTAGAATGAGGAGGAATATATGATCTAATCTCAGTATCATAAGTCGTAAGTGAAATTGCATCCCGCTGAAGCAGCATGAGATAAGCTAAGGAAGCTGCAAGATATGACGCATATTCAAGTTTTGTCAAATCAGATCCGGTTTGTAATTCTTCTCTATTTTCTTTAGAAAAATATTTTTTAAAAAATCCTTTTCTTAAATTATTTAATGATGAAGTATTTTCCGATTTGAAATCCATTGATCTGCTGATATCTAATAAAAGATATGTCTTTAGATTGGTCTCTTCCTCAAATCTTTTTACATAATACCTTTCTGTCTTACCGAGGATTTTCCAGTCAATAAATTTCAGATCATCACCGGGCATGTACTGTCTGTGCTCTGCAAATTCAACGCTAAAGCCGTGGTATGGGGATTTATGAAGACCAGCAATAAACCCTTCCACTACCATCCGGGCTTTGAGTTCCATATTCGAAAGCCGGGAAATAACGGAAGGGTCTAAATATTTTTTGTAATCAGTTGTTTCTGTCAATAGTTAAATTTTAGAAGTTTACTATTTCTGTGCAGGGTCTTTACCAATTTCTTCATCTACTTTAACATCCTTCTGAACTTTTTTCCCGGTTTCTTTAGTATCCGTTTCTAATTTCTCTAAATTGTTTTTTGAATCTTCACTGCCCGAAGTTCCTGTAGTGTCTGTACTTTTACCACTTTTACTTATACTTTCCTCAATTATCTCTTCAATGGATTTTCCGGATTTCAGAACTTCAAGCATAGTCCTTGCAGATTCACTCATCTTATCATTCTGATCTTTATCTTCAGGATATTTGTCAAGGAACGCCTGATAAGAATTTATTGCATTTGTTTTATCCTTCAAAGTCTCGTCATATATAAATGCTACCATGAATAAAGACTGCTTAGCTTCTTTAGTGTCAGGGAAATTTTTTGCAAGTTCCTGATAGGTCTTTATTCCTTCCTGAGGATTACTTAAATTGCTTATCTGGATCCCGGCGATCTCATTATAAGCATATATCGCCTGATCAGATTTAGGGTAGTTCTTTAAGAATTCTCTGTAATCAGCAATAGCTTCATCATACTTTTTTTCCTCAAGTTTTAACTTAGCATCCGCAAGATATTGTTCTTCTGTTTTTTTGTTGCCTGAGCATCCGTTTAAGATCATAACGGATAAGATCAGCATTATAAATTTAAAATTTAAATTTCGCATGTGTTTTATTAGTAATAATTAATTTTTTTAAAAAAATTTTATTAATGTAGTTAAAACCAATTTAAAAATTAATGAAAAAACTAAACTTAAATGAAAATTTCATTTGCAGGATCTGGGAAGATAAATCCAATTTTTCTGATCTGAAAACAAATGACGGCAGAGATGTAGAAATAATTGATTACGGACATAGAAACAAAGACGCAGGTCCGGATTATACAAATGCAAAAATAAGATTAGACGGAAATATTCTTTCAGGTTCGATCGAAATACACAGAACTACAAATGACTGGAAATTACACAAACATCAGGGAGACGGTAAATACAATGATGTCATCCTTCAGGTTGCGCTCTATGATGATCTCTTTTCAAAAGTCAAAAACCCAATAGTTGATCAGTTGCGTGAAATACCGACTGTTGTACTTTCTGAATTCCTCAGCAGATCAATTCACTGTATCTGGAAAGATATTATCAATAAACCATCTGAATCATTCAGACTTCCATGTTATCCTAAAAGCAAAGAAATTATTTATGAAGAAAAAATTTCTTTCATAAAAGAACTTGGTCTGGTCAGACTAAAACATAAGTCCAAAAAATTCAAGCTCAGAAAAGAGGAATTAAAAAGGCATAAGCATTCCGATATTTCTGAGAAACATGTTCTGTTTGAATATTTATGTGAAGCACTTGGATATTCAAAAAATAAAGAACAGTTTATTACTCTTTCAAGGAAGATCGATATTGAAAAGATCAGTAAGCTGAACTTTGACAGACAGCAGACAGATGCATTGATATTTGGTCTGTCGGGATTTCTTTCCGATCTGAAAATTGAAGATGAATATTCCGAAGATTTGTTCAGTAACTGGATCAGTATAAGGGGAGAGATAAAAAAAGAAGAGATGATAAGATCGGAGTGGAATTTCTTTCGTTTAAGACCTCCGAATTTTCCTACTTTAAGACTAGCATATGCTTCAGGATTACTCTACGAAATTTTAGATAACAGATTTACTGAAAGACTGATTATGGAATTTGAAGAAAGCACTGACATTTTGAAAAGTATGAATAAACTGTTTTCAATGGTAATTATTTCTCCTTACTGGAAATGTCATTACAATTTCGGGAAGAAATCAAAATCAGAAAATAAAGGAATCGGATCTGACAGAATAAAAGATATTATATCTAATGTGGTCTTTCCATTTATGTATCAAAAAGCTGAAGATACCGGAAGTGAGAATTTGAAAAACAAAGTCGAATATTTTTTCAAAAACAATAAACAGAAATCTCCCTCAAATGAGATATCAAAAGTCATGCAGGATCAGCTTGCAGTGAATGCAATTAATCCGGCTACAGAACAAGGACTGATTTTTTTGCATAAATTTTTTTGTATAAAGGGAAAATGTGAAGAGTGTAAAATAGGAAGATCAGTATTCGAAGAAGATAGTGTACATGAGCCTCTCAGGATAATTATTTATTGACTTAAGATATATCTGTTGAAATTTTTTTAAGGAATGCAATTGAAAGAACTTTAACAAAACAGAGTAATATTATTAAAAAATACATTTCCAATTTTTTATCTAGTCTAAAAAATATTAATTTTGCTCCGAGTCTCGAAGGCTTAAAGGATTCAAATTTTAGTTTAAACAGGATTTAAATTCCCAACTCTTGTGGCGAAATGTTTTTTTTTATTATTTAGTGCAAATAGATATCTCGCTTCTTGAAAGATTTTGTCAAAAGTAAGAAAACAAGCTCTTTATAAAAAAAATCATAAATGATTCTGAGCAAATTTTAGATTTCCCTAATCGAAAAATTGAAAATGTGCAGTGTTTTGAGACAGACTCTTGAGGGAGTAAATGTATTTGTTTTTAATCTTAGAGTCTTCGAGACTTAGAGGCATATCAAAAATCATTTATCAAACCAAAATTAATTATACCGTCAAGAATGCTGTCACCTTTACCGAGTCCATAACCGACTCCGATGACACCGAGACCGGTCTCAAGTCTGATGCCCAGACCATAACCATACAGGAATCCGCTTTGCTCGGGATAATTATTTATTTCATCATATGGTCTGAAATAATATCCGGCGTCAAAGAAACTAAACAGGAAACCTTTTCTGGAAACTGAATAACGAACTTCGAAATTTTCTGAAACAAGACGTGAAGCGAGAAACTGATCAGGTCTGTAACCACGGATGAAATTTAATCCTCCGATCCTGAAATAATCTGACTCTTCCAGCTTTTCAGATCTGACTTCACCTCCGAAGATATCCAAAAGAGTTGTAAGTCGGGGAATGATGGAGTAGTAATATTCTATATTAATATAGTATCTCTGAATGGAATAAAAATCCTGATAGCCATATTGCTGAAGCTGAGCTGCGTTGAATATTTTTTTACTTCCGTAGGAATAAAAAGTATTATAATTAAATCCTTTTGTCGGAATAAAAATATTATCCCTGTTATCATAATTTAACTGAATACCTGACGAAAGTATTCTGGAGTCAGCAATCACAATAGTATTATTAGGATTGTCTGATGGAATAACCCTTTCATATCCGCCTACAAGAGAAATGGTAAAGTCTTCCGAAAAAAGAAAATCACCTTTTAGATCTAGATTTCTTTTAGTATAAGTGCTGTCCTGTATTCTTTGCAGAAACCCGAGATTTAGATTCAAAGGAAGATCAAAAAAATACGGCTCGAAATATCTGAATGCAAGTTCCTGAGTCTCTTTTACTTCCTGAAAATATTTAGCTTCAATTTTTCTTGCGGTACCGAATAGATTTCTGAATGAAATATTAACAAGACCTGTAAGATATCCTTCTGATACTCCTTCGACGGGAGGTACGTATCCAAGAATTCCGTCAAATGTATTTGTATTTCCCTCCGTCACTTCAATGAGCAGACCTGATTCGTCTTTGCCTTTTATAGAATAAACTTTCGGGTCAGCAACAAATTCAAATATATTTAAACGATCGAGTTTCTCCTTCATATTTAAAAGTGATTCAGTATCAACTGTCCTGTTTTCATCCAGATTTAGCTCACGGGTTATCACGTAATCTTTTGTAGTTTCATTTCCTTTTATCCTAACCTGATCGATCGTGATTCTGGTATTTTCAATTACATTAAGTTCTATTTTTATCTTATCTTTTTCCGGTTCACCGGTTTTGTAAATTGAAATGTCATCAACTGTGATCCTGGCAAATGGTAATCCGGATTTTTCATAAGTTTTCAGCAGTGCAGCAATATCACGGTTTAGTTTAGCATCACTAAGATTATCTCCTACTTTAGTCTCAAATTTCGAAAGGATCTTTTCAGTTGAAATGGATTTATTTCCTGTAATATTTATTTTACCTATATCAATAACTTCACCTTCAGCAATATCTATAGTAATTTCTGCAAAAGCTGAATCATCAGAGAATTTTAGCGGCTCTCCAACAAATTTCATATAAAGATATCCGTTAATTTTATACCTGTCTCTTATTGTCTTAAGATCAAGCATAAACTGATCAATGCTCAGCGGAGTGTTTTTTCTTGTTACCATCATACTAGAAATTTCAGTTCGAGTCAGGTAATCATTTCCTGTTATGGTAATGCTTTCAACATTGACCTGTGAAAAGATCTGTGAAGTAAATAAAATTAAAAAAACAGAGATAATTATAATGCGGACCATAGGATAAAACTAATTCAACTGAATTAAATATAAAATGTATTTTTAAAATTCAAATATATCTGACTATTTTAGGATTAGCGGAGATGTCAAGGATTTTAAACTGCAGAACACTATTAAACAAAATTAAATTAGGATTAATGGATGATTAAGATCTGTTTCTTTTACCAAACTTAATTTTTCTATAAATCTGCTTTATATATTATTAGTATAGGTATTCAGACAGAATATTTTTTTTACACCAAATACTTAGATTTTCATATCAGTATTTTAAATCAGTATGTAATTTAAAAAATCTTTAAACTGAAAAAAATTGGAATTGTGTTAAATATAAAAAAGTATTCTACTTTCCTGAAGTTATCTCGAATCTTCATTTTAGTTTTGAAAAGTTTTAGATATCTAATGGCAGATTTTTAAATTTGTCTCTTAAAAATACATTGAAAATTTGCATTAATTTAGCGACTTTGTGTGTCATTCAGAAAAAGGTTGAGTTTATTTCTGAATTTTTGAAATAATTAAAAGCAATTTCGAACAAACCGCATTTCTTTACCTCTAAGGTTATTCGTTATTATCTTTATTTAAACGGACATTTCAATGGAAATAAGAAATTCAATTAATGAATTGTCTGAATTATTTCTTTATTTTAAAAAATATTTATAAAAACTGATAACGTCAATTGTTGAGTAATGGATAAAGTTGTAGTAGCGTTAGATGGACCCTCGGGAACGGGGAAGAGTACAACGGCAAGAATACTGGCAGAGAAACTGAATTATTTATATATAGACAGCGGAGCAATGTACAGGGCAATTACTTTTGAATTACTAAAAAAAGGTATCAAGCCGAATGATACAAAAAAGATAGTTGAAATTACCAGCAAAGCTGACATAAAATTTGAAGGCGAAGAAGTTTTTCTTAACGGTAAAAATATTACAAAAGAGATAAGGTCGCTTGATGTAACAAGCAAGGTCAGCAGTGTAAGTTCAATAAAAGATGTAAGAAAAATTCTCGTAAGCAAACAACGTGATTATGCAAAATCTAATGATGTTGTCATGGACGGGAGAGACATTGGTACAGTTGTTTTCCCAAATGCAAAATTTAAATTTTTTCTTGTCTGTGATCTAAAGACGAGAGCTGCAAGAAGGAGACAGGATTTTATGGAACATGGAATGAAGCTGCCAATTGAAAAAATAATGGCTGAGCTTAAGAAGAGAGATTCTGTTGACAGCTCAAGAAAAGAAAGTCCTTTAAAAAAAGCCAAAGATGCGGTAGAGGTGAATACAACAAACATGATTATAGAAGAGCAGGTAAATTATCTGTTCAGAATTGTAAGTGGTTTGGATTAAAGATTAAAACTGAAGAAACGCTTTATTACTTTTGTACGGAATTCTTTTCAAAGAACTTTTGCGAAACGGAGTTTCAATTGAAAATTGCATTTCCAAACAGAGTTTGGAAACAAGCATCATCCGGTTTGAAATAAATATCGGTATTTGCGTAACTTCAGATTTGAAATAGATTATTGAAAATATTTATAATAAAGCCCCTTGGGGAATTAATTAATTAAACAAACTGATACTGTAATAATTAAAAACAGTAAAAGTTAAAATGGCATACAAAAGCTAATTATGCCGGAAGGAATAAAACCTATAATGGTAGAAACAGAAATAAATGAAACAGAAGTGAAAGAAACTGAAGCTCCAAAAGAAATGTCTGCTTCTCTTACAAAAAAGATCAAAGCTGAAAAAGATAAGATCAAAATTATCGTAAGTGATTATGATGAAGCTGAATATAAGAAAATGCTTGATCTGTATGAAAAGACATTTAATGTAATAAAGGAAAATGATCTTGTAAAAGGTAAAATAGTGGCTATCAATGGAGAAGATGTTCTAATAGACATTGGTTCCAAATCTGACGGCAGAGTTTCAATAAATGATTTTTCAGATCCTGATGAAATTGCAGTAGGAAAAGAAGTTGAAGTATTTCTTGAGAAGATAGAAGACAAAGAAGGACAGCTTGTACTTTCGAAGAAGAAGGCTGATTCGATGAAAATGTGGGACAAGATAGTCTCAGCACAGGAAGATGGATCTATTGTAAAAGGAAAATGTATCAGAAGGATCAAAGGTGGATTTGTCGTTGACATCTCCGGACTTTCTGCATTTCTGCCCGGTTCACAGATTGACACAAAACCTATCAGAGATTATGATGAGTATGTTGGCAAGTCAATGGACTTCAAAGTACTGAAAGTAAATAATGTAAATGAAAATATTATTGTGTCTCATAAGCTGATCATTGAAGAGTCAATGAAGGGACAAAGAGAAGAACTTCTGAAGACAATTGAAAAAGGTATGACAATGAAAGCTGTTGTAAAAGCTATTACCGATTTCGGAGTATTCGTTGATCTTGGTGGTCTTGACGGTTTAATTCACATCACAGATCTTTCATGGGGTAGAATAAATCATCCGAGTGATATTGTAGATCTTGATCAGAATATAGAAGTATCAGTTCTTGAATTCGATCCAGAAAAGGAAAGAGTATATCTTGGATTGAAACAGTTACAAAAGCATCCTTGGGATGAGATTCAGAATAAATTTAATATCGGTGATAAAGTATCAGGAAAAGTTGTATCACTAACTGAATACGGAGCATTCATTGAAATTGAAAAAGGTATAGAAGGACTGATCCATGTCAGTGAAATGTCCTGGACACAACATATTACAAATCCAACACAAATGGTTTCAATGGGTCAGGTAATGGAAGCTCAGATACTTACTATTGATTCTGAGAATAAAAAACTTTCCCTCGGAATGAAGCAGCTTACACCAAATCCGTGGCAGAGTCTTCTTGACAAATTCCCGATTGGTACAAAGCATAAAGGAAAAGTCTGTAACATTACAAACTTTGGAATCTTTGTAGAGCTTGAAGAAGGCGTGGACGGACTCGTACATATTTCTGATCTTTCATGGACAAAGAAGATATTTGATATTGGTGATCTGTTCAAGATCGGTGATGAAATAGAAGTCGTAATACTTGGAGTGGATGTTGCTAATCAAAGGATCTCTCTTGGAAGAAAGCAGTTGCTTGAAAATCCATGGGATACTCTTGAGGAAAAATACAAAGTCGGTTCTGAAGCTGAATGCAGAATTATTAAACCAATCGAAAAAGGAATTATCGTAGAGCTTCCTGAAGATCTGGATTCATTTATTCCTGCTTCACAGCTTTCGACAATGCCAATTAAAAATTTCAATGAACTTTTTAAAGCAGGTGATTCACTTAAAGCTGAGATCATTGAATTTGACAAGACAAATAAAAAAATAGTATTATCTGTAATTGAATATTTGAAAGATAAAGAGCAGGATGAGATTGACGGTTATATCAGTAAATTCAATCTGCCTAAGAAATTTACATCTTCCGATATTCAGGATAAGACCAGAAGTTTTGAATCTGAGCAGATCGACTTTAAGATCGAAGACATAATTGGTGAAGACGTGCCGGAAATGAATCATCCTCCGGTAGTTGATCCTTCAAAAACTCCGGAACCTGTTTCTGAAAAAGCTCCTGAGGTTAAATCAGAAGAAGTTAAAGCTGAAGAAGTTAAAGCTGAAGAAGTTAAGGCTGAAGAAGTAAAATCAGATGTTGAGACTAAACCGGAAGAAGGTTCAGAACCAAAATCTGAATAATCAGAAAATAGATAAATAAAATATTTATATATAACCCGGATTAGAAATTTTCCGGGTTTTTTTTGTTACCTAAAATTAATTAACCATCAAATTATATTACTTCTTCATAATAATTTATTCTTTTAATTTTCGTTTCAGGAAAATAATGATAAATCTCAACATCTAAATCTTTCAAGGGTGACAAATATTCATACATTAAAATTTTTACATCTTCCCAATCCAATCCGCCATTTTGTGTCCCTAATTTTGGGAAAGCAATTGATTTGATTCCTTTAGATTTATATTCATTTGAAAATTTAATTAATCCTGATTCAATATAGTCTAATTTTGAAGGTGATCGCCAATGATCTTTAGTAGAAAATTTAATATCCATGGAGTAGATTTTTTAAACAATTGTAAAACTCCCGGTCTAATTAATTTTTTATCACAATATTCTTTATATACTTCAAACATTTCGGGAAATCTTTTCTTAAACTCTAATGCAATTCCCTTACCCATTACTACATAGCAATTAACTGTATTAACTAAAGTCTGTGCTTTGCTTTTAAATAAGTTACCATAGATTTCAATCATTTTTGCCATAACCAAATATAAATAAAAGTGAATATGAATTAAATATAATATTCAGAATAATTTTATATCAATTTCAAAAAGTATAATATTTAAATTTATTCAATACGAAAATATATCATCAGGTCACTTCACAAGGATCATTTTCTTAGTGTCAGTAAAATACGAATTACTATTTTGTATATCAGAAGCAGTAAAATAATAGAAATAAACTCCCGATGATAAATTTGCAAAATTGAATTCATACTTATAAAAACCTTCTCTCTGAATCTGATCTGTAAGTAAAGTTAATATTTCTCTTCCAGTGACATCAAAAATCACAAGATTTACATTTGAAGGTCTGCCAAGCTGATAGCTGATATTAGTGGAAGGATTAAATGGATTAGGATAATTCTGTCCAAGTGAAAATGAAACAGGGATTATATCTTCACCTCTGACTTCTTTCAGTATTAAATTATTGGGGTCAATTTTAAAGTTTAGAGGATTACTGCCGAATGAAAATGAAAATGACTGATACTGAGAGTTATTAAAGACTGTAACGATTGTATCTCTGTTTTGAAAATTGATCAGGATCTGAACAGGCATTGTGAAAAAAAGAGGTGATGTATTCTGCTCCTGAAGAATGTTAATCGTTGCATTGTACTGTGTCGAATTAATTTCCTCCTTAGTCCAGTCAACATTATACCTCGGATAATTTTCACCGTAGATCCATTCATTAAAAAAATAATTAAGATCCATTCCTGAAACTGATTCAGCTACTCTCTTAAAATCTTCTGTGACAGCAGTTTTGTAAGCGACATTTGTGTCAGCGGAATAAGTTTTCAGAATACTAAAAAAATTATTATCACCTACGACTCCTCTGAGCATATGAAGTACAACACATCCTTTTGCATAAGTCCTGTCACCACTGAATATCTGTGCAACAGAATTTATATCCTGTACATAAATAGAACCAACAGCTCTTTTACTATCTGCCATCCTGTATTTAATAAAGTCATCATAACCTGCCTGACCATATATGTATTCATTATACAAAGCTTCACCATAAGTAGCAAAGCCCTCATTCAGCCAGATGTTTTCCCATGTGCGACAGGTAATTTTATCACCAAACCATTGGTGCGCAAGCTCATGCGCCATAATATTATCATGGAATATTCCCATAGATGATACTGTCTGATGTTCCATTCCCGCTATCCTGCCAAATTCTGCATGTCCGTATTTTTCATTTATAAACGGATAAAGTCCATACACTTCGGAAAAAAATTCAAGCATATTATCGGTTTTGTCAAGCTGACTTTTTAACCCATCTAAATTTTCCGGATAAATATAATTGAATATTGGCATCGAGTCATTTGGAGAATATCTGAAGAAACTATCATACTGTGCGTAATTAGAAATCGCAAGAGAAATGACATAGACTGCAATGGTATAAGAATTATGCCAGCCATAAGTTTTTGTGCCGTCACCATTGTCTGTTTCAAGTATGAGATTTCCGTTAGACACAGCAGTAAGAGCATTACTACATGTCACTATGACATCGGAAGAGTCAGCTTTATCAGAAGGGGAATTCTTGCAGGGGAACCAGTCACTCGCTCCGAAAGGTTCGCTCAAAGTCCAGATAGCGGGAGACATTCCATTATCATGAGAACCAAAAATAAAACTTCCGAAACCGGTAGGTATCGGAATTCCTTTGTAAAATATTTTAACTGTTTCTGAAGAACCGTTATTTAATTGTGAAGGAAGAAGGATAAATATTTTATCCATTACATGGCTGAATGTTTGACCTGTGCTTTGGATAATTATAGAATCAACAGTCATGTTATTACTCAGATCAAAAAAAACTTCATGCAGAGAATTAACTCTGCTTGTAAATTGAATTGAAACTATACCGGTAAGATAATCAGGCTGATAAGTAATATTCAGATCAAGTTTATAATATGTAATATTTATATTTGTATCACTCTGATAATCGGAATTTATATAAGGTGAATTTCTGAGAAAATTCTGTTTTTCAATTTCATGAACAGGAAAATCTTTATAGACAGGGTTTTGTGAAAATAAAGATCCGGTGATCAGAATGTAAAATATAATTAAATAAAATTTTTCCTGTGTCATTCCGGATTTACTAAATTTATTAGTGAAATTTTATTAGAGAAAGAATAGATACCTAAAGCTTATAAGAAGTGCTGATGTACGATTACCAAAATTTACCTCAGCATATTCATTTGTATGAATCGGTATTTTATATGAAAGTTCTGCCATTATGGAAGAAAGAAATATTGCCTGAATACCAATGTAAGTATCAAGTCTGAATCCGCCTGAGTTTACTATCGGAGAATTCAGGAATTCATTTTTTTCAAAATAATAAGCTTTGGATTCGGAATAGATATTTAAATTAACATCATCATAACTTTTATAAACTTTAGGTAAGACTAAATAACCAAATGAAAGATCCCAGTTATAAAAATTTCCGAACTTAAAATCTTTTTTTGGAATATTGATATTGTAACCCATTTCACCTGTCGCTGCAAATTTATTTATTAAGTATGTGCCTATGACGCTGTTATCAATAGTGTAATTATCGGTCGTATGAAAATCTATTGATGGTACAGTAATGTCTTCTATGAAATTATAAAGCTTTACTATATGTCCAGGATGAAGTTCGTATTCTATCTGATCACCTACGATTGGCTGAGCATTAACAGGGATCGTAGCTCCAGACTGAACAGCAAACCGAAAGTGTGAATTTGGTTTATCATAATTTAAAAATCTATATCTTAATGCCCCATGATAATTTCCAAAAAAATCAGTAGAAGTTTCGGTAGAATAAAAAATGTTATTATATAGAGTAAGATTTCCGAGTATTCCGTAGTTGATCTCAAATGAATTATGATAATATTGAAAATTATCATAGCTCATGACATTGTTTCTGAGTTCAATTCTGTCTTTGGAAAGATTGGCAGCGGCTTTTGATACTATGTATAATTCCTGTGATTGTACCGGACTGGAAGCAGTAATTATGATTAGCAGTAATAAATATATGATTCTGTGCAATGTGAAATTATTTTGTAAAATGTAATTAAGATTGTGAAATAATGTAATTCATAAATAAGTTCAGATAAATAATTTTTAATTTTATTTTCATAAACCACTTTGGATATTAACCTGACTGAGAGTATTATTCTTTGATTTAAAACAACTGAAATGAATGCATTTGACTTATTAATTTAAATCACTACTTTGAACAAATTTTAAATTAAAGTAACGGAGCCCAAAATGAAAAATTACAAATACACTTTTTTATTTTTTGCAATAAGTTTTTTTCTGTTGTCATTTACATTTCTGACAGATCAACCATCCCGAAATGAAATAAGAGATTCTAATCCCAAGTACATACAATTTGTTACTTCAAAGAAAATGGATGCAAATAATATCTATACCTGGTTTAGAAATAATGGGTCATTTAACAGAGATCCATCGACAGGTAATTCAGGATTTGAATGGCCAAGGGGGATGGCTAAATTTTCAAGATATGTCTCAGGTCTATGGCTTGGCGGGAAAGTAGGGAATGATACTTTGATGGCTATTGCAGAATTTGACTATGAATATCTTCCCGGTTACATTGACGATAACGGTGATCCACAAGGGACGAATGATCCAAATTACAGGATATATAATTTTTCTGATTTTGATACGACTGATTATGGAGAATGGAGGACTATAGCTTCTTTGCAGGGAGCATATCTTAACAGTAATGGAAATCCTTTTAAGATGGGATCGCAGACAATGTTTTATTGTAATTCTGACGGCGAACCTTCTGCCCACGGAAATGGCGGAGGCAGCACTGCTCCTCTTAAAGCTCAGATCCTTCATACAAACTGGGCATACAATATTGGAAATCTTAAGGATGTAATTTTTACTGAATACAGGATAATCAACAGAAATAATCTGGCTTGGAATGATTTTTATCTCTCACTCTGGACTGATGACGATCTTGGAAATGCAATTGATGATGCTGTAGGAGTGGATACAGCTTCAGATTATAATTTAGCATTTACATATAATTTTACAAATAACGATACGGAATACGGAGCAGGACCTCCGGCAGTAGGTACGACTCTTTTAAAAGGACCGTTTGTTTCAAACCTCGGAGACACAGCACGATATTACAGTCCGCCCGGCTCGAACAATTTAATTGTTAAACCAAATATGAAGGAATTAAAATTATCTTCATTTAATATGTACACAAATGGAGACCCTTCAATTGGAGACCCGCGAAATTATAAAGATACTTATTTAAATCTTCAGGGACTAAAAAGAGATGGAACACAGTGGATAAATCCGCAGACAAATCAATCTTCAAAATTCCCATTTAGCGGCAAGCCTGAAAATTCATCCGGATGGAATGAAACCTCGATGGGTGACAGAAGAAGTCTGATGACAATGGGTCCGATAAATATGCAGCCGGGAGATACACAAACAATTATTTTTGCTCAGGTAATTGCCAGACATACTACTAATCTGAACAGTATCACAAAGTTAAGACAGCTTACATTTTATGTAAATGAAGTATATAGAAATAATTTTTCAACAGTGATAGGCATTACTAATTATTCAAATGAAATTCCTGAAAAATTTAATTTACAACAGAATTATCCTAATCCTTTCAATCCGTCAACTAAGATTAGATTTGATATTCCGTCTAATGTAATTCAATATTCTGATAATGTTAAGCTTGCAGTATATAATTCTCTTGGCAAAGAAGTAAAAGTTTTAATAAATGAAAATCTGCAAAGCGGAAGTTATGAAGTTGAGTTCAATGCAGAAAATTATTCAAGTGGTGTATATTTTTACAGACTTGAATCAGGCAGCTTTGTACAGACTAAGAGAATGGTTCTATTGAAATAACTTTGATAGTTAGTAGTTTGTAGTTAATAGTTAGTATTTAGAATTTTTTAAATATTGAATATTTTATAATGCCATTAGATTATTTAAAAAACTATTAAAAATTATTTCAATAAGATCATTCGTTTTGTCTTTATGAAATCACCCGAATTTCCTGAAACAATTATTTTATAAAAATAAACTCCGCTCGCATAGTTGGCAGCATTCCACTTGTATTCAAAAGTACCAGCAGAGAGCTTTTCATTGATTGCAGTGAAAATTTCTTTTCCGGAAATGTCATAGATTTTTAATTTCACATCGGAGCTAACAGGAATATCAAATTTTATATTAGTAGCAGGATTAAATGGATTTGGGTAATTATCATATAGATTGAAAATTTCTGGCGTTGATGTATTTAAATTTTGAATGCCGACAGTCTGTGAATATTTGATTGTGACTATATCACTGGTAAGATAAATTCCATTTGAAGTGCTCGTCACAAAAACATCACCGGTTTTATTTACTAATACAGCAGACGGATCATCTGTGTGATTTCCTTCCCCGTTAAATAATACAGTCCATATTTGATTGCCGCTGTTATCATATTTGAGAGTCAGTATATCAGAGTTTGAAAAACTGCTGTAAGATTGTCCTGTAATATAAATACTTCCTTCACTGTCTGAAGTAATTGCTCTTGGAACATCTAATCTGCTTTCTGTACCGTTAAATCTATTCTGCCATATCTCATTTCCTGAAAGATCATATTTAATAGTTAAAAAATCGTATGTCGTACCTGTACCAATACTTTCACCTGTTACATAAATAAAATCATTATCGATGATCATATCATTTATTTTATCTATACTGTTAGAAGTCCCGTTATAAGTTCTGTCCCAGATCTGATTGCCGGCATTATCATATTTTACAGTTAAAAAATCAAATGAAGAAGTACTTGAAACTGTTTCTCCGGCTGCATAAATATTATTCTGCGTGTCAGCATTTATTCTTTTAAAAAGGTCAGGAAAATTACCCTGACTTGTGTAAGAATTCACCCAAATCTGATTCCCCGCATTGTCGTATTTAATTACAACTCCATCCTTTCCAGTATTAACATTTGTAACTGCTCCAGTTACGAAAATATTATTTTGATTATCCATAGTTAAATCATAACCAATATCCTCTCCGTTAGAGCTTCCATTAAAAATTTTATTCCAAACAAGATTTCCACTTGGGTCATATTTTAAAGTGATAATATCTTTTCCAGTGCCCATGCCTGTACTTGATCCGGTTATATAAATATTCCCAGAAGCATCAGTAATTATTTTTGAAGGTCTGTCATCACTGTTACCGGTTCCGTTAAATTCTTTAAACCATTGTTCCACGCCAATGCTGTCATACTTTACTGTTAGTATGTTATAATTATTTCCCGATGACTGCGTATATCCGGTTACTATGACATTTCCATTCTGATCCTGAGCAATATCAAGAGCTCTATCAGATGAAGTGATATTGCTTTTAAATATTTTTTTCCATAATAATTCGCCGTCAGGTTTGTATTTAAGAGTAATAAAAGAAGTATAGAAACCATAGCTGCCTGCTCCTGTCACATAAATATTTTCATCATTATCTTTTATCATAGCATAAGAAATATCTGAACCGCTGCCCTCACCCAGATCATATTTTTCCCAGACATTATTTCCTGAAGCATCAAATTTAAGTGTCATGGTATCGTAAAATGTCCCAGAGCTGTCCGATTCAGAAGTACCAGCAATAAATATATTACCTGAATTATCTAATGCCATAGATCTAACCTGTGAATGTGATCTCTCAAAAATGTCCAGATAATTATTGTAAATGACTGAGCCCTGAGGACTTAGTTTGATTAAATAAATTTGTTCCTGAATAATGAAAGAATCTAAAAAATAAGCAAAGGGAAAACTTAAATATATTGAACCATTTATATCTAAAATGAAATCGCAAAAGTAGCTAAAAGTAGCACCTTGTTGACGCTGAATATCTGTTGCATAAATTTGATCACCATTTTCATTGTACTTTATAATTACATCAAATACAGAGTTGTTATCAAAAGAAATTAGATACAAATATAAATTATTGGAATCATCAAAGTCGGCATTTATATAAACTTCTCTGCTTGAAATACTGTGAGTGTAAGTTCTGTCCCAGATTAAATTTCCGTTTGAATTATATTTTACAGAAGTCACATTTGATAAAAATCCGGATTCATATGTTGATCCTGAGACATATACATTACCACTATTATCAGTTTTTACAAAATAAGCTGCATCAGTACTGTCTTGAATTCCATTGTATGTCCTGCCCCAGATCAGATTTCCTCCTGCACTAAATTTCATTGTTAAAAAATCATCCCCATAAACACTTGGATCTTCCTGAACGTAACCTGCGACATAAGCATTACCTGAATTATCAGCAGTAATATAATTTCCAACGTGGTTGCTATTTGGAACTCCAACAAATGTATAAAAGAATATTGAATTTCCATTTTGATCATATTTTAAAGTCAACAGATTGAACCTTGTAAAATCGGAAGAAACCCCGGTTATATATATAAATCCGTTGTTATCTGTAAACATACTTTTAGAAACATCATCTGTATTACCTGCATTTCCATATCTTCTTTGCCAGATCTGATTTCCACTTGTATCATATTTCAAAGTAACAATATCATTATTAAAATCAGAAATTTCCGAATTTCCTACTACGATAATATTTCCTGAATTATCAAACCTCATATCAGTCGGGTAATCATTTGAGCTGGATGAATAAGAATATGATCTTTGCCAGATCTTATTTCCGTCATTATCATACTTTTCAGTAAGTATATCATAAAAAGAATTAACACTATTTCCAGCAGACAAAAGATAATAATTTCCATCGGCATCAGTTATTATTTTATAACCGTTATCAGAATTGGATCCGGGTCCGTTATATTTTCTAGTCCATTCTTCTGAAACCTGTGCTGACAGCACGTTTGAACATAATAGAAATAAAACTATAATTATTTTCATAATAAAAATTTTTATTGTATATGAAAAATAGAAGTGAATTTGAATATCTAATAATCCATAAGTATTGTTCCGTAAATTTAAAAACACATTAAATTAATTTTTAACTCAAAGAATAACAAGGTGATATAAGCTATATCTGAATGAGTTTATTAATATTTGACAAAAAACACTTCACTTTCTGTAATGAAATTTGGACTGAAATTGATTGGTGAATGAATTAATTTAAACGTTTTATATAAAGCTCATTGGCAAAAACTAAATCTAAAAATAAGTCTGTAAAGTCTTCAGATAATGCTGATACTGTTTATTCTAATGGTAAAGGCAATATCAAAAAGTCTAAGAAAAAGCCTGCAGGAATTAGTCCTGAGACAGGTTCAGACATTTATCATGATCCTAAAAGATTCATTATTATAAAAGGTGCGCGGGTTCATAATCTTAAGAATATTGATATCAATATTCCTAAGTATAAACTGATAGTCTTTACAGGTGTAAGTGGTTCCGGAAAATCTTCGCTTGTCTTTGACACTATTTATGCTGAAGGTCAGAGAAGATATGTCGAAAGTCTTTCATCTTATGCGAGACAATTTCTTGAGAGGATGAACAAACCCGATGTTGATTTTATGTCGGGACTTGCACCGTCTATGGCAATTGAACAAAAAACTCAAATCAAGACTTCACGTTCTACAGTCGGTACAACCACGGAAATTTATGATTACCTCCGTCTGCTTTTTGCAAGAATAGGAAAGACATATTCACCTGTCAGCGGCAATGAAGTAAGAAAAGACTCTCCCGAAAGTATTATAAAAGAGATCACAAATTCAGAAAAAGATTTCCCAAAAAAAATCTACGTGATGTCTGATTTTGTAGTGGAAAGTCCTGAAGATCTGAGACTTCTTATCACTGATCTTAAATCAAAAGGATTCTATAGAATTATAGAAGGTAATGAAATTACCGATCTGAATGAGACTGATGAAAAGAAATTCATTAAGAATTTTTTTCGGAATAAAAATAAAATAGAAAGTGATGAGGAAATATGGAAGTTAACTGTGCTTATAGACAGGATGATGTTTGATCCAAGTGATACTGAATCTGTATCCCGTTTAAATGATTCCATTGAACTTTCCTACAGGGAAAGCAAAGGTTATGTGACAATCAGGGAATTTAGCGGCGATGAATATTCTGATCTTTTTTTTAATAAATATCTGGAGCTTGACGGAATTAAATTTGAAGATCCGCAACCCAGACTTTTTTCATTTAATAATCCATACGGTGCATGCAGTAAATGTCAGGGTTTTAGCCGGACTATGGATGTCGATATGGATCTTGTGATTGGAAATAAAAAGCTTTCGGTCTTTGGCGGAGTGATAAATATTTTCAATACTCCAAAACATTCAAAGCATCTTACAGACCTGATAACTGAAGCAAACAGCTTTGGTTTGGATGTGCATAAGCCATATAATAAGCTTGACGAAAAACAAAAGGATTTTATTTTTGATGGTGGAAAAAAATATATCGGCATCAACAGATTTTTTAAAATGATAGAAAGAGAAGCTGCATATAAACTTCATTACAGAGTATTGCTCAACAGGTACAGAGCATTTACCACATGCAGCGAATGCCGCGGAGCCAGACTGAGAAAGGAAGCGCTTTATCTAAAAGTCGACGGTAGAAATATATTTGAAATTGTAAAGTTGAAGATCGAAGAGGCGTATGAATTTTTTCTGAATATAAAATTAAGTGATTATGAAAGGAAAATTTCAGAGAGAATACTTGAAGAAATAATTTCCCGTTTGAAATATCTTAATGATGTTGGTCTGACTTATCTTTCTCTTGACAGACTTTCGAATACGTTATCAGGAGGCGAATCACAGAGGATCAATCTTTCTACTTCACTTGGTTCTTCACTTGTAGGTTCTATTTATGTATTAGATGAGCCATCTATCGGACTTCATCCTCGAGACAATCAAAAACTTATAGACATTATGAAATCACTGCGTGACATTGGAAACTCTGTATTAGTTGTAGAGCATGACAGTGACATGATGAAGGAAGCAGATGAGATAGTTGACATGGGACCTTTTGCAGGAGAGAAGGGAGGCGAGAAAATATTTCAGGGAACTTATAATGAAATAATAAAAAACAAAGATTCACTTACAGGGAAATATCTAAGCGGTAAGTTGAAAATAAATTTACCAAAGTTAAGAAGGCTGGTAACTGATGATACAGATTTTATTACAATAAAAGGTGCAAGAGAAAATAATCTAAAGGATGTAAATGTGAAGATTCCTTTGAAGATGTTTGTATGTATTACAGGAGTCAGCGGTTCAGGGAAATCTACTTTGGTGAATAATATTCTTTACGGAGATCTGAAAAGAAAACTTGAAGGTACTTATAATGAAAGGATCGGCGAGCATGATTCGCTGAGTGGTGATAAATTAATCAATGCAGTTGAAATGATTGATCAGAATCCAATCGGTAAAACTTCGCGAAGCAATCCTGTTACATATATAAAAGCATTTGACCTGATAAGGGAAGCGTTTGCAAATACTTCTGAAGCAAAAAGAAAGAATCTGTATGCGGGACATTTTTCCTTTAATGTATCAGGAGGCAGGTGTGAGAAATGTGAAGGCACAGGTGTGATAAATATTGAAATGCAGTTTATGGCTGACATTGTATTGGAATGTGAAGAGTGCAAAGGTAAAAGATACAGAGATGAAATTCTTGAGTTGAAATTAAAAGGAAATGATGGTATCAGAAAAAATATAAGTGAAGTTCTTGATATGACTGTAAGCGAAGCCGTAAATTTTTTTAAGCCATTTCCTAAAGTTGTAAAAAAACTTAAGGTATTAGAAGATGTCGGACTTGGTTATATAAGAGTTGGTCAGTCAGCAACCACTCTATCCGGCGGTGAATCGCAGAGAGTAAAGCTTGCATATCATCTGACATTTCAGGAAAAAGGAAAAAAGACTTTATTTATATTTGATGAACCTACTACCGGTCTGCATTTTTATGATGTGTCCAAACTGCTTAAATGTTTTGATGAGCTGATCAAGAAAGGTAATTCGGTAGTTGTCATCGAGCATAATCTTGAAGTAATAAAATGTGCTGATCATGTAATTGATCTAGGACCCGAAAGCGGTGATGAAGGAGGATACATAGTGGCTGAAGGAACACCTGAAGAAATTTCTAAAGTAAAAAAATCTTATACAGGAAGATTTTTAAAAAATGTTTTAAAATAATTTATTAATATAAATAATCAGTTTTGTAATGAGGAAATTAATTTTAGTTTCAATTTTTATTTTAACAGTGTCTTTTGTGGGGAAAGTATATTCACAGACAATAAAGGAAAATTTTGAAGCAGGTAGAAAAGCTTTTTATGCTGACAGTTTTGACGAGGCAAATAAGTTGTTTAATCCTATACTTCAGATGGAGTCTGAAAATTATGAAACTTTTTTTTACAAAGGGTTGATCTATGAAATTTATTTTGACTTTGACAGAGCTTTGTCTGAACTTACAAATGCAATTGATGTAAAACCAAAAGAAAGTGAAACTTATTTCAGAAGGGGAATAGTCTATGATAAAAAAGACATGCCTAAAGAAGCAATTAAAGATTATACAAAAACAATTGAACTAAATGAAAATAATGTCAATGCTTATTTTAATAGGGCGACTGATTATCAGGAACTTAAAGAGTATGAAAAAGCAATTGAGGATTATTCAGACGCAATAAAATTAAATCCGGATGACGATATAGCTTTCTATAACAGAGGACTGCTTTATAAAGAAACGGGAGATTTTGAAAATGCAATTCACGATTTTAATCAGGCGATATTGATAGACAGTATATGGCAGAGTGAACTTGGAAGGGAAATTGAAACTATGAAAAAGGGAAAATGATATTACTTTAATTCATCCTTTAGATATCTTGCTGTGTAAGAAGTTTCCATAAAATTTTTCACAATATCCTCAGGAGTACCTGTTGCAATAATCTCACCACCTGCTTCTCCTCCTTCAGGACCAAGGTCAATAATCCAGTCAGCAGTTTTTATCACATCAAAATTATGTTCAATGACAATGACAGTATTACCTTTATCTGTTAGTTTGTTTAAAACTTTCAGAAGCATGTTAATGTCTTCAAAATGCAGACCTGTAGTCGGTTCGTCAAGTATATACAGTGTTCTTCCCGTTTGAACTTTTGAAAGTTCAGTAGAAAGTTTTACTCGTTGCGCTTCTCCTCCGGACAGGGTAGTAGCCTGCTGACCAAGTCTTATATATCCGAGACCTACATCAAATAAAGTCTGAAGTTTTCTGTTAAGAGAAGGTACAGCATCAAAAAATCCAACAGCTTCTTCTACTGTCATACCGAGTACATCTGCAATTGATTTTTCTTTGTATTTTACTTCCAGAGTCTCACGGTTATATCTTTTCCCTTCGCAAACTTCGCAAACGACATAAACATCAGGAAGGAAATTCATTTCTATCTTTTGCAAACCGGCACCTTCGCATGCATCACATCTGCCGCCTTTCACATTAAATGAAAATCTGCCTGGCTTGTATCCGCGTATCTTTGAATCGGGCAAATTGGAATAAATATCTCTTATAAATGTGAACAAACCTGTATATGTAGCGGGATTGCTTCTCGGTGTCCTGCCGATAGGAGTTTGATCTATTTCAATTATCTTGTCAATAATTTTTTCTCTCCACTTTTCTTTTTTCAGAGAAAGTCCTTCAATAGTTTTAAAAGGAAGCGGAGTATCCGGAGATTTATAGAATTTTTTTGAAAGTATGCGATACAAAGTCTCATTTATAAGTGAAGATTTTCCTGAGCCGCTGACACCTGTAACGCAGATAAATTTTCCGAGCGGGATTTCTAAAGTCACATCCTTCAGATTATTACCTGTAGCTCCTTTTAGTATGATGGATTTTCCTGAACCTTCTCTTCTGACAAATGGAATTTCGATCTTCCTTTTACCTGAAATATAATCACCTGTTAATGAATGTCCGATTAAATTTTGAGGATGACCGAACGCTACTACTTCACCGCCATGCTCACCTGCACCGGGTCCGAGATCAATTACAAAATCACATGCTTCGATCATTTCCTTATCATGCTCGACAACTATAACAGAGTTACCGGTATCTCTCAGCATTTTTAAAGATTCTATGAGTTTGATATTATCTCTCTGATGAAGTCCGATAGAAGGTTCATCAAGAATATACAAAACCCCGGTAAGCTGAGATCCAATTTGTGTTGCAAGTCTGATTCGCTGTGCTTCACCGCCAGACAGAGTTCTCGCACTTCTGTCAAGAGTCAGATATTCAAGACCAACATTCAGAAGAAAATCGAGACGTGAAATTATTTCTTTAATAATCTGAGATGCAATAATCATTTTTCTGTCATCGAGTTTCAGATCTTCAAAAAAGTTACGACATTTTTTAATGGACATTATCGTAATGTCATGAATATTCCTGTTGTCAATTTTCACCCAGAGTGAATCAAGTTTCAGTCTTCCTCCTAAACAGGTTTTACATTTGGAGATTGTCATAAAACTTTCCGCCCACTGCCGGATTGTTTCTGAAGAAGTATCATCGGAATATCTTTTAACGTAATTCAGGACTCCATCAAATCTGTGTTTATATTTATTTACTCTTCCTTGTGAATTCTTATGTTCATAATGAACTTTTTCTGAAGATCCGAATAGAATTTTTTGTATGACATCATCAGGCATTTTTTTTACAGGTGTATCAAAATTCAAACCTTCATTCTCGATCATTCCTTTGAATATTGAATAAATCCATGTACCACGCGGCTTTCCAAGCGGCTCAACTGCACCTTGATTGATGGTAAGATTTCTGTCAGGAAAAATTTTATCTACGTCTATTTCTTTTTTTTCTCCAAGTCCAAAACAGTCATTGCACCATCCATACGGAGAATTAAATGAAAATGAATTCGGTGCAGATTCTGAAAAACTTCTGCCGGTCTCAATGTCAGATAATCGTTCACTATAAAATTTGTCTTCATTACCGTCATTAATAATAACAACACCATCTCCGTGTTTGAGTGCAGCTTCAAGTGATTCGGCTATTCTCGCTTTTGAATTATCATTAACTGCAACTCTGTCAATTACTATCTCAATGTCATGAATTTTAAATCTCTCAGTTTTCATTCCCATTGTAATGTCCTTTACTTCACCGTCGATCCGGACTTTTGTAAATCCCTGATACGAAATGTCTTCAAACAATTCTCTGTAATGACCTTTTCTACCCTTTACAACTGGCGCAAGAATAATGATCTTTGTTCCGTCTTTTTTATCAAGTATGCTGCTAAGAATCTGCTCAGTATTTTGACGGGTGACTGCATTTCCTGATTCGGGAGAATACTGAGTTCCGCATCGGGCAAACAGGAGACGAAGAAAGTCATAGATCTCTGTAACTGTCCCGACAGTAGATCTCGGATTTTGCGAAATGGTTTTTTGCTCTATGGAAATGGAAGGTGAAAGTCCTTCGATTTTATCTACATCGGGACGTTCAATACCGCCAATAAATTGCCGGGCATAGGCAGAAAGAGTTTCCATAAATCTTCTCTGACCTTCGGCATAGATTGTATCGAATGCCAATGAAGATTTCCCTGATCCGGAAACGCCTGTAAACACTACAAGGCTGTCACGCGGAATCTCAATATCCACATCTCTGAGATTATGGACGCGTGCACCTTTTACGATTATTTTATCTAAATGTGATTCTGACATAAATATCATGGAAAATAATTGAGTCAGGTTATTTTTACAATCTAAAATTTAGTGCTGTTCTGAGAAATTTTCAAACTTGTTGTATTATTTATTGTAATAAATTAGCATGATTTCAAACTGGGAAACACATCCGCATTGAGAAATTAAATGTGAAATCTTAATTTTATATATGAAAATCTTATTAGTAGTATTGACAGCTTCATTATTATTTTACTCTTGCAGTAATGAAAATTCACAGCCAACTTCATATAATAATTCTGCTACTTATACTCAGATCGATTTTGATCCGGTATTAAATTCAAAAAAAGATACCTTGGTCTATATTAATTCTAATGCAAATTTTAAATTTACCGGATTGTATTCTTTTGATCTTTT
Source organism: Ignavibacteria bacterium (assembly GCA_049293015.1). GTDB lineage: Bacteria > Bacteroidota > Ignavibacteria > Tepidaquicellales > Tepidaquicellaceae > UBA2330. Next base: position 55,848 of record JBATSB010000203.1, read on the forward strand.
AAATGGATTAAATAAACAACTTGTAAATGGAATAGTCAGGACACCGGATATTTCAAATGTAAATTCTAGAATTGTATATTCACTGGACGGACAACTTGCAGTAATGGATGCTGATGGAATGAATTCACAGATAATCAATGGAAATGTAAACAGTATTTATCCAAAGTGGATTAAGGATGGAAACAGAATTTTGTATGAAAATTCAGATTGCCTGACCGGCTGCGGAATTCGGATTATAAATTCTGATGGAACAGGTGACAGTCTGATCATTCCAAAAGGAAGATCACCTGATTGGTCAATCGTAGCAAATGAATTCATTTATCTTATTTCACAGGAAGGCGGAAATGGTGATTCACTTTTTAATTTCAATATGAACACAGGTGTCAGGACTTTACTTAAGATATTGAATCCTCCTGATCATAAATCATCTCAATATTTAAATGATGTGGGTGGATCTGTAATCTTTTGTTCGACATCCGAAACAGGTTATTCATATATTTATAAGCTTACTCTGTCAATTGGAATCATAGAAAAACTTGCTCTCAATCAGGGTTGGTCGCCATATTATTCGGAAAGAAACGGTATGATATATTATACAAATAGAGATGAAGGAAATGGGAGGATATGGATAATGGATATTAATGGGAATGGGAATAGGCAGTTTGACGAAATATATTAGAGCAATTTCAAATTTCAAATTTCAAATAATTTGATATTTGTTTAAAATTACGAGTTACAAGTTAAAAGTTAAAATTGCAAATGATTTATGTTAAATATTGATAAATATTTTAACAAAGTTTTAATGTTGTATTCTAAAAAATTTTTGAATGCACCGGTTTTCTTAATTGTAACTCACTGATAATTTCCTTATTTTGGTTACTTCACTTTCAAAAGATTTAAAAAGAGGTCCCATCGACTAGGGGTTAGGTCGCCACTCTTTCACAGTGAAAACACGGGTTCGAATCCCGTTGGGACCGCTTGATTAAAAAGCAAAGCCCTGTAACTTATCATAGTTACAGGGCTTTTGTTATTAAAAATTCCTAATTATTAATTCTTAAATTGAAATTATTTTATAACAACCATCCTCTTCGAATCTGTAAAGTTTGTTACACCACCTGAGAAATTTAATCTATAGATATAAACTCCACTTGCCAGATCATATGCCGAAACTGATCTTGTGTAATTTCCTGCTGATACATTTTCATTTAAAATATTCTTAACTTTTCTACCAGTAACATCATAAAGTTCAATATTGACTTTTCCGTCGAAAGGCAGACTGAAATTTATATTCGTCTCAGGATTAAATGGGTTAGGATAATTTTGAGATAAATAAAATTTATCAGGTATTTCTATTGAAATATTTACGCCAAGTTCATAATGCCTGAAATTTCCGTTAAAGTCTTTCTGCTTTAATCTGTATGAATAACTTCCCGTCGAAAGTTTATTGTCTGTATATGAATATGAATTTATATTTGAAGAATTTCCAATGCCTTTCACAAAACCTATCTTGGACCATTCGCCGTTTTGAATTTTCCTCTCAATATCAAAACCCGAATTATTAATCTCTGAAGATGTACTCCAGTTTAAAATAACATTGTTGTTATTTACCTGATGACTGAAAGTATTCAGCTCGACAGGAAGCACAACATCACTTCTGAAAACACCTCTGCCGTGTGTGAATGCAAACAGATAATCTGTATCTTTTTGTAATACAAGTTCATCTACCGGTACATAATCCGGAATACCTGCACCCATAAGTGTCCATGAGGTTCCAAAGTCCATAGATTTATATACCCCGGCTTCTGTTCCTATCCAGATCGTCAGTGGTTCGATCGGATCAAACACGGCAGAGTGAACAGGAATATTTGGCAGACCAACAGATATATCAATCCAAAACGCTCCACCGGCAGTTGTCAGCCATACATGTTTTGCAGAAAAAGGCGGAGAGATATTGAAACCTGAATAGCATGCAATTATAGTTTCAGGATCACCGGACTTTGTGACAATTCTTCTTACATAAGCTCCGTTATGTGGAGGTGGTGTGATCGGAAACCAGATATTACCAAGACCAAAAGCCGGATCAAGAGTTGTACATTTATAAATTTTCCCGTCAGTTGTACCAATATATCCTTTATAAGGAGCACTGCCTTCGACCACTGTTACAGCAGATATAAAATGTCCCGGAGCTGCTGCACCGCCGACAGCAGTCCAGTTTGCTGCACCGTTTGTAGTCAGCCAAACTTCATTTGAGCCGGCGATCAAAACTTCAGACGTAACAGGATTCATTGAAAATGGAGCAATGAATAAACATTCAATTGGTGAACCTGCATCTGTAAGACCTGTAGTAGCATCGGTCCAGGTAGTACCTCCGTCTGTAGTCTTGCTCATTTGAAGATTAACATATTCCTCATAAAAAGTCATTGGGTCTGTCTGAGACTGGGCAGAATATCCGCCGTCACCGCCATATACTTCAGACCAGTCTGATCCTGACGTAAATTTTAAGTGACCATTGTCTTGTGTTCCTCCATGAATAGTGGGACCCATTTTATAAACTGCACCGCTGAAAAATTGTGTAATGAAAAGTTCATTATTTAATTCAGTCCAGGAAGTACCGGAATTAGTAGATTTATAAACACCTCCGTCATTTCCTGAATATAAAACACCTGGTGAATCCGGATCAAATGCAATTACATGATGATCAGCATGTACTACAGGTGTTCCATAAAATGAATGCCAGTAGGACATCTGCGACCAGGTCGAACCATAATCGGTTGATTTCATCATATCAACTCCGCCAACAAATAAATTATCGGAATCAAACGGATCTACTGCAATTACATTATCATACCAGCCCTGGGTACCAAGATAAGACATTGTATCAGTTGAAACAATTTTAGGTGGAGATGAAACAGTAGTCCAGTCAGTTCCCTGATTAGTCGAACGGTAAATGCCTTTTAATCCGGCATCACCTGCCTTTGAAAAATCCTCAGATTCTAAAACTGCATAGACAGTGTCTTTGTGAGAAGGATCCTGAGTCATAGCAATTCTCTTATATCCTGAAACAGGCAGACCTGAAGTAATTAGAGACCAGTTCGTTCCACCGTTTGATGTTTTGTAAATGCCTCCGTAAGTTGTCATATTTTTATTTACTGCAAATAAAATTACCGAAGGTGTATAAGCAATGACATCACAGGGATTAAAATAATTTGTAGCAGATGCTGTTGGACTAATTTTAGTCCAGAATGATCCGCCGTTTGTACTTTTATATAATCCACCCGCAGTAGTATAATCTCCTAATCCATGTTTTGTATATCTGTTTTTTGTTGCAGCATAAATATTTCCAGCATCATCCTGAGACATTCTCAATACATTTCTGAAAGGATCAGGAGTAGGGACATAAGTACCTATAAGCTTTTCCCACGTCCCTCCGAAATCAGTAGATTTAAAAATACCGCCGCCATAAACTGCATCTCCATTTCCCCAGCCTTCGCCGCTTCCTGCATAAATAATATCAGGATCAGTTCCGTCCTGCAGCATACATCCAATTGAAACAGGATTATCTTCTTCCATTGCGGGAGACCAGTTAGCTCCGCCGTTTGTAGTTTTCCAGACGCCACCTGCTACTGCACCTGCAAGCATATGAGTCGGTGTGGTAGGATGAATAATTAAGGAACGGATCCTGCCGCCGATATTTCCAGGACCTATTGAGATCCAGCCTACACCTGCATTGTCCAAATCTGCTGCAGAATTATTTTGTTTTGCATATTCAATAGCTTTGATCCTCATTTCATAAACATCAATATAAGTATCTTTAGAATCATTTGAAGATGTAAGCATATTGTATCTGTACTCGCTTGCAGCAAAAGGATTATCTTTCACTCCCTGTGTATATGCAACAGGTATGTCAGAATTTTCTTTGCCGGTCTGATCCATTATGTCAATGTCTTTTGTGAAGTAGAAAATTAAGAGGGTGGTGAGAACAAAGAATAATGAAAAAATAGTAATTTTATTTTTCATGGTTTTCTTGGTTTAAGTTTTTAAAAACTTACTTTTTCTTTGTATAAATGACAAGCACAAAAATTTTTTTGGAGAAAATTTTATTTAGAGATTTGTATACAATTACTTTAATATTTAATATCGAAATATCTGTAATGAAAATACTTATACTGTTTGCTTTGTCTCGATACTTTTAGGTAAACTATGCAATCTCAGATTCAATAGTCAGATTTTTGAATGTTCATCTGAGACTCTGCCCGGAGGTGTTTTTAAAATTAATTGTGTCTAAAGGAATTCCAGTCAAACATGAAAATATATTTCTATAGTTTTACCTAATAGGAAATAAAAAATTTTTTCATTTTTTTTATTTTTAAATAGGACTATATTAGTCCAAATTAAAATTTAATGATCAGAATTTCCAAAAAAGTTGAATATGCATTGATGGCATTAAAGTTTATATCAGAATCAGATAACAGGTTAGTAACTGCAAGAGAAATTTCCGATACGAAAAAAATCCCTTACGATCTTTTATCAAAGATACTTCAAAAATTAAAAAATGAAGAGATCCTTTTGTCAAATCAGGGGAGCAGCGGTGGGTATTCAATGAATAAAAGAACGGATGAAATTTATCTGTACAATCTGATGAATATGCTCGATGGAGAAATAGCAATTGCTGACTGTCTAACTGAAAATAAGGAGAAAGATTGCTGCCTAGAAGACACTTGTACAATAAAGTCACCGGTGACTAAACTGCAAAAAGAAATTGAAAATCTTTTTAAAAATAAAACTATATCGGATTTTGTCTGATAAAACTAAATTTAACTGCTGATGAATTTTCCTATTTACATGGATTATAATGCTACTACTCCTGTAGATCCTGAAGTACTCGAAGAAATGATACCATATTTTTGTGAAAATTTTGGAAATGCATCCAGTGCTAATCATAAGTTCGGATGGAATGCCGAAGAAGCCGTTTCAAAAGCCAGAAAAAATGTAGCTGATCTTATCAATGCTAATCCAAGAGAAATTATTTTTACGGCAGGCTCGACTGAAGCAAATAATATCTCTTTAAAAGGTGTAGCAGAAATTTATGAAGGAAAAGGAAATCACATTATTACGTGCACTTCAGAGCATAAAGCCATTCTGGAAACATGCGAGTATCTTGAGTCAAGAGGGTTTGAAGTTACTTATTTGAAAGTAGATAAGGATGGATTGATAGATCTTGAAGACTTGAAAAATGCTATAACAGACAAAACGATCTTAGTTAGTATAATGGCTGCAAATAATGAAATTGGAACTATTCAGCCTGTCGAAGAAATTGGAAATATATGCAGGGAAAATGGAGTTTTGTTTCATACAGATGCAACTCAGGCAGTTGGTAAAATTCCTGTGGATGTACAGAAGATGAACATTGATCTTATGAGTATATCAGCTCATAAATTTTATGGACCGAAAGGTGTCGGAGCATTATATGTAAGGAGTAAAGAACCGAGAGTAAATTTCACTAAACAAATGCACGGAGGCAGCCAGGAAAAAGGATTAAGAGGAGGTACACTCAACGTACCCGGAATTGTCGGATTGGGAAAAGCATGTGAGATCAGTATGAATATGATGAATCAGGAAATGGAAAAACACATTGCATACAGAGATAGGATCATTCATGCACTTTTAAAAATAGAAGATGTTTATCTTAACGGACACAGGACAAACCGATTGACAAACAACATTAACTTCAGCATTGGTAAAATAAATATTGAGAGTCTTCTCGGAGATCTGAGGGATATTGCATTATCTACCGGTAGCGCATGTACATCTTCTTCAATGGCTCCATCTCACGTTCTTAGTGCGATAGGCAGGGAAGATGATCTTGCAAGGTCCTCTATCAGAATCAGTTTTGGAAGATTTACGACAAAAGAAGAAATTGATTATCTTATAGAGAAGCTGACTTCAAATATTTTAAAATTAAGAGAAGAAGCACCAGAGTTTCAGATTACAAAATAGTTTTTTTAAAAAAATAATTAAAATATTTAATTAAATATATTATGACAGAAGTAAAAGAATTCATTCCGGGTGTCAGTGAAGATGTGAACATAACTGACAAAGCTATAAAGGAAGTAAAAAAAATAATGGAAGAAAAAAAAGTTCCGGAAAATTACGGACTAAGAGTAGGAGTAAAAGGCGGCGGATGCTCAGGAATGACATATTCACTTGGATTTGATCCGGATGAGAGAACAGGTGATACAGTCATTGAAAAAGACGGTATAAAAATATTTATAGATATGAAAAGCGTACTATATTTATCAGGAACTGAAATAGATTTTACAGACGGGCTGACCGGAAGAGGTTTTGAATTTAATAATCCTCAAGCTGTGAAGACATGCGGCTGCGGTAGTTCTTTTGGAGTCTGATTTAATTTGAATAAATAGCTCTAATGAATTACTACTGTAATCAATATACTTAAATAATTTACGAGTAAAATAATGTTCAGTATTTTTATGAAAATTAGAAATGATTGCTAATGAAAAGAAGAAAATTTATAATCGGAAGTATTGCAGGAGCTGGATTGTTTGCTTTCGACAGAAATAAAGTGCTAACTGAAACAGAAAATCAATTAATTAATAATAATCAAAAAGGAGAAATTAGTAAAATGGCTTACGAATGGAAATTTAATCCAAGACCTTACTCAGACGAAGAAGCAGCAGAACTGCTGGCTGAAGTAATAGATGCTGATACTGCAAACTGGCATTACAATACTCATCATAAAGGTTATGTAACTTTTATGAATAAGATCGAAACAGAACTTGAAACTGCAGACAGATCAACTGCAAACGGAAATTACAGTAACGTTGGAGAACTTAAAAGAAGATTCACATGGAACCATGCAGGTGCATTACTTCATGACGTTTACTGGGAAGTTTTAGGTGGTGACGGCGATACTTCTAAAGGACCTGAAGTAGTCTCAGCTATTGAAAAAGAATTCGGATCGATAGATAACTGGAAGGCAGATTTTAAAGCTACTGCAATTTCTGCGAAATTGTCAGGCTGGGCTGTTTTGACATATGATCAGCTTTACAGCGAAAGGCTATTAGATATTCTTGTAGATGAGCATCATTATGGTGCTATCTGGGGTGGAATTCCGATAATATGCTGTGATGTGTTTGAGCATGCTTATTATCACAAAGACGGTCCCGGCAGAGCAACATATATTGATAACTTTTTCAAGAATCTGAACTGGGCTAGGATCAATGATAGGTATAAAAAGTATGCAGTAAAATAATAAATAATTAATTATTTTGTTAAGGGCATTTTATTAATGCCCTTTTATTTATTTACACAATATTAATTTTTAATTCTTGAAAAGATTTTTTGCATCTATAATAATTGTTTTCGTTTTTTCTTCAGTTTTTATTTCCTGTGACAAAAAAAACACAGAACAAACAGAGGTCAATAATAAAGTTTTCAGTTGGAGACATGAATTAAAAATTTCTGATATACCGGATACACCAGTAAAGGGATTTTTAAAAGGTAAAGAAATCGAATTTAAATATATCAATTTTGAAGACTGGAGAGGAAGCGGTGACAATGTTTTAAATTTCAGTAATCTGATCCCTAAGAATAGCTGCGGATTTATTGAGAATGATAATTCATTTCAATTGATGAAAAAAGCCGGTGAGATAAAAATTGGAGAGTTGATAAAATCCTCATTCGATCAGAATCTTGATGGATTTACTGCATATTATGAAATTGCAGACTCTACAAATCCAGTAAAATCAACTGTTGAGTGGAATTGTATCTTAGTTATAACTTCAAAAGAAGAAAAAACTATCAAAGGAAAAATTGCAATGTGTTTCAAGGATGATACTAAAAGCTGGATAGCTGGTACATTTGAAGCAATCAGATGTTACAATTAAAAAAATAATTAATAACGAATAATATACATGAAAAAAATTTTATTTTCTGTTTTTTTTATTTCAGCACTTGTCTTAACAGGCTGTGATAATAAAAATAAGGAAGCTGTAAAAGAAGGTAATGAGAGGGAAAAAGAAATGACAGAATCGAATGAGAATCAGATTAAAGAGGAAGTTAATAAAAATGAATCTACAAATTCTGAAGACCAGTCAAAAGTTGAAAATGAACTTGGAATGACACCAGGACTTCCTGCTGATTTCCCCAAAGACATTCCTCAGCCAAAGAATGCAAAAGTATTAGGTTCTCTGAATTCTTCCGAAGGTACAGTAGTTACATTTGAGTCAAATGATAAAGTCCTTGATATTGTTGAATTCTATAAAGAGGAAATGAAAAAAGGCGGATATACTTTATCAGAAGAAGGTGAGTCACTTGTCAGTGATAAAGGCGGTCTGATAAACTGGTCCAAGGGCGATAAAATTGCAGGACTAATGCTAGGGTTTGATAAAGATAAAAATATAACATCGCTCGTTATCACATATAATTAATACCACTAAAAATATTTGAAAAAACTTTTGAGTGAGAGTGATTCATTCGAAAGTTTTTTTTATTTTAATTGCTGAATGGATGAATTCACAGATCTGCCAATATTTCCACTGAACGTCGTTATGTTTCCACATGCAAAAATAGAACTGCATATATTTGAAGAGAGATACAAAAAAATGATAAATGACTGTATTGATGACAGTAAAATTTTTGGAATAAATTTATTTGAAAATGAAAAAATTTTTCTGACCGGGTGTACTGCAGATATCAATGATGTAAAAAGGAAAAATAATACCGGCGAATTTGATATTGTCGCAAAAGGATTAAGAAGATATGAGGTCATGAACTATGAAATGAATAAGGAAGGATATTTTATAGCTGAAGTAATTTATTCTAAGAATAGTAATTTTGTTTCTGATAATATTAAGTTTTATGAAACAGTAAATAATTATAATGAACTTACAGATATTGTTTATAAAGGCAGCATAAAACCGATTGATCCTGAGGATTTAAAATGGCAGACCGGTGAACATTCTCCGTCTTTTCTCATGGCGGAAAAATGCGGATTGAACATTAATGAAAGACAAAATCTATTAGAAATAAATAATGAAGATGACAGAATATTTTTCATGCTGAATTATTTTAATGATATAATGCCTAAGCTTAAAGATGCAGACAGGATTGCAAAAATAATAATGAGTAACGGTTATCTGGTTCAGTAATTTCTGATTATATATTTATGATCGAAAAAGACAAAGTTAAAAATATATTAGTTACGAGAACTGACAGACTCGGGGACGTGATACTTACTTTACCTTTGTTATCTTGTCTTAAAAAGGTCTTTCCTGATGCAAAATTATTTTTTCTTGTTAATGTATCTCTGAAGGGACTTTTAGAATGTTATGAAGGAATTGATGAGATAATTTACACTAATGATTTAAAAGACAAGGATGCTCTTACAGAAATTATCAGATCCAAAGAAATCGACATGGCAATAAATGTCAAACCTGATTTTAATCTTGCATCAATTTTTTACCGGTTAGGAATAAAATACAGGATTGGTACAGCTTACAGATGGTTCTCATTTTTGTATAACTATAAGGTACGTATTCACAGAAAACGCTCAGATCTTCATGAATCAGAACTTAACTTATTAATGATAAAAAGTTTTTTTAATGAAGAATGCGGAAATGAGTTAGGTAAATTTAATATTGAAGAATCAAAAAAGTTCAGACTGACTCAAAAGCTTTCCAAATTTAACTTTGAACTTTCTGAAAAATATGTAATCATACATCCGGGCAGCGGAGGTTCTGCAAAAGATTTCCCTGCGGATAAATTTATTGAATTTACAAAAATGTTCAGTATAGATTATGAAAATTTTAAAGTTGTATTAACAGGTTTACAAGGTGAAAATGAACTGTCAGAAAAGATAATCATTGGATCCGGAATAGAAAAATCGGCTGTAAATCTATGCGGAAAGCTTGACCTTGGAGAAATGCTGATGCTTATAAATGATTGCAGTCTTTTTATTTCAAACTCTACTGGACCTATTCATATAGCAGGTGCGTTGAATAAAAAGATCATTGGTTTTTATCCAAATGAAAAACCAATGCATGCTGGTAGGTGGAAACCTCTTGGAAATGATGTGGAAATATTATCACCTGAATCTACTAAAGATGAAATGATTGAAATTGATTCAAAAAAAATTATGAATGCAGTTAAAAAATTAATATAAATTTTTTAATTTGTACAGAACAATAATTGATTTACGTTGTTAAAGATTTTGTTTATAAAATAAATTTAAATAATTATTATGAAGATAATTAATTCGGTAATCTTAATAACTCTTTTTTTTACATCAGTTAATTTAAACGCTCAGGAAAATGAATTCAGAAAGATCGAACAGAATGCGTTTACAACGGGAGAAAAACTAACTTTTGAAATAAATTATGGATTTGTAAATGCAGGAACGGCTGTAATGGAAGTAGATCCAAAGCTGCAGACAATGAACGGAAGAGAATGTTATGATATAAAATTTACAGTGAATTCTTCGGGCAGCTTTGACTGGGTTTACAAAGTCCGGGATTTTTACAGAACATATGTAGATAAAGAGGGATTGTTTCCTTGGAGATTTGAGCAGCATATTAAAGAGGGAAATTATCAGAGAGATTTCGAGGCTATTTTTGATCAGGAAAATCATAAAGCAAAGACATATACAGGTGAAAAGGAACCAAAGAAATTTGAAGGTGAATTTGATATCCCTGAATATACACAGGACGCAATGAGTGCATTTTATTTTTTCAGAACATTAGACTTTAGTAAAATGAAAGATGGTGACGAGACTCTGCTTCAAAATTTTTATAAGGATAACACTTATCCGCTCAAAGTGAAATATTATGGTAAAGAAACTATTGAAGTACCGGCAGGTGAATTCAGATGTGTAAAACTCGAGCCATTAGTTGCAGAAGGTGGATTATTTAAAAGTGAAGGTTCTATTATTGTCTGGCTTACAGATGATGAAAGAAGGATGCCTGTGAAAGTAAAGACTAAAGTTGTGATCGGATCTATAGATGCAGATCTCAGTGCTTACTCAGGACTTGCAGGTTCTCTTAATTCTAAAAAATAATTAAAAAAATTTCAGATAAATTTATAAAGCGAATTTAAAATTCGCTTTTCTTTTATGAAAATATCAGAGTTATTTTATTCAATACAGGGCGAGGGCAAAAGAGCCGGTCGCCCATCTTTTTTTATCAGGACAAATCACTGTAATCTCAGATGCAAATTTCCAGGCGGAAATCTCTGTGATACTTATTACACAAGCTGGGAACCTGACGACGAACGGAATCTTGGAGAACAAAATATTGATCAGATAATTACGGAATATAAAAAATTCAATTGCAGCGATATTGTAATTACTGGCGGAGAACCTACGATGTATGCAAATGATCTTTCAAATCTCTGTAAAAAATTAAAAGAAGTAAATTCTGACTCATTTATTACAATTGAAACCAACGGAACATACTTTGGTGATTTTGTTAAATACTCTGAATTACTGAGCATAAGTCCAAAGCTGAAAAGTTCTATCCCAGTTGGGTCTGAATTTGAAAAAATGCATAAAAAAAACAGACTTAATTATGAAACCTTTAAAAAATTTAATCTCCTCAAAGAAAATTATCTTATAGACATTCAGTGGAAATTTGTTTACACATCTGAAAATGATATTGAAGAGATCAGGGAAATTCAGTCTGTTACTGGTTTTAAAGAAAGTGATATATATTTAATGCCTGAAGGAATCACAGCAGAGGATTTAAACAGGAAAAGACTTGAAACAATAGAGGTCTGCAAAAAGAACAATTTCAATTATACAGACAGACTTCACATTCTTGCTTGGGGAAACAAGAGAGGAGTTTAAATCAATTACAAATTACGAATTACAAATTACGAATATCGAGTTATGAATATCGAGTTATGAATATCGAGTTACGAGTTACGAATTTTACAAAACATTATAAATCTGAAAATTAACTATTAACTATTAACTAT
>JBATSB010000204.1:0-25841 GCA_049293015.1 Ignavibacteria bacterium
AATTTGTTTCATAAGGGTTCCTTTCGGTTAAGAAGTTCATATGCTACGAAAGATTTCGTATTACTACGAAAATAATTCGTACTAACTCAAATTGAAAGTGAGCCCTTTTGTTAATTTACCGACGGCGCTAAATAAATATTTTTAGGAAAACCTCGTTTCAAATTAACTAATTCATTTCTTAGTGATTCTGTAGTTATCATTATCTAAACATTTCTTTATGAATGTATTATTATATTTCAATTTCAATTCACTTTTTCTTTGATCAATCTGATCAGGATTTAAGTTTAATGTCGTTCCCAAATATGCAAGGTAGCTGTCCAATATAAAAATAGTACCAAACGAATTAGAATTATTATCAAAAAAATTCTGAACATTTTTAAAATATCTCGATGTATCTTTTTGATCTATTGTTGCTGTTAGTAACCAATTATATAATTGCGGGCAATATGGACTTTCATTATATGTTTTTAACAAACCTTCAAGTTTTACTACTTGCTTATCATTTGAAATTGGGTAATAAGCTCCATAAGTTTGATTAAATAGTTCTTCATCATCACCAATTGGATATTTAACATTAATAATTAAAGTGTTTGATTCTAATCCCTGATAAATAGCTTTTATTCTATAATCACCAGTTTGCTTGTTTCTTAATTGTCTTGAAGATTGCATATAGTAATCTAAACAAATGAAATTTTTTATAGAGTCATTTTCCCGAAGATAAACAGAATCCATTTCCAAATAATTATGTTCTCCATATAAACTTGAAATCTTGTCATTGTTAGGATCTGTTATATCAAATCTTACTGCAAATCCTTCAATAGGCTGAACTAATTTATATGGTTTTCCTGAATCATTATAAATCACGATCATTATCCAAACACTTTGATTTAACAAATAACTTTCAAATTCAGGTTTAATAATAACATGAATTCCGCTGTCCGAATTATTTGAATCATTAAGAATTGCAGAAAGATAAGCTCTATTTGATAGAATCACAGCTATCATCAAAACTGAAACTAATACTATTCTCACAATTATTTTTTTTTGCACTTTATTTAGTTTTAAATAATTCATTATAACAACCATTAGCTATTCCACTTGGAGAAGCTGGTATATCAATTCCGAACGGCAGGTACTGATACAATTTATTTTAATAATAAAAATTTTAGATGGGTAAATATCAAATCAATTCCATCACAGCTTTCAATACTTCTTCAACAGTAATATTCTTCATACATTTAAATTCATCATCACCTGTCCAGATGCAGGTCGCAGGTTTTGGTGAGTTGTAAAAACACGGACTGCATTCGAGATCTTCTCTGACAATTCTATACTCAGTCTTCCATGGGAAAAGCTCTTTGTAATTTGTATATGCAAAAATTCCAACTACAGGCAACTGCAAAGCCGCTGCAGTATGGAGAAATGCAGTGTCGTTTGATATAAATAAATTGCAGTATTTCATTCGAGCAACTGAATCCATGTAATCAGAAGTCGAAGCAATATGCGTATGACTTCCAATTTTATCTTTAATATCATTGTTCAGGTCAAACTCATTTCCAAATAAAAGTATCTCTGAATTATAATCACTTATCAGTTCTTTTCCCAGCTTAACATACTTATCCTTATCCCATCTTTTATGAATATGATTTTTTAAAACTGATGAACCGGGATGAAAACCGATGAGTATTTTTCCTTCTAAATTATTTTCAGAAAACCATTTCTCTGCATCAGACTTATGTCTTTCACTTATAAAAATTTCCATCGGACCGGCATCATCATCTTTCACATTACTAACAATTGGTTTGATCAGGTCAAGATTTTGCAGGACGTTATGTCTGTCTTTAATTTCATCGATGAGAATGTCATTCATAAATTCAGCACGCGACAGAGTTGTATGCAGATAATGATGAGCAATTTTTTTCTTAGCACCGAGGAAAGCATTTACAACATTGTATTCGAGTCTGTTGGCAGGGTAAACATTTATAGAAAAGTCATATTCATTTTTACTGAGCTTTCTTACTTCAGAAAGTGATTTGAACTTTGACTGTTTCATAAAATTCACAAAGTGAATCTCAGACAGGTAAGGACTTTCCATATACATTTCCTTTACAGATCTGAACATGACGAGCATGTCTATTTTTGCATCTGGTAAATTTTCTTTCAGAATTTTTAAGGCAGGTGAAAACATTAAAGCGTCGCCGTTGCCGGAGAGAGCGTTTATAAGTATTTTCATTTTATTGGATTTTCTGTAATATTACATTTTTACCACTAAGACACCAAGACACGAAGAAAAATATTGAAACCCGGACGCTTGGTTGTTTTAAGTCTTTAATGTATTTACTAAATTTTTATTTTTCTGAGCCGTTGTTGGTGTTCCAAAAAGTTTGAATGCTGTTCTTGAATTTAATGTATTATTCTCTTAAACTTTTTGGCCACCAACAACTTAACCAGATGTTTAGAAACTCCAGTCATTTATAAAATTCAACTTTAATTATCAAAGAAAATACATTATTTAACTCCGTCTGACGGGCTATTGGTTGTTGGTGGCCAAAAAGTTTGCATAAGTATAATATTCATAATGAGCATTCGAGCCGTTGTTGGTGTTCCAAAAAGTTTGAATGCTGTTCTTGAATTCGAGCCGTTGTTGATGTTCCAAAAAGTTTAAATGCAGTACTTGAATTTAATGTTTTAGTCTTTTAAACTTTTTGGTCACCAACAACTTAACCAGATGTTTAGAAACTCCAGTCATTTATAAAATTCAACTTTAATTATCAAAGAAAATACATTATTTAACTCCGTCTGACGTGCTATTGGTTGTTGGTGGCCAAAAAGTTTGCATAAGTATAATATTCATAATGAGCATTTAAATTCGCAAACTTTTTGGAACACCAACAACGGCGCAATTCTCAAACTTTTTGGAACACCAACAACGGCGCAATGAAGTTAACTGAAAATTATTTAAAATTTAAAATTTAAAATTATCTCAGCACTTCGGGATCATACTTCTGAACCTTCTGAATGCTTTCCATTGCATTAAGTGTATCACCTTTTTCACTATAGATCTGATAAAGCTGATAATGCGCTAACACATTATAATCATCAATCTCTACTGCTTTCTTATAATTTTCTTCTGCTTCTTTTTTATTGCCGGCCTGCAAATACATGTCGCCCATGTACTGATAAGGAAGTCCGAATCCTGCGGGACCTGTTTCCATAGATATTCTGAATTCATTTAATGCATCCTGAAATCTGGATTTAGTTTTGGAAGAGTTCATCGCCTGATTGAACATATTCACATAAGAATTTTTATAATTCGGATTTCCCGGAAATTCATGTTTGTAGTTCAATACTTCATCATCACCTTTTCTTTTATAGACGACGTCAGTAGAGTTTGTATTTTTATCGGTAAAATAATACGGGTAATAATATTTTATAAATTCTTCAGTGGTGTATAATGCTCTCTCACCATAAGCGCTCGGCTTTATGCCTGTAGAGAAATTAATATAGTCAGGATCTCTCGACATCACATAATCAGCATTATAATTTCTTTCCTTCCATCCGATCTCCCCTGCCGAAATCTCGGGAATGATCTTTGGATTGTGAGCTATCTCTTCATCTGTAAGTCCGAGCAGATCTATGACTGTAACATTCGGACCGGCTGTATAAGACACTGCGCCGATAGTTGTAGCTGCAAGTGTCATTGGTCTTCCGAGTGAAATTTGTTTAGCTTTAAACCATTCACCTGTACTCTTCATTTTTTCCACTAATCCATTTTCACTCTGAATATCACTTTCGAGTTTTTCTTTTTGAGATGAATAATAATAAAAGCAAATTACTATTGTGATTACGGTTACTACTCCGAATGCAATACTCTGACTGTTCTTTGCACTGATCTTATAATAAATATCAGTTATCAGTTTTGCAAAAAGAATATAAATAAAAGGAAGTATTGTCAGAAAAAATCTGTTCTGTTTTAATACGTCACCGCCTGCAACTATAGTATAAGCAATGAATGAAAATATCAGAAGATAAAAAAGTGAAAGTATAAAATGATTTTCTTTTCTTTTAAAAAGATATAAAGGAGCAATCAGCATTACACCATAGAGCATATATGAAGTCAGGAAGTTTGCAAAATAATCCCAGCCCGCGCTAAGATAAACTTCCGATAAACCTGTCTTTGCATAATAAGTATTTGGAAATAAATATCCGTAATAAGAATATCTGATCACAAAATAAAAAATTATTGGTACTACATAAATCAGATATGAAAGAATTTCATTTTTTGAGAAAAGAGATTTAATTCCTGCAGCACCATTTTCTTTGAATGCAAAAAATACTTTATGAATAATTATCAGACCGAAGAAGTACATGCCTTCAGGTCTTGTCAGAGTTGCGAGCATTATGAATAAAGGGAATCTGTAATTCAATTCATTGCTGTCTTTACCTTTGATATAATAATAAACACCTGCAAGAGAGAACGTCATGAACATAGTAGTTTCCATTCCGCTCACTGACCAAAAAATAAATGAAGCAGTAAACACAAGCATTATGGATGGTATCAGATCAAAGTAACTGACATTGGTTCCGGTATCTGCAGCTCTTCCTTTTTTGGAAGGTGCATTTTCAGTTAACTTATAAATGTCAGAAAGGAAATAAGTAATAAAGAGAATAATCACGCCGAAGAGAACACTCAGATTTTGCGAGGCAGATTCAATATTCATTCCCGTTACTTTCAGACCGCTAAGGATCAGCACCCATAGAAGGTTTGTATATCCTTCGACTTTCTCGCCGATGTTAAACACAAGCCCGTTTCCGTTTACAAAATTATCTATAAACCGAAAGCTGATGAAAGCATCGTCCTGTAAAAATTTATTATCAAAACAAATGAATGCAAAACTGACTGCAAGTGCTGCAAGAAAAAAGTAAAGAATGTTTTTACCCGATGTTTTTTCTTTATCTTTTAAAAGGGTAGTGGTATTTTGTTTGACGTGTTTTTTTGCCATATAAAAAAAAATGAACGGTATTAGAAATACCGTTCATAGAATTAAACTTATTTAATTACCCGATGGGTTACTCATTTTTTGTTTAATGGATTCGATCTTCTGCATAATAGACGGATCATTCGGACTCATAGCAGACAGTCTGTTTAGCAGGTCAAGAGCTTTTTGATACTCACCTCTTGCTTCATAAATATCAAGCAGAATGCGGTACGGATTATAATAAGACTGTACGTTTGACGGATTGGTCTGAATTTCCTCTTCAGCTCTGATCATGACATTGTCAGAAAGCTCTTTAAATTTTTGCTGATTACCGATCTTACTATAAAGCATCGCTACGTCATATTCAATTCTGTAATCCATTGTGATCACGTCTCTCGGTATTACAGTTTCCATTCTGTCCAATACTTTTTCAGCTTCAACAAATTTTGTAGAATCATTTGAATAGAAGAATGCAAGCTTCATGAATACAGTCCTGTAGGTCTGAGCCATTCTTGTCTGATCTTCATTAAAGAAAAGCTTTTTATTATTCAAACCTTTAAATCTGAATCCATATAATGGAGTCTTTGATGGAACTTCAGGTGAATTGAAAATACATTCATTCATTACTTCTATATTAATATCCTGATTGCCGTAGTTTGCCGGATTGTATGGTACAAGTCTCTGACCCATTCCTTCTGTCACAAGATAGCTGCCGAGACCAACATAATTTTCATCCGAAACAGTAACTGAGAAGTAGATAGGTCTTTCCCATTTATTGGCTTTTATAATATCCATGAGAAGTAGATCATTTGCTTTTAGAGCAGTGATGACCTGCGTTCCCGACTGCTGCCTGATAGTAGCAGGAATTGTAGTAACGATCTTTGTTGCTAGATCAGGATTATTTCTCATGCTGTCAGGATAAGCCGTTATTGGAATTTCATAAGTTACCGGCTTTTTTTCATCCCACTGAACGGGTTGAAGTTTTTTCAACTGAGCATCAGTTAATGTCATTGGCACTGTCAAAGCACCATAAGGTCTTTCATTTTTTAACTGAAGATTATACCAGTCTGTCTGAGCGAGAGATAAATTAATTATCCTTACATCTGTCCTGACTCCGTATGCAGCCTGGACGCACCAAAGCGGAAAAGTATCGTTATCACCATTTGTAATTAATATTGCGTCCTTATCGAGACTCTGCAAAAGATTATATGCATAATCGTATGGAAAGAAATTTCCGTTTCTGTTTTGATATTCATAATTTACTCTTAGCATATTTGCCGGAACTGCTGCAAAGCTGAATAGCAGTACTACAGAACATACAGCAAGCAAAGATTTTTTATTCATCTTTTCTGATATAACTTCTATAAGTCCTGCCACACCAATTCCAATCCATAATGAAAATGCCATGAATGCACCGACATAAAAGTAATCCCTTTCTCGCGGCTGCGGCTCCTGCTGATTCTGATACAGGGCTGTTATAATTCCCATCATCAGAAACATCATCAGGAATATAAAGCCAAGTTTCCAGTCTTTCCGGAATTGATAAAATAATCCGAACATCCCAAAGAAGAATGGTATTGCAAAAAATTTAGAGAAGTCAACTCCGTCATTCTGATTATACCCTGCCCTTCCGATATAATTCCAGAACCAGTAACGGTTGAACATATGATTGATCTGGTACTTCCACATAAATTCCATATCAGTAGAATAAGTCGAATAGATTGCCTGATGCTGCGGCTCCTGAGAATACCTTCTCGGCATTACCAGCGGCTGCTGACCATACTGCTCCCTGTTAAGATATGAAATAAGTGTTTCAATATTTGAAGGCGTGTTTTCGTTTATCGGAAGGTCAGTAACATTTGCTCTCATCAATATAGAGACATAAGTAGAATATCCGATAATTATTAAAAATAAAGATAACGTGATAAGACTAAGTATTGGATTTTTATTTACTCTCGCATAATAAATTCCAAATACTAAAAGTCCTATTATAATAAATCCTATAGCTACACTTCCTGACATAAGCAGTGGGAATTTTTTGACAAGACCCGGATAGACAATAAAGAATGCCATTGCTGAAAGTCCGAATGCTACTGCTAAAGTCTTTGGAGTATATTCATATCTTTTAAAATAAAAGAATAGACCTGCAAGGAAAATACATTGAGCTACAAGCAAGTGAATACCTAACGACAAACCTACGATGTAAGCGACAAGTAAAAGATATTTGTCACTGCCCGGCTCATCAGCTCTTTCCCACCATATCATTAAAATATAAATACAAAGACCGATAAGGAATGTACCCATTCCGTAAACTTCAAACTCAAGTGCATTAAACCAGAATGAATCACTGAATGCATAAGACAGCGCTCCAATCATTGAAGATCCGCAGATCAGCAGTACATCAAAAGTTGACTTTGGAACTCCTCTCCAGTTTTTTATAACTTTAGTTGAGATCAGATAAAGGAATAAAACACAAAATGAACTCGAGAATACTGAAAGATAATTTGCCCTGAGTCCGATATCTACTGCAGTTGGTAACATCGTAAAGATCTTTCCAACGAGATTAAAGAAAGGAGCACCCGGCGGATGTGGTACTGATAATGTGTAAGCACATGCTATAAATTCACCGCAATCCCAGAATGAAAAAGTCGGCTGAACAGTCATTATGTAGACAATTGTAGCAAACAAAAATACAAATGCTGCAAAAATCCTGTTAACTAATTTAAAATCCATCTTATGATTTAATTATTTGTAAGTATAAATTCTATTGATCTTTCGAACGTATGTTATTTATTTCTTTTCGGTTTTTTCTCTTTGAAATAATATGTCATCAATAAGCCCATATTTTTTTGCTTCCTCTGCTGACATTATATTATCTCTTTCAGCATCTTCCATTACTTTAGCTTCTGTCTGACCTGAATGCTTTGCGATTATTTTAAAAAGTGTCTCTCTTGTTTTTTCCATGTCTCTTGCATGAATCAGAATATCTGTAGTCTGTCCTTGCAGACCGCCTGTCCACGGCTGATGCATAAGGATCTTTGAATGAGGAAGCGCTTTTCTTTTACCTTCAGCACCACCGGTAAGTAAAAGCTGTCCCATCGATGCTGCCATTCCGACACACATTGTAGTTACATCCGGTTTGATATACTGCATTGTATCATAGATTCCAAGTCCTGCAGTTACACTTCCACCGGGTGAATTTATATAGATCATAATATCTTTATCCGGATCTTCAGATTCTAAAAATAATAACTGCGCAACTAAAAGCGAAGCAATATCATCATAGATAGCTGTTCCAAGAAAAATTATCCTCTCCTTTAAAAGCCTCGAATAAATATCATAAGATCTCTCACCTCTTGAAGTCTGCTCGACCACAATAGGTACAAGCTGGCTATTTATTCTATTTATATTATCAAGATTGTTATGTAAAAGTCTTTCGTTTTTTTTGATTATATCTGTGTAGTTCATAAAATTATTTTTATTAATTTAATTAATTAGCTTTAGTATCTTCTTTGGTTCTTAATTCAGGAATCTCTTCGATCTCAGCATTTTCAATTATCAGATCCAGTACCTTGTCATTAAGCAATCTCATTTTTACATCTTCATTTTGTTTATATGCTTCGACAAGTTTATCTACCGGCATGTTAAATCTTGCTGCATATGTTTCGGCAAGTTTCTTATAACTTTCCTCATCGACTTCAAGCTTTTCATCTTCAATAAGTTTATCCCTTATCAGAAACCACTTCGCCTGTAATATCGCATCGACTCTTCTTTCTTTTCTGAATTCCTCTTCGATAAAATCAGCAGGTATTTTCTTACCTTTATATTGCTGCTTATAATCCTCTACCATTGAATCAAGAATGACATCAATATATCTTTCAGGTGCAGGGACATCATTGACTTTGATCATTTCATTTACAACTTCGGATTTCAATTCTCTTTCAGTAATACCGTCATAGATTTTCAGAAGCTCACCTTTTAGTTCTTCTTTAAATTCCTTTTCATCTTTGAGACCTTCTTTGCCTGTTACAGATTTAAAAAATTCTTCATTCATTTCAGGATAAATGATTTTCTCAACTTTTGTACAGGTGATCTGAACTTTCTTTGGACCGCCTTCGGCATTTTTTGAATCTATGATCCTGACTTCACCTTCTTTTATTCCCGACATACCTTCTTTAAACTCAGGATAAATTTCAGGATTACCAAGAAACACTTTAAGATCATTCTGTGACTGACCTACCAGTATGGTTCCGTCTTCATCAAGATTCTGAAGATTTACAGTTACCATATAATCATCATCTGCAGCTACTCCGTCTATCTCATAAGTTGCACTGCGGAATCTATGATAATTTATTTCATCTTCGATAAGTGATTTATCAATTTTATTAACTTTCTTTTTCAGTGAAAGTCCTTTGAATTTTTCTATCTTTACATCAGGCATGACATCAAACTCAACCTTGAAGTCAAGTTTTTCCTTTGGTTTATAATCTAAATCCGTGATCGCGCCTTTACTTATTACATCAAGTTTATTATCGGTAATATATTTGAAAAATATTTCCCCTGCAATATCCTCAAGAGCATTATATTCAATACCTTCACCAAATTGCCTTTTGATCATATTTAAAGGAGCTTTGCCCTTTCTGAATCCGGGTAAAGTTGCTTTCTTTCTATAGCTTTCTATTGCTTTATCGAAATAGGGAGTGAGTTCTTCATATGTGAGCGTTGCCTCAATTTCTTTACGTGAGTTTTCCTTGTCGTTTAACTTAATATCCAACTTATTTTATACTTTTATTTTAAAAACAGTAAAATTACTCAAATAGGCAGGAAGTAACAAGGAATTAAATAATGAGAAACTGCTAAGAATTCAATGCCGTCCAAAACAATTTATATATCGAATAAATTTTGCAAAATATAAACAGATCATTGAATTTTATTTGTCTCAACAACTTACCTCCACTTTGCCCCAATGCCATTAAGTTTAGGGGTTTTTTAATTATAATTTGATTAATATAAATTTTTAATTTAAAAGTTCAAGCTCCTCCCCTTTTTTCCGAGACTGTCTCAAAAGCCCAAAGTTTTTCGTCTCGTTTTGGCTGAATCAGACTTTTTTTTTGTCAAAATTACAGTTTTAAAAAAAGAAAATAAAACTTATCCTTTTCAGGTAAATTTTATTTTTCCATTTGCCCAAAACTTATACATCTTCTTTAAATTTGATGTTGTACATAGCATATACCATTGAGTTTTTGCACCTTCTTTTCCAAAAAATGTAAATCTCCTAAAGCTTTCTATTTCTTTGATTAGTGCAAATATTGGTTCGATTAATGCTTTCCGACGTTTTAATTTCTCTTTGTTATCTTCAAGCTCCTGATATTCTATCTGCTTTTGTACTACCTTTCTAAACGGATTTAACTTCACTACTCTTCCTGTTTTGCTATTACTGCATTCCCAACGGTTGGGACAACCTTCAAAATCTTTACATTTGTATTTTCTTAATTTGTATCTTTTGTTTTTTGAATCTTCCATTTTTAAAAACTCTAACTCTTTCAACTCAGGGCAAATCAATACATCCTTTTCTTCATTATGTTTAAAATTACTTGCATGATATGGTAAATCTTTTCTTGGACTTGTCGATATGTTTGATTTTTCTGTGACGTTTAATAATACTTTATATTCTTTTTCTGTTGCTGCTGATATTTGTTCTGATGTTGCATAGCCTGAATCTGCTAACGTTACTTCCGCGGTTTTATCTATCGTTGCTTTCACTTCATCTATCATCGGTACTAAGCTCTCTGCATCATTTTCATTATTTATTAAATCTATTCCTACTAATATTTGATTCTTATCATCTACCACTGCTTGTGCATTATAGGACAATTCCTTCTTTCCTGCATTGCGCATTACACGGGCTTCTTTCTCTTTCGGATGCATATTATTTCGCTTTATTTCTTTTAGTTCTTTTAGAGCTTCTTTTATTTTCTCTCGCATCTTTTCTTTATCCTGAAGCTCTTCAGGTAATGTATATTCTCCTTCTTCTTCAGATTCATTTAATTCTATTTCCTTTTCCATCTGTCCTATTTTTTCATCCAATTTCTTTAGTATCTCTTCAAGCTTTTTCTTATTTAATACACCTGAATTTGATGACCTGGCTTTGATCTTAGTTCCGTCTAATGCATTTATTACCATTGATACTAAGTCAAGCTTTATAGCTGTCTGTACTGATTCTTTAAATAATTTTCTTATGCTTAATTTATTTTCCTTCCAAAATCTCCAAAGTGTATTATGATCAGGATATTTCATTCCACTAAGCCAGATCAATGGCATGCTGCTTTTACTTTCTATTTCTAATTTTCTTGAACTACGTGTCCTGTGGAAATATCCGTAAAGCCATATCTTCAAAAGCAGATTAGAACTATAAAATGGTCTGCCAATTTCATTTGTCATTTTTTTAAATCCTATTTCTTTCAGATCAAGACTTTCTACAAACTCTCGGATATATCTTGCCGGATGATCTTTACTTACCCAGTCTTCTATCGAGGGTGGAAGTAAAAATTCCTGATCGTAATTTGCTTTTATTGGTTTAGCCATCTTAAATATTTTGTTTCATAAAAATAACTATTTCCCTAATTTGTTTGAGACACTTTCGCTTGCGGGGTGGGGGTGGGGTTGAAGATTTGCAGTGAATTTTTTCGCAGAGTCCGAAAAGCACGTGACTTTTTGGAAATATAAAAATCCGGAATATCCATTGAGTTTTCAATGTGACTGGATTCCAGCTAGGAGCACGCTGGAATGACAAAATGGGGGGCACCCTGGAATGATAAATGTTGGGGCACGTTTGGAAATAAAAATTTTAGTTTTGGATTTACCTCCAAGTCTCTAAGATTAAAAAGTTAAGAATCATTAATAAAAAATTCCTTTGAGTCTTTAAGCCTTCAAGATCTTGAGATAAGTTTAAACATTGAAATACCACAAAGTCACTAAGACACAAAGTAAAAAAATTTAAACTATATTTTTTTAAACCTTCGTGCCTCAGTGTCTTTGGGGTAAGTATTTTTTTAAAAACAACAACTATGAAAGATCCCTCACGGTCTCATCACACTCACAAAATTAAATGCATTATTATCTGCCATCGATGCATCAGCCACATCAACAAAATCATCTCCCGTCAGATCTGATACGACATAACCTGTCAGAAAATTTGCTGCGTCGTTATCAATAATTGACAGATCACTTACATCGATCGTGCCGTCCTGATTTACATCGCCGGAATAAATACAGAATCTAATGTATGTGCCGGTTACTTTGATAAGATTCTGTCCGTATACATTTGAAGTGTCTGTTATATAGATATTAACAATGCCCGCATTAAATGAAATTGCAGAGTCACTCCAGATCTCTATCGAATTTCGATGATTAAGAGTAATATAGTAAGGACCACCGTTTGTAATTGAACCGAAACCTGCAAGTACATCACCAAGTGAGGAGTAAACTGTTCTTGATGAATCAACTATTCCATATGGGGAAGTTTTATTTCTGAGTTTAAATGTGACTGTATCAGGATCTACACCCATGCTTGAAGGATGATATCTGCCCTGAATACGGACTAAGGTATATAATCTATAAGCATTTACCTGGTATTTTAAAACTGTCATTTTATGACCATTTATTGAATCATAACTTGTACCTGCGACATAGACATTGCTTCCTGAGATCGCTACAGGTTTGTTTGTTGCCGGAATATCATCTCCATCTGTTTCACCATTATATAGCAATCCAAATGTTCCTGTATAATGGAAATGAATATCCGGTGATGAAGACGGGTGTTTCCAATTATTTGCGGTATAAAAATTACCCGCTGAATTCATTGCGCCTCCATAACAGATATTATCAAAATTTCCACCGTTGACGTCAAATCCCCATAGTTCATTTCCTAAAGTATCGACAGACCAATAATAAAGCGCAAGCCCGGGACCAAATGAATGATCAAGATTCCCTGCAACTCTTATTTGCGAAGTTAAAGAATCATACTTCAGAAAAACTCCTCCTTCTTTTAATACATTACTGTATGTCTTTGTCTGCACCCAGTTCAGTGCACCTCCGGGAGCATACTTTGCAATGAACATATCATTGCCGGTGGTTAAATTATATAAAGTTCCTGTAATATATATGTTACCGCTTTTATCAACATCAATTGATCTCAGTTCATCGTCCCCTGTTGCAGTTCCGGAAAAAGTACGTGACCACTGCTCAGTACCTGAAGAATTATATTTCACTAAAGCAATGTCCGTTTTGCCGTCAGAGGCAGTGACAGTACCACCTACATAGATATTTCCGTTCTTGTCTCTGATCATTGTATGAGGAACATCATCACCACTTATCACTGAACCGTAAACTCTTGCCCATTGCGATGTACCTGCATTGTTAAATTTATAAATTATAAAACTCAGATCACCGCCAATGCCTGTAAATTCACCTGTCACATAAATATTGCCGGCAGGATCAACATCAATATTCCTGCCTGCATCATCTCCATAGGTCCCCGGAATAACTACAGACCATTGACTTGTTCCGTTTGAATCAACCTTACCTATTACAATATCCTGACCATTGGCAGGAACAGAAAACACAGTACCTGTATAGTAAACATTTCCTAGCGTATCGACAGCAATTGAATTTCCTTCATCAAAAGCATTGTATCCTGCGAATGTTCCGCCTGTATTAAACACCCATTTACGGTCACCCGCAGGATTATATTTTACAATCTGAATATTATCTCCATACTGTGTAGTCCTTGCCTTTCCGATCACATAGGCATTACCTTTTTTATCTGTCACAATTTCTTTTGCAACATCCTGCGTGATCTGCGCTCCATAAAATTTAACTGTCCACTGAGGCACACCTGTAGAATTATATTTGATCGTTGCAAAGTCAGTACCTGAATTTCCTGTTGTACCGGTCACAATTAAATTTCCGGAATTATCCAGGTCAATGGCAGAAGCTGATTCAAATTCTCCGGCAGCAAGATCAACTACTTTTGTATATTGCACTACTCCGTTAGTATTATATTTGATCGTTAGGTAACTTCCGAAGTAAGAATAATCTGAAGCACCTGCAAGATAAACATTACCGGAATTATCGCAAACTATATCCTTTACAAGATCCACATATCCTCCGGGTCCATTATACATATTCATCCATTGTTGCACTCCACTGGAATCATACTTAACAGTTCGTATATTCCCCTGCCCGCCGGAATGACTCACTCCGGTTACATAAATATTTTCATTCTCATCCAATGCCATTTTGTCTGCAAGGTCAATATAATCCGGAGATGCATTATATTTTCTTGTCCAGATCGTATCGCCTGTTGTAGGATTATATTTGATTGTTTTATAATCACTTGAAGTCACTAAGTCCCGATAGTCTCCGGTTACATAGACATTTCCTGACTTACCAACTCTGACGCATTTTGCCGAACTCTGAAATGTACCAGGACTTTTAAAAATCTTTAGCCATTGCTGGACACCTGTAGAATTTAATTTTATCGTGAGATAACTTTTTGATGTATTCGAATCACAACTTCCTGTTATATACATACTGCCGGATGCATCAATATCCATGTCGTGAATATATACATAACTATAACCTGTCGGCATATTGATAAGATTAGTGTAGATCACATTTCCTGATGAATCATACTTTGCTCCGAAAGCTTTGTTAGCAGAGTATCCGGCGATATAACAATTCCCCAAAGTATCAGCAGTTACCTTAGCAACAAAATCACTTGAGCCTGGCACACCAGGATCAAATTCTTTCTGCCACTTCTCATTACCAGACTCGTCGTACTTTATTATTTTTATGTACTGAGTAAGTCCCGAGAATGCAACTTCGCCTGCAACATAAACATAAGACTTTGTCCCATTTTTGTAAAGAGCTATTGATTTTCCTACTTCGCCGGTATATTCTGAAGATGTATTAAATGTCTTCCCCCATTTATACTTTCCTGAAGAACTATATTTTATCGTCACCATATCATTTACACTATAACCATTACTGTTCAAGCCGGTAATATAAACATTTCCGTTTGCATCAGTCACAACATCATATGCAACCTGCGATCTCGCTCCCGGATCACTGTAATGTTTTGCCCATTTAAATCCCTCCTGAGCAAAGGACGTTTCATTTATCAAAAAGAAAATTGAACCGAAGATAAGTAAAATCAATCTTAAATTTTTCATTGTGATGTTTTTTAGATTTATAAAAATAATTTTTTAAAACTTAATATTAAATCGGACAATTTTACCTCTAAGGCTCTAAGACTCAAAGGAATTGTTTTTGCTTTTACCCTCACCGCTTGCGGGGAGGGCAAGGGTGGGGTTGCGAAAACGAGTAAAGGAGATATTTAATAAATTTACCTCTAAGGCTCTAAGACTCAAAGATTTTAAAGTTTCAAAACTTTGAGGCTTTGAGCCTTTGAGGCAATTGCAATATAAATTAGTCTGTTTAGAATTATTGTTTTCATTTCTCGCCGTTGATGGTGTTCCAAAAAGTTTAACTGTAGTATTTGAATTTACTGTATAGTCTCTTAAACTTTTTGGCCACCAACAACAATAGCAAACCCCTCCCAGCCTCCCCTTTGGACAATGGGGAGGTGTCAGAACTTTTCAATTAAAAATTTAAGTATTCACATTATATATAATAATATAAATTAACTTAATTGCCTTTACCCTCACCGCTTGCGGGGAGGGCAAGGGTGGGTTCAAAGAAATATTTTTTTCTTAGAGTCTTTGAGGTAATTGCAAATTTATTAGTCTGTTTCGAATTATTGTTTTCATTTAAAATCAATTTGTTTATTTTTATTTCAAATGTTTTTCAATTGCATTACAAACATATTGAAATTGTAATTAGAAAAAAATTAAACTTTTTGTTAAATCTTGGAATATTTCTAAGCATTTTAAATCTATGAAAAAAAGTAATCTGATACTCATACTTTCGAAGATAAGTGAAGCCGAATTCAAAAGATTTGGAAAGTTCATCGACTCGCCTTATTTTAATAATAATAAAAAGCTTAATGCATTTTTTAAAATATTGGAAGAGTATTACCCTGAATTTGATTCATTAGAGTTATCAAAGGAAAATATTTACAGAAGGCTATATAAGGAAGATGAAGTCGTTTACGGAACGATCTATTATTTAATTTCTGAAATGGAATCTCTTTTGGAAAAATTTATCGGCATTGAAAAGATGAAACCGTTCATGCTTGATCTGAATTTTCTCGATGAACTTACAAAACTCGGAATGCATAATTACTTTGATTCAAAATACAAATCAGTAAAGAAAAAGCTTGAAGGATATCCTGATGAAATGCATATAATTAATTTCACACTCTCAGAGATAAAGCGAGATAATTCTATTTTTAAAAGAGAATTTTTGACTAAGAAAGATCTATTCAGAAAAGAATGGACGGAGCCTGCGGACGAACTTATGAAACTCTTCCTTAAAAACAGTATCCGGAATATTCTGTTTTTGACAAACTATAATACACTCGTTATAAAGGATATAAAAATTCCAATGCTGAATGAAACACTTGATTACATTGAAAGGAATAAAATTTATGAATCAATGCTTGAATTCAAAGTACTTTATTATGAAATAAAACTTCTGATGAACTCGGGAGATAAATATTATATTGAATTGAAAAATATACTTCTTAAAGATTCAAAAAAACTTTCACAGGATGTATTTAAAGAGCTTATTGCAATTCTAAATAATTATAATGTTCTCACCAAAATACAGGGCACAGGTAATTCTTCTTATTATGAAAATGAAAATTTCGAACTTGCAAACATTTATCTGAAAAATTTCAGTCAGAATAAAAATGAAGTCATACCTATTGATGCTTACTTTTCATTATTTCTGACAGGATCGGCTTTGGGAAAATTTGACTGGTTGAAAGACCTTCAAAAGAAATATGTCAAACGTCTTGAAACAAAATTCCAGAATAACGCAGAGTGCTTTGGTAATGCAGCAATTCATTTTCGCAATGGAGAATTTGACAAAGCTCTGAAGTCGCTTTCAGGAATTAAGAATTATTCGTTTTTACCGTACAAGACTTTAGTCAAGGTTATGCAATTGAAGATATTCTATGAACTCGGACTAATTTCCGAAGCTGTAGATTCAGCAAATTCTTTTCAGCAGTATTTAAGAAATGACAATCTCATTTCTGCAAATGCAAAAACAGTTAACAGCGATTTTCTAAAGATCTATTTTAAACTTCTGAATCTGACTGGCAAAGACTCTCTTTCAAAAATAGAAAATCTACAGAGTGAAGTCAAAAATCATAAACGACTTCTTAATTCTCAATTTTGGTTTGAGGCAAAGCTGAGTAATCTCGAAGTGCGGGTATCGAAGAAGTATAAAGTGGGTTGAGTGGTTGATCTTTTGTAACTTTGAAGAGATTGGAATTTTCAAATGTTATATTTTACTTGATTAACAAGTATTGAAATCCCGAAGGGATGACATTATTTTAGATTTTAAATCAATAAATTGGATTAACCCCGAAAGGGTGAAATTATTCAAAACATTAATATTGATTTTTATATTAAATACATTCAAATTTTTAGAATCAAAATATCACAGAATTTTTTGCCATACATATTATATAATGTCACCCCTACGGGGTTTATAAAAATCATGATTTGTTTTTTATAAAAATTTCACACGTTCGGGATTTTTAATAATCACGATTTGTATTCTATAAAAATTTCACCCCTGCGGGGTTTTTAAAAATCACGATTTGTTTTCTTTGGGGTCGGTTAACAATTAATGTTTTGTTGAAAAATTTCACTTCATCTGGGTTGGAATATTAACAAAAAGAGTTATTTAAAAAAATATTTTTTATCTAAAGACTTATATAACCTGCTATATCTTTTAAATTATAAATAAAATAAATTTTAACTAATTATGAGAATTTTGAATATAAATCAAAATAAATTAACTGATAAACTTGAAATTACATTTAATATAGAGGAAGCTGAGGAATTTCTTTTTAGATTAAATGACTTGGCAAACAATCCTAGTTACAGGGAAAATACTGAAAGAGATGATGTTATTTTTGGTGATGAAATTATTACTAAACATGGATTAAGTAAGATGACTTCGGAAATATTTATGTTTGTTTACACTAAAAAGAATTTTGAAAATCTCTCAAAATCGGCAATTGAAATAATTAAAAATGATAATTTAATATGAAATTCTTAGATAAAGAAACAAATGAATATTTTACTGATCTTTACTTATTTTTCTCTTTGGTTGAGGCAAAGGAGTTAACAATTGCTTTGGAAAAACTTTTAAAAAATCCTAACCAAAGTATTGTATTAATGAAAGGTGAAGATGTTTATGGAAAATTCACAAAAGAAATAACATTTAAAATTAAAAATTCTTGAATCGAATTTTATTTCTCAGATTGTAATTGATTAAAAGTTTGTTGTGACATTTGATTGAAATTCTACTTTTATATTCACAAACTTTTTGGAACAACGATAAAGGCTCAAATATTGAATGACATGATTTGGAATATCAATTTAGTTTCCGTGATGACTGGATTCCAGCTAAGTGCACGCTGGAATGACAAAATGGGGAGCTCGCTGGAATGACAAAATTTGGAGCATACTGAAATGACATAGAAGTTTTCATAAAAGTCTGAAAGCAGTAATTCAAAAAATTTACTAACTATTAACTACTAACTATTAACTACTAACTATTAACTACTAACTACTCTTTCTCTTTCATCGACAACTGTATTCTCTTCCTCTCTTCATCTATACTCACAACTCTCACCATTACTTTCTGATCGAGCTTTAAGACTTCAGCAGGATCTTTAATGAATCTGTTGCTGCTGATCTGTGATATATGAAGCAATCCGTTTTCTTTGATTCCGATATTTACGAATGCACCAAACTTTGTAAGATTAGTAATTATTCCAGGCAGTCGCATTTCTATCTTTAGATCTTTTATATCATTTATATCATCTGCAAAATTAAATACAGCAGCCTCCCCTCTCGGATCGAGACCCGGTCTTTTTAATTCATTTATGATATCTTCGAGTGTCGGAATTCCAACTTTATCGTTTACATATTTTTTAATGTCGATCTGTTTAATTATTTCTGCAGCTACGATTAAATCTTTTACCGGAAGCGACAGATCTTTTGCCATCATCTGAACTATAGAATAGCTTTCAGGATGTACTGCACTATTATCAAGCGGATTTTTTGCACCGGGTATCCTGAGGAATCCTGCCGCCTGCTCATAAGATTTACTTCCGACGCCGCTAACTTTCATCAGTTCTTCTCTCGAACTGAACGGACCCTTATCACTTCTATATTTAGTAATTGCCTTTGCAAGCTTCGGACCTATACCTGAAACATACTGCAGAAGATGCTGACTCGAAGTATTTAAATTTACGCCAACAAGATTTACAGCTAAGCTTACCGTCTGATCCAGACTATCTTTCAATTTCTGCTGATCGACATCATGCTGATACTGCCCTACTCCAATTGATTTTGCATCTATCTTTACAAGTTCGGCAAGCGGATCCATTAATCTTCTGCCTATAGAAATTGCTCCTCGCACAGTCAGATCAAGTTCGGGGAATTCCTCTCTCGCAGCTTCAGATGCTGAATAGATCGACGCTCCTGCTTCATTCACAAGATATACATCCGCATCCTTTTTTTCTTTCAGAATTCCTTTTATAAAATTTTCAGTTTCCCTGCCTGCTGTACCATTGCCTACTGCAATTGCTTTGATATTATATTTTTCTATAAGTTTAATCAATACTTCAGCGGATTCTTTCATCTGATTTTGAGGAGGGTGAGGATAAATAGTAGTACTGTGCAGGAGCGTGCCTTGTTCATCCAGACATACAACTTTACAACCTGTCCTGAATCCGGGATCTACAGCCATTGTAACTTTCTGTCCGAGCGGAGCAGCAAGAAGAAGCTGTCTCAGATTTTCAGTGAATACAAGAATTGCTTCTTTATCAGCTTTCTCTTTATAAAGATTTCTGAATTCAGTTTCGAGTGAAGGAGCAAGAAGTCTTTTGAATGAATCAATTATAGCTTTTACAATCTGCTCTGATGAAGAATTTTCTGCGGAAATTTTACCCGGTTTGATAAATAGTTTCTCAAGAATTTTCACTGCAAGCTCTGTATCTACACCTGCATTTACTCTGAGAATACCTTCCCTCTCACCCCGGAATATTGCAAGCAGTCTGTGACCGGGACATTTTCTCAGGTCTTCACTGTATTCAAAATAATCAAGATATTTCTGTCCTTCATCCTTTTTCTTAGTTACTACTTTTGAAGAAATGACAGCCGAATGTTTAAATAAATTTCGTAAAGAATTTCTCGCATCTGCATCTTCATTAATCCATTCTGCAATAATATCCCTTGCACCTTCCAAAGCATCTTCTATTGTGACCACTTCTTCATTTATAAATACTTTTGCTTCATTAAAAATATCCAGATCCCCCTGTGACCAGATCAGCTTTGCTAAAGGTTCAAGACCTTTTTCACAAGCAGCAACAGCTCTCGTTTTTCTTTTGGGTTTATATGGGAGATAAAGATCTTCAAGATCGATTGAATCCCAGCATTCATTAATTTTTGTCTCAAGCTCTGGAGTAAGCTTTTCCTGATCGGAAATACTTTTAAGAATATACTCGCGGCGTTTTATTAATTCATTGAGACGTTTTAATTCCGATGAAATATCCGACACCTGAACTTCATCAAGACTTCCTGTTGCTTCCTTTCTGTATCTTGATATAAATGGAATGGTAGCATTTTCATTTAAAAGATCGACGGTAGCTGAGACCTGCTTAATATTTATGGAAAGAGATTCACTTATTTTTAATAATAACAATTCTGAATTTTCAGACATCAAAGTATAATTTTAAGATTTAAATAGTAGTTGGAGCAAGTTAGTTTTTTTCAGGTTAACCTGAAATTTATTTATTCTTTCCTTTTCAAAATATTACAGAAATTATTAGATTTTCTTATAATTATAAATGGCTGAAGGTGATTTTTGATTTTACAGAAATGATCTTAGAAATTTTTAGAATTACTAATCTATAATAATTATTTCTCATTGCCATGTTTGTAATGACCAGTTAGTTTTGCCAACTTCAATTGAATTTTATCTTCATCAGATGTTTGTAGTAAATCCTTGAAATCCTGACATCCTTTTCCTTTGATTATCTTAATCTGTTTGTTATTTCTGGATATTATTAACTTGTCATCCTTTGTAATAAAATATGTAAACGGATTTTCCAGTATTATTAATTTAGTTTTAAAAATCAGACTGAAAATTTATTAATTATCGTTTCTTTCATCCACTCTTTTGATGTATTCGCTTTATGAAAAATTAAATTTTATTTTAATTCACTTTGAAGTACAGAAGCTTCCTTATTATAAGGATCAATTTCTAATACTTTATCTATAGTATTTTTTGCAGATTTTTTATCGCCTGTATGTATATAAAGATCTGCCAGTTCAATCAAGACATTTATGTCATTCGGATTTTTTTGAAGAGAACGTTCAAGTACAACAATTTTTTCCTCATCTGTTCTTTCGTTTGGATCTTTATCATCTATCGAATGAATGTGATCCGGAATAACTGTATGTTCATTTATCCCATATACAATGTAACCTGCAAAAAGAATGCACCCTGAAATTACAATGATCTTTAATTTATTGTTTTTAATAAATTCCATTATTTTTTAATTTCTATTTTAATTAATGACTAATAAATAAAATATATAGCTTTAAGTGAAACAATTTTTCAAATCAAAATTCTGAATTGTAATTTACTAAATTTGATTAAAACAAAACAGAAATTATCTTATCATTATCATTTGTCTCGTTTCTTCTATATTGTTATTTCCTGATACCGCACAAAACTGACAGTAGTAAATCCAGTTTATAAAATTCGCTGCATTCCATATGACTTTATGTCTGACGGTATTTTTAAAAATTTTCCAAAAAATATTCATTTTAATTAATTATAAATCGCAGTAAATTGTATCTAAATTTTTAATATACTTTAAAGAGATATTTTAATATTTAAACCTAATTTTAATTTAAATTTTATTAATAAAACTTCAAAGTTTTGCAACAATAATTATAAAATTGCGAATTGAATAAAATCTTTAATTGAATCAAAAAAATTTACATGAGTTTTGCAATTTATATTCAACAAAATCTGAATTAAATTTACTAAAGATTTTAAAATGCTCTTCAACAATAATACTAATTATCCCTAATCTTAAATATTTAATTTATGTTCTCAATAATATGTACAAGGGAAACATATTTTATAAGGAATGTAAATTAAATTATAAAATTAAAAACTAAAATGAAAAAGATTACATTGTTTTTCCTGTTGTTTGCAATTAGCCTGAATGTTAATGCTCAGGGAAATTATCCAAAGCTAGAAGAAGTAACAAGTCTTGCAAGTCTTAAGAAAGGAATAAATGATTCACCGTTAGACAAGAATTTAGAGAAATTCAATTCCGAAAACTATTTGAATTCATTATCTTTGAAGAAAGATATAACTGATAGGAGTGCTTCAAAGCCTAAAAAATTCAATTTCAGTTTTATACCATATGCATGGTTTACTGCAGTTGGTGGAACTGTAGGGTATGGTCCAAATGGAGAAAAGTACGGATTTAATAAGAGCTTTACAGATGCAGTAAAATATTTAAAAATGGCAGCAGCTTTTACAGGAAAGGTCAAATATGAAAGAGTAAGTTTTGTATTTGATGTAAGTTATTTAAATCTTAAAGGATTTGGAACTGAATTACCTGAAAATCTGACTTCTCCGCAGATATTGAGTTCTAACTGGACAGTAAAGCAAGCTCTTTATGATTTGTTTTTAACATATTTATTTCCATCCAAAAGTAAATCTGTAATGGTTGATATATATGCAGGAGGACGTTTGTGGAATCTTGATGTTGAATCTACAATTATTGATAACGGTAATACAAATAATGTAAAAATGGGACAATATACAAATTCGTGGTTTGATCCCGTCATCGGTGTAAATGCAGAATATGTATTAAGCAAAGACATGAAATGGGCTGCATGGACAAAAGGAGATATTGGCGGATTCGGAGTGAATTCACAAATGACCTGGCAAATGAATGCAGGTTTCGCTTACATGCTGTCACCAAATTTCCCGCTTGCTCTTGGATTTAAATATGTTGGTGTCAATTATGATAAAACTGCTCGCAATTGGACTGTCAACGAATACGGTCTGACTCTGGGAATTGGTTACAGATATTAAAATTTATTTCATGTGATTCGAGATTAACATCTAAGAGTTTTTTATTCTTAAATTACAAAGTATTAAATTAAATTATATTTTTCAAACCGGGAGATTAATTTTCCCGGTTTTTTTAATTTAAAGATTAATCTTTTGAATCCAGATCTATATGAAATCTGCTCAATACTCTGTGCAGTAATGGAGAAATGAATATTGCAATACTTGTAAGAAAAGTAACTCCGCTAAAAAGTGCATAACATCCTGCAAAGATTTTCTCCGCATCATTTTTCAACTCTGAAATCTGCCCCATTCCTCCAAGTATCATTGAAGAGTTTAAAAACGAATCTACCCAGTTGAGTTTTACTATAAAATGGAATCCAAGTATTCCAATTGTAATTGATACTAAAAAAATTATGGCACCGACCATTGCCAGTTTATAATATTTCCTTTTAAATTCATTTCGGGTCAGAGGTCTTTTTCTATTCATAATTTTTTGATTTAACTTAATTCAATCTGATAAATATAAATCCGTGTGAATTTTTTATCAAAATAATTTAATCTTAAATTCAATTCAACTCATTGATTCGGTCAAATTAAACATGAAATTATTTTTAATCTTCAATTTCATTATTACCTGTTAGAATTTATCCAAAAAAAATCCCGGAACTTTCGATCCGGGATAAATACTTTGAACTTAAAAATTATTTAAAATTTAAAATTTAAAATTATTTAAGAATTGTCATTTTTTTGGTTTCATTAAAATCCTGTGTCTTCAGATTATAAAAATAAGTTCCGCTTGCAAGACCATATTTGGCTGCATCAAATGAAACCTCATAATTACCTGCATCTCTGGTATCATTAAATAATTCAGCTACTTCTTTTCCATTTATATTATAAATTTTTAAACTTGCCTGAGAATATTTTGGAAGTGAAAAATTAATTTTTGTTGATGGATTGAATGGATTTGGATAATTCTGATCTAATGAAAAATTTTCAGGTACACTAGCTGTTATATTACTGGAAATTCCTGTAAGTACTTCAGTTGACTTGATACAATAAAATCCGGTCTGTCTGTCAGAAGCAACGATCTTTCCCGATGGGAACATGTAAACTCCCCAGCATCCGTTGTAAGATTCATTATTATTTGAAGGATAAGTATCATACCATGCAATTTCCTGAGGTGCATCCGGATTAGAAATATTCAATATCCTGATTCCCGCTGAATAATGTGCCACAACTGCAATGTCATTATAAGTTTCAATATTATGAACAATAGAATTTGTAATATTTGTAGGATTCCAGTTGGTTACATATGTTATATTATTCATATCTTCTATATTCCAGACTTTAAGTCTGTAAGGAGCAGTTCCGATTTCATCAGTTACAAATAATCTTTTTCCGTCTTTTGAAAGTGCTGTATTATGAGGACCTGATCCGGGAAGATTTACAAATGATCTCACAGTAGTTGGCGCATTCTTATTTGTTGCATTAATAATAGAAACTTTCTCATTATTAATATTAGCAGCATAAATTGTATCATTTACAACTCTGCAGTCATGCACATAAAGATCGGTCCATTGTCCAAGCTTAACAGGATTTACCGGATCGATTACATCAAGAATAGTTATACCTCCAGTTGTTGCAGAATTCCCTCCGTTAAGATAAATATAATGACTGTATTGAGAGATCGAATGTGTCTTTGTATAAGTAGGATATGACCAGGTATTTACAAGACTGACCGAATCCGGGAGATACTGAAGATCTATGATCTGAAGCTTGCTGTTGGTTGCTTCAGAAACTACATATGCATAATGAGAATAAGTTTTCATTTCTCTCCAGTTGTTGTTTGTAAGACTTGGTACAAAATCAACTTCATGAATATCCGCTGAATCAGTAATATCTATAAAAGCAGTTCCGCCCGGACAACCAAGTAATGCATATTCTCTTCCATCAGGAGCAACATAACCCCAGAGTGCTGAATATAAATATTGATTAACTGAGTGTTGATTTAAGTTTTTTAATAAATATGTAGCTTGATTTGGGAGTTGTGAATTAGCATTACTGCTTATTAAAAACATCACAACTAAAATAAAAAGTACTGATAATTTTCTCATTAATTTTTTGGTAATATATTATTTAATTAAAATCATTTTTTTGGTCTCACCGAAATTTCCATTAATATCATTTCCTTCTAAACTGTAAAAATAAGTTCCGCTGGACAGATTATATCTCGCTGCATCAAACTTAAATTCATATGCACCTGCATCTCTGTTGTCATTAATCAAATCTGCAATTTTAATACCTGCTATGTCATACAGACTAAGTTTTATTTTTGAATTATCTTTTAAATTAAATTTAATGGTAGTAGATGGGTTAAAAGGATTTGGAAAATTCTGATCTAAACTGAATTTATCGGGAATTGAATTTACATAATTATTAGAAACTCCGGTTAATACATTCAAAGTCTTTATAACAATCAGTCCGCCGCTCATATCAGATCCAATGATCTTTCCGGAAGGAAACATATTAACACCCCAGCATCCGCTATAG
>JBATSB010000205.1:0-2280 GCA_049293015.1 Ignavibacteria bacterium
ATACATGGGTATTCGCCGTATTCTGTTAACGTT
Source organism: Ignavibacteria bacterium (assembly GCA_049293015.1). Taxonomy (GTDB): domain Bacteria; phylum Bacteroidota; class Ignavibacteria; order Tepidaquicellales; family Tepidaquicellaceae; genus UBA2330. Next base: position 34 of record JBATSB010000205.1, read on the forward strand.
TCTTTATTTACCTGCTTACCTTTATTTATTTCACAAATATCACCTAAATTCTTAATCTCCCACTTCGGAAACTCTTTCCCCAAATCATCTTTAAATCTCAACTCCTGCGAAAAGAGTTTTTGCATTAATCCTTTTTTATATTTTTCTAAAAGGAATTTTCTTTGATTGAGAAATTTCAGTTTTTTATTTACAAAAGTAAGAAAAGAGGATATTTTTGTTTGCTCGGGTAATGAAGGAAGATATTTTTGAAACTGAATAAAATCTAAATAATGAACTCTTTTTTTCTCAACTAAACTCCCTGTAGCCATTTTATTGTAATATTGAATCAAATTATAACTTGTAAGATAGAATTCGAAAAAAGCGCTGTCCCCATTTTCATTGCAATAAAAAATATTATAATATTTTGATATTGATACTTTCTTATCTTCTTTATGCCTTGCCAGAGCACCAAATCTTAGATTCATTGGATTAAAAGCAAAATCATTTTTATACATTACTTTATACGCATTGCTAGAGTCACTTACTAAAAAACTTCTCTCATATCTTTTCCCTTTTAGAATTATTCCTTTCTCAATAGTTAGACTATATAAAGGAATTTGTTTTTCTGCATTTTCATTTCTTTCAATAAAATAGTCACCCAGCAGTTTTAATTGCCATGTATCAGCTTTGAATTCTGGGAATCGAATCAGTGGTATGTTCTTTTTCTTTTGCAAAATTAAAAAGGAGTTGAGATTTTTAGTTCATTACAAAATTCTGTAATAACTTTATCAGTTTTTACCATTTCTTTGTCTAATGCTTCCAGTTCTTTTGCAACTAAATTAATATCAATACTTGGTTCCGGTTCAAAAGTATCTATATATCGGGGTATGTTTAAGTTGTAATCATTTTCTACAATTTCATCAAGATTTACTTTTCTACTGTATTTGTCTTCATCTTTTCTGTTGCGGTAAGTGTCAATAATTTTATCAATATCTTCATCCCTCAGCATGTTTTGAGTTTTCACTTTTTCAAAATCCTGACTTGCATCAATAAATATTATATCATCAGGCTGCTCTCGGCATATTTTAAAAACCAAGATACAGGTAGGAATGCTTGTACCGTAAAAAATATTAGCAGGCAAACCTATCACTGCATCCAAATAATTACGCTCCTCAATTAAGTATTTACGAATATGCCCCTCAGCACCGCCTCTGAATAATACTCCGTGCGGTAATACAATAGCCATTATTCCGTTTTCAGCAAGATGATAGATCATATGCTGGACAAATGCAAAATCCGCTTTACCTGCAGGAGCTAATCTTCCATATTGACTAAAGCGGTCATCACTTGTAAATAAAGGGTTGGCACTCCATTGTGCTGAGAACGGAGGATTAGCTACAATTGCTTCAAACTTCATTCCGAGATGCTGCGGATGCTCAAGCGTATCTTCCTGCTTGATATCAAATTTTCTGTAATGAACTCCGTGCAGTATCATATTCATACGGCATAGGTTGTATGTAGTGCGGTTGAGTTCCTGTCCGTAAAAATTACTTACATCTTTTACATGTCTTGCGAGACGAAGAAGTAATGAACCGGAACCGGAAGTAGGATCATAAGCGGATTTAAGTTTTGTTTTTGCGGTAGTTACAATTTTAGCCAGTACAGTACTCACACCCTGCGGTGTATAAAATTCTCCGGCTTTTTTTCCGGCACCGCTTGCGAACTGTCCGATGAGATATTCATAAGCATCACCCAATACATCCAGTTCAGTATGTTCAAGCTGAAAGTCGATCTTATCAAGATGCGAAAGCACTTTTGCAATTATTTTATTTCTTGCATCTGGAGTCTTGCCGAGCTTTGTACTGTTCAGATCCATATCTTCAAAGAGATTATCAAAGTCCTCTTCGCTGTCAGTACCCATTGTACTGAGCTGTATATTAGTAAGTATCTTTTGCAGTTCTTCAAGAATAAATACACTATGAGATTCATCTTTACTATTACTCAGATCGCCGCTGCCTCTTTTCGCTACTTCACTAAAAAGTTCAGACGGTTTTAAAAAGTAACCTAACTTAACTAAAGCTTCTTCTTTAATAGCTTCAATAAATTCTTTACCATTTTTGGAATTCTCATCTATGGATTTATATTTTATGCCGTCAGATTTCAAAATACTGTCAGCATATATCTCCATTTTTTCAGAAAGGTATTTATAAAAAATAAATCCCAGAATATAATCCCGGAATTCATCTGCATTCATTTTCCCTCTAAGAG
>JBATSB010000206.1:0-1828 GCA_049293015.1 Ignavibacteria bacterium
GTTCAAATCTTTTTCCCTGCACTGACAATAATATGAGATTTCTTTTGCAGAATTTTATTGATAACGGTGGTAAAGCAATAGTAGAAGGCGGACAGACTGGTTATGTGTCTGATGTAATTCCTGAATATCCTGCTTTCAAAAGTAAGGTCATGAAAATAGACAGTTGGCAGACTGATAATGGCGGAGCGATTATAATTTCAAATGAATATAGGAATTCAATACTTGCTACAGTTCCAAATGTTTTAAAAGATTCAATTAGAATTATTTATTCGGGACCTGCAGATATGGATGTCTGTGCAAAAAACGAATTTTCAAAACTTTTTTATAAAACTGAAAAATTCAACGATAAATTGGGCATACTTGTATTTCCCAATGTAGAGTCACCGCAGATCATTAATCTATTTTTTTGTTATTCTAGAATTGATGATAAGAGCAGTGCAAAGCATCTTATTATTAATAGTGCATTTAATCTGATAGGAAAGCCAATTGGAATTGAATTAGCAAATACAGTAATCCCCGAAAAATTTTTTCTCCATCAAAATTATCCAAATCCTTTTAATCCGGTTACAGTAATCCGATTTGAGATTAAAGAAACTGATGTTGTGAATTTAAAAATTTATGATGTTTTAGGAAATGAAATATCAGTCCTTGTAAATGAAAAGCAAAGTCCCGGAATATATAATATTAAATTTGATGGAAGTTTTTTATCCGGTGGAGTGTATTATTATAAATTAACTACAAGTAAATTTTCTGATACAAAAAAACTTGTTTTAATAAAATAATATTTTATTGTATTTATATATTTAGTTTATATAAATTAAAAAGAATAAAATTAAAAAATTCAAACGAAATAACTGTTAAAATTCATTTCATTTCAGAGTTCATATTATTAATTTATCTGCATGCTTAAAAAACTTCTAATTTTCATCGGGATTATAGTATTCTTTTTCATTTTGATGAATAGTGTTATAATGCCTTTGTATGTAAAACATTCTGATACTGTTACTACTCCCAAAGTAACGGGGACTAATTATCTTGAAGCTAAAAAAGTAATTGAAGAAGCCGGTCTTGAAATTATTCAGGGTGACATAAAATATGATGAAAGTATTCCAATAGGATTGATAATTGACCAGAATCCTCCACCCGAAGCAACAGTAAAATATGGCAGAAGAATTTATGTAACTATCAGCGGAGGAGATCAGCTTTCAGAAGTTCCGAATCTTATTGGTAAATCACTTCGCGATGCAAAGTTTACTCTTGAGCAGAGAGGTCTTGAGCTTGGTGAAACTGTAAGAAAAAGTACAAATGATTTTCCGGAAGATTTTGTAATTTCGCAAATAGTACAGCCCGGAAGTAAAGTAAAAAGACAGACAAAACTTGATCTTATCTTAAGTGACGGACCTTCAGTGGGAGATCTGAAAGTGCCTAATGTAGTAGGGAAGACATTAGATGATGCAAAAAAACTTATAACTGAAAGTAAACTTAAAATTGGAAAAATAACTTACCAAACTAACAATAATGTACCACCCGGACAGATAGTAGATCAATATCCCAAGTCAGATAAATCGGCAAATGAGAGTACTTCAGTTGATATTTTTGTGGCGAGAAAAAAAGTAATTGAAGAGCCGGAAGTGATTGAAGAAGATAATTCTGATAAGAAGAATAATGATAAAGATCTTAAAAAAGAATCTGACAAGGAAACTGATGATAATGGTTCTAATTCTGAAAAACCTCTGATAAAGAAGGACAAAAGTACAGATACTAAAGATAAACCATCTTCAAATAAACCCGATAAGAACAAATCTGACACAAAAGAAGATACTAAGAA
>JBATSB010000207.1:0-5949 GCA_049293015.1 Ignavibacteria bacterium
TTCATATGCTCAGGAAAAATTTTGATGTGAATCTGTTAATGTTTAACAATGAAATTTACGGGTTGACGAAAGGTCAATATTCGCCGACTTCGAAAGTTGGGATTGTTACCAAGTCAACTCCATTTGGTTCAATAGATCAGCCGTTCAATCCTGCAGAGCTAGCGCTTGGTGCAAAGAGTACTTTCTTTGCAAGAACTTTAGACAGAGACCCTAAACACATGCAGGGAGTTTTGAAAAAAGCTCATGATCATAAGGGTACTTCCTTTGTCGAAATTTATCAGAACTGTCCTGTCTTTAATGACGGAGTATTTTTTACTTTCTCCGATAAAGGTACAAAGAAAGAAGAGTCACTGATACTTGAAGAAGGAAAGCCGTTGGTCTTTGGAGAAAATAATGATAGGGGAATTAAGTTCGACGGGTTTAAGCCGGTGGTAGTAGATCTTAATGACAGTAATGTTTCTGTAAATGATCTCTGGATTCATGATCCAAAGGACAGGATCAAAGCGATCATATTAGCCGGTTTTGCAGACGGAAGTAACGGTATTCATCTGCCAAGACCTTTTGGTGTTTTCTATTCTATTGACAAGCCTGTCTATGAAGAGATCATGCTTCAGCAGATAAATGATGTTACAAAGAAAAAAGGTAAACCTACTCTTGATGAAATACTGTCAGGAGATAAGACGTGGGAAATTGCCTGAGTTAATATTTAAAATTGTTTAACACAAAATATTATCCCTGTCATTTTTTGGCAGGGATTTTTTTTATGAAGTAATTTAAATTCTAATTACCTGCCATATAATTTACCAATTCATCAAGATTGTTATGTGCTGAAGCAAATCCATCTTCAAATCCCATTTCGACAATTTTTTTCATATCATCTTCGCTTTCAAAAGAGATCTCAACATTAACAGTAGTACCGGCTTCTGAAGGTTTAAAAAATACTTTCCAGTACATGCCGGGCATTTCAGTACTTTCAATTCCGTTCTCATCACAAAAACCGTCTGTGCCTTCAAAACTTTTTAAAGCATCTATTTTTTTATAGACTACTTTACACCATACCTGCTCATCATCAGGTCCGCACATGCAGTACAGCCATGTACCTCCTTCAGTAAAATCCATTGATTTAGTTTTTGCTTCCCAGGGTTTTGGTGCCCACCATTTATCTAGAAATTCACTTTCAGTCCAGGCTTTCCAGACGAGTTCGGGTGAACTATTGAATTCTCTTTTCGCGAATATTTTTTTATTCGGAATGTCTTTTGTGTAAATTGTTTTTTCCATGACTTTATTTTTTGTTTTTTGAATTAATATTTTTTGATTTTTTATTTAAATCCGAGAGTACTTTATCAAGATTGTTAAACCTTTCGTTTAAAAGAATCATAAATGGATCGATCCAGTCTGACACTTCTTTCATTTTTAATAATTCTAATTCGCAAAATCTTTCCCTTCCTGATTGGGTAAATTTTATCAACCCGCATTCATTTAAAATCTTTAAATGTTTTGAAACTGCAGGTCTGCTGATGTTAAACCTGTCAGCCACAGAGTTTATATTTAAACTGTTTTCATTTGCTATCATTAGAATAATTTCTCTTCTTACCGGATCTGCGATTCCCTGAAATATATCTCTTCTCATGTTTATTTTATTTATATGTAACCAAACGGTTACAAATATAGAAATAAGGATTAATATATTCAATTACTTTTTAGAGATAACTTTCAAAGCTGGAAATACTTTTAAAAACATTATTGTTTTTTCAAGACTGTTTACATATTTTAATTTTGAATTTTTCAAAAAAGTAAAATATGTTAATTAATAAAACTATTTAGTTGAATTCATTAATGACTTAAAACGAAATTTTATGTTTGAATAATTATTACAACTTATTAAATGAAATATAAATATGAGATAATCATTTATTGGAGTAAAGATGATAAAGCCTATATAGCCGAAGTTCCGGAGCTGTCAGGATGCATAACAGATGGCCAAACATATAGAGAAGCACTTGAAAATGTCGAAAGGATTATCGGAGAATGGATTGAAACTGCAAAAGAGTTAAAGCGAACTATTCCTGTACCTAAAGAAAATAAATTAATGTATGCCTAAAAGAAATAATATGAAAGAATCTAAATGAATATGAAAAATATTCTTAATTTTTATTAAAATTAATTACTTCCAGTACCAGCCTTTACTTTCTTCTGTAAGCTGTTTCCAGTAAGGAGCAGTGACGATTTTTCCGTCATGAGTGAGGAGCGTTCTTTGATAGACTGCGATGACGGGATTGAAGACGATATCTGTAACTCCAATAATAAAAGTATCGGGCGCGGCCTCATCTTTTTTAGATTCGGCTTCTGACTTTACTGTGAGTCCGTTAAGTTCGAGAAGATTTTTAAGAAATGTCATGCGCTCATCAGAAACACCTGTTTCAATTACAGTGCAGCGGACACCATCAATTTCTTTTACGTTATGTTTGCCTTTGTCTAATGCCATATAATTTTTTTAAATCCCTTTACTGACAGATTCTATGAATTCGAATATCGCACCCGAAAATCCGATTAGTAAAATTCCAAGTACACAGATCACAAGACCTGCTTTAGTATAATTATCATTTACAATAGTTTCGATAGGTGAGTCATTTTTATTTATGAACATTGCCTTTACAACCAGCAGATAATAATAGAGAGAAATAGTAGCGTTCAGTACTGCTATAAAAACAAGCACATAATATCCCTGAACGGCTGCTGCTGTAAAGAGGAAGAACTTTCCAAAAAATCCTGCGACAGGCGGAATACCTGCCAGTGAAAATAGTGAGATCATCATGACGAGACTCAGTCTTGGATTGGTTTTATAAAGTCCGTTATAGTCATCCATTTTTTCTTTACCTGTTGCATTTGAAATGGCAGACACAACTCCGAATGCTCCAAGATTGGAAAAAATATAAATTAATAAAAAATAAATTACAGATGTAATGCCGAGCTGTGTGCCGCCGATTATTCCAAGTGGAATAAAACCTGCCTGAGCTATCGATGAAAATGCGAGAAATCTTTTTAAGTTTTGCTGTCTGATGGCAAATAAATTTCCTATTGTCATTGTCAGAACTGCTACAATGTATAATACAGAATTCCAAACAGGCAGTATTGATTTAAATACAGTGAATAAAAGTATGAGTAAAATGAAAATGGCAGATGCCTTTGAGATAGATGATAAGTATGAAGAAATATTTATCGGTGCACCTTCATAAACATCAGCAGTCCAGAGATGGAATGGCACTAACGAAATTTTAAAAGCAACTCCTGTGAATATAAATATGAATGCAAGTATCTGAAGATTTGAATTCAGATCATCAGCAGATAATGATGTAAAATAGAGAGAGCCGTTAGTTCCATACAAAATCGAAATTCCAAAGAGTAAAATACCTGATGACAATGCAGCAGAGAGTAGTAATTTAATGCCCGCTTCCGAAGATCTTCTTTTCATTTTTTCGGAAGCTGCAAGTGCAGCAATAGGAATAGTCGCAAGTTCAAGTCCTATATAAAACATCAGAAAATCACCTGCAGAGATCATGTAATCCATACCGATTAGAGAGGCAACGATTATGAAAAAGTATCCGCCTGCATTATCAAAATTTCCAAATGAATGTTTCAGCCAGCCGGCAGATTGTATGAGAACAATTAATACACCGATATTCAAACTATTCTTCATTAAAATTATCATATCAGAAGTATTATAAGATCCGCCAAACATTGTACCGGTCTCTATAGGTAAAAAACCAACAACTGTAACAATTGAAAATAAAAATATGACAGCAGGTAATATGATCTGCTTATTATGTTTATCTGTTGACAATTCTATAATAAGAATAATAACTGCCGTGATTATCAGCATTATTTCATGTCTCATTAATAGTAATTGTTCGAGTGTCATTATAAAATATTTATATTAAATCTATTTTAGTAAAGTTAATTTTTGTACTACCGGCTCAAGACTATTTAGTATCATGTCAGACAGCCATAGCGGAGCAAGACCCATTCCGACAATTGCAACTATCAATATTATTGTGACTGCTTTTTCATTCCATACTGCATCGGTCATTCCTGCAGGCATGCTTTTATCGGCAGGTCCGAGTAAAATTTTCGCAACTACTCTTAAAATATAAACTGCAGTTATAACAATTGATGAACAGGCAAGAATTGTAACACCTCTGTGAAAGAGATCAGCATTCTGAAAAGCACCGACAAAAATAGTCATCTCAGCTACGAATCCGCTAAGCCCCGGAAGTCCAAGTGATGCGAAGCCTGCGATCATGTAGCATACTGCTAGGAAAGGCATCATCTTCATAAGACCGCTCATATTTCTGATGTCTCTTGTATGCGTCCTGCCATAGATCATTCCTATCAAAGCAAAAAACAGTGCAGTCATAAGTCCGTGTGAGATCATCTGCAGCACGGCTCCGTTCATGGCAATTTCATTTGTCATCAGCACAGCAAACAGTACAAGTCCGCAATGGCTGACAGATGAGTAAGCATTAATATATTTCAGATCTTTCTGAACAATTGCACCAAAAGCTCCATAGACAATACTTATAGAAGTGAGAATAATAAATATCCACGCCATTTCATTTGCAGCTTCGGGAAGTAGATACATTGCAACTCTTAAGCATCCGTATCCTCCCATTTTCATAAGAACGCCTGCATGCAGCATTGACACTGCAGTCGGAGCAGATGCATGACCATCAGGTGACCATGTGTGAAATGGGAATAAAGCACCGAGTACTCCGAATCCGATGAAGATCATTGGGAAAAAATATCGCTGTGCTTCGATGGGAATATCTATCTGAGCAATTTCAATAATGTTAAATGTCAGCGGAGTCAATCCTGTAGGAGATGAATAGGAATAAATCCCGAGAAGTCCAACAAGCAAAACTGCTGAAGCTCCCATCAGCATGAGCGTAAGTTTCATTGCTGAATATTCTTTTTTACCGCTTCCCCAGATTCCTATCAGAAGATACATCGGGATAACTGCAAGTTCATAGAATAAGAACATTGTAAAAAGATCCAGCGAAATGAAAAATCCGAATACACCTGTTGCAAGAACTATTAAGGAAATGAAAAATTCTTTATACAAATAATCTACATCCCATGAAGCAAGTACACCGGTAAAAGTAATAACAGCTGTGAGTAAAATAAGTGATACAGAAATTCCGTCAACACCGGTGCTGAAATAGATATTGAGGGAAGTGAACCATACATATTTATTTGAGAAAAGCATTTGTTCAATATTGCCAGAACTTCTTTCCATCAAATAAAGGATCACGAGATAAATCGAAGCAAGCAGTTGAATACCTGTACCTATAACAGCAGTCATACGTGCCTGAGCTTTAGTGTCAGTCAGCATTAATGCAAGTACAGTTAAAACAGGAATCAATATTAAGAATATCAGATCCAAGTAATTATTATATTATAATTAAATAAATTGTTAATAAAAAAATTAAGATCATACCGGCAACCATAACGAAAGCATATTGCTGAAGCTGACCTGACTGTAGATATTTTATTTTTTCTGAAATATAATTTGTTGTTGCTGCAATTCCATTCATCGTATTATCCACAACATTTCTATCAAACCAAGCGATTGGCACTGAGATCATATTGAAAATTATTTTCTTTGTTACAAATATATAAACCTCGTCAATATAAAATTTTCTGTATGCCGATCTGTAAATTATTCCAAGAGAATTCCTGATCTTATCAGGTGAAGTACTTTCTTTTTTATAAAGAAAAAATGCAGCGAGAATTCCAATCACAGCAAGAGCAACTGTTGGTATTGCAACTTTCATATGAATATGTGTGACAAAAGGAAGACCGTCTGAAGTTACAAATTCACTGAAAGGAATGAACCCTGCCACTGCTGAACAAACGGCAAGAAAAACAAGAGTGATCAGCATTACATTAGGT
>JBATSB010000208.1:0-3091 GCA_049293015.1 Ignavibacteria bacterium
CATTCACACCTATTCCGGCAATTGCAGAGTCAACCTGTGAATTTCTTAAAGTCAGTGAAGAATCAAATCCACTGTTATTAGCAGCGATCCTTAATTTTACATTTGCCTGATTGCTGAAATTAGGTGAGGCATAAAGCCATCTGTAATTTACAGCTTCACCTGATTTTGTCCAGTTGATATTTACAGGAGTTGTATTTGTGATCAGAGTTAATAAAGTTGTATTATTTGGAGGTGAAATTAAATTGAATGCAGTCAGAGAAGGTCGTGCTCTTTTCAGAGTAATAGTTCTCGGACCGTTTGTTGCTTTCATTGAATCATTAGTTTGATTATTTCTAAATGCCCATACATCCCATGAACCGACAAGAGAATCTCCCTGATTAAGACCTAGTCCCTGAAGTATTGCATCAAGCTGTCCTCCTGTTACTGTAAGTGAATTTCCGCTTGGCGGTAATGTGATCTGTCTTGAAGTTGCAGTTGGACTTCCAAAGATCCATTTGTATGAAGCAGTGGATGCTGAAGTATCCCAGTTAAAAGTATAACTTGTAGTGTTATTTGGTAAAGTGGAAATTCTTGTTCCTGCTGTTGGTGAAGTTAAGTTAAATGAATTCAGCGGGAAAGTAGATATCTGAACTGGTGCTGTCCACGCATTGTAAATACCTGAAAAGTTATCCATCCATAATGGCCACAATTTTCCATTACCCGAAGTCAATCCAATGTAATCTCCCTGATATCCGGTAGCAATTCCGGAAACGCCGATTGACTGAGGTTTGAATCTGTGATCACTAACTAAAACATCTGACCAGGTATTACCTCCGTCAAGTGATCTCGAAATATAAATCTCTGAAGAATCAGAAGCTGTGTTTCTGTCATCATAATAAACTATGTTAACTCCGCCTGACTCATCTACTCTGATAGCAGGGAAGTATTGATATTTACCATTATTAAGTGGATCCTGATTTACTCTGATACCTCCTGACCATGTTGCTCCGCCGTCAGATGATCTGTGCATGACAATGTCAGGATCTGTACCTGCTGGCGCTAAATTTCTTTCTGAAGAAACTGTGTATATCCAGCCGTTTCTTGCTCCACCACTTTTGTCAACATCGATTCTCGGAAATCCATTAACTCTGATATTAGATTTTGATGGGAATGTTCCTCTGATCCCGTTCATATCATAAGCATTTTCTGTAACTGTCCAGTTTACTCCGCCGTTTGTGGATTTTGCAAATCCTGCAAAGTCTTCAGTAAATGGTGATGATTGAATCGGAGCAGCCCAGACTACATAAACTTCTCCGTTTGGACCAGTTCTGACATCACATCCCTGTGAATAATGTCCTGATGGAGGAATGTTGATCTGCTGAGGTGCTGACCAGTTTACTCCTCCGTTAGTAGTATAAGAAATATCAATTGGTGGTGCTGAAGCTGTAAATAAAGACCATACACAATATGATCTTCCGTAGTATGGACTTGTCGGAGAATTATCTGTTCCTGCTAAATTTTTATCCTGTGATCCTGAAATAATAGTATAATTAGATGACCAGGTTGCACCGTTATCTGTAGAAAAATTTCCAAACATTCCTGATGTTGAGAATCCAAGATGTGTCTGAATAAATGTTCCGTTTTTATCAATTGTAATACCCGGATCTCCACCCTGATTTGGTACAGGTGCACCGCCGGCTAATTTCATTGTATCCGATCCACCCCAGGTAATACCGCCGTCAGTTGTAACGTATACACCTTCACTGATAAACAGCGTTCCTGAGTTGTTGAATGCATTTGATGAACCAAACATTATCATCGGGTTAGTCGGATGTCTTACAATATCCACTTCACTTTGGTAACTGTTTGTCCTTGGCAATACTCTTACATTCGGAGTTACTGCCAATACCTCATAAGGAGTCCTGACATATCGGGTCTCTGTATTCGGATTTGTAAAATCATATACCTGAGGCAATGGTGCAGTAATCCTCACACTTGGATCATACATTCCTGTGGGAAGATAATTGTTCCATTTTTCAGCATCAGGATTTTTCTGTCCTGTCATAATAAAAAATCCAATTGCAATGACAGGAATTAACAAGAATAACTTTTTCATAAAAAAGTGTCCTTTTCTGTTTAAATGATTATTAAATAGTGTTTGTGAAAATATGAATTTTTATAAATGATGTAAATTTAAAAATGTTTAAATTCTGAGAATTTAATCATTTGTAAATATCTCTATGTAATCTTATAATTAGTTGAATCTAATTTTATTAAATTAAATTAATATTTTATTTATTAAAATTTCATAAAATTAATAAATGCCATTTGAATTTAACTAGTAATTTTTTTTATTATTCTTTAAAAAAGTCACACATGCCGACTTTGAGATAACTGATTGAATTTATATTCGGCTGTACATAAGCAAACATAATCTCTGGATTGTTGTAATCCCTTTTAGAATAAGTTACTGAAGTCAGTGGATCAATACCCCACCCCGGATTATTTTCAGTAGAAAATTGCCCTGTCAATAATATAAAACAAATTTATGCTGCAGGTAAAATGAATAAGGGCTTCTTTCTTTATTTCCTGTCTGTTTAAATTATATGTTTTGATTATAAAAATTTATTTAAAATAACTGTTATGATTTTAAATAAAATGGTATAATTTATATGCTCATTTTAGAAAAACTATACCCCTGGTATCTGAAAAAAATCAGTTTCTATTTTATAAAAATATACTCCGCCCGGAAGATTTTCTTCGTTAAAAATTAAATTGTGATAACCTACATTTGCTTAATATTCTGAAAGTGTTTTGATTTCATTTCCTGAACAGTTAAAAAATCTATTGAACCATCTCTTATACCTGATCTGTCGGTTACATAAACATTATGAAATGAATCTACCCCCCCCAAATAAAAAATCCCTCTGAAAATTTCTTCTCAGAGGGATTAAATATAAATAATATTAAAAATTTAATATTTAAAATTTGAAATTTATTTCACGAGTATCATACGTCTTGTCTGAACAAAGCTTCCTGCCTCTATTTTGTAGAAGTACATTCCGCTTGCAAAGTTTGATCCGTTGAAATTCACGTCATAATATCCGGGTCG
>JBATSB010000209.1:0-61844 GCA_049293015.1 Ignavibacteria bacterium
GTGCAGAAGTCCGGTTTTTCAGATATGCAAGTATATCTTTTTTAGAAACTCTGCCTTCTATTCCTGTACCCTGAATATTTTCAAGCTCTGACATTCCAATACCTTCTACCTGAGCAATGTTTAAAACAAGCGGTGAATAAAATCTGCTGCTGCTGCCTGTGATGATCTTATGTGTTTCAGTTGCTTGCGCTTCAGTAGTTTCGGGTTTTTCAAGTTTCACTTCCGGGGCAGGTTCAGAATTTACTTCTTTAATTTCAGAATTTTCTGAAGACTTAGTTTCGGCTTTTTCAGCTTCAGGTGCTGCAGCACCGTTAGAACCCAGTCGGGCAATGACTTTACCGACTTCTACTACATCACCTTCATTGAATAATATTTCGGACACAACTCCTGCTTCAGGCGAAGGAACTTCAGTATCTACTTTATCAGTAGAGATCTCAAGAATAGTTTCATCAACATCTACATTGTCACCCGGCTTTTTATGCCATTTCAAGATCGTACCTTCCATAATAGATTCGCCCATTTTCGGCATTACAATATCTACACTCATTTTATATTTTTAAGTTTTACTTATTAGTTTTGTTAAATTGGTTAAATTAATTTCAGGGAAAATAGGGATAAGAGATGTTGCTTTCAATTCAATTTACAAAGCTTTATCGACATCAAAAAGTGAACTGATAGACTGATTTTTATTTGTACGGTAAATGGATTTTCCAAAAATTTCCGCAACGGAAACTACTTCTATCTTTTTTGATGTATGTGACATTGGCAGAGTATCAGCAACATAAAGTTTTTTCAGAGGAGATTTATTTATCCGGTCAAGTGATTCACCTGAGAATACAGCATGAGTACATCCGCCATAAATATCCTTTGCTCCTTCAGCTTTCAGAGCATTAACGGCATTTACAAAAGTTCCGCCGGTATCAATGAGATCATCAATTATAATAATATTCTTTCCTCCAACATCTCCGATTATATCCATTACTTCAGCGACATTAGGTTTTGGTCTTCGTTTATCAATAACAATTAAATCTGCATGAAGTCTTTTCGCATACGCCCTTGCCATTTTGATGCCTCCTACATCAGGAGAAACGATTGCAAGATTCGGTATTTTCAGTTTTCTTAATTTTTTCATAAAGACAGCAGATCCGTAAAGATGGTCCACAGGTATATCAAAAAAGCCCTGAAGCTGAGCAGCATGAAGATCCATAGTGATCACCCTATCTGCGCCGGCTTTTGTAATGAGATTTGCAACGAGTTTTGCAGTTATGGAAACTCTCGGCTGATCCTTCCTGTCCTGACGTGCATATCCGAAATATGGAATGACAGCATTGACGCGTCTGGCAGAAGCCCTTTTGGCGGCGTCTATCATTATCAGAAGTTCCATTAGATTATCTGCAGGAGGCATTGTGGATTGTACTATGAAAACATCAGATCCTCTGATATTTTCATTATACTTTACCCAGATCTCTCCATCCGAAAATGTTCGTATTGAACACTTGCCAAGCGGCATTTTAAGACTTGCAGCAATTTTCTTTCCTAGATTATTTGAAAATCTACCGGCAAAAATTTTCAGATCAGACATCATTATTATTTTTGAAGAAATTGAGGTATGCCAAATTAAATAAATATGAAGTTTAAATCAATTTATAAGAAGATAAATTTTGGAAAAAAGTAAGTTCCTGATAAGCCGGATTTTTATATCTGACTTACTTAAAAAAGAATAAATAAAATGCACTTATGGACATTAACTGACTGGATAATATAAGTAACACTAAAACACAAAAATATTTCAGAACGGTTAAAATTTTATTTCCGCCAAAAAAGTCGACAAATGCATATCCATAATAAACGCTCCAAAGTAAATAGTATATCCCAATTCCAATATACCAATTGGATCTGGTAAAATATATCAACGGTGTCAATAAAATATAAATAAGCATTCTTTCGCCGGCTAAAAATGTAACGAATATAAGATTCTCAGCATAGTTATAACCGGATTTTCTGAAAAACAATAGAGTAAAAAGAGCAGTGACCGGTACATTTGTAAACAATATCAGGTTAAAATTCCTGTATATAAAATTATTATAAAGCATCCAGAATCTCTGCTGAGAATTGATTCCTTCAATAGAGTCAGGGTTTAAATTTGGACCAAACAAAGTAAATTTTATAGCGAGAAATGTTGCTAAAGCTATTGCCAAAATCAAAAACTGGAAAGGGTTAAAATATTTTTTCTGTTTTCCATTAAGATATTCTTTTATAACAAATCCGGGTTTTACAAATAATTCCTTCATTAACAAAAGAATGCCTGAATCAAGATGTGTAAACGAATGCATGAAATTTTCAATGATATCTTTAATGGTAAATCTGCCTTTGACAATTTTCTGACCGCATTGGTTACAGAATTTACCTTCGAATTCATTCCCGCAATTTTTACATTCCATATTTTTCTAAATAATAAATTACATTATAAAAAAAAAGCCCGCACTTAGCGGACTTCTCATTATAATTTATTTTTCATTATTGATTATTGTAAACGACAATTCCAATGTTCTGATTACCCGAGCCACCAACAACTCCTTTTCCAATTATTGTATAGATCCTTTGTGCAGCTAAAGTTTGATTGGCAAGTGTAGCAAGTTCATTCGGAGTGAAAGCTTCATTCATATACAAATTATAAACTCCTCCGGTAATTGGTCTGAAACTTGCGGGTACTCCGTAATCTTCATTAGGGAACCATGCTGAAGATTTGCCAGTAGCTCCAAGATTAACTGAACCTGCGCCGGGTGCAAAATTTATAAATCTGACAGAAGAATTTAGGGTACCCGGATTAGTAAGATTATCATTTACTATGAGAGGTTTTGCAACTCCATTGACATCATAAATAAACACAGAATAATAATAATTTTCCGACAGAAAAAAAGTAGTATCTATAATTGTTGTGCCGGAAGAGTTTTTAATTTTCAGATTATTATTGCCGGGTATAAGCTGCTGATAATTTAATCTTTCAAGATAAGCAACATTTGAAGCTGCAATTATATCATTTAACTGAATATCAATATTTCCTATGTTCATATCCATATGATATACGCTGATATTTGAATAAGTAACTGCAGGAATTATTGTGTCTTCTGAACATCCGGAGAATTTAATAAATGACACTGTACAAATTATCATTATTAAAATTGCATTAAGAGATTTAGTTGTAATCATTTTCATAATTGTTATTTTAGTTTTTAAAAAGGTAGTTTAATTTATAAAGATGTGAGTTAAAATAAAGTGAAAATTTCATATTTTTAATTTATGGTTTTTAAAACTTCTTCTACCGATATCCCATTCTCAAATTCACAGATTTCTCTATCAATGCTGCAGTTCACATTACAATTTTCACTGCTAACTTCGATGTTTAAAGCTTTGTTCCCTAAAGCTCCCCAGTGTTTTGCACAGTTCATAGCTCTGTGACAAAACAGACCAATTGTTTTAATTTTTAATGCTGACGCAAGATGAAGCGGACCGGTGGAAGAGGCAATCAGAAGATCCGCATTGCCGATTATCTTAATTAGATCCCTAAGACGATTAACAGATTCATCAGCAATTATAATATTCTCACTATTTAATTTTTTAATCTTGTCACGAAAATGATCCGACATTTCTTTTGCCGTGAGAATTATATTTGCTTTTGGTTTAACTTTTATAATTTCATTTATCAATTTCAAATATTTCTCTTCGCTCCAGTTACGTGACGAATTTCCAGAGCCTGTATGTACGACCATCTTTTCCATATCCATTTCACATCCAAGTCCGGTAAGCATTTCTTTTCCTTCAATCAATTCCTTTTCAGTAAGAAAAATTTCAGGAGTCAGATCATCTGTCTCAACTCCAATTTCCCGTGCCAGATCCATACAGTAATCAGCTTCATGTCTGAGCGGAATATAATTATTTCGGGAAACGCTTTTCATAAATGTAATGACCTCGTATAGTTTTTTTCCAACACCTATTCGGTTCTTTATTCCCGCCAGGAACATTTGATATGCTGCTCTCTCAGTTGGCATGACAAGCAGACCTTCTGTGAACTTGTGTGATTTTATCTCCTTCACTACATTTCCGAATGTGCCTTTTTTCATATTATCTGTAATGCTTACATCGAGATGGGGATTATTTATTAAAATATCCGCTGTGTTTTCAGAGGTCAAAGTTCCGATGAATGAATCGGGAAACTTTTTTTTCAGCTCTCTGATCATCGGTGTAATCATAACCACATCACCAACCTTATCCGTCCGCACAATGAGTATTCTTTTTTGCATTTGCTAAATTAATCAATCTGAAAGGGAATATATAAATAAAAATTCAGTAGGACTTTTAATAATTTTAAATATGAAATTTTAAATTTTTAATACCTGAAGATTTTGAAAACAAAGTTTTCTGATCTAAATCGTTCCAGCAGAGTCACTTGCTTTTCGGACTTTGCATATATTGAATTGATTTCATTTTCACAATCTATGAATATTACCATTTGACTTTCTGAAGCAGCCTGAATATTTTATACCGGAATTAATTAAAAGGAGAAGATCACGATGAAAATATTTTTTGAATCTATGAATATTGCTTTAGGTAAAGCCGGTAAAATTTCCATTATGTTACTATGCATTTTTTTTCAATCCGTAGAAATTTATTCACAATCTCAATGGCAATGGCAGCACCCTCTCCCAACAGGCAATACATTCAACAGCGTAGATTTTATAAATGAAAGTACAGGATTTGCTGCCGGATCAATGGGTAACATAATTAAAACTACAAACAAAGGCATAAACTGGATAAGTCTGAATTCCAGAACACATAAGGAAATTTTTAAATTGAAATTCTGGAATTCTGATTCAGGCATTTGTGTCTGCAAAGATGGACTTATGCTAAGGACAAATGACGGCGGGATTAACTGGAAGCATAGCAGCAATTTCTCTTCATTAGATCTTTACGACATTTGTAAAATAGAAAACAAAATATATGTTTGCGGACTTGGCGGTAAAGTTCTAATGAGTACAGATCACGGAAGTACGTGGGTAAATTTAAATTCACAATTCAGTATTCCGCTTTTTTGTATAAATTTTCTGAACGGAGAAACAGGCGTTTGCGGAGGTTATAATGAAATTATAAGGACTACCAATGCAGGCATCAGTTGGGAATTTCTAAAAGCAGATATTCCAATTTCTTCGCAGATCATGGGAATTGAATATGTATCCCGGAATAAAATATTCGCTTCAGGTAATTCACCGCAAGGTGACTTTTATATCTCAAATGACGGAGGTGATAGCTGGAAAAGAAATTCTCTCGAGCTGCCTTTTCTTTTCGGAGGAAGTGTAGATCTTGTCAGGGCAATGGATTTCAAAGATTCTAATTACGGCAGTATAGTTACAGATCTTGGTACTCTGATTATCACTTCTGACGGAGGAAACATTTGGATGAAAGATACCTCTCAAAGATCCGGATATCTGAAAGAAGGAATTTTTAAAAACGTGTTTTTCAAAAACAGTTCTGAATTATTTTTATGCGGAAATGGAGGAAGGGTTTTGAAATTTTCGGATATGGAAAAAACCTGGAATGTTCTTACTGGTAATAACACAAATTTTTACGGAAGCTACATTACAGAAAACGGTACGGTATTTTGTACAGGAGATGACGGAGTTTTACTCAGAAAAAAGAGCCCAGATTCAGTTTCCAATTTAAAGTCCGAATGGGAAAAAATTTTGATCCGAGACAAACTTAAGCTCAGTTCAGTAAATTTTGTAAATGATCATGTGGGAATTGTCTGCAGTTTTAACGGAAAAATTTTTAAAACTACGAACGGAGGCGATGCATGGAAAGAAATTATTTCTCCATTAAAACAAAACCCGGGTATCACTCTGAATAAAATTTTTTTCACGGATAAATATAATGGTTACATCTGCGGCGGTTATGAATATAGTAAGGCAGGTATAATAATCAGAACCATTGACGGGGGAGACTCATGGAAAAATGTTAACATTGATTTTATAACCGGTAACTTCAGGGACATTTATTTTACTGATCGCGAAAATGGTTTTGCAGTTGGTGAGAATGGAAATTTAACTGTTACATCTGACAAAGGAAATACCTGGAACACGCAATATTTAATTACATATGATCTTAACTCAGTAGATTTTAACGGAAGTTTAATAGGATTGATTGTTGGTGAAAACGGTACTTTATTCAGAACTTCAGACGGTGGCGCAAACTGGGATTACATTTTCCCAATACAGTATCAAAATCTTAATTCAGTAAAATTCACAGATAATCTTAAAGTAACTGCTGCAGGAAAAAACGGAACGGTCATTCGTTCTTCTGATGCAGGACTTAGTTGGGAAAAAATGAATTCATTAACTGATAACAATTTACTTTCCCTGAATAGTAATAATGAAGGTGTGTTTGCTATCGGTGAAAACGGCACAATTATTTATTCTGAATCTGACATTAAAGAAAAAATCAGCAGCAGTTTAAAAAACACTGTTCAGAAAAAAAATATTTCATCACTGTCAAACTACCCAAACCCTTTTAATCCTCTGACAAATATATATTATAAATTAAGTACCACAGTTAATGTTTCTTTAAAGGTGTTTGATATTTTGGGGAATGAATTGACATCATTAGTAAATGAAATCCAGATTGCAGGAAATCACATAATTAAATTTGACGGCAGTCAATATGCGAGCGGTGTTTATTTTTATTCCTTAATTCTGAATGGTAATTTAAAAGATACTAAACGTATGGTTCTGCTCAAGTAATCTAAACAAACAACATTGATCCAAACCAAGTCTTAAAATATATTTTCAGACTTGATTTCATTTTACTTAAAAAAAGTTCATCTCCAGTAAAGAGACATTACTTGACCAATCCGAGACCTTCAAGTGCAGAAGCATCATCTGAGCTCAGCATCAGGACTTTATTGAATAAAATTTTTGCTTCTCTGTAAAGTCCAAGCTGATAATTTGTCCATGCATACATCAGCAGAGCATCATACCCGAAAGGATAAAGATTTACAACCTTCTCAAAAAGAGAATTCGCCGTGGTGTAATCCTGTCTGACGTAATAAATATATCCAAGCTGATAATTCACAAAAGTATTCTGCGGATCAGTTTTTAGAATATCTTTATAGTTTTCAATTACTTTATCCCAGAGCTCCGCTGCAGAAGCAGGAAGGTTATAACCTAATTTTGCTTCAAAGGAATATGGCATCAGATCAATTGCAATCTGGTAATATTTCATTGACTCATCATTGTTCCCAGCTTTGTAATTCAGCCAGCCGAGTCTTAAATTTAATTCATAAGAATCTGCACTATAAACATCCTGCAGATCTTTTATAGCCTGTGCATAATCAGGAATCGCTTCACTAGTATAACTTTTTGAAAATGCTTTAATCACTGCTTCATCCTGAGCTAATGCAAAATTCACGTTTAAAATAATTAATCCTGTCAATATATATAGGATATTCAATTTCAATTTAATGGTTTTCATAAATTCTTTGAGTAGTTTAATTTTTAAAAATAAAGTTTTAATCCTGCAAGTATTGTATTAACAGAATAATCCAGGCTTAAAAATTCAGGGTATGCTGAAGGTAAATTACCTCCGGTATTTACAAATTTATATGTCAGATATTTTTTCTCTCTCTGCTGATTGACATAAACCAATGACGCCGAAAGATTTTTGTTAAAGTAATAATTCATTTCAGCACCAAACTTCAAAGTGATCACATCAGGATTATTATATATCAAAGCACCGTTCTGCTCGTTGTAGTTGTTCATATTTCCAATTGTTACAAAAGCTTCACCCCATAAATTTTTATACAACTTACCGCCTACAGACTGAAAGAAAATTAAATTTGTAATATCATTTTGTCTTTGTAATGTCAGATCAGTAAATGTATAAAGAGTATTTTTCTTTTTGGGGTAAGCAGTAAAGTTTGCTCCGAGCTGAGTTTGATGAGTTCCGTTCAGATAAGAGAAACTTCCGTGCAATGCTGTTTTGTAAATGTAAAATTGTTTTGAGAGAGAAAGTGACAAAACAAAATTATCCTGGATTGCAGGCAGAGTATTAATAGTATAAAAATATTTTAATGAATCATATGTCATCGTCTGAGCATTAT
Source organism: Ignavibacteria bacterium (assembly GCA_049293015.1). Lineage (GTDB taxonomy): Bacteria > Bacteroidota > Ignavibacteria > Tepidaquicellales > Tepidaquicellaceae > UBA2330. The sequence continues at coordinate 8,150 of JBATSB010000209.1, forward strand.
AAGAATAATTCACACTGTCGTATTCAGCGTAAATTGTATTATCATTAACATAGACATAATGTCCTGAAGGACTGATCACAAATCCGTCTGCTGCTCTAATGTCATACTTTATATAAAACTGCTGCTGCTGCTGAGTGTAAGGGTCTGAAATTATCTCATTGTTAAACATTATCTGTTTGGTTTTTTTAAGACTGAGATAATTATAGCTGTACAAAATGTTTAACCATCTCAGAGGCAATTGTCTAAATCCGGCATTGAGATAAAAATAATTTCCGTTTAGGATCTGTTCGCCATAGATATTATCTGGACCATCCAGATCTACGTTTTCGTTTTTACTATCATCATTACTTAATCCAAAACCTGCATCGGAAAATATTTCACTCATAAAAGAATTATCCTGAGGCTTTAATCTCTTTCTTTTATTTTCAGGAAGTTTATAAAAATAATAATCTGCGTCCTCCTTTCTTCCTGCCTGGAGATATGAAAAATACAGATATTCAATGAGCAGCGGCGTCTCATAGCCCAGATCAAATGCTTTCTGCAGATTTATTACAGCATCAAAACATTTACCGGTTTCGTAATAAGCTATACCTAATCTTACACGCAAAAAAATAAAATCGATATTTTTCTTTAAAGCATTTTCTGAAAATGAAATAAGATTATTCCATTCGGATTTTTTAAACAGATCAAAAGAAATTTTATCTGCACTTTTTAATGCTGAATCACTCTGAGCTTTAATTTCATTAAAAGTAATAAAGGAAATTAAAATTATCAGGAAACAGATTCCGCCGATATTTGTTTTTTGTCGTCTGATATTATTATTTTTTGTAATTTGTTATTATTTAAAATTAATTCAAAGTCTAATTTTCGATTCACTTTATTTCCGAATCCGGTAACAGCATTTGAAGAAATAACTATCTCTGACGGATTCAGATCATTATCTATATACTTAAATGAAAAATTATATCCGGCATTCAGAAAAATATGGAATGGTGCAATAAAATCCTGTAATATTTTTACTGGACCCGAATAAATGCCTGCCAGAGGGAGCTTATCCCTGATCGTCATATTTTCATAATATCCCAATAGAACTTTATTGGCTGCTATATAAAAATAATAGAGCAGAGAATTCCTGTCGCCTGTAAAGTCTGTAAAATAGTGGAGCGTTTCATTGTTAATAAAATATGCTACGGATTTTGTATTATGACAGTAGATATAAGAATAATTATAAGCATCTACCATTACTTCCCATTTCACATTTTCAGTTTCACCATTTTCAAGATTACATTTAAATTTCAATATTTTTCCGGGAGGAAATTTGAAAGATTCTTTAACAAGATAAGTGCTGTGAATTTTCAAAACTGTTTCGCCTTCTTCGGGATAATCATATGATCTGAAATAATTTACATTGTCTTTTTGCAAAAGATAATAACTGAATGGATATTTCAAAGTCTTTCCGTCAATAAGATCATTAGTCTGTATCTGAAAATGAATGTGAGGTACAGGTGATCTTCCGGAATTTCCGCAATGCCCGATTATGTCACCCTTTTTTACATACTCACCTTTACTGATCCTAATGCTGTTTTTTTTCAGATGAGAGATCTTGCTGTAAAGAAAATTATCATGTTTGATAATAATTGTATTTCCCCAGTTCTCAGCGAGATTCACTTCGCCGATCTCATTATCTTCTACATCATTTACAACTTCGGAAACATATCCGGCTGCTGGCGCTAATACAGGAAGATTAAAACAGTAAAAATCATTTACAGAAGTTCCAGGTAAACTGTATGAACTTCCATATTCATCTTTTACAACAAAATCCCACGCATACTTCCAGTCTTCTTTATGTGTGATCTTCCCGTCAATTCCCTGAGATATAAACCATTTTCCATAAAATGGAAGATGGAACTGATGATATGTATCTTTCTGAAATCTCTCTACTCGGTTTGTAAATTTATACAGATTGTTTTCGGGTGAATACTGCTGATTTGTAACATAACTTATTCCTTTTGCAGCAAGCCTGTTACTCATTGCAAAAATAACCAGCATAACTATGATAGAAAACGGCAAAGAATAAATCGGTAGTTGAATAATATTAAATATATAACTGAATGCGCTGAGAGTCACAGCTACAAGAGGACTTGTAAGTATGACAAGCAAATATGTTTTCTTCGATGGTATAAAGAAAAATCCTCCCAAAGCAACTGCTGTAAGTATAAAGTTGAATCCAATATAGCTGTAATATACATCTGAAAACTGTGCCTGCTGAAAAAAATAAAAAAAGTATCCGGATAAAAAACCTGTTATCGAAAGAGTAAAAGCAATACGGGAATAAATCAGCAGTCCTATTGCAATTAAAAAACCTGCGAAAATATTATACTGAAAAAATATTGCGCCTAAAGATTTAAGATATGCATCAAGAATGAATGGTATATTAAATCCGAGTATCTGATCATAAAATTTTAAAAGATATTGTCCTCCAAAATTCTGAACTTCATTAAATACATATATACCTCTTTCACTTAAATGAATCGCTTTGAATGTCCTGATGCTGAGAATTGAAAGCCAGGTACTCAGCAGGAACGGCATTGTAAGAAAAGGAATGTTGTAATTTCCAAGAAAGACTGCGAGCCAGACTGTCATAAGAAGTGTCAGCATTGAAGCAAATATCAGAACAAAAATAAATGCCGGGGAAAATTCATAATATACTCCAAGAGCAAGACCTGTTAAAAGAGAATTGAAACCATAAAAACCATCCCTGATAAAATATTTATTATATCCAAACCACTCAGCAAAAAGCAAAGTAACGATCAGACATATAAACCCGCTTAATCCTGATGCAGGATTTAGAAAGGTTGCTATGATTATTATGAAAGCAAAGAATTTACTCTTTGAGAAAAAAATACGCGAGTAACTATTTATTATACCTTCAGAATATAATGTTATTTTATTTTCAAGCAGTTCTTTTTCCACTTCCGTTTAGTGTAAATGATTTCAAATATTCGGGCATATGCTCTTCAGATTCAATTGATTTAATAGTTTCACGTTTTCTTATTTCATGTGTGTCGCCATTTTTGTCTATCAAAACAACTGCAGGTCTGAGTGCAATGAACTGCATCCACTGGCTCATATTATATGCGCCAACTGTCTGTACAACAACTTTGTCATTCCTTTTCAACAAAGGAAGAGTAACATGCTCTCTGATCACATCTATATTCATACATAGCGGTCCGTAAAGCACCATATCCTCAGTAAACTCACTGAACTCCTGTGCAGGCGTGATCTTGTGATCGTACCAGAAAGAAGTAAATAATATATTCACTCCAAAATCCATGATCACAGCTCTTCTCCCGTCCGACAATCTTTTATTTGAAATGACACTTCCGATAAGAAATCCTGCATCGTCTATTAATGCTCTGCCGGTCTCAAGAATTAACAGGGGAAGTTCCTCTTCAAGAAATCCTGCATTCAGTATGGAAGTACAGATTGCTTCTGCAAACTGATCTATTGTTGGAACTGCATCGACTCCAAGCAGATAAGACCCCTTCAAAGTATTCTTCGAAGGAAATCCGCCACCCATGTCAATATACTGAATATTTTTTTTGTACTTATGCTTTATATTTATTGCAAGATCGGAAAGTTTTGCTGCTGCAATGGAATATGCATTCGGAGCAAGCATGTATGTACCAATGTGGCAATGAAGTCCAACAAGCTCAAGTTTATCATTCAGCATAATTTTATTTATTGCATCCCATGCCTGACCATTTTCATAATTAAATCCAAACCTGTCCCACATCGGATATATGCCTGTATCCATATTCACTCTGATTGCAACTTTTGGCTTCTGCTCCAGCTCTTCTGCAATTTCCTGGAGCATATATAACTCATCCAGATGATCGATATGAATCGGAGAGTTATTCAAAACTGCTGAACGCAGATCCTCCTCTGTTTTGTCTGGTCCGTTAAATATTATTTTACTTCCGGGCACGCCGTTGTTCAGAGCTTTATTATATTCAAATCCGGATACTACTTCCGCCCATGAACCTTCCTGATGAAATACATTACAGACTGCATTTATATAATTTGTTTTATATGACCATGCAAACTGAACTTTGGGATATCGGGTTTTGAATGAGCGGTTTGCATCTTTAAAATTAGCTCTTATCTTTCTTTCTGAAATCACAAAAAGCGGCGAACCGTATTTTTCCGCAAGATCATAAACGCCTACACCGTCAATATGAGTAAATGGTGCATACTCTGTCTTAGTGCCGTATTTGTTCATTGTCCCTGAATTAAGTAATTGCAATACAGGTCTTTCATACTGAAGTTTATTCATTTTTTATAATTCTCCTAAAGTTGAAATTTTTTCAAACTCTTTTAAATTTACAATCATGTCATAAGAGTATCTTATGAACATTTTTCCTGTTTCGTATTTTGGAAACACATTAACTTTTTTTCCCATAGCCATTTTCAATAAAGCATCAGGGTGATTCTGACCGCAACCGACTGCAAGATAAACCCAGGCAGGAAATCTCGGATTTATTTCAAGAAGATAATATTCATCCTCCGAAGTTTTAATAAATTCAAGTTCAAGAGATCCTTTCCATTTGGTCTCCCCGATAATATCGTTTGTAATTTTAATAAGATTACTGTCATCAAGTGATATGCCTGACCAAGCTTTTCCTTTGTCAGTAATGTACTGCTTTCTCATCGGTACTGCACCTATCGTTCTGCCGGTACCGTCACCAATTGCAGTTACATTTACTTCCGCCCCAAAAACAAATTCCTGAATGATAACAGGCAGTCCCCATTTAATACTAATTTTATTAAAATGCTCGGCAATTTGCTGATAGTTGTATGCGATTTTTGCATCATAAAATTTACCTTTTACTAAAAGAGGAAATGTAAACTCATTTTCAATTTCGTTAATGTCCTCTAATGAAAAAATAGTTTTATCTTTCGGAACTTTGATGTTATATTTTTTACCAAATTCAAACAGATTAGCTTTTTGCCTTTCTTCAAACTGCTTTAGAGTCGGAAGAAACATTTTGATATTACATTTTTCCAAAAGCCTTTTTTCAATTTTAATAAAGCTGAAAAGTTCAGCATCAAAGTTTGGAATTATCACATCAATTTTTTCTTTAAGATCGATCTCTACTAATCTTTTATAAAGATTTTCTACACCGGCAGTAGGGAAAGGTATCTGAAAAGTTTTGTCAACGAGATCATGCATATATATTCCGGGCTCCATTGTATCATAGGAAAGACCAATTATCTTAGGCTTATAATAATTACTTTCTCTGAGTGCTCTGATAACAGATATTCCGGGACCTGGGCTGTCGATAGCATTTAGTCCAGTGACTGCAACAGTTATATCAGCCCTTTTCATTTTCCTCCAGCAGCTTATAACTTTTAAGGACATTTATAAAATCATAATAATCTTTTTCAAAATTAGCTCTTTCGATTTGATATGTTTTTAAGATATGAGATCTGATATCATCTTCAGTATCAGCATTCTGCAGCATACTGAATATTGTCTTTCCAACAGGATTAGCTGAAAATGAATCACCGGTGGATGGGTTAAATATAAAACCCGAATCACTGACGGCTATGTTACTTTTGATTTTCATAATTTTTTCTTTTATACAAAATTACGAAAACTAATATATACTTCTGTTACAGTTTTATAAAGTTTTGTTACAAAATTTCTTAGGTTGAAAATTAAAGCAAGAGGTTTTCGAGAGGAATCCTTCCGGGTTGGTCACTTTGTCTGAATTCGGTTACTGAGACTCCAGTGACCTGTCTGAATTGATTGCTTAGATATTGCACACTGCTGTAACCCATGATATATGCAATTTCGCTGAGTGTCATTTCATTATAACTGATCAGCTCTTTTACTTTTTCGATCTTAACTTTAATTAAAAATTTTTCTAAAGTAGTATTTGTATATTCCGAAAATACTTTACTGATATGAGAATACTGCATGTTAAGCTTCTCACTGAGATATTCGGAATTTCTGATAAGTGAATTTGTATTATTGCCAAAATAGATCAATTCTATGCATGCATTTTTTATTTGTTCGACTAATTGAGCATCCTTATCATCAATGAGTGGAAAATTATTTTCAACAAGCTTTGAAGAGATCTCTTTTTTTGAAACTATATTTACATCATAATAAAGTTCTGCTTTGCCGAGAGTTACATTCAGTACTTTTACTGTCTCTATATTTTCAAGAATGTTTTTTACATCGCTGATACAACGAAGACTTACCATATTTTTTATAAACAAGACAGCTCGTTTGTTCAATTTGTTTACATTGTTCAATTTGTTGAAACACAAAATTTTGATTTATTGAAATTAACTTAAATGATTTGTAAATTAAATATAAAACTAATTTTACAGTTTTATATATTTTGAATATTGAATATATAATATTGAACATTGTACATTAAACACTGAACAGTGTACATTAAACACTGAACATTGTACATTAAACATTGAAAATTGAACATTGTACATTAAACACTGAACATTTAAAATTTAAAATTTAAAATTTAAAATTGAGTAAGTCTGCTTATTGAAATTTCTATTCAGAATATATATTTTGATTTAATATTTTTTTAAATAAACAAATAATTATGGATTATCCCAAAAGAGTAATAGTCAAAGGCGAAAAAGATAAAAAAATTGTAAAAGAGATACAGAATAAACTTAATGAAAACGGCTGCGGACCGATCGATGTAGATGGTGATTTTGGACCGAAAACATTTAATGCCGTTAAGCTTTTTCAAAGCAGGTTTACAGATCAGGAAGGCAGACCACTGATCATTGACGGAAAGATTGGTCCTCTTTCATGGATAACACTTTTTAAACTAAAGGCGATCGGACCTGATCCGGGACCGCTGTCTGACTTTACAAAAAAAGTTCTAAGTAAAGCAAAAAGCCAGATCGGAGTTATGGAAAAACCCAGAGGAAGTAACAGCGGACCTGAAGTAGATGCATATCTAAAGAGTGTCGGCTTAGGACCAGGATATGCATGGTGTGCTGCATTTACATATTGGTGCTATAATGAAGCTTATAAAAATTCAGATAAAAACAATCCTGCTTATAAAACTGCCGGAGTGCTAAGTCACTGGACCAATACCAAAGGAAAAAAAATAACTGCAAGCGCAGCGTTTGCAGATCCTTCACTCGTTAAGCCGGGTCAGGTATTCATTATGTCTTATGGCGGTGGATTAGGTCATACGGGAATTGTAGAATCCGTTAACGGTGGCTATCTTACTACTATAGAAGGTAATACTAATGACGGAGGCAGCAGAGAAGGAATTGGTGTGTTCAGAAGAACTTCAAGAAAGATTAACAGCATTAACAAAGGGTTTATACAATATTAAATTTTAAATTGTAAATAGTTAATAATTGTTGATTATTGATTGGTGATTTGTGATTGTTGAGTTGAAATAGAAATTGCTAAAGTTATATAATAATTTTTAATTTAAAATTTAATATTTAATATTTAATATTGATCAAGGCTTTTTTTGAGAAAGAGTTTGTCAGCTTTTGAAAAAAGGAATATGCATAAACCTGATATCAGTAGTACAAGTACTGTTTTGGAATTTATAGCTATGCCTAAATTATCTGTTATAAAAATACTGAAGTACTCAATAGAACCAACGATCTGATCAATCAGCATATTGTAATATCCATAACTGCTGTCAGCATTGGAACTACCAAAAAACAAAGGCAGTCCGAATGCTATAAATATCATTGCAGCTATCAGTCCGCCAATTACAAACTTGACTGTCGTGTCTGTCTTTTTGTCTTCTCTGGCAAATTCTTTTTCGATCTCTACTCTCTTCATCATTTCATATATGAAATCATCAGAGGTTTCAGATCTTAAAGATTGACTGATCTTTTCGTCAAGATAAGAATCGATATTTTTACTATTACCTTCAGGCATTGCGTTAAAGATACTGTAAAAATTATTGAGAATAAAACTAAATTTTTTCATATTTTCGAATTTATACATACTGAAGAATTTCTTCTTCAGAATACTTTTTTAAAATAATTTCTTTCAGTTTATTTTTAGCGCGGAAAATTCTGTTCTTAACAGTCCCGAGCGGCAGTTTGAGAATACCTGCTATTTCATCATGTGAAAGATCGTTGATATAAAACATTGTAAGAATTATCGAGTATTGCTCAGGTATTGAATTTATATAATCGTTGATAATCATTTTAATCTCGGTTTCAGAGATCTTGCTTTCAGTACTGAGATCATACTTATCATCAAACTCACTTTTGTTTATCATCAAATCATAATAATTTTTTACCAGATCATCACCTTCCTCAAATGTAGAACCTTCGACATCTATAGATAAAATACTGAATCTGCGCGACCTTAACTTTTTATAATTATCAACAGCAGTATTATAAACTATAGTATAGAAATATGTTGAAAGTTTTGATCTTTCTTCAAACTTACTGCCGGTTATCGATTTAAAAAGTTTCATAAATGACTCCTGCAGACAATCTTCAGCTTCTTCTTTATTTTTCAGAATCTTCATGGTTAGTGAAAATGCTTTGTCCTTTAACTCTTCGGCAATGATCCTGAAAGAAGACGTATCCCCTTTTTTTATATTACTTATAATTTCAGAATCTGACAGCCTCATTATTTTATACTTATTATAATTTCAATAAATTGCAAAAAACCATTTGTAAATTAAAATGTATCTTAAATTTCCTGTTCACCATAAATATAGATCCTACCGTTTACAGTCTCTATAGAAATTATGGATTTGTCATCACCCGTACCCAGACTGCCTTTGAAAGATTTTTTTTCCTGATCCATAGAAGTGAATGAAAGGTTTTCAGTCGTGACCTTACTGTTGAGCGATGTTGCAGTAATTTTTGCATTTATATAATTACTCAGCCCAAGGGACACTTTTCCGTTTATAATATTTATAGTTATCCCTTTTGTAGAATCGACATTTCCTGAAAAAGAACCATTTGTAATTTCGCATTCAAGTTCACCTGTATAATTATCGATCTCAACATCACCATTTATCTGATGGATCACAAGATCATTTGAAATATTTTCAGCGGTCACATTTCCGTTTACATTTTCTATTACGATAGATATACCCGGAGGTACGAATATTTCATAATCCACTTTTTGTCTTCTGTCAAAGCTCAGATTAAAGCCATCATCTTCACCTCTTTTTCCAATAATAGTTTCTATATTAATTTCACTTCCAATTGTATCAATTTCCAAAGTAATTTCATCAAACGGAGTATCAAGGTATTTTTTCTTAACTTTAATTTCTTTTTCAGCTTTTATTTTTACAAAACCTGAATCATCCGAATGCTTAATATTAACATTTCCATTAATATTATTCAAAACAAGTTTTGTCTTTCCTTCAGATGATACTGCATGTATCTCTTTAGCAGACTTCGTGTATTTTTTCGAAAGTAATCCGCAGCTACTCATGACAAATCCAAGGATAACTGTTATTACTATTATTGGAGTTTTCATAATTATTAAAATTCAGATTTATAAATCATTGATTTAAAGTAGTTTCATTTTTGTTTTTAGAATTGACCACAAGAAAATAAATAAGGAATCCTAATCCAATAAATGTAACTATTATTCCCATCATAACACCTTCTTCTACATCGTAAATACTTTCGGCTACGTTTGCAAGAAAAATACCGAATCCCAGAAATAAAAGTACAAGACCGAACTTAAGTGATGCATATGGATTTTTTGGTTTTGTATTGTCTGCGAAATAAGCTTTCACTTCCTCTGGTGACAGACCTTTTTCTATAAGTCTCATTTTCTCTCTGTGCTTTGTATAGATCCACCAGAACAATAGAACCCCTGGGATTCCGAATGTAAAAACTATTGCTACTACCGGTATAAATGCTTCTAATGCATGGTCCATTTTTTATAACTCCTTTCCGCTGATTTAGCGAATTTGTTTAGGTTTTAAATTTTTGATTTTAACAATGACATTATGAAAACAATCACAAAAGTTACCGAAATAATAATGACCTCATTCATTAAAGTATTGTTAATTTTAATTTCTAATGGTTATGACTTTTATATCTGCATAAGGTTTCATCAGATCCTAATTTTTTCAAAAAAAACCCGCAATCAACAGACTGTTCGAAAACTTTGGATTAGCCTCCAAGACTCTAAGACTATAAGTTTAAAAAATTAAAAAAATGATTCCTTTGAGCCTTAGAGACTTTGAGGCAATTTTAATAATTTTATTTTCGGACATTCTGTAAATTACGGGGTCGGAAATTAAATATTCAAATCCGTTTTATTTCTTCAGACTTTTTATTTTAAATGAAAGCATCATCATCATTATTCCTGAAAGTATTGCATAAAACCCGAATACCATCACAAGTATTTCTGCACCGGCAAAAACGTTTGCAAAAATAAGAAGTCCTAATATAACTGTAATTATTCCGTTGAGAATAATTAGCCATTCATTTTGAATAACCTTTCGCAATTTTATTGCTTTGACGATCATAAATATTCCAGCTAAGAGTGCCCAGAACGCAATAAAGTATAGTGTAAATGAGACTACAAATCCCGGCATTATTAGAAACAGCAGACCAAACAGGATGTAAAAAATTCCTTCTAAAATTATTGTTCCTTTGTCTTCCGAAGACATAAAGCCTTCAATTATGACAAAGATGCCGCTGAATATTGCAATGAATCCGAAATAAAATAACATTGTTGCCAGGACCATCCCCGGAGTGACCAAGGCCAGTATTCCGAAGATAAGTAAAAGTATTCCTCTGAGTAATAATACCCACCATTTTTTTTGTGCAGCTTCAAGCATAGTTATTTTTTTTTATTTTATAAATAATGTGAATTGCGATTTTATTATTTTTTTAAATTCTATTTAAAATTAACCGGCTTAAACCCCGGAAACATTTTAGCCGACTCATCCAAAGTTGATAACGATTCATAAGTACAGGAATCTTCAAATCTTTTCCATAGATCGAGTACATTAGGATTTTTATGAGCTTTATCAATTTCTTCCTGTGACTTCCATTCAAACACTTCAAGTATCGAACCATTTTCTGATCTCATAACAATACATTCTCTGTCTGTAATGAGTCCTTCTTTTCTTAACACAGGCATGTGATCTTTTATAACTACGAGAAGTTCATTTTCTTTTCCTTCTTTAGGTTTAAAACATGCTATAACTAAGATGCCCATATTTAATTTTAAATTTTAAATTTTAAATTTTTATAATTTTAATTTTTAACTCTTACACAGGCATAGGCAGGACATAATTGATTTATCAACAGTTATTGCCTCTCATCTTTATACAAAAGTAAAACTGTGAGGAATTTGAAAAGATGTGTTTGATTTAACCTAAATACTTTTGCTGTTGATTTTTTTTAACTGTTGTTGCTATTTCTTTCGGCAACAACCCCCTCCGCTCCCCCTTTTTTAAGGGGGAATTACATATTAATTATTCTGAAACGTGCTTTTAGAAATTTAGACTTCGTTTCTAAAAAATCGAGTAAAAATTCTCTTAGCATTTAGTAATCATTAAAGATTTTTTTTTTAATTAAATATATGCTATACATTTAAGCTCTATAGCAATTGGCGTAGGAAGTGAATTTATTTCTACAGTAGTTCTGCACGGCTGATTATCCTTAAAATATTCCGCGTAAATTATATTATAGGTCGCAAAGTCATCTTTCATATTCGTGAGAAATACCGTAACGTCTATTAGTTTACTCCAGTCAGAGCCTGCATCTTCGAGTATATACTTTACATTTTGAAATACTGATCGGCATTGTGTTTCAATATCGTATGAAATAATATTACCACTGCTGTCAAGTTCGACACCTGGGATTTTCTTTGTACCTCTTTCCCTTGGTCCGACTCCGGAAAGAAAAAGCAGATCTCCAAACCGTCTTGCATGAGGATAAAGTCCGACCGGCTCAGGAGCTTTTGAGGAATTTAACAGATCTGTTGAATTCATTTTAATTGATTTTTGTAAATTAAACCTAATGAACGGTAATTTCAAGATTGAATTTAAAATTGAAATCTATATTGCTAACTTATCTCTTTTCTTTACAGGCTGTTCCTAAATAATTTAAATTATAATTCTAACTACAATAAATGAAAATAATATCTGTAAATACAGGCGGTCCGCAGAAATTTATGTGGGAAGGAAAAGAGATAACTACCAGTATATTTAAATCTCCAGTCGAGGGAAAATTCAAAACCACTTTCCTGAACATTGACGGTGACAAACAATCCGATCTTAAAAATCACGGCGGGTTAGATAAAGCTGTTTATTCTTTTGATCTCTCTTATTATGATAAATGGAAAAAAGAAATGGAAAGAGAATCCTGGGAGTACGGACTCTTCGGTGAAAACTTGACAACATCAGGTCTCACAGATGATTCAGTCCTTATTGGAAATGTTTATCAGATTGGCTCTGTAAAACTCAGGGCTGTTCAGCCAAGATTTCCCTGTTTTAAACTGAATATAAGATTCGGAGAGGATGACATTCTTAACCGATTTTATGATCTTGGATTTTTCGGAACTTATTTCCGAGTCGTAGAAGAAGGTTATCTCAACTCCGGAGATAAAATTATTCTTATTCATAAGTCTGATATTAATTTGTCAATTGCTGATATAGTACTGTGCAAAAAATCTAAAGGAGAAGATCAGAATAAACTAAACCTTATTCTGGAAAATCAATACATTCCAACCAGCCTGAAAGATTCCCTGAGAATATATTTAAAATGATCAGTTGTTTCTCGGAGATGAATCAGTATTCCCGTTATCATATAATCCTGTAATTGAAATAATATTACCATTACCATCACTTTCAAATCTCAGTCTGAAATAATCAATTTCACTCAGCATAAAAGTATTCTCAGACATCGGAGTTAATTCTAATTTCTGACGTCCGCTTCTCTGATAATATAATCTACCGTCTTCAAGATAAATTTTTCTGTCTCCATATTCGCCTTCGTATTTTTTCAAAAGAGCTGCATCAATTTCCACATCATTCAATGTCGCTGTCAGAGACTCGACCATCCAGTTATAAGTCTTCTTCATTTTTTCATCAGTCAAATCTGTTGATATTTTTTCCAGTGCAAGTATATGTGCCTTTGTCAGAGCATTAATACTGTTGACCTCAACGTCAGGTTTTACACCGATACCTTCCCAGTTGGTCTTTGTAATTGGATTGATCGCTCTTCCGGTAGGAATGAAAATAGCAAAATTGTCATCAATAATATTCATGCCTCCCGGATGTGCTCCGCCTCCGGTAGTTTCTCCGACTATAGTTGCTCTCTTAAGATTTTGAAGATTGTAGGAAAATTCTTCCGCACCGGAAAAAGTGTAACTGCTCGTAAGTACATAAACCGGAACTTCAGGCATTCTTTTTCCTTCAATATTTTTCAATGTCCAGAATTCTTCAGTCGTGTCTTTTGGTCTGTAATACAAATCATTAAGATGAACTGGTTCTTCACCGAATAAATAACTCGTGATCACCTGTATCCCAGTCGGATCTCCGCCGCCGTTATTTCTCATGTCAAAAATCAGTGCATCACAATTTTCTACAAAAGCCATAACTGTAGCTACTTTCTCCTTAATTTGATCACCGGATCCAAATTGTCTGAAATCAATATAGCCGATATTCCCACTGATCCTTTCTACTTTTTTGAATCCGTAATTTTCAAATTTCAATTCTTCTAAATATGTCTGAACAGAATTTTCATCCTTACCTTCAGACTGTCTCATCATTATTATCTGATCAGGACTGAATCTAACTCTGATATGCTTATCTTTGCTGACCGACTGCAGATCTTCTGTAAGCTGCATGGCAAATTTTTCCGGATCGTTCAGATCTGAATACTTTCCGCTTTCAAAATTACTTACTATCAAAATTCCCATCTCGTTAGCTTTATCCTGAAAGATATAATTATCATTCAGCATTTGGGATACTTTATTTACTGTATTCATTTTCATTTCATTTGATAAAACTACATCATTGCTTAGGGATGTCTGACTTATACCTGTTACCTGAACCAAAGCTGATATTGTTAATAAAATTATTATTCTTACTATGATATTTTTTCTCATACTAAATTATTTTGTTTAAAAATCTTAGAAGTTAAATATTACTTTTAGTTAATGATAATACCATTGCTACAATGAAAGCCGCTTTTAGCAAAAGCATTAATACGTTATGTTTTCTTTCATTAATAGTATCCATTATTTTTGATTAATTTTCTTAAAATTATAACTCATGCGAAAAGTATCTCTTTCATATTTCGAAGGATCTTTCATTTCCACTTCTTCGAATCCGAGATTCTTGTATAAATTAATTGCAGGTGTCAGCAGAGAACTTGTATCAAGATAGAGATTATCACATTTGAGCTGCTTTATTTTTTCAATTACAGCATTGCCAAGTTTCTTTCCGATCTGTTTTCCCTGATATTCATTTTTCACTGCCATTTTTGCAAGCTCATAAGTCTTATCCTCTCTTTTAAGAATTGCAGCAGTACCGGCTATCTCATCATTATATTCCGCAAAAAAAATGAATCCTCCTTTATTTATAATTTCTTTTTCAGGATTCTCAAGCTGTTTCTCATCTTCCTTTTCAACTTTAAAATATTTGTTGAGCCATTCATAGTTAAGTTCCTTAAAATATTTTTTATGTTCATTTTTTTTTGAGTTATCATATTCCAGTATTTTTACTTCCTCAAGCTGTCTCTTCTTTAACTTTTCCATTACTCTTGAATGAATATCATTCTTCTCAAGTTCAGATTCTAACTTACTAACGACAAACAAAACATCATAACCTGTGTCATTGAATAATTCCTTGACTGAATTTTCTATGTCCTGCCATACGGGAATTAGCTCTAGAAGCAGATCCTCACCTTTGGATGTAATGCTCAGTATCTTTTTTCTGCTGTCCTTTTTTTCTTTAACAGCGCTTATAAGTTTTTTCTTGACGAGTGAATTTGCAATCTGTGTCACAGCCGGCTGAGTGTAACCGAGCTGATCAGCAATTTCTGTTACCGTTATAGATTTTTTTAAATTTATCAGATAAAAAACCGTGAACCATCTCGGTTCAAAATCCAGACCTGTATCTTTATAAATCCTGTCGGCATCTGAAATAAACTTATCCGTGAGCATTCTTAGTCTTGTACCTATCGCTATGTAACCAAGCTGTTTTATTGTATTCATGAGGGTTTTATTATTTAAAATTTCAACTATGTATGTATTTATATAAGTGTTTATGTAATTTAGTAAATTAGACTTTGTTTGTCAAGTAATGAATTAGCATCTATTCAATTTTCTTTCTTAACCTTTTTTAAAGACTGAATTTTTTATAATTTGAGTATCTGAAAAAATCAAAAACAGAAATTTGAGGACTAAGGGTATTCAATCATTTCAATTATTTCAAAATAAGTTATTCACAACCACGTCAATAGTATTTTTACTGTTGACGATCATTCCTTTTTTAATTGTTTCATTTTTTACCAATCCAACCTGGGATGATTTTGATTTCACTGTTAATGCTCTGGAGTTTGGATTTTTGAGGTCTCAATATAACTGGTATATCGGATGGTCGGGAAGGTTTTTCTCAACGGCTCTCATGAGCACTGTCAATCCACTGATGTTTCATTCGATCATTGGCTATAAACTTGCATCCTTATCTGTTATAATTCTTTTTATTATTACAGTCTTTTACTTTGTTAGATCTCTTACAGGGAATACTCTTAACTTAGCTCAATATTCAATTGCAGCACTATCAATTTGCTCGCTCTACTTTTATAAAATGGCTAATCCTGCATTGGGATTTTACTGGTTGTCATCAGCAGTAATTTATCAATTAGCAAATATTCTGTTCCTAATTCTGATCATACTTTTAATAAAATACAGCAAGCAAAGTTCTAAATTATACCGCACAATTTATTTAGTAATTATTTCATTTATAATCTTAGCGATTCAAGGATCGAATGAAATTTCTATGCTACTTACAATGGAATTTCTCGGAATCCTGTTTATATATCATCTCTTTAAATACAGAAAAATTAATTATTCACTTCTGTTTTTTATTGTAATATCGATCATTGGATTTTATCTGGTCTATACTGCACCCGGAAACGGCGTGAGGGAAAGTAAAAATCCGCAGAGTCATATGCTGTTTGCTTCGCTAAGCAAGTCGCTTTCTGATACTATAGAATTAATTCTATACAGAGTAACGGACACTCCGCTACTTCTGTTCACTATCCTTGCGATTCCTTTTATATTCAAAATATCCGAAAGTCAGTCAGATGCAAAAAAATATTTCAATTGTAATCCTCTCCTCTCTGTATTTTCAGTTTTTACTATTCTGCTTTCGATTAACTTTGTAACTTACTGGACTATAAATAAAGGTATGCTTGACCGTACCCGAAATGTATTTTACTTTTTCTTATTGATCGGATGGTTCTATAATTTACTTGTATTCTGTAATTACTTTTTTAAATATAGATCTGTAAAGAATTTTAAATTACCTGCTGCTGCTGTTATTATAATCAGTTTAATAATTGTAATATCTTATGGCAGAAAAAACAATGTACTGCTAGCTTATAAAGAGTTGAATAATGGCAGTCTGATTAATTTTGATGATGAACTATCAGATCGGTATGACAATATCAAAAAAGTTGATTCCGATACTTGTATTTTAAAACCTCTATCGAATCCCGTACCCGGTCTTATGTTTTTTTATGACATTGGAGCAGATCCAAATGCTAAACATAACAAATATCAGGCATATTATTATCATAAAAAAATTATGCTCGTTAGCGACACCAATAAAAAAGAGTAATTTGTTTAATGTATTTGTTTTCAAATCTTTTTAATTTATTTAATCTAATTTACAATCAAATTTATGCTAAGATCTTACTTAATAATACTTTCTGTATTTCTGTACGTTAGTATTTGTTATTCACAAAATGAAACTTATATATTTCCGGGGGGAAATTTAATTACCGAAGGACTTCCGGACATTCCGGTTTCGTTAACAGTTGAACTCGAAAAATATACCGAATCAAAAAGTGCAATACTGTCAGACTGGCATCCGGATAAAACTGAAATGATCATGTCAACCCGTGTAGGAAATACATCCCAGCTAAAATATCTTTCATCACCACTTGATACAGGAATACAGCTAACTTTTTTTGATGAACCTGTCCGCTCAGCATCTTTCGATCCTGTCAACGGAGATTTTTTTCTTTTTTACAAAGACACCGGCGGAGATGAATTCAGACAGATATACAGATATGATCTTAAAGACGGTAATGTTACTATGATCACAAAAGGCGGACGTGAGCAGAACAGCGGCATTGAATGGCTCGGCAACGGAAATCATGTTGCCTATACCTCTACTCGCAGAAACGGAGCTGACCGAGACATTTACATTTTGGATCCAATGAACCCCGATTCAGATTCACTTTTCCTTGAATTAAAAGGCGGAGGATGGGGAATACTCGACTGCTCAAAAGACGGAAAGTCGTTGCTGTTAATGGAGTATATTTCAAACTCGATCTCGTATTACTGGCTTGCAGATCTTTCTACTGGAGAACTTAAATTGCTTACAGAAAAAAGTGAAGAAGAAATTTATTACTCACAGGCAGTTTTCAGTAAAGACGGAAACGGTCTTTATTTTATTACAGATAAAGATCATGAATTTCGAACACTTGCTTATATGGATCTGAGTGATAAAAAGTTTAATTTCATTTCAGAAAATTTCACCGGTGACATTGAAGATTTTGAACTTTCCGATAACGGAAAATCACTGGCTTACATTGTAAATGAATACGGTGAGTCAAAACTTTATTTATATAATACAGGTACAGGCATTTCATCTCCTGTAAATAATTTACCTGTCGGTGTTTACGGAAGTTTATTGTTTCATAATAACTCAGAGGATCTGGCTATGACGATCAGTTCGGCAAGGTCTTCACGTGATATCTATGTATATAATTTGAAATCAGATGCTCTTACCACATGGACTGAAAGTGACATGGGCGGACTTGTACCTGAAGAGCTCAGTATTCCAGAACTTATAAAATGGAAAAGTTTTGACGGACTTGAGATAAGCGGATTTTATTATAAACCTCATCAAAAGTTCACAGGAAAAAGACCTGTAATAATTGACATCCACGGAGGACCTGCAAGTCAGTCCAGAGCCGGATATCTCGGCTCTTATAATTATTATCTTAATGAACTTGGCATTGCAATAATTTTACCGAATGTAAGAGGGTCTTCAGGATTCGGAAAAACATTTCTCAAACTCGACAACGGCTATGAGAGAAAAAATTCTGTAAAAGATATTGGCGCATTGTTTGATAAAATAGAAATGATACCTGAGCTTGATGCTGAGAGGGTTATGGTAATGGGCGGGAGTTACGGAGGATATATGTCTCTCGCAATTTCCGTGGACTATGCTGATAAGATAAGATGTGCTGTGGATATAGTAGGGATTTCAAATTTTAATACGTTTTTGAAAAATACTGAAAGTTACAGAACCGATCTGCGGAGAGTGGAGTATGGAGATGAGAGAGATCCGGAGATGTATGAATTTCTTGAAAAGATTTCCCCGCTGAATAATGCAGAAAAGATTACTAAACCACTGCTTATAGTTCAGGGCGGCAATGACCCGCGAGTACCAAGGACAGAAGCTGAACAAATGATGAAGACTATAAAAGATCTAAATGGAACTGTCTGGTATCTCGAAGCGAAAGATGAAGGTCACGGCTTTGCTAAAAAAAGTAATGCAGATTTTCAGAGGTATGTAACTGTGATGTTTGTAAAGAAGTATTTGCTTGATGGTCGTGATTTTTGAGAAACGGTTTTAACCGTTTCTGGAGAGATGACGGAGATTGATTTAGATTTATGTAATTGTGTATCTTGTTAAGAAAATTCTATAATTAGACGGGATCTGGAGTTTGAGATGATATGTGAGGAGAAACGGTTTTAACCGTTTCTGAAAAAAAGCCGGAGAATACTTTTGGTTTTATTAAATGAATATCTGATAATGAGATTTTTTAATGGAAACTGAATTTGAAGTTTCAAACAATAAGTACCGTGAAGCGGTTTTAACCGTTTCTGAAAAGAAGCCGGAGTAAGATATTGACTTATCTATTTGTATATCTTGATAAATAAATTCTATAACGAGACAGCTTTTAGAGTTTGAGGATATAGTTGTCCTGAAACGGTTTTAACCGTTTCTGTTGAATAGCCGGGAAAAAATTTTGAATATTGAAAATGAATTTATGATATAGAAAATTTTTAAATGTGAAGAGGTAGGGGGTTTGGTATGATCTGTGTATAGAAACGGTTTTAACCGTTTCTGTAGAATAGCCGGTGAAAAATTTCGATTAATAAAAGTGAATCATAATATAGAAAATTTTTAATTTAGACAAGATATGGTGTTTGAAATGATTAGTTTTCCTCAAACGGTTTTAACCGTTTCTGAAAAAAAGCCGGAGTAAGATATTGACTTATCTATTTGTATATCTTGTTAAAAAAATTCTATAACGAGACAGCTTTTAGAGTTTGAGGATATAGTTGTCCTGAAACGGTTTTAACCGTTTCTGAAAAAAAGCCGGAGAATACTTTTGGTTTTATTAAATGAATATCTGATAATGAGATTTTTTAATGGAAAGTGAATTTGAAGTTTCAAACGATAAGTACCGTGAAACGGTTTTAATCGTTTCTACACACTGAAAAAAACAGAGCAGGATAAATTTCACCCTGCTCTGTCTGCTGATTTATTGGAGGATCAGCTGTTTATCATGAAACATACTTTTGTTCCACGTCCAAAAAATTTTAAGGTCTTATTTTTACTACAAAGTTAAATGAATTATTATCCGCAATTGCCTGATCTGATGCATCTACAAAATCATCCCCGTCAAGATCTGTAAGTTTATATCCCTGCGCAAAAATTGATAGATCATTGTCAACCATACTCACATCCGTTACATCCACTGCACCGTCCTGATTAATATCTCCTGAATAAATACAATATTCTCCTCCCTTATATTTAAGATTATCACCATAAGCTTTTGTCTTTGCAGTTGTAAAGTCGTAACTATGTGGATGCCCATTCGGAAACTGCAACGCAGTCTTAGCCCATGTCTCAATGGAATTTCTGTGTCTGATCAATAAATAATAATAAATGCCGCTTGATGCATTTGGAAAGTTTGCAATGCATGTTCCGTTTGCAAGAGTTAATACTTTGTCATAATCTATAAGTGAATATGGAGACAATGAACTTCTAAGCATAACCGTTATGGTATCCCCTTCCAATGTGGAACCGTTATATCTCCCTTCTATATATGATTTCAATTCTAGTGAAACAATCCCGTTTCCTGATGAGTGATTCTTTGTTGTATCGATCATCTTATATAACATAGTATCACGTAATGTAGAACTTCCGCCCATACTTGCTATGACTTTAAAATCATATGCTCTGAACGGCTGATCTAATGTTGATATGGTTAAGATTGAATCATTTGATAATGATACATTTGGAGGTGCATTCACAAGCTCATATTGCATATTTGTCCTTACCGGTCTTACTCGCAATGTATCTCTCTGAATAAATAAAGATCTTCTAAAACATTTTGCTGCTACCGGATACATCCTCGGACGATTTGATGTAAGGAGTTGCACATCGAAAAAATATCTTCCCTTTTCGACATTGTCATATAAAACTCTCACATACCAGTCACCGGTTGTACCTATTCCAACATTAAAATCCGGAGTCCACCAGGACCAGCCAAATTGTGCCTGACCATTAAGGTAAAAATAAGTATCATCAAATAAAGAACCGTCTGATCTTCTGATCTCATACCTTATCTGTTTTCCGGTATTATTTCCCTGAAGCTGCAGCCAGAATCCGATCCTGCTCTCATAACCGCTGACTGTATTTGGTGTAAAAATCCTTTCTTTAAAATAAGATATAGGAATATTATCCATATCTCCACCAATTAAACTCTTGGTAAAAACACCCATATCGTGTAATTTAAAAGCTGTATTTCCAACATATGCCTCCTGATCAGTCCATTGTGATGGCAACTGATTATAAATCCCTTCCCAGGGGTCCCTTCTGTTCCATGAACCATTAACAAAATAACCTGATTCGAAATGAAGGTGTGCATCTGTAGAAACTCCCGAACTTCCAACATAACCAATTATTCTACCTTTCTGCACATATTCTCCAAGTTTAACAGTTACTGACCTTTTCATGAGGTGATAATAATATGCATAGCTGCCGTCATCATGTTTAATCAGTATTTTATTGGCAGGATCTACATCATCCCATCCTGTATTTCTGTCAAAATTATTCATTACTGTCTGAACAACAACTCCGGACTCAGCTGCTTTAACTGCATAAAATCTGTCCATGTTACGAAAATCATGCAGACAAATATCAGTTCCGTTATGTCCATTATATGACCAGTCATTGTCATTATAGTCCTTTATACTGCCACCGGCAAGATCATCTACATAATTTACGATCACAAGTCCTTCATCAAGTGCAGCTTTTAAAGGCCAGTCATATGAAGGTCCACCCATATTTAATGGACCGGTTAAGTTTTCATGGATTGCCGGATCAAATTTTATTTCTTCCGCTGTGCAGTTTGGTTGAGATGATTTTTTATCAGAGTAAAAATAAAGATCCTCTCCGATCTTCTCAGACTGACCAAAAGTTAATACCGAAATTTGAAGCATTAGTAAAATTACAAAAGTTTTCATGATAAATGATTTAATTAATAAACTTCACAAAATTAATACAGTCAGAAATATTTATCAAAGAAATATTTGATTAAAAATCACCACTATGATGGAAACAACATATTTATATATTTCAATTTTTGCGTGTTTTTAATGTTTTTTTAAGGTTTTTTTACTTTTGAAATCATTAAATGAGTGGGGGGAAAATTATAAATTAAGCATAACTTTAGTACTTTCTGCTAATGAAAGAATTGATTTTATAAATTTCTGAAACAACAAGTTTTTAAAAGTTATGTTTAATTTATAAAGATAATTATTTTTATAAAGAATTTGAGATTTCAAAGGTTTATATTTGCAATTGAAAATTATAGAGAGTTGTCCGAGTGGTTGAAGGAGCACGCCTGGAAAGTGTGTAAGGTCGCAAGGTCTTCGCGGGTTCGAATCCCGCACTCTCTGCTGATAGGATTAATACTTCATTTAATAAAAATTTTTAAAGGATAAAAAGTGAAATTGTAATATCCCTCACACTATATTGTTTATTCAAAACAATTTAATATTTTCAAAGGAAATCAAATGATAACTTAACATAAAGAATAAAGCATTTTTATTTTATAATAATTTAGTATTTAATATTTATAATTTAAAATTTAATATCGGAGAGGTGGCAGAGCGGTTGAATGCGGCAGTCTCGAAAACTGTTGTAGGGGCAACTCTACCGAGGGTTCGAATCCCTCCTTCTCCGCATTGTTAAATTTTTTTCTTTCCTCTCTTTCATCTAATAAATATCACATTTTTTAACCCCGTTTTTATAAATTCGGGATCTGTTGCTTTTTTAATTTTAAAATTATTTTAATTCGAAACTAAATAATGCATTGACCGTTTATATTAATTAAATTAATTTAGACGTAAATAATTTTAAGTATTTTTAGCAATATAATTAATTAAATTAAATATTTTGTAATTTTATGCCATATAAACTTTTAAATGAATGTCCGGTTTGCAGCTCGAAATTAAAGATAATTAAACTTTCCTGCGACACCTGTAACACAATAATCGAAAGTGAATTTTCATTTTCAACATTTGAATCATTAAATGAAGAACAGATAAAGTTTGCAATAATTTTTATCAAAAACAGAGGAAGTATAAAAGAGATAGAAAAGGAAATGGGAATTTCTTATCCGACCGTCAGAGCAAAATTAGATGACGTTGTAAAATCTCTCGAATATTCAGTGAAGAGTGACAAAGAAAATTCAGCAGAAGAAATAATTAATAAACTTCAAAAAGGAGAAATTGATCCGGACGAAGCATTAAGCAAAATTAAAAATATTTAACAAATTTAAATATAAGGAGAAAATAAAATGAACGACAACATTAAAAAAATTTTACAAATGGTGGAAGAAGGAAAACTTGATTCTTCCAAAGCTTCAGAAATAATAGAAGAATTAAATAAGAAAGATAATTCTGCAGAACAACAAATAGCTTCTAAAAATAAAAGTCTCAGAATAAAGATCATCAAATCAAATGGAGAAGATGTGAATATAAATTTTCCACTGAAGTTTATAAAATCAAGCATAAAGGCTTTCGGTAAGCTCCCTGTGTCGATAAGCGGAAACATTAACGGAACCGATGACATCGATACCAAAGCCATATTGGATGCGATTGATAACAACATTGAAGGAACTATAATGGATCTGAAAACAGGTAAAGGTGAAAACGTAAAGATTGTGATCGAGTAATAGTTTTCTTTTTTAAGGTATTTTATGATGTTTTTTTCGTAATCCGTTTTTTCAGAAAATATTTGTATTATTAATTAAAGATTGATTTTTAAATAAATCAATGTTATTTTTGTTATAATAATTTTTTCAAAATCAAACAATAATAACATGACAAAAGAAGAACTGGTTGGCAAAATTGCAGGTGATGCAAAGATCACAAAAGTTCAGGCAAGAGCAGCTTTAGAATCAATAATTGACGGTGTTAAAAAAACACTTAAAAAAGGCGGTAAACTTTCATTAGTTGGATTCGGAACTTTCTCAATTTCAAAAAGAAAAGCAAGATTAGGAAGAAATCCACAGACCGGAAAAGAGATTAAAATTGCTGCAAAGAAAGTTGCTAAATTCAAAGCAGGAAAGACTCTTGCAGATCACGTAAAATAATTGTAATTAGTATTAATAAAAAAGGCGGCTATCATGCCGCCTTTTTTTATACTCATAAAAAATTTATTTTACTACAGCAAACTTACCCGTAAAGTCTTCAACATCCTGACCATCGGAATTTTTTCCGGATGCAACATATATGTAAATACCGGTTGGTACTGCATTTCCACCGCTGTCTTTTAAATTCCATTCCACTCCTCCGTTGCCGTCAGCTTCTGTTATTGTTAAAATAAATTTTCCCTTCAGATCATAAATATCTATACTTGCATTTCTAGTAATATTTGCAAATGTGATGTAATCCTGACCCGTGTTGACACTATATGGATTAGGGTAAACATACATTTCATTTAGATTTTCCTTGTTAAAAATAAGACCCAGACTGCTTCCGGCACCATCAACTATTTTTATACCACCCGATGAATATACATTTTTTACATTCATGATATAATTTTTTCCTGTAGCACCTATAACTGAATTTTTCTCCAAGTCTATATATACTTTTTTTCTGTCTGCATTATCAATTGTTACTGAACTCACTGAAATATTCAAAGGCTGAAATTTATAATTTGAAGTATTTCGCGCACTTACGGAATCCACTTCCAGATTAAACTCAGCAGTTAATCTGTGTTCACCAATAAGCTCGAGTTTGGATAAATAAAATTTCATAGAATCTATTTCCAGCACTGTAAAGTTTTTCGTATTCGTATCGACAGGAGAGCCGTAATAATCTGTAAGCACTAAAGCTTTTACATTATAGTTTCCATTTTCGGGAATGCTGTTCATTGTCAAAAAATATTCATAATTGCTTTTTGCTGTAATATTCTTTGGACTAAAAGGTGTTGCAGAATTTCCTGACATCACAAATGAACTCAGATTTGGAATCAGTGTAGGAATTCTTTCTGAATAATTTAGTACAAGAAAACCACCGCTTTTATATTCCGCTGAAAGCAGTTGTGATTTATTATGAACATATACTTTTAACGGATCCGTTAACATACTTTCTTTAACAGCATTCTGCTCATCAATGGAAGATATTTTGTAATAATAATTTTTCTTGTTTATAATATTCAGATCGACAAATATATTTGTAACCACAGAATCATACAAAGAATAATTCATTGTTGAATCACTTTTGTAAATTTTATATCTTTCAGCACCGGTTACAGGTTCAAATGTAAGCTGCACTAAGTTGGAATCAATACTATGACCTTTGAGATTCAGAGGTGTCGCCGGACCTGTAAACGCAATATCTTTTTCAAAGAATATCAACGAGTCATCAACAGAATTTGCACCGATCTCTCTTACACCGTTACCGTCGAAATCAAATACGATCTGATTAAATGAATTCATACCTTCTCTGAAATAATCAGGCATAAATCTTTGTAGTGTTGAATTAAATTTCAAAGTATAAAATAAAGTCCCTACATTAACCAAGGCTTCGTCTCTGCCGTCATTATCTATATCAGCAGACATAGTAGAGGTTTTTGTATAATCTTTGTAATTATAAATATCCGTAATATCCAGGAGTTCATACTGATTATCACCGGTAGAAGTATAAGAGTAAAGGCTGTAATACTTTAAGAAATCAGTGTTCTGACTGATTACTCCTAGTGCAAAATCTTGTTTACCGTCTCCGTTAAAATCACCGGCCACAATATTTTCACCTTTAATAAATCTGTAAATGCTGTCAATAAAAACTCTCTGATAATTATTATCCGATACATTTTCATAAACCGAAACACAGGTGATAGGCAGCCCTGGATTTGACGGGCTGTAAAATATATTTGAAAACATTATATCTTTTTTTCCATCATTATCAAAATCTTCAACAAGAGCAACCTGAGAATTTGTGATCGAATCTCTTCCGTAGAAATTCAGAATTGCAGTCTGATTAAAATTATTACCTGATGTCGATTCAAGAATTCTGAGTCCGCTGTTACCAAATCCAAGTAATTCTTTTTTACCGTCTCCGTCTGTATCCGCTATCATGGAAGACCAGAAGTTTCCGTTACCCTGATCGCTCCAGACCAGGTCTGTAGGTAATGCATTCTGAGTTGGAGCTTCATAAAGAAATCCGTTTCTGTCGCTCGAAGTAAGTATCTCAAGTTTACCGTCACCATCCACATCTGCAATATCTCTTGCGATCTTATAATCCCCCCAGTTGTCATTTGAAATCTTTTGAAAATTTCCGTTACTGAATTCATATACATTCAGCTTGAGGTTATTATTAATATCATTTACAAGAAGATCATTTAGACCGTTTCCGTTTATGTCAGTTACCGTCCTCGCGAACTGTGAATTTCCCAGTTTATAATTTTTATTTTTAAATCCGTAATTATTTATAGCCGGCTGTGTATAAAAGTAAAATGCTGTATCGCTGAATGTTGCAGACTTTCCGTTTAGAGAAATGGCTTCGACATAAAATTCATATTCAGTATTCGGTGCAAGATTGTTTCCGTTTAGCAGTCCAAAATGTGCATTTGTTACAAAGCCAATATTCGGGGTACCTATGTCTGCAAGTACTGAAATATAAGGATCGTTTGAACCTTTGCGTTTATAATATATTTTTCCGAGCGTACGTTTATTGGTTGCAAATAAAATCAGTTCAGAAAAATTATTTTTATCAATGAGATTTCCAAACTGAATATCGGTAAACATCGGTGGATTCTTATCCTTAAAAATTATCATCCGGTGTTCAATTGTTCTACCCGAATTACTATTGATAGCTAGTCGCAAAGTATATGACGTATCCTGAAGTCCGGCTGTGTTCCACTTTAAAACCGTATCTCCGAGAATCTGTGAAGTCTGATTTGAAAGCAGCGGAATCCATTCCGAAGGTCTCTGTCCTTTTGCATAATATAGCGAATATGATAAAAACAAAATTGATGCAGCAGAGACACTAACAGTAACAGTATCATTTTCAAAAGTATAATCCTGAGACGGAGTGTGGATTCTTGAAATGGTCGGATTATTAAAATTCTGAAGAGCATTCAATGCGTCAACTCTTCCCGAAGATCTAACATGATCCCATGAGTTTTGTCCCTGCAGCATAGCCGTAGTAGAAACTAAAATTCCTCTTATCTCTTCATTAGTAAGAGAAGGATTTTTTGAAAGCAGAAGTGCCGAAATACCTGCTACGATTGGCGCTGCAAAAGAAGTGCCGTTTAATTTATTATAATCACCACCATATTGCGAACTGCCTTTACCGACACGAACAGTAGTTAAATTCTGAAAACCCGGTGCAAAAATATCAACTGTCTCACCGTAGGAAGAAAAACTTGCTTTATTATTTGAATTGTCTGAAGCACCGACTGATACTACTTCATCATAAGCTGAAGGGTAATGAAGTTTGTCTGTACCGTCATTTCCAGCTGAGCAGATTATCAGAACATTCTGTAAATATGCAAATCTTATGACATCTTTTAAAAGATTACTGAAGACATAATCTCCAAAGCTGAAATTAAAAACTTTTACTCCATTGGCAACACCGTATAAAATTGCATTAGCCACATCGTCTTCCTCTCCGTAGCCTTCAGCATCAAAAGCTCTCAGCACCATCACTTTACAGCCGGGTGATACTGATGCAATGCCTGTATTGTTGTTGAATCCTGCATTGATAATTCCAGTTACTGCAGTTCCATGTGAGACACTGTTATCATCAGTCGGATCATTATCTGGGTCAAGATAATCACCTCTTCTCGGATCGCCTGTCAGCGGTTCGTCTGTAAAATCCCATCCCCTCCAGTCATCAATGAATCCGTTATTATCATCATCAATTCCATTTGACTCTTTGCCATTTCCGTATTCACCGTAATTAATTTTAAAACTATGCTGCAGATCCGGATGGAGAAAATCAAGTCCGGTATCAATGACACCAATCACAACACTTGAGTCACCAAGAGTCACATCCCATGCATTATTCATACCAATAATGCTCAGATAACTTTGCTCGGAATAGTAAGGATCATTTGGAGTAATTTGACCTGAAGCGGAGTTTTGGATTTCATCAACTTTCAGGACATTATTGAACTGTATATATTCTATAAATTCATTTTTACCTGCAGCTTTCAAAAGCTGATCTAGTTTTACATTATTCGTTTCAGTAATAAAAATTCTGTCGAGACCTGTCTTTGATATAGCATCAGATAAATTCCTGTTATCTAAATTTTGCAATACCCTTTCATTGAAAACAGGTTTTGACTTTTTCAAACCAAAGTCCTTGCTGAGTTTTGATACAGAGGAATTTCCTGACTCGGGTCTGTTATTTTTAAAATTTGAAATTACTGATGCAGGTGTGTTTTCTTTGAATTTTATTATAACTGTTGTTTGTGAATATACTGACTGGCTGCAGAAAAGAATAAACACTACAAAAAGTGGAATTATTATTTTTACGAAATTCATTTTGTTGATATGTGATCTTTTTTTGAATTTAAGAATATTGTAATTAATTGTTATACTCCTTTTTAATTTTTTTCAAAACCCAGTTATCATTATCTATAATTACATCAAAAGGTTTACCTTTTAAAGTATGATCGATCTGCTGATTTCTTTTGTCATTAAAAACTGTGATCTCTTCTTCTCCTGAGCTTGTTTTAAATAATATCTTTAAAGGCATGGAATAAACTTCCATATCTTCCTGAGTTTGATTTAAATTTATTGATACTTTGTATGAAGTTTCTGAATTTCCTTTTGAGTTTTCTTTTGAGTTTTCTTGTGAATTATTTACCTGATCGAAAGTCCATGAAAAATTATATTCGGGTCGTCCTGTGCCGGTAAATATCCATTGATTGAAAAAATATTTCAAGTCATTTCCCGTAATGTCCTCACATACTTTTTGAAAATCATATGTATCAGCATTTTGATATTTGAATTTTTCATAAAAAGTTCTGAGAATTTCAAAGAAAAGTGAATCTCCCGTAACTCCTCTCAACATATGAAGAACCCAGCTTCCTTTTTTATAAACTGTTGGACCGAAGATGTAACCATCAGGATCATAAAGAGTGCCCATAAAAAAAGAATAATCATTCTTTTTCATAAAATTCTTATAGGCATCAAAACCATTCTTATGCTCGACCCAGAGAGCTTCTCCGTATGAAGCAAAACCTTCATTCAGCCAGATATCCTTCCATGATTTTGGAGTTACAGCATCTCCATACCATTGATGGACAAGTTCATGAACTACAACATCTTCATATCTGCCATTCCCTGTAACGAGTGTATATCCCATACTTGAAATGGTCTGATGTTCCATTGCTCCTCCGACCCATCCGAAAGTAGCCATCCCGTATTTTTCTTTTATGAAAGGATACTCTCCAAATTTCTCAGAAAAGAAACTTAACATCTCAGGAGTTTCTTTCCAGTCAATCTTTGCTTTTTCGGTTAAGTAAGGATAGGTATAATATTCAACAGGCATTTTTATATTTCCGTCAACAGAAGTATAAGTATCATTCCAACTGTCATAATATCCGATCGCAAGTGAAACGAGATAAGTAGCTGTAGGATAAGCGGATCTCCAGTGAAAAGTTTTCGAACCGTTTTCATCTGTTAAAATATTCTCAAGCTTTCCATTTGAAACTGCAGTGAGTTTTTTGGGGACGGTAATAAAAACTTCGACATCAGCTTTATCTGTTAATACATCTTTACAGGGCCACCAGGTCTTTGCGTGATTTGGTTCGCTCAAAGTATATATAGAAGGTTCATTATCAAACTTTTTAATATTGAAAGAATCGAAGCCTTTGTTTTCGGGTTTACCTTCATAATTAATTTCGACACTGAATTCTTCATCTTTATCCATCAACCCTCTGCTGTCTGCAATAATTAAATTATCTTTCCTTTTGTATGAGTTATTTGAAATTTCATCACCGTTTATTTTAATTGAATTTACATTAAGATCTTCACTCAGGTCGATGTAAATAAAATTGAGTGTATCTGACAAACAAAGTGATCTCATGTTCATAATGCCAAATATTTTTTTATCCGGAATATCGAAAGATAATTTAAGTGAATAGGTTTTTACATCATACAAATTCTGATAATTAATAACAGCAGAATTAACTTCAGTTAATGGATCTTCTTCAAAATTTTCATAATATTTTGCTGAAATGATCTGATAATATTTAAACATCTGATCCCTATCGACAGTCGAATAAATAAATGCAAGTCCTGCAATCATCCAAAAGATTACTGCACAAGACACGATCATAAATACCGGAATAATAATTTTTAATTTTTTCATATTATCAGAAGAAAGAAAGGGAACTAAACACTATTTAGATTAAAAAGTTTATTTTACAATTTTAAAACCATTGAATTTTATATACATTCTGGTATACTGACCAAAGTCATATCTTTACAAAAAAGTATCTCATATTTTGCAATTAAATTAGTTAAATTTACTTCAAATTTAAAATTAATAATTGATGAGAAAAAGTAATTTACTGTATACATTGTTCATTTTGATTTTGTTTTCATCTGTATTTTCATCCTGTATTTCAATTAGCAGGAACATTAAAGTAAATTCTGACGGCACCGGATCTGAAATCCTTAAACTGACTTTTAAAAAAGAATTTTATGACCTTATGGCTTCAATGACATCTCTTATGGATTCAACCCGAAGACAAGGATTTCTTGATTCGTTATACAGTGATGATGTATTTGAAAACAAGACTGTCGAAAAATATGATTCCATTCAGGGAATAAAGATAATTGATCTAAGCACAGTAATGAACAATGACTCTTCAAAAACATTTACAATTGATTATGAATTTGATGATATTACAAAGATCGGATCATCTTTAAATTATATTAATGAGAATGATGATAAGTATAAAACTGATGTAACATTTAAGGAAGATAATGGAAAAGTTACATTTCATTATTTATATGAAATGAAAGATGATGATTTGACGGAAAGTTTTGATGATAATGATTCTTTGGCACAGAAGATGAAATTAAGTATGGCTAAGATGTTTGAGGGTGGGGATTTTGATTTTGAGGTGGAACTTCCGTACGAGGTAATATCTACAAATGCTAATGAACAGGACGGAAGAAAATTGAAATGGAATTTTTCTATGTCTGATGTATTCACAAAAGATAAGATAAGTCTGGAAGCAGAGATGCAGAAATAATAAATCCCCATGTGGACAAAGAAAAGTGATTAATGTGGATTTAATGGACAGCTTCAAATGAAATGAAATTTTATAAAGAAAATTAAGTTGTTTACAGTGTTTTTCTTACAATAAATGTAATTTTCATGGTACGAAAATTGAGTTTATAATAAATACAAATTAATTTAATAATGATCAAAAACTATTTAATATTTACAGTTTGCGCAATGATGATTGTAGTACTTTCATCTTGTACAAAAGAAGTTCCGCCAGAACTTTTAAAGAACAATAATAGCAGCCCGAATACAACTCAAAAGCAGGACATGCCTGATGATTCAATTCACAGAAATTTAAAAAAAAATAGTGAATCGGGAAATACAGGCGGCGAGGAAAGTTGGGATGATGAGGGCGCTAACAAACTGATCCAAGAAGCTGATGCAGCTGATGCGGCATACAAGAAGACAAAATCAGAAAATGATAAAGAAACATGTGTAAAAATGCAATTGAAAGCTGCTAATTATTTAATGTTTGACGCTGATCTTCCTCCAAAAGATAAATACAAGCCTGCTTTACAAAGATACAGAAGAGTACTTGAGCTGGATCCCGGTAATCAGGAAGCAATGGCAAACAAGCAACAGATTGAAGAAATATATCAGTCAATGGGTAAACCAATACCGAATTAAAATTTTAATTTTTTAATAAAGATTTAAAATAAATTATCATGAATAAGAAAACAATAATCGGAGTTTCGCTAATAGCAGTATTTTTAGTTGTCGGATTTCTGACATTTTCAGAAAGTAAGATTGAATACACAAATTTTGATCAGGCATCTGAAAGTCACAGGACATGTCAGGTAAAAGGATACTGGGAGAAAAATAAAGAAGCTAAATATGATGCAGCTACAAATCAGTTCACATTTTATATGATAGATGAAAGTAATAAAGAAATGAAAGTAGTTTTAGACGGATCAAGAC
The DNA here is from genome assembly GCA_049293015.1 of Ignavibacteria bacterium. Lineage (GTDB taxonomy): Bacteria > Bacteroidota > Ignavibacteria > Tepidaquicellales > Tepidaquicellaceae > UBA2330. The sequence goes on from JBATSB010000209.1 coordinate 40,173, forward strand.
CAAATAATTTTGAAATGGCAGAATCTGTAGTAGCAAAAGGAAAAGTTAAAGATGGCAATTTTTATGCAAAAGAAGTATTAACTAAATGTCCTTCCAAATATGAAGGTGAAGGTCATGAAGTAAAAAAGACAGGTACATAAACTAAATTAAGTTAATCATGGGTCAATTTTTTATAACAGCAGGATTTATTTCAGCCTTAGTTGCAACTGCAGCATATTTTTTTGTAAGCAGAGGCAACGTAAAGCTTTTGAAACCTGCCCGGATATTTTTCCACTTAGCAGTTGTAATGACAGTATCATCTGCTGCATTTCTCATTTATCTAATAATTACACATCAGTTTCAATATACTTATGTATGGAATTACAGTTCGAAAGATCTTCCGATAAATCTTCTGATCTCCACATTTTATGCTGGTCAGGAAGGAAGTTTTCATCTGTGGGCATTTCTAACTGCAGTACTTGGAATATTCCTTCACAGTTATTTGATAAAAAGGGACACAGAAAATGCAAAAGCTGAACACACACATAAGGATGATTTTGAACCGCTTGTGATGTTGAGTTATTCTCTTATACTTACATTTTTATTATTTATAATGATAATAAAATCTCCTTATATGATGGTATGGGAATCATTTCCAAAAGACGTAGAAGCAGGATTTGTACCTCAGGACGGCAGAGGATTAAATCCATTACTGCAAAATTTCTGGATGACAATTCATCCGCCAATACTCTTTACAGGGTTTTCTTCTCTTGCAATTCCATTTGCATTTGCTTTGGCAGCATTATTTAAAAACAGATATGACAGATGGATGAAGCTCGCATTACCATGGACATTATTTACAGGGATGATACTTGGAGTTGGAATAATGCTAGGCGGATTCTGGGCATATGGTGTACTTGGATGGGGAGGTTACTGGGGCTGGGATCCTGTAGAGAATTCTTCATTAGTTCCCTGGATAATTATAGTTGCTGCGATCCACACAATGATAGGCGAAGAGAAAACAGGAAAGTATAAAAAAACAAGTTTACTACTCTGCATACTAGGATTTGTATTTATGCTGTATTCGACATTCATGACAAGAAGCGGACTTCTCGGCGATGCATCTGTTCATTCCTTTGTAGATCCGGGTCAGGAAGTATACTTATTTTTAATTGTATTTCTATCTCTTTTTGGAGCAGGTGGAATTGGAATGATATTATACAGAATAAATAGTTTGAAATCTCTTTCAACAAATGCCGGAATAATACTTGCCCGTGAATCAGCATTAATTATAGGGGCAATTACATTATGTGCAACAGCATTAATAATTTCAGTAGGAACAAGCTGGCCGATATTCACTAAAGCAACTGTTGACCCTGCTTTTTATAATAAAATGAATTTGCCACTTGCAATAATAATTGCTTTGATAAACGGCATAAGTATTCTACTTGCATGGAAACATACAGATCACAAACGATTTTTGAAATCGCTTTATATGCCGGTAATTTTCACTGTTATTTTCACTACCGGACTTGTAATACTCGGAGTTGATGATATTTTAATAGCGGTCTTTGCTGCTTCAGCATTATTTGCTTTCTTTATTAATCTGAATATTATATTTAAGATACTTACCAAGAGTACTGTAAAAGCAGGTCCGTATATTGCACATCTCGGGATAATGATTCTGTTTCTGGGAATTATCGGTTCATCAAAATATTCACAGGAAGAAAACGTATCTCTTCCATTGGGTGAACCAAAAGATGCACTTGGATATAGTCTGACATATAAAGGTGCCAGTCTAATTCCGGGAACAAATGAAAAATATCACTTTAATGTAATTGTGGAAAAAGACGGCAAAGGATATTTACTGCAGCCTATTATGTATTACAGTGATTATTCAGAAGGCATTATGAAGAATCCTGACATAGCAAACCTGGTCACCAAAGATATTTATTTAGAGCCTATTTCTCTTGAAACACCGGAGCCATATTCAGCAGAGGATGTAGTTAGCTTATCCAAAGGCAGCGAAAAAGAAATTAAGGGAGTTAATGTAAAATTCATTGAATTCGATCAGTCGAAATTTAATCAGGAGTCAATGACGAAAGGTGAGGAAAACATACTTGGAGCTAAACTTGAAATAACAATGGACGGAAAGACTGAAGAGCTGATAGTAGAACAATATTTCTCAAAAGGTCAAACTCAGAATATTCCTGCTAAAATAGAATCCAATGATAAATTCACATTTTATCTTACAAAAATTTCGATAGCCGGTGAATCGGGAGTTGACATAGCAATTGCAGAAGATCATCAGCATTCATCACATAGTGCAGAAACACTTATACTAACTGCAAGTATAAAGCCGTTTATAAATCTTGTTTGGGGCGGAACAATAATAATGGCATTAGGTTTCTTTGCATCATTAATGAGCCGTTACAGAAGATTTAAAAATCCGAAGTTAACGAAATCTCCGGAAGGAAATCAGAACGGACACAGCAACGGTCATAGCTCTTCACATAATAAAAACAGCCATAAGACAATTCATGCTGATGAACATCAATAAATAAAATTTAATTATTATTCAAACCGGAATTTCAATTCTCTGTTAATTGTAGTTCCGGTTTTTTATTTTATAAAAACAATCAAATAAAATTCTGAATCCAATTCTAATAATGAAATTAATTTTAATTATACAATCATTTTTGTTTTTTATCTCAGCTTATCAAAACAGCTGTGGTAATTCGAAAGAGCTTATCAAACAAAATGACAGTACGGAAAAAGTTCTTACAATACCAGATGGTCTTCAAAAATTAGTAAATGCCTATCCTGAATTTATTGACAAAGCCGATGAAAATAATCTTTACTGGAAAGATGGTACAGTAATGATCTATGATGATGGTATAGAAGACAAGACTCACGATGAAATGTTAAATGATCCGGATCTTGAGGACATGATGTCACAAAAATATACAAAGGGAAGCGACTGGTACGAACCTCCACCTGAAAATTTCGAACCGGGTAGAATAAGATACGAACCGTTTTTTTTAAAAATGTATGGAAATAATTCCAATGAAGTAAGCAGTGAAATAGTAAATGTAACATGGGTGGATGGTTCACAGATAAGTTTCAGCAATGTGAACGGAGCAGCAGACAGTCTTGAAAAAGTTGCTGAAGAGTTGTCACAGCTTCCGGGTGAATTTCAAAAATACTTAAAAAATATCGGAGGGACATTTGTCTGGAGAAATATAGCAGGTACAGACAGACTAAGTAATCATTCATTCGGGACTGCTATAGATATCAACACAAAGTATTCAGATTACTGGAAATGGAATAACAATGTAACATATATAAACAGGATACCCATTGAAATAGCGGAAGTGTTTGAAAAATACGGATTCATCTGGGGAGGTAAATGGTATCATTATGACACAATGCATTTTGAATTCAGACCGGAGCTTACAGCTGATTAAAATAATTATTCATAACAGAACAATTATTTTATAATAAATGGCAGTATATATTTAGTAAATTATTTATAAATTTAATACTAGAATCATGTCAATATTTGAATGTCCTTCATACCACTTTCAAGTAGACTGGGGTGGCACCCGAACTGATTTCACAGAGGTTTCCGGGCTTAATATTACAATAGATGTAATAAGTCACAGAGAAGGTTCAAATCTTTTAGAATCATCTTTAAAAATTCCGGGTATGATCTCATACAGTAACATAATTTTTAAGAGACCGATAAGAAACAACGACAATGAATTTTTTGAGTGGATCATCACAAAAAAGCTTGGAACTGTAGAGAGAAGGGATCTAACTATAAAATTATTGAATGAGGAACATTCACCGGTAGTAATCTGGAAGGTACGGAATTCTTTTCCTGTAAAGTATTCCGGTCCGGTATTGGAGGCGAATACGAGTGAGATTGCAATGGAGATATTGGAGATTGCACATGAGGGGCTTATGGTAGAAACGGTTTAAACCGTTTCTGTCGAATTTATCAAACTTGCTTTTTAAATAAACTTAAATTTGGCTCTGCATTTACAGACAGATATCAGTTTTTATCTATTTAGAAATGAATTCGGAGTTAGGCACAATGTGTTATTTTCGGTGGTCTATACAGATTCTGTAAATACCAAATTTTTTTGACAGAAACGGTTTAAACCGTTTCTGAAGTATTTACTACTTCAGCTATATCGTTCTGAGAAAAATTCATTTCTAACTTCAATTATATTTTAACAATAGAAATTCAATTTCAAATTTCACCAGTGGAATAAATAAAATAGAATTATATATAACTTAAAGTTTTGATGTAACAATCTCAACTATCCGTCAGGCAAAAAACGGTTAAAACCGTTTTTCCAAAACAAACAACTAATTATTGTAATCCACTACACCATTCACATGCTTACTCTTATCAATTATACTACCCGCCTGATCTATCACCGAACCATGACACTGATAACAAATATTTATCGTGTAATTTGGATAATGTGGGTGAAAGAAATTTCCATTCGGTATTGGATTTGGATTTCCCGTTACAGGATCTCCATGACATGATCCGCATTTTACACTACCTCTGTCAGTCCAAACAGGCACTGCTTCAGAATTTCCATCTCTGAAATTTCCGTGACAATATGACCCCGAACATGTAGCTGTATTCCTGTCCCAAACAGGATCCGGATTTATCTCTCCCTCTTTGTATGTTGTTTGTGTCTTTGACAATGGACCGAAATTTACTTCAGCCATCCCGTCAGGAAAATTTCCTATATGATCCGGGGAATTAAATCCGCTTGTAAGTGGAGTATGACATTCATTGCATTCTACACTTGCTGAGTACTGCGTAGAATCTATATGATACGTATGAACTCCCACTCCGATATATGAAACACTCGTCTCACCGTTCAATGCCTTCGGAGGATATGATCTTCCCGAAACTCCGCCGTGACAAAGACGACAGTTCTGAGGTCCGCCTGACGATGTGTGACAAGTCCGGCAGCTTGAACCAGAACTACCTCCGGTATAATCATTTCCGTGACAACTCTGACATACCTGCAAATTCCAAAGCTTATTATCATTTATATAGTTGCCGTGAAAATCCGGTGTATCACCCTCTGCCCAGCCGGGCGGGTGAACATATACCTCCGGGGAAGTTACCAGATCATTCTGAACTTCACTGCAGCCGTTGTAAATTATTGCTGTAGATAATACTGTTAATAAAGCCAGATAAAATATTTTAAGCTTTTTCATATTTTTAATATTAAAATTGTACCGGTATATTTTCAATTTTTAATGTGTTCATCTTTCCATCCCGTGACAATATCCGCAAAATCCCACTCCTGCTACTCCATCCGGTCTTGCATTCGGATCTGTGTGACATGTATAACAAACTGCACCCTGAGTATCATGCCAAATTCCTTTTTCATCATTAAGATAACCGCTTTGATGTGTCCTTGGATTTGTACCTTCTATTCCGTCATTGTCAAAATGACACTGGATACAAACAGGATCACTTCCCTGAACGTCATGACAAGACTGGCATGACTCTATGTCTCTTTTAGCCAGATCAGAATGAAGTCCTCCTCCTGTATTTACGCCGACTGTTGTGAAGTTTGGCTGTGAATGACTCTTAGGAGAAATTCCCGTAATCAGATCTCCGCCATTTGAATGACAACCTGCGCAGAAGTCAGTTGGATTATGACAGGTCTTACATTCATAAGATTTGCTGTCTGCATCTAATCCGTGTGTAAATTTATAATTTAATGTGTGTGCAGTAGTCAGCTTCTGCAAAGCTCCGCGGTCAGTTCTCGTTCCGGTTTCTTTTGTATAATATGGTACATAAAAATCTTCAGGTGTGTTGTTCCCGGAATACTTTAGCGGACTGTGACATGCCTGACAGAAATTATCACTGTGACACATCATACAATTATTCTTTTCAGAAAATGCCAGCTTTGATGTGTGCTCATTTAAAAAGTTTGACTGAAGATGATCCTTAGGTGTAAGATTGGTCAGGTTTGTGTGACATACTTCACAATCGTTGGCTGCCTTCCTGTTATTGTGACAACTGTAACAGCTTTCCATTGTCGGCAAAACCTGTGAACTTTCTTTCGAAAATTTTACCTTATCCATATCTGTATGACAATCCACACATTGCTTTTGTGAATTATGCTGCTTGTGTGAAAAATAAAGTTCGCTTCCGGATGCTCTGAGCTTTTTATAAACATTATCATAATGACAAAGCCCGCATTCTTTTTCATCTTTTACGTCATGACATCCTTCACAATTTTTCTTTGTAGGATTTAAATTATCTTTTGCAGAAGTAGAATTCACTGCTGCTGTATGACATTCAGCACATTTTATTTCGGCACCCTGAGAATGAAGTTCATGATTGAATTTTATCAGTTTACTGTTGTCATTATCACTGGATTTTTCAGCGGTATTTTTTATTTCTGAAACATTAAATACTTCACTCAATTTTAATGCATCGGTCTCTTCCTTAGTCAGATATGCTGTTGTTGTCAGAAATATTACTAACCCTGTAAGAAATAAAATATAATAACCTGTAAATTTCGTTTTCATTTTCTTTTGATTAAAATTTTGTAAACAACCAGTAGTTTATACCGACTATAAATCTCGAATCTGTTTTGTAAATTTCATTGGTGATCAATTGTCCCTGCACATCTATGCTGAACTGAGGATTAGGTCTATATGTCAATCCAAGTGATCCGCTGAATGCATTTTGAAATTCCGTTGAATATTCCCCTAATTTATAACTCGAATAATTTAAACTGACATTCATCGATAATATTTTTTCCATTAACTGCCTGTAATAATATCCGTTGACTCCATTTGATTCACCGCTGTATCCTCCATAATATACATAGGCAAGTCCGTATGACGGATTATTAATTCCTGCCTGCACTTTAACAGAATTATCATTCGTGTAGATCACATCTGATACTTTCGCATATGCATTGATTCCGTTTTTGAATAAATAATTTACTCCACCCCCGGCTTCCTGAAATTCAGACTGGTCAAACGTACTGAATATACTGTTGTATCTTATCTGAGGCTGATTGTATGTATAAAATCCTGTAACATTAAAATTATCGGCAGCAGTTATAGTTGCGTTGAATTCGCCTCTGTAAATTTTTTCGTTATTAAAATCATAATAAAATTTTCCAAAAAAATAATGTTTCTTTAAATATGTATAATTCATATCTAAACCTATAAGCTGATCAGTTGGTGAATCTAAACTAATTGTTGTCTCATACGGATTGAATAAAGTATCATATCTTATTGCTGAATATGGCTCAGGTTTATTGTGTTTATTTACATAACTAATCCCTGCAAAAAAATCTCTTAAACCATAATATGAAAAATTACCTCCGTAAATACTGTTCTCGCTAAATGGCGCATATCCCGTAAATTCATAATCCTGCTCAGTGATCGATCCACCAAATGCCGTAAATTGATATTCCTTATTTGCACCTGCTTTCAGCTTCAGATATAGCCCGTCCATTGCACCTGACTCAACTCCTGAAAATAAATACTGTCTTCCGATTTTCATATCCAATACATCAAATAAATTTGCTCCTTTTATGTAAAGATTATAAAATCTGTAATCAAATCCTTTTCCGATCTGATTCATTAAATCTGCATCAGTCTGCATCAGCGAATTAAAGGTCCAGTTATCCTGTTTGACTTCCATTAGCAGATTCTCATAACTTCTGAGATGACTTGTTTTATTATCACTGCCAATACTGTCAGCTCTCTGCCATCCGTAAACCTGTGCACTTAATCTTAAATTCAGAGACTGAGCATTTACAGAAAAAGTACTTGTCAGAAGCAATAAAATAAAAAGCGGTTTTAAAGCGTAATAAGTTTTCATAATATTTTCCTGTTCATTTTCTTAATCATTTTCTGATTCATTTTCAGAATCAATATTTCTTGGTGTTGGGTGAGCAATCAGTTCCCACATTGGCTCATAATCAAATTCAAAATATGTAGGACTGTCCGTATTGTGACATTGAATACAATATTTTTCCTTTTCAGAATGATTTATCAATCCAAATGAAAATGCTTTCTCTTTATCTTTCATCACTGAAAGTGATTTGTATTCAGAACCCGGTCCGTGACAACTTTCACACTGCACACCCTGAGTAATATCGAATGTTTCCTGAAACTCACTTACATCTGTAATACTTCCCGTTGTATGACATTTTACACACTCAGGTGTCTCAGCAGCAGGTGTGTTAAAACCTTTTGAAAATGCAATACTGTCAGCTCGAATAGTCTGAAGTGTCTCAAAAGCTTTTGAATGTTTTGATTCACTCCATATCATTTCCTGACTACCCTGCGATTCAGATTTGTGACATGAACTGACACAGGAATTTACTCCAACATACTTATATTTTTCCTGTGACCTGTTTTCTGATCCGGATAAAATATTTATCAGGATGACCATCGGAATAAAAAGCATAATTAAATACTTCATATAAGCGTATTTTTTTATTAGTGAAAAATTTCTGTTTCACTTTACTAAAAACAAAACGTACACAGAGTAAACTTTACTCTTCTCCTGCCGGTTTTGGATGTTTTATTTGATCCCACATTTCAGCATAATTAAACTCTTTCATTGTAGGACTATTTGAATTATGACAATTTGTACAAAATGCCTCACCATCGGTATGAACAATAAGTCCTGCATCAATTGCTTTCTGCTTATCTTTCATGATGGAAAGCTTTTTATACTCAGATCCCGGACCGTGGCATGATTCGCACTGTACACCCTGTGTCTTATCAAATGTGACGTCCATTGCTTCCGGCATCATTTCTCTTCCGAGTACATGACATACTACGCATTCAGGAGTTTCTGCTGCTGCTGTTGAATGTCCTTTAGCATTTGCTATACTGTCAGCAAATGGTGTCTGAAGAGTCTTAAATGCCTGAGCATGCTTTGAATCTTTCCAGATCTCAAGCTGATTTCCTTTTGCCTCGCCTTTATGACATGAACCTGCACATTTATCAACTCCAACATACTTGAAGCTATCATCACCGGCATCAGTTTTAAACTGTGATGCTGCAAATATGAATATGCCAAGCATCAGTATTACCGGTAACTGGATTTTAAATTTCCTTTTCATGATTATTTTTTTTGGTTATTAAATAAATTATGTTAATTTAATTTTTTTTAATATTTGTTACAAGTATTTTTCTTTAACTATTTACTATTAACTATTTACTATTAACTATTAACTATTAACTATTAACTATTAACTATTAACTATTAACTATTAACTATTAACTATTAACTATTATTTTTACTCTAGCTTTTTTAAAGCCTTAATTTTTTCACTTAATAATGTACTGATCAAATCATAATTATGTGCATATATACTTGGTCGAGATGAAATATCACTTAATAATTTTTTGGATTCATTTATTTGCTCCGTCATTTCACTATCCGGAGATAAACCCTTGACTCTCTGTAGTTCAGCTTCTAATTCTTTCTCCAGTTTATTTACATCCACTTTCCATTCTACACCCATTTCATCATATCCGTCATCATGACATTTCAGACATATATTAATATCTGGTTTTATTATTTCCACAGCATCCGAATGACAATCTATACAACCTACGCCTTCGGCTTTCATTATATCCGGCTGGGATTTACCCATATAATTTCCTGAATATATCAGGTTCTGGAAGTTATGACATTTTGCACAATCGTCATCAGAGTTTACTCGCGAATGGTGACATGAATTACAGTTATCTTTATTCACGACAAGCTCTCCGTGTTTCTTTGCATTCGAATGACACTTTGCACAAGCTACCCGGCTCTTAACTACATGCTGATTATGTGAAAACTTCATACCGAATTTATTTACAGAAATTTCCTCAATTCCCGAATGACAACTTATACATTCATTTGGTATGAAGTCAGAACTGGATTTAAACTCAGGTAATACTTTCGAAGATCCGATGACTGACAGTGCTTTTTTCATTAATGCATAACTGCCTATCAAAACTTTATCTGCAAACTGTACATTATGTACACTTTTTCCGATCTCTACTATGTCAATATTATGCTTTGCCTCAGCTAAATATTTTTCCGCCTCAGCCTTATTGTTACTCTTTGTACCTGATACTACACTATTAACTGAGTTATAAATAGAATTAATAATGCTCAGTCTTTTTATAGATGCCTGTTCCCACTGCTTTGTCAGCTTATCATATCCCGTACCATGACATTGCTCGCATGAAGACTCTCCCGATTTCAATGTCTCTATACCTAATCTTTCTTTTTCATGAAATACATGACAACCTCTGCAGTTAATTCCGTTCATAAACATTACACTCGGTAAATTTTCTGTTTCAAATGCATTCTGTCCGGTAAACAGATTTACCTGTTGTATATGAGCATTTGTATGACAGCCCTGACAATCAGGCGGTGTATTTGGGTCAATTTTTTGTACTTTATGTTCGATCGGAGAATGACATACAAAACATTTCATACTGTGTTTTGATATATGCACCTCATGCATAAATTTCGTATCGGAGTATTTGTCTAATCTGTCATTTTCAAAATGACATTGAAAACATCTTTCCTTTCCGACATCTCCATTTCCTGCTACAGTATTTGTATGACAACCTATACAGGAAACATCATTTTCCACTACTTTAGTATGGTCATATCTTAAACCTGCCATCTGCTCTTTTGAAAAACCCTTAAGATCATGACATGTTTTGCAATCAGATAATTTATCAAATTTATGTTCAGGATCATCTGATTTCATAAAGTGACAATTAAAACATGTAGATTCTGTAACTTCCATATGCGTACCCTGTACGATCTGAGAATGACAGCTTGTACACTTCAGAGTCTTTCCACGTTTCAGTTCTTTTAAATGATTTTTATGGCTAAATTCTACACCTTTGAAATTATAAGTCGAATCCTGTAATTCTTGTGTCTCGTGACAACCTGACCTTGCACAAGTGTTATTAGGAATTTCAGCCCACGGCTTTCTTTTTTTATAAGTTAAAGATATATAATTAACGATCTGTACCAATCCGTTCACTTTACCCTTTATTGTACCCGATATACCCGGTTCAAAATGACATTCTACACAATCCACTTTATTATGTTCCGAAGTCCTCCAGCTCTGATAAAATGTTTCCATGTAATGACAGGTCGGACAAAATGACGGTCTTGAAGTGTATTCCGCCGATACTGCAAATAAAATAAAAAATACTCCCAGATATAATCCGGTAAATAATAAAAACCTTTTAAATCCACGGATCTTTTTAAACCATTTTACTTCTTTGACAGGTTTTTTTTCTAAATCCTTTTCTTTTCCCTGTTCAGTATTTTTATTTTTCTCATCCATTTTAAATCCATTTATATTTCAGTTTTTAATTCATTTTTTATTTTTCTGATCTGAATTAGGATTATCTTTTTTTTTATTTTCGCCGTCTGAAATTTCTACTTCTTTAATTTCGTGATTTGTTTCGTGATCTGTTACTTTATCTGTTTCATTATCAGAATCTTTTTTTTCAGATTCAGTTGGTTTGATTTCTTCTGAATTTACTTTTTCATCTGGTAATTCTTTTTCAATGGAATCATTCTTTTCAATTTCTTCTAACCATAGCGGATGTTCATTTTCCATCTGATGTCTCGTAATAAAACCGGTTAACCATGCTTTGTTCATTGGATATACATCCGGATTGTATATTACAAAATAAAAATGCCAGAAAATTATCGAAAGAGTCGCAAGTATAGCTTCATAAAAATGTATAGCTGCTGCGATGTCCATGCCAACATTGGAAATTATCGGCAGGAATAAATTTTCAAACCAAAGTAAAACTCCTGTTAAAAGCATTACAAAATTTCCCCAATAAACTGCAAAGTACTCAAGCTTCTCTATATAACTGAATCTTCCGAGTTTCGGCTTGTCCTCTCTTTTCCCTCTGTAAAATTTCACCGTCTCTTTCATATCAATGTAATCGTTTTTCCTCGGCCACATATCTTTTAAAAATTCTTTTCCCCTCTGAGTGAAAAATATGTAATACAAATGATATAAGGATACTATAACAAGTAATACACCGGCAACCCTATGTACATCTCCCCGCATCTCAAAAGCATTTTCTCCAAATAGATTTCTGAATCCCTGTACCCATAAAGACTCAGGATATTTCAATGCGAATCCTGTAATTACAAGTACTACAAAACTTATCATCAGAATGAAATGCTGTATCCTTTCATTCAAAGTCATTCTCAGATATTTTTTAGTCTTATGTGCTGACATCTCTATTGTTTTATTAATCCTGCGATTGTACCTTTTTCTTAATATCCATATAATTATGCCAGATCATAAGTCCGATTGTTCCTGCAATCAAGATTATGTACAACAATGTTATCCAGAATACAAATGGTGAATCCTGTAATTGATCTACTATATGGATCTTTGTTAAAAAGAACGTCTGCTCAGCTCCCGGATGACAACTTCCGCAGGTCTTTGCTAAATTATTTTTATTAATGCTTGATAAAGAATCCTTTGAAGATCTTATATCGTGACTGCCGTGACAACTTCCGCAATCTGCCGCAACTTTTGAGCCGCCTCTTACTGCTAATCCGTGATAGCTGTCTAAATATGATTCTGTCCTGCCTACAGGAAGATCATATTTCGATGTGATCTCAACAGAATTATGACAATCCGAACAAAGCTGAACTAATCCTTTTGAATTTGAAAATCTGTTGTCTGTTTCATCCTTTTTAAATATCTGATGATTTCCATGACAGCCTGTACATGTCGGTGCATCTGAATCCGGCTTTTCTTTCAATGATACATTATGAACACTTTGTTCAAATTCATTTAATTCCTTATGATGACAATTTACCTGACCACAGGTCTTCGCAATATTTTGTTTATTTATCTTTGAATCAGGATCATCAAATTTATTCATTTCATGTGCACCATGACAATCCGAACATGTCGCTGCATCTTCATTACCTTCTTCAAGTGCTTTGTAATGATAACTTTCTTTATAATTACTGATCAGCTCTTCTTCGCCTTTATAATTCTTATGTTCAAGTTTTCCATCCTGATGACATTTCAGACACATTTCCACCTGATTGATTTTTGAATATTCATCGGATGATGATACCGATTGTATTGAATGTTCATTATGACAACTGGCACAAGTCGGTGCAGCTACATCTTTATTCATCAATGACTTTCCGTGTGATGATTTCAAAAACTTATCTGCAATATCCTTATGACAATTACCACATGTCTCCACCTGTTTTGCCCTCTTTGTAGAAGATTCAGGATCATTCGGATCCTGTATCATATGATTACCGTGACAATCTGCACAACCGGCAGATTCCTGATCACCTTTCTTTAAAGCAGCATGAATACTCGTTTTATACTGCGCAACAAACTTAGCCGAGCCGGTTTCCTCGCCCGGAAAAAGTTTTTCATCCAAATGACACTTCAGACAGGCTTCAGATTCTATCTTGAATTTGCTTGTCACTATCTTATGAGAGCCGTGACAATCAGTACAGACAGGAGTGTTCTTATTTCCATCTTTTATTGCAGCATGATGAATACTTCCTTTGAAATTCATCTTACTGTCATTATGACACTTACCACATAAATCCGTTATCTGATTCCTTGAAATGTTTTTTACCTGATGTCCGTCTCCGTGACAGTCATTACATTTCACTCCTCTTTTAGAATGTATGCTCGAGCTGAACTGCGTAATTGATTTTTTCTTATGACAACTAAGACAATTTGCAGAACTCTCTTCCTTAAACTCCTTCACGGGCTTTATGTCATGCTTACCGTGACAATCGATACATTCTGTTTTTGAATGAACACTATTTTCAATTCCTTTCAGATCATCATGACAGGTACTGCATTTTGCAGCTTTATTGTTTTTTGAATGAGGAATCTCGTCAGGATTATACTTCAAATGACAATCGGTACACTCTGCGCTTCCGTGAACAGATTTCTTATAGAGTTCAGGATTTACATATACTGATACTTGTTTGCTGCCGGATTCCATTTTAAGTTCACTGTCCTCATGGCAAGCCAGGCAATCATCAATATCTTTGGACTTACTTGTTGTATATTCTACTGCTGAGATCGAAATGAAAATTATCAGACATAATGAAATAAAAAACGCCGCAATATATTTTAATTTATTTTTCAATCTCTTTTTCTTTAAATACACTGTCTAATGTCTGAAATAATTCGCTTAATTTTAACGGTTCAGAGATATTACTGTAATCTCCGTTAATTTTTTTACTGTCTTTATTTAATGATGGTAAAAAAATGTATGAAGAATTACCAAATCTCAATTTCAAATTTGAAAACAAACATTCGTCAATCCCTGAATCTATTACAAAGCAATCAATATCATGACTTAGTTCGTTGATATTCTGTACGGAAAGTTTATTACCGTCAGAAATTGATACATCATATCCTTTTGATCTCAAAGTCTTATGAATCATCTGACAAATACTGTCATCAATACAAATTATGTGAATTATTCTTTTCATCAATTTCGGACACTTAAATTCACTATTGCTATTTCAATAAATGTGCCACCGAAATGTGATATTTCTTCTAATTTTAGACTAAAAACGAAGGGTATTCAAAAAAGTGAGATTATGTACCAATTTTATGGGGAAATTATCAACAATGTAGATTTTTGAATCAATTTTGAATGGTTGTTGGGGGTAGAAGTTAAAGCCTGATTAATCAAATTCAACAGGATATTTGATAATTGAGTAGTAGAATTATTACTAATGTGAATTAAAGAAGTGTTTATTCAAGATTATATTCTCTTATCTTTTTATAAAGCGTCTTTCTGTCGATTCCCAATATCTGCGATACCTTCAGTTTGTTCCATTTATTCTCTTCAAGTATTTTGCTGATATAAATTTTTTCAAGCTCTTTCAGACCGCCTGTGATATTTGAAATACTATCGTTCAAATTTCCGCCTCCACTGTCTGAAACCCTGAAGTCGCTTTTTTTAATTATATTATCGGCAGAACTGAGCGCCGTTCTTTCCAGCATATTTTCAAGCTCCCGTATATTTCCTTTCCAGTTATGATTCATCAGCAGCTCTAGTGCATCTGCATCTATTGAATAATTTTTATCATATCGTACAGAGAGTTTTTTCAAAATGTGATCAGTCAGAAGCGGAATGTCATCCTTCCTTTCACTTAGAGTCGGCATTACAATAGTCACAGTTGATATTCTGTAATACAGATCTTCTCTGAATTTCTTTTCAAGTATCAGTTCATTAATATTCTGATTTGTCGCAGAGATAAGTCTGACATCTACTTTCTTAATTTTGTCACTGCCTAAAGGTTTTATCTCCCAGTTCTCGATCACTCGCAAAAGTTTTGACTGCAGATGAAAAGGCATTTCTGCTATTTCATCCAATAGCAACGTCCCGCCATTTGCCTGCTCAAAAACTCCTTTTTGATTTTCAGTCGCACCGGTAAACGCTCCTTTGGTATGACCAAATAGTTCACTCTCTAATAAATTTTCGGGAATCGCACTGCAGTTTATCGCTATGAACGGATTATCTTTTCGGAGACTGTTTTTGTGAATAGCTCTCGACACAAGTTCCTTTCCTGTACCACTCTGTCCTTCCACCAATACATTTACATTAGTCTCTGCTACATTTTTAATCATCTCAAATACGTTCATCATCTTACGGCTTCTGCCGACCATATTGCCAAAGCTGTGATTCTTATCTATTTCATTTTTCAGATCTTTAAGACGCTGATTCAGATTAATGTTGTCTAAAGCTTTTTTAACTTTGATCTTAAATTCATCTATGTTAAAAGGTTTACTCAGGTAATCAAAAGCACCGCTCTTCATTGACTCAACTGCTGAATCCACCGATCCGAATCCGGTAACCATTATAAAATAAGTATCTGCCGGTTTTGATCTCAGCAGATCTAGCCCGGATACTTCCGGCATCTGAAGATCAGATATTACAAGATCGTAGTCACCACCTGAAATTTTTTCTTTGGCTTTTACACTGTTGTTCTCTTCATCGGCTTTAAACCCGCCTGCCGACAGGATCTTTCGCATAAGTTTCGTAGAATTCGGCTCATCATCTACTACTAATATTTTAAATTCATTTTCCATGGTTTCAAAAATAGATAAAATCATTTTGAATGTTTAGGGAATAATTCCTCAACAATTTTATTTCTTTATGTAGAGATACTTCTCATATATTTTTTTTTATACTCTTTTCTGTCGAAATAACTTCTTTTTTAAATGGCATATGTTTTGCTTTAAAAGTAAATAACAAATTCCTTTTTAAGATTACCTTTAATTCTATAAACGGAATTTTGATTTTTTTATTTAATAAATTAATAGATTTATCTAATTATAATTTAGAAAAATAAATATGTGTTTGATCGGTTTAAATTTTTATAAATGAAAATTGATCTTATAGACCGGTCAAAAAGTTAACTGAACTTTGGGTTATGTTGCAAAACATAACAGTTAGTAATAAAACCCGGTGTATTACAAACTCCTTTCGCCGGGTTTTTTTTTATATATTAAAACTCGAAACTTTTTACTCATAATCCCAGACTTTTTTTGCTATTTGAAATTTGAAATTCGTAAATTGAAATTGCTCTTCCATGCACAAACAGCAAATCCTTTCCGAGAAAAAACCACCTGTTTTCTTTGTTTCAAGCTCATAATCAATGTTTTACTAAATTTTACTGACCCTTTTTTTAAAAAAATCCCCCTCGAAACGCGAAAATAATTCTTTGCTTTTAATATCTTCAGAAATTAACTTTACATAAATTATCTGATAACATCCGGATCAGGAGATTCAGAATGAGATAAATTTTATAATAAAAACAAATAAATATTTTACTTAAAGAATATTATAATAATGAGATATGAATAAAATTATTTTGATGATTTTACTTAATGTAAGTACTTTATCAATGGCTCAATATAATTTCCAGTGGTATAAAACTTATGATCATATATATGGAATCAGTTATTATGATGAAGCATATGAAATGGTTCAGGATGCTGATGGAAACATATATGTAACCGGCGCAAGTTTTGGTGAAGGTGACGATTCGCGTTATGACATTGCAACCATAAAATATAATTCAAACGGAGACAGCTTATGGGTAAAGCGTTTTAATGATGGAGTATATTCGTTTGAACAGCCTGCTGCAATTGTTCTGGATCAGCAGCAGAATGTAATAATAACCGGCATAAGCCGTTTAGAAATGGTAACAATTAAGTACAACTCTGACGGACAACTTCTTTGGTCAAAAAGATTTCAGGATACTGCTTATGATTACCGTCACGAAGCATATGATGTAAAAACAGATAACTCAGATAATATTTATGTAGTCGGTTATTCAACTTCGCGGGATTTTCCCGGCACAGCAGCACAGCTTTTAAAATATGATCCGGATGGAAATCTTGTATGGCATAGAAAGTATATAAACACAGTCAGCGCAGTATTGTTTTCTACATTAATTTTTAACAATAATAATGAAATCATTACTTCCGGCATCACAATTGATTCTGTTTACAATAACATAAATTTTATTACTGTTAAATATGATACTGATGGAAATAAACTTTGGTCTGCAATATCAAATATTTCCCGTTTAGATAAAGCTGTTTCGGTATTATCAGACAGTACAGGTAATATTTATGTCTCGGGCTATGGAACAGATCCGGGTGATGTAAAAAATATGGTCCTTTTAAAATACAACAGCAGCGGAATTCTTCAATGGACAAGGAAATATCCGGGTTTTTATATTAATACTTCTGATCAGTTTTTAAGTGATCCTGATATGATAGCATTAGACAAAAATGATAATGTGATTGTTAATTTTAATACTTGGAATCAATTTAATGTATATGAAATTGCTACAATCAAATATAATGGATCCGGTGAACTGATCTGGATAAAAAAATATAATTTAGATGAAGATTCTTCATATCAGGAAACAAGAGATCTGAAAGTTTCTCCCGACGGAAATATATTTGTAACTGCTGTCAGCGCGAAGTATTATCATTCTGACTTTAACACTTTTGCAATTCTATGTTATGAAAATAATGGTAATTTAAAAAATGTAATAAGAGGAAGTAATCAGTATGACAAACCTTTTTATCCTATGAAATCTGTGATAAATAAAGACGGATCCATTTACACAACCGGCTATACCAGAAACAATTCACACATTACTGATTATTTTACAATAAAACATTCTTTGACCGTAGGTATAAATTCAAATACAAATTTACTTCCTTTGAAATTTAATTTAAGTCAGAATTACCCAAACCCCTTTAACCCGATGACAATTATTAATTATAAATGTTCGATGTTCAATGATGTTGTATTAAAAGTATTTGATGTTCTTGGAAATGAAGTGGCTGTCCTTGTAAACGAAAAGCAAAATCCGGGAAGCTATAATGTTGAATTCGACGGCAGTGGTTTTTCCAGCGGAGTTTATTTTTATAAGCTTACTGCAGGTGAGTTTTCTGAAACTAAGCGTATGGTTCTTTTGAAATAATTACAAATTTTTTTATTTCAGAGAAAACAAGTAGTTGATACAATAGTAACCGTTCAGGAGATTCAGAATGAGTTAAAAGTTTTAACAAAAAAATATTTTACTTAAAGAATTTTATAATAATGAGATATGAATAAAATTATATTAATGATTATACTTAATCTAAGTACCTTATCATTTGCTCAATTAAATTTCCAGTGGCATAAAACATACGGTAATCTAATCAATGGACAAGGATTTTATGATGACGCATACGACATAGCAATGGATGATTCAGGTAATGTTTATATAACCGGAGACAGTTTTGGAATTGGAGATTATTCTCAGCATGACTTTGCAACAATTAAATATAATTCCTTAGGTGAGACTGAGTGGATCAGGAGATATCATCATGCATCAATTGATTATTCATCAATAATTAAATTAGATAATAAGAATAATATATTAGTAGGAGGTTTAAGTTATGATTCAAGTGCTGGGTATTCAATTGTAATAATCAAATACTCATCTTCAGGAAAAACACTTTGGGTGAAACGGTATTCAGATTATGTTAATATAGAAAATGAAATTACAAGCTTAACAATTGATGAGAAGGATAACGTTTATATTACGGGATATTCTTTTACATATAATACCGATGGTGCTACAACATTCATTTTAAAATTCGATCCTGATGGAGAATTATTTTGGCAGGATATTATTACTTTTGGCGCGAGTCTGAATCCTTTTATGCGGGCTAACATTGACAAGAAAGGAAATATTTATGTGACCGGAATATATCGTGATTCTATTGTAAATCATTCTGAATTTCTTTTGATAAAGTATAATAATACCGGTGAAAGAGTTTGGTTGAGATCAAATTTAATTTCAACTCGTAATGTTGGCTACGATGTTCAAATTGACAGCAAAGGAAATATTTATCTCGGAGGTATTGGAACTACAAAAGATTTTGATTATGAATTTTCAATTCTAAAATATGATTTAAATGGAAATTTTTTGTGGAGCAATAGTTATCCGGATTACTACCCTAATTTTAATCAATTAACTTATCCGAATATGATCATTTTAGATAGTGAGGATAATGTTTATGCGAATTTTAATTATTACAGTGACAGTTCTATTGATATTGCTGTGATAAAACTTAATCCAATGGGCAATCTCATTTGGAATTATACTTATGACTTTAACAACTCTTATGAAAATGCAACTGATTTTGCAATTGATGAAAATGATAATATTTATTCAATAGGGATCAGTGGATTAAATACAGGAAATAATTCTTTTGTCATATTAAAGCTAAATCCTGATGGCATGCAGAAAATAATCAGAAACGAAAACCAGTTTAATGAAGCATTTAAACCTAATGCAATTTCCATTAATAATAATGGAGAAATAGCAGCTACCGGATCTTCTCCTAATCAAAGCGCAGGATGGATTTCAGATTTTTGTACGATCAAATATTCTTCTACTATTGGAATTCAATCTATTTCTGAAAGTAACCCGAATAGTTTTAATCTATCTCAGAATTACCCAAACCCATTCAACCCGATCACAATTATTAATTATAAATGTTCGATGTTCAATGATGTTGTATTAAAAGTATTTGATGTTCTTGGAAATGAAGTTGCTGTCCTTGTAAATGAAAAGCAAAATCCGGGAAGCTATAATGTTGAATTCGACGGAAGTAATTTTTCCAGCGGAGTTTATTTTTATAAGCTTACTGCAGGTGAGTTTTCTGAAACTAAGCGTATGGTCTTGATAAAATAAATTAAAAATTAAAAATTAGAACTTCTGCTTATTCCAAAACCGCTCATTACCAAACTCCTGTTTGGTAACGCAAGTGAAAATGAAACTCTGTTTCAAAAATCCATTGTCAATTTTTTTTAACCAAATGTAGTGAGTGAATATGCAATGAATTATACTAATTGAATCAATAGTAAAAATGCTGTCAATTATTAAAAGTAAAAAACTAAACTCAAGTTTAATTTTGATTATTAACTTATACAGAATAACCCGCCTGTGATAAATTGCCGATAAGAAATTCTGAGCAATGGCGTTAAGCAAAAATAAATTGTTTGACGAATCCGTTAGTGTTTTTCTAACGGATGAGGGAAACCGCTCGTATCCAAACTCCTGTTTGGATACGCACTTGAACTTGAAACTCCGTTTCAATCTCTCATCCGGCAAGTTATCATCCCGAGTACTCGGGGCGACTTTTTTGTTACTTTTGAGCCTGCCCTCGAGTGTTCCTATCGAGGGTCGTTAAAAAAAAGTAAGTAGAAAATAATGAATCTTAAATTTTGTTAATAAAAGTTTTGGAGGAATGTGATTATTAAATTATTTCTTCTGTCCTTTTCTCAGTGATATTCCATCTGAAGTTTTCAAGAAGCAGTATTTTCTTTACAGATCCCAAATGATCTATCAGACCATTTCGATCAGCAGCTTTCATCAGCTCAGCAATATATCCGAATAATGAAAAATCATTTGCACATGAATTATTTTTCTGTCTCATTCCAATCTTACATCTGCTGCATTCAAACTCAACAAGCTTACACATCGGAAGGCAAAGTATCAGTTCATCAAATCCCTCAGGCCAGTCCATCGCCAGCCATGCATCCGTCTCCCTTCCGCTGTTAAATATTTCCAAAAGCTTTTCCCAGCTCACATCATCAGATACTATCTCTTCGAATTTCTCAACCTGTTTGAGTGTCAGTAATTTCGCAGCACTAACATCTTTGTTAGACTTTTCCCATTCAAGTAAAATCTCATTATATGAAAGAAGCTTTTCTGTTTTATTCATTTATGATTGTATGTACAGTTAAAATTTTTCATAATTTAGCTTTATATTATCACCGTATCAATTTATAAATTATCTTAAGACGGACTGGTTTTTGAATTAAAATAAATAAAAATGCACAGTGCTCAAATTGAATCGAACACTATGCATTACAAAATTAACTTTATAATAAATAATTATTTAATCAGCATCATTCGTTTAGTCTCTGTATAGTTATCAGTCTTCAAAGTATAAAAATAAATTCCGCTGTTCAGATTATGATAATTAGAATTATTTAGATCAAATCTGATATTGTATTTTC
>JBATSB010000210.1:0-72142 GCA_049293015.1 Ignavibacteria bacterium
AGAATTAAAAAAAATATTTCTACAATTTACAAGATCAGATTTATACTCTTTGATTGTGTAATTCAAAATAACTTAAAATGGAATTTAAAAATAAACGAATTCTAGTTTTGCGTAACTTCAGTTAATAGTTAATAGTTAATAGTTAATAGTTAATAGTTAATAGTTGATAGTTGATAGTTGATAGTTGATTTTAAGATAAATATAATTTAAATGCTGTTAGATACCAGTAAATCATTGTCAAAGTTTTTACCAATAGACGTTTCAGTTCAGCGTCCACTATGGTCGGTGATGATCCCTGTATATAACAATGCTTCTTATATGGATCAGTTGCTGGAAAAGGTTTTATCACAGTATACTGGACCGGATCAGATGGAAATTTATGTGATTGATGATCATTCCACAAAAGGAGATCCTAAGGGAATAGTAAATAAATACGGACAAGGAGTTGTAAATTATTTCAAACAGCCTGTTAATGTAGGACATTCTAAAAACTATGATACATGTATCAGGAAAGCAAAAGGTAAATTAATTCATATTCTCCATGAGGATGACCTTGTAAGAGATGGGTTTTATGAAAAAATGAGTAAATCATTTGAAGATTATCCTGAAATTGGTGCAGCATTCTGCAGACATATTTTTATTGATGAAAAGGGAAACTGGCTTTTTATATCTGAGCTTGAAAGAGAAGAAAACGGAATACTTGATGACTGGCTGATCAAAATTGCTGAAAAGCAGAGAATACAATATTGTTCAATGGTAGTCCGGCGTAAAGTATATGAAGATCTTGGTGGATATCTCAATAAGGATATTTCAGGGGACGGTTGGCAGATGGCAGGCGAAGACTGGGAAATGTGGGTAAGGATTGCAGCTAGATATAAGATAGGATATGTTACAGAACCACTGGCTGAATACAGAATTCATCGTGCATCAATGACAAGTGATCTAGCGAAGACAGGATCAAATATTAAGGATATTCAAAAGATCATTGAAAGATTTTCTCAATACATTCCCGAAGATAAAAAGGAACAGGTAAAAAAATCCGCAGCAAAACATTTTGCAAATTACTCTTTTGAAAATTCCATAAGGATCCTTAAAGATACAGATGATCTTACAGCAGTGGAAGCTCAGCTAAACGAAGCTATTAAACTCGATCCGGAAATTTACTCCAAAGATATTTTACTTTATTCAAAATTAAAAGACCTCGTAAAACTTGACGGAATATCAGTAGTTTTATGTATGGAAAATAATGTAGACGGAGTGAAAGATTCTTTGGAGGAAATAACTTCTCAGTATATTCCGGAAGGAATTAAGAGTGAAATAATATTAGTTGATAATGGATCTACCGATGATACATATCAGAAAGTAAAGAAATTAATCTTAAATGATTGCTATAAAGACACTCCTGTTAAGCTGTTCAGACAGGAATATTCTGACTTTAATTCAGCTTTAAAAACTGCATTTAGTAAATCCACTTATGAAAACATTCTCGTATGCAATGGAAGATTTAAGCTAAGTAAAAATTTTATTTCAGAAGGATATAAAATTTTTAATGAAGATAAAAAGACTGCATTGATCAGAAGTTCAGCAGATATTTTTACCGGCGATGACCTTCCGTCATGGATCAACGAAAAGCTGTTATTCGGAAGATACAAATTAGGGAAAGATGGATTCAGAAATGACAATAGTCCTTTTTTAATAAATGGTTCTTTTTTAAGAAAGAGTGCATGGGGAAAAATATCTGACGAAGGTATTATTCCTGATCTTTCAGGGAGAAATGTAAAATCCGGTACATTAGAAACTGACCTTCCTGACCTGCTTTCAAAATTTGGTTTGAAAACTGTAAAAGCGAATGAACTGATTTATAAAAAATATATACCGGTTGATAGTTTAAAGTTCAGTGAATTCAGAGATTACTGGAAAAATGTAGGCAGGATATCTGCAGGCGGAAAAAAAGGAAATTATGAGATCAGAAGAGTTTTAAGATCATTTAGAAAATTCAATAATGCAGCACTTCAAAATAACAGTTCTGAAAACTCACAGAACATAAACCTGATCTATGCAGGTTATTATTCAGAGAGACTCAGGTCTTTGCTGAATAACCGAACTCCGAATAAAATTAGACAGACTTTCTTACTAAGATCTCTGACAAGAATCTCAGATCATAAATTATTCAGAAAAGATTACAAGCAATTTTACAGAGTGCCGGCAAGAAAAGGTATATCAGTAATTGTAAATATCTGCGACCATGAAAATTTTCAGCCGGTGATTTTCAAGCATCTTTCGGGACAGATCACAAAAGCATATGTTGATTCTGAAATAATAGTTACTCTTAATAATTCTGATGAAAATAAAATTAATTTATTAACTGAGGAAATAATAAACGAATGGAATAAGTATAGTGACAGACAACTCAGATTAAAGATCTTAAATATTCAGGATGGACAAAGCTTAATAAATCTAAAGGGGATTTTAGAGAAATCCGAATATGAAGTGCTTATATTTTTAGATGACAATGATATCCCTGAGAATGATTATTTACAGAATGCAATAAATATAATGCGTAGCAACAGCGATACTTCTACTGCAGGATGTACTGTCGGAATCCTGTGTGAGACTGATCCTCCGGAATGGTTTAACAAATACTCTAAATACTTTCTCGATCCGGATACTCCCCTTTCTTCAATTAAAAAAATTAATACACATGAACCTTTAAAACTCAGCGGCGGAGTTGTCATTAGAAAATCCTCAGCCGAGAATATTCTTATTAAAGATCCGGGTGATTTATTTGGTACTGAAAATAGAGATGATAAAAATTCAGATAATGAATTATCATCTGCTCTAAAAGAACTTAAAAATAATTATCTGTTATCCTCAGACCTGAAGCTGAATAAATATTTCACAAAAGAAGAGATCACCTGGGATAAACTGAGAACAATTTGGCGTAATAATGGAATTAAATTTCAGATGGAATTTGAGAAAAGATCAAAAAAGGAATTTGCGAAAGTTCCATTCCAACTTAGAAGAACTCTTAATGATCTTAGAAAATGCGGTTATAAAAATTTATTAAGTTATAATAAAACTCATGAAAATAATTTACAAATCTTACAAATAGAATACTACTTGGGAAAACTAAACACATTGCTGAACAAAAAAACCCAAAACCCCAAAAGGCAATTAAGACTAATCAAGAAAGGAGCAAGAAAAAAAGATCACAGATATTTACTGAAGCTGACAAACGGTATCAGTCATAAAGTCGAGAGGAAAGGTGTATCGGTGATCATCTGTTGTTACAACAGCGCAAAACTTCTGCCGGTCACATTAGAACATTTAAGCAGACAAAAGACAAGAAATTATGTCGACTGGGAAGTAGTAGTAGTAAACAATAATTCTTCGGACAGCACTTCAGAAGTTGCAGCGGAAGAATGGCGCAAATATCCTGAAAGCAAAGGACAGCTCAGAATTGTAAACCAGCCGATACCCGGCTTAAGTGCTGCGAGAGAAAAAGGCATAGAAGAATCAAAGTATGAATATATGGTATTCTGCGATGATGACAATTGGCTGGATGAAAATTTTGTGCAAAACGTAATCTCTGTAATGAGGAGTAATCCAGAGATCGGAATCGCAGGCAGTGAGACTCAGGAAGTATGTGAAGTCGAGCCTCCGGAATGGTTTCACAAATGGAAAAACTGGAGTTACGCTGTCGGTGAACAATTTGAAAGAGCCGGCGACATTACCTGGTCGAGAGGATTTGTATGGGGCGCAGGAATGGTGCTTCGCAGGAAAGCTCTGGATCAGTTATACAACGAAGGTTTCAAATCACTTCTTACAGACAGAAAAGGAAAAGAGCTTGCATCAGGCGGAGATACAGAGCTTTGTTATGCACTTCGGCTTGCAGGCTGGAGGATCTGGTATGAACCGGATCTAAAGCTCAAACATTATATGACAGCTCCGAGACTTAAGTGGGATTATTTTCTTAAGCTCTGGAAAGGATTCGGAGTCAGTACAGCGGGGTTAGATACTTATCTTAATGTAATTCCAACTGATATGATAGAAGGAAATTATGTCAGTGTAAAAGAAAGCTGGGAAGAAAATTATAAAGATACTAAACAGAAATTAAAAGATTTTGGAAAAGACAAAGTTAACAAATATCTGGAAATGCCTGAGGGAGATCCTGATGTACCGCTGATAGTATTTAATCTGGCTCGACAGGAAGAATTAAAGAGCATTAAAGATCTTTATAAAAAGAGAATTGAGGAAACAGAAAGAGCAAACTGGAAAAGAGATTTTCAGCAGCTAAGATTAAAAAATAAAAAGTATAAGGTAAAGAAAGTTGAAGATAAGACAGTCTGGCCATGGGTTGATCAATATGATGAGATTGACAGTGAAAATATTTCTGAAGATTTAAGAATAAGCATACTCACTCCGTCATATCTCGCTGAGGATAAAATTGAAAAAGCAATTCAAAGTGTGATAAGGCAGGGATATAAAAATTATGAGTTTATAGTTGTTGACGGCGGGTCTAAAGATAACACAGTAAATATTTTAAAAAAGTATCCGCAAATAAAATGGGTTTCAGAAAAAGATAATGGACAGTCAGATGCTATGAACAGGGCATTTGATATGTCAACCGGTGATCTGATATGTTATCTTAATTCAGATGATTTTTTTGAGCCGGGTGCTTTTGCAAAAGTGGTAAAGGAATTCAATCTGCGCAAAGACATCGATATGGTAGTTGGTAATCTTATACTTGACATGAAAGAAGGACCAATGACAATTTATCCTGAGAAGGAATATAAAAAGATCATGCTTTCATTTTACTATTCATTTCCAATCAATCCTGTCAGTTATTTTTACAAAAGGGAAGTTCAGGAAAAGATTGGAAAATTTCCATCAGATAATCACTATACAATGGATTACTGGTTCCTTCTGAAAGCTTATAAAAACTTCAGGATACATAAGATAGAAGAGATTCTGGGAACGTTTGTATTGCATGATGTGAATAAGACTTCATCAGCAGACAATCTGAAAAACACTCACATGACAATGATAGGTCATCTGAAAGAAAATGATCCCGGTAAATATTTGTATTATTTTTACAATTATTATAATTTTAAATTATTCAATAAGAGATCTTACGGAAGCCAGAAAAGTGTCACCAGATATTTAAAACCAAAATATATAAAGAGTATCCGCTTTGGAAAAGAATACTCTGAACATATATATAATAAAGCTTATGATAAATGTTATCAATACAGCTATTTCAAAGCTTTGTTATTATTGATGATTTCAGGTATTACATATCCGCCTCATATTATTAAAAAAAGCAGAAGGAGTTTATTTTACAGATCAATATTTGGTCATTCACTTGTAGAAAAGTTTCGTAATTATTATTACAAGGGTATAGTAAAAAAATATGAGGTAAAAGAATCTCTGAAGAATGCCCTTAAGTCAAAGAATAAATCTGACACAATAATATTAAAGTCGGAGGCATATAAGAAAAATATTTTTTCATTAATGTTTTCCGGAAAGGCAAGAGAATATTCAGATGTCATATTTAATTCAGCCAAAGATAACTGTTATAATTACAGTTACTTTAAAAGTTTTTATCTTTTCAGCAAATCAGTAATTATAAGACCGAATACTTTTTTCAGGAAAAGCAGAAGAAGTCTTTTTGTGAGGATAATACTTGGACATAAACTTACTGAAATTCTTAGAAATAAATATTACGACTCAGTAGTAAATACTTATAAATTGAAATCAGGAGTTAAGAAAAAACTTAAAGTAGATTATCATGTAACAAACAAGCTAAAACATTCGGTCAGAGATTTCTATCATTATTTCAGATACAGGAAATTCAAAGCACGTTCAAAAGAGCTCTATGATGAAGCCTGTATAACATATTCCAATAAAGATAAATCAAAAACAATAAAACTGCTTATACCATCATTTTTTCTTTATCCACCTTCAATATTTAAGAGAAATAAAATAAGTTTATTTATTAATTCGTTAAAAAATGGTTCCACTTCTAAGAAGACAGATACAATAAAAAAGCAAGATCATTTTGTAAACTGATACTTAATTTGATATTATGAATAAAGGATTTTCAGTAATTGTATGCTGCTATAACAGTTCAGATCTGCTCAGGGAAACTATTCTTTCAATTTGCAAACTTAAAACAATTAAAGAATTTAAGGTCGAAGTAATAATAATAGATAATGCTTCTACTGACAATACATCAGAAACTGCTGAAAGATTATTAAATGAAAACAAATGTCCTTTTCCTTATGAAATAGAAATTGAAACTACGCCCGGATTATCATATGCCCGAAAGAAAGGAGTTGAGGTCTCAGAATTTGAATATCTTGTATTTTGTGATGATGATAACAGACTTGATGAGAATTATCTTTTGAATGCTTTTAAAATAATGGAAGATAAAGGAGAGATCGGAGCTTTGGGAGGAATAAGCAGAGCTGTTTCAGATATTGAATTTCCAGAATGGTTCGATGATTTCAAACAGAGTTATTCTGTCGGCAGACAGTCTGAAGTGAACGGAGAAATCAGTTCCAATCTTCATTCACTATGGGGAGCAGGGATGGTATTAAGAAAATCCACACTTACAAAATTATATGCAAACGGTTTCCATTCACTTCTTGCAGACAGGACAGGAAATAAGTTGTCATCCGGCGGAGATTCGGAACTATGTTATGCGATAAGGCTTGCAGGCTGGAAGATATGGTTTGATGAGAGTTTAGTATTAGAGCACTATCTTCCCGAGAAAAGACTTACCTGGGAATATTTAAGAAAACTGAACAGAGGTTTTGGCAGACAAAAAATAAACTTTGATGCTTATCTTAAGAATTTCAATGAAGATCAGGCTAAACATGAGGATACAAACTGGAAAAATAAAATTTATATTCTCATAAAGAAAATGAGATCTTATGGATTTAAAAAGATCATAAGATTTAAAAGTCTGAACACGGGTGATCCTGAGATTATCCGGATGGAAAAAACCATTGGAAGTCTTCAGGAACTGATGAAGCTCAAAGATGAATATGGGATCAGAATCATTCAGACCGGCAGATCAAAATGGATCGGTCAAAACAATTTAAAAAGACTAAAATAACTTATAGTATGATAAAGCCTGAAATATCAGTTATCACTACTGTATTTAATTGTAAAAATTTTATAAAAGAGTCCATTGAAAGTATATTGACACAGACTTTCAGGAATTTTGAATTTATAATTATAGACGACGGGTCATATGACGGTACAACTGAAATTATAAAAGAATCTGCAGCAAAAGACAGCAGGATCATTCCAGTGTATCTGCAAAGCAATTTAGGAAGAGTTTTTTCATTGAATACAGCATTAGATTTATCAAAGGGTAAATATATTGCAATTCAGGATGCGGATGATGTATCATTGCCAGACAGACTTTTCAAACAGTATAATTTCCTTGAAGAAAATTCCGAATATTTACTCGTGGGTTCAAACATACATATTATAGACGAATCAGGTCAAATCATATCTAGACCTTTACGCCCTGAGAATGACAATGAATTAAAATTCAGTTTGATTTTTAAATGTACTTTCGCAAATCCAAGTATTATGTACAGTAAAAATATTTTGATTCAAAACAATATATTGTATGAAGAAAATTTTAATCATGCAGAAGATTTTCGTCTTATATCATTGATCAACAGCTTAGGTAAAGTCCATAACATTAAAGATATATTAATAGAACACAGACGCCACGGAGAGAACAACAGTATTGTAAATTATGATAAGCTTAACACAGGCAGTACTATAATAGTCAGAGAAAATTTTCGTCAGTTAGGAATTGAGATAAGCGAAGAAAGGGCATTAAGGATAAGAAAACTTCTTGCTTCAAAAGGAATTGACAAAGAAAATATCTGTGATGACATCAGATTTCTTTTTCTTGCTGTTAAGGAATTTCAGTCAAGATACAGAACAGAAAAGAACAGAGAAGTGATAAAGACGCTAAAAAGAATGCTGAAATGGTTAGGTAAAAAGAATCTTATAATGAAGCCGAATCATCTGGTTTTGTATAATTCCATACTTTCATATTACCTTAAAGAGACATTTGTTTTAAAAAATTAATTACTTATTTTAAACCAACCAAAAACTTCATATATATTTCAAATCTATACAATTAAAGTTTACAGATCTGTTGTTTAAATAAATATTTAAAATACATTTTTTAGTATATCTGTAATCATTAAATTAACCTGTTAATTATCTTTACTCTATAATAGATTTTAGTTTGTTTTATAAAATAAATGTATAATTCATATGGATTTTAATACTAATTCCGGTAAGCTGGTTTCAGTTATCATACCATTTTATAACAGGGTTGATTTGCTAAAATCTTCTATTAAATCAGTTATCAACCAGACATACAAACCGATAGAGGTCATATTGGTAGATGATTTTTCAAGCGAAAAATTTGATCTGAGAGAATTAGATAAATACAATTCATCAGATTTTAATATAAAACTAATAAGAAACCCCAGAAATCTTGGTCCCGGTCTTTCAAGAGAGACCGGCAGATTGATAGCGAAGGGAGATTATTTTGCATATTTGGATTCGGATGATTTCTGGCACAGGGAATTTCTGGAAAAGCTTGTTCATTCTATGGAAAAAAATCCAATAGCCGGTATGGCTTACAGTAAGACATTACTTATCAGGAGCAAAGGAAACTTTTTAAGAAACAAAAATGACAAAACATATGACAGTATCATCCCAATAATTTTTGATATGCATGGAAGACCCTGGGCAACCGGTGCCTGTGTATGGAGAAGGGAGATAGTAAATAAAATTGGTCCATGGACAAAATCAAGGATCTGGGAAGATTACGAATATGACATCAGAGCAGCAAAGATCAATAATAATATCATTCACGTTCCTGAAATTTTATTTTACGTTAATATGGATTCAAAGGAAAAAATTTCACTTGTGAGGAATACAAAAAAAATGATCGAAGATAAAGCAAGATCAATATTGAATATTTCACGTCAGTTAAGGAATTCTGAATTCAGTAAAGAAAAAGAGATACAGGAAAGGATAACATATTTCCTTCTTACTTCATGCGCTACTTTGTCCGATTATAGATCTGAAATTCAGATAATAAATGAAATGTTTAATGAATTTTATAACTGGAAGAACAGGAAAAATTATATAATGAATGCAATGACATATGTATCTCCTGCAAGAGTAAATTCAAAAATATTCAGGATCATTCGGCAGCAAAGCAGAAATTAATTTTAAAAAAATAAATTTTTAATAATGAATATCAAAACAGCGATGTACAAAAAACTACTTTCTCCGATTGGATGTATTTTTTTTATCATGTTATTCATTTCAATATTTTCAGTTAATAAAAATTTATTTTCTCAAACAAATCCGAACTGGATCACTCCAAATAAAACATATCTCAAAATGTATGTTGTTAATAAAGGTATGAGCAGAATAGAAAGATCAGATTTTGTGAATGCAGGGATCAGTACTACAGGACTTGATCCAAGGACTGTAAAGGTTTACAACAGAGGATCACAGATTCCTGTTTATTTTTCCGGTGAGCAGGACGGCGTATTTAATGATAATGATTTTTTGGATTTTTTTGGTGACCGAAATTACGGCGGACTTGTAAAAACCTATGATTCGAATAACAATGTTTTATATGTTACAGATGAATATTTCAATCAGTATTCGGATACAAATGTATATTGGGTGGACTGGGGCGGGGCAAATGGTTTAAGATTTCAGAATTTGAATTATTCAGTCAGCACTCTTTATCCGAATAATTATTTTACTGATAAGATTCATTTTGAAAAAGATAAACTTTATTATCAGGGAGAAAATTCAGGAGCAACTGATTACAGATTTTTGTCAACCGAAAAGGTACTTGGAGAAGGCTGGTACTGGGAATTAATGTACAATACACAAATATTAACAGATACTTTTTCGGCACCCGTGCAAAGCTCTTCACCTCAGAGTTCAACTATTAAATTATTTGCTATTCCAAAGACACGGTATACATCAATTTTAAATGAACATTCTTTAGAAGTCCGAATAAACGGTACTCTTATCAGCACTTTGTTATCGAATGATTTTAATAAAATTGATACTACTGTTTCATTTTCATCATCACTGCTCAGTGGAAGCGGAGTTAATTCCGTTTCTGTAAAATATACTCATCAGCCCGGATTTACCGGATCAATGTACTTTGATAATTTTGAAATTACTTATCCCCGAAAATTTATTTTAACTGATAAAAAACTTTCATCTGAAATTAACAGCGCTGACACAACATCAAAAATATTCAGTATCTCCGGATACTCCAATTCATCACCGGTTTATATTTATGATATTTTAAATAATATCCGATTAACAAATTTCTCCTCCAACGCTGATACTCTAAAATTTTCAGCAAAAGGAATAAGCAACATTCAGATCTCAAATGATACGATCAGAAATAAACCTGTAAAGATCAAACAGCGTCAGGTTAAAGATCTTGTATCTACTTCAAATGGAGCAGACTACCTTGTTATTTATAATTCAATCTTTGAGTCACAGGCGGAACAGCTTCGGGCATACAGAAATTCTCATGACGGATACAGATCTTTTAAAGCTGATGTGGAAGACATTTATGATGTGTTTGGATACGGCATAGAAGATCCTCTTTCTGTAAGATATTTTACAAATTATGTAAATCAAAACTGGCAGCTTCCAAAGCTCAGATTCATATGTCTTTTTGGAAGAGGCTCGCTAGATCCGAAAAAGAATTCTACAGGTTCAGTTTATTATAAAAATCTTGTACCTGTGTATGGTAATCCAAATGCAGACGGATATTTTGGTAATTTTAATTTTGGAACATTCTTTTATTATCCGCAGGTCGACATTGGCAGACTTCCAGCTTATTCAGCAGAAGAGGCACAGGTAATGGTGGATAAGATAATTGCGTATGAGAGTCAGCCATTTGAAAACTGGAATAAAAATTTTACTTTTATAACCAATGGCAGCACAACTGCTGAACAAAATTCTCATCAGGTAAAATCTAACTTTGACTGTGCAGTATATGTAACTTCCCCTCCTGTATCAGGATCTTGTACAAAGATCTACAGAAATGATACTTCAGGTGCTATTACATATAATTATGCAGATTCTATAGTGAAAGATTTTGATGCGGGTACAATATTTGTAAATTACAGAGGTCATGCAGGCAGTCATGACTGGGAAGTGATGATGCAGGATCCGAATGTTTTAAATAACGGGAATAAATTACCTATGGTGATTAGTTTGACGTGTTTTACCGGTGAAACTGCAAAGCCCGACTTCAGAGCATTTTTAGAAAAGTTTATATATCTGCCAAACAAAGGAGCAATTGGAACGATCGGCACAACCGGCTGGAGTTTCGGTACAAACGGCAATGACTTTGGATCTTACCTTCTGCAGACTTTCAAAATTGATACTACAAGGATAATAGGCGACATGGTAAAATTTGCAGGTAAAAGTATGAGCAGAGATTCATTGTCATTTTCTATAAGACATACAATTAACTGTTATACACTAACCGGTGATCCGGCTGTGACACTAAAATATCCAAAAACTGCTGACTTTAAGATCACTCAGTCTGATTACAAATTAGAGCCAAAAACAGTTACTTTAAATACTCCGTCTTCTCTTACTATAAAACCTTTTAATCTCGGCATGCACGCTGATTCAGTAAAGATAAGATTTCAGCTCGTAAAAAATAATTTAAATTATTCCTTCAAAGATACTGTCATAAAAGCATTCACAGTAGATAGAGAAATAATTCATAACTTTACAATTGATACCATTGGGATTTATAGTATGAATATAATTCTTGATGTGGATAACCGTTTCCCACTTGAAAATCACAATGACAATTCTATACAAATTAATATTCCGTTACTTGAAAGTTCTTTCATACCAATCAGACCTGCCGATAACTCGGTAATATTTAAAGACAGTGTTCAGTTCGTTATCTTAAATCCTAATTTTGATTATGGTCAGAGTAGCGTAAATATATATGCTGAATTGGATACTTCAGAATATTTCAATTCTCCAGTGAAAAAGACTTTTACTAATCTGAACATTAAAGGAGGCTCGACAATTTTCAATACTTCCATTCCTGTCCTGAATAATAACACGCTTTATTACTGGAGATCAAGATCTATCATTAACTCAGATACATCCGGCTGGTCACAGAATAATAATTTCATTTATAATAACGGAATCGGATTTGATTCACCAAAAATGCGTCCCAATCATGAAAGTCTGCCGGTAGTAATTTCCAAATCAAATAAAGATCAGTTTGATATTTCAGAATTAAATAACACAGAATTTTCTGACGGCGGAATTAGACTCAATGAAGAAGATGCTGTACTTTATGTAAGATCATACGGAAGTAATGCTGAGGAAGCATCTTATTTCAGTGTAGGCAGCAAGAACTTATTCATAGACGGCGGAAAGAATACAGGATTGAATTTTCTAAAAGTCAGTAAACTAACAGGAAAGATTCTGGAATTCAAAAATTTGAAAATGAACAGCGCAGCTTCATCTGATTCGGTGATAACATTTCTGAATACGTTTGACACAGCTCAGTATATGATGCTGCTTAGTGCTGCTTATGTCCCGGGAGCTCAGTCTTTCACTGTTGGTGCCAGAGCAAAATTAAGAGAATTTGGAAGTGTATTTGCTGACTCTATAGGACTGCTCGGATATTTCCATTCATGGGCATTTATAGGATATCTCGGAGCAAATTCTACTCAGGTATCTGAAATGTTTGATCCCTGCTGCCAGCCTGCATTAAATTGTCTGAACTGCTCACACTGGTTTGAAGCAGTTGTAAGCATGAATGTAAAATTTAAAAAGTCTTCAGGTACAGTTACTAATATTATCGGACCTGCAAGCTCCTGGACTGATTTTTCATGGCAGGCAGATATTTTTCCAAACAGCTCACTAGGATTTGATGTAATTGGAATTGACAGAAATGGTGCGGAAACAATGCTGAGACCGAATGTGCAGACATCTGAATTTAATGAACTGGCAACGATCAGTGCCGAGCAGTATCCTAAACTTAAGTTTAATGCTTTATTCAATATGGATACGCTTACGGGAAATCAATCCCCTGTCCTGAGATCTCTGAAGGTTCAGTATTCAGCAGCATCTGAATTAGTATTTGTAAAAAATTCTCTTCAGTACAGCACTTCTGATAAAGACAAGAATGCTGTGAATTTTTCATTTGATTATACCAACGGCGGATATAAATTTTTATTTGGAACAGTTGTAAATTTATATTCCAAATCAATATCAGGTTCAAATCTGATCTCATCTGATACTGTAACGCAGTTATTAAAAACGGACAGTAGTCTGACTTATTCGAACAGCTTTACAAAGCCTGATTTCAGAGACAGTTCGAGAATATGGATAGAAATAATTCCAAAAGACGGACAGAATGAATTTTATACTTTCAATAACAGCGAAAGTATTCCATTGACAAGTACTTCTGAGTCAATAAGGAATGAAGTAAAAATACTTGCTGACGGTAAAATGATACAGGACGGTGAATCAGTAAGAAAAGATCCTGAGATCCGGATTGAACTTTCTGGTGACAGAAATACAGGTATAATGCAGGATACATCAATGCTGATTGTAAATCTGAACGGATATAAAATTCCATATTATCTTAAAGGAAATTTAAATCCGGCATTGAAGTCAATCGAAAGTGACAATCAAACCGGCTCGGGCAGTATTGCAGTGCTTTTAAAAACTGAGCTTAATTCCGGATCTAACCGGCTTGGCATAAGATATCTGAATGAAAACGGAAGCACTGATTCATTATACATGGACCTGATCGTTTCAGAAGAAACAGGAATTACAGGAGTTTATAATTTTCCTAATCCGATGAAAAATGAGACGGCATTTATATTTGAATTAAATACGCCTGATATTATTCCCGGAGTCAGGATTAAGATATATACTGTTCAGGGAAGACTGATCAGGGAATTAAATGTCCGGCCGAATATCGGAGTCAACCAGATCATTTGGGATGGAAGAGATGATGACGGAGACAATATTGCTAACGGAACTTATTTATATAAAATATTCACAGACGGGAATATTATTGCTGAAACGGCTGTTCAAAAACTCGTTATGCTTCGTTAATTAATTTCTCAAAAATAAAAATCAATTAGTTTTAAATAAATTCATATGAAAAAAATATTTTTCCTATTTTTAATGCAATTTGCTTTTAACGGCATTTTGCTTTCTCAGGACTATAACTGGATCACTCCAAACAAAACATACCTGAAGATGTATGTTGCTGATGACGGTATGTACCGAATCGACAGGAACGATTTTTCAAATGCTGGTATAAATACAACAGGTTTAGATCCGCGAACTGTAAAGCTTTATAATAAAGGGATTCAGGTTCCTGTCTATTTTTCAGGTGAGC
This sequence comes from Ignavibacteria bacterium, assembly GCA_049293015.1. Lineage (GTDB taxonomy): Bacteria > Bacteroidota > Ignavibacteria > Tepidaquicellales > Tepidaquicellaceae > UBA2330. The sequence continues at coordinate 14,501 of JBATSB010000210.1, forward strand.
AGGACGGTACATTTGATCCCGCTGACTATTTAGATTTTTATGGACAAAGAAATTATGGCGGAATTGTAAAATCTTATGATCATAACAATAATTTATATTATACAACCGATGAATATTATAATGAATATTCTGATACAAATGTGTACTGGTTAGACTGGGGTGGAGCCCTCGGGACAAGATATTCACAATTTAATTATCCCGTTGGTATGAATTATTCCGGTGTATCTTTTTCCGAAGTAAAAACTTTTGATAAAAACTATTTTTATAGTCAGGGCGAAAATATCAGTTCATCCGATTACAGATATCTTACTACTGAAAAATTTCAGGGTGAAGGCTGGTTTTGGGCTACTCTTAATGACAATCAGACTCTGACAGAGACCTTTACTCTCCCCTATCTTAGCCCGACTGTTTCTACAGCATCCATTTATGTATTCGCATATCCGAGAGTAAGAAATACTTCAGTATTTAATGAACATAATCTTGAAGTAAAAGTGAACGGGAATGTAGTTGCTTATTTGACAAAAAATGATTTTTTAAGATTTGACAGTACTATCTCATTTTCAAGTTCTTTGCTGGTCACAGGTACAAATACTGTGATAATAAAATATATACCAACAGCAGCTACTTCAGGTGGTGTATATTTTGATAAATTCAGAATAAATTATCCGAGAAAATTTGCTTTTGATAATGCAATTGTTTTTTCAAATTTATCTTCATCAGTAGACACTACTACAAAGAATTTTAATTTAACCGGTTATAACTCAGTAAATCCTGTTAACATATATGATGTAAATAATTTCAATAGAATTTCCGGAAATACATTTGCCGCTGATACTTTAAAATTTTCAGCAAAAAGTAATTCTAATTTTCAGATTGTAAATAATAACATCACTAAAAAACCTTTCAGAATAAAACAGAAACAGGTTCCGAATCTTGTTTCCAATTCTAACGGTGCAGATTATTTAATTATTTATAATAAACTATTTGATGCTCAGGCGGAACAATTGAGAGCATACAGACAAACCAAAGATGGTTACCGGTCCTTCAAAGCGGAGATCGAAGACCTTTATGATATTTTTAATTATGGTATCGAAGATCCGGCAGCAGGTAGAAATTTTGTAAAATATGTATATGATAACTGGCAGCTTCCGAAGTTAAGTTATGTCTGTTTATTCGGAAGAGGTTCACTGGATCCCAAAAAGTATTTAGGAAGTTCCGCTTACAGTAATAATCTTATACCTGTCTATGGTAATCCACCGTCAGACGGATATTACACAAATTTAAATATAGGTACGTTTTGTTATTATCCGATGATCTCTGTCGGAAGACTGCCTGCTTACTATACTTCTGAAGCTCAGTCTATGGTAGATAAGGTTATTGCATATGAAAACGAACCGCCTGCAAAGTGGTCTAAAGATTTTGTATTCATCACGGGCGGAGGTACTACTTCTGAGCAGAACAGTCATATTGCAAAATCAAATTATGATATTGGTGTATATATTGATATTCCTCCGATCTACGGAAATGCAATCAGGATATTCAGAACAGATGTACCGGGAACAATAACTTTTAACATGAAAGACTCTGTCAAAAATACAATTGACAGAGGAGCTTTATTTGTTAATTTCAGAGGACATGCGGGAAGTCATGACTGGGAAATTGCAATGAATGATCCTAATACACTTTCTAACGGAAATAAACTTCCAATTGTATTGAGTCTTACCTGTTTTACGGGTGAAAATTCTAAAGCTGATTACAGAGGTTTTGGTGAAAGATTTGTATATCTTCAGGATAAAGGTGCTATTGGTTTTGTCGGAACTACAGGCTGGAGTTATTCCCAGTTTGGAAATGATTTTGGCTCTTTTATTCTTGAATCTCTGAAAAATGATTCTACAAGAAGAATTGGTGATCTGACAAAATACGCGAATAAAAAAATGAGTAAAGATTCTTTATCATTCAGCATCAGACATACACTGAATTGTTATTCGCTAATCGGCGATCCTGCAGCAAAATTAAATCTTCCAAAAACTCCAGAACATTCGATCACTTCTTCAGATTATAAATTGTCAAATAATTATCCGGGAGTTGGAGAATACCTTACCTTTACTGCATACCCTAAAAACTATGGTTTGAATTCTGATTCATTAAAGATCCGTTTTGAAGTATATAAAAATAATCAGGTCTATTATACAAAAGATACCATCAGAAGAAATTTTAGAAATTTAGATTCAATTGCTTATACTTTTAAAGTTGATACAGCTGGCATATACAACATGCTCGTAAAGCTGGATCAGGATAACTGGACAACGGGAGAAATTAAAACAAACAATAACCTGTCTGTAAATATACCTGTAAAGAATATTGCATTTATGCCTTTAAAGCCGGTCGATAATTCTGTCGTCAGCACTGACAGCGTTGAATTTACCTGCCTTAATCCGCTCGTAAAAACTTCTATGAATTCTGTAAAAGTTATTCTGCAAATGGACACGACTTCAAATTTTAATTCACCGGTTTTGAAAACTTTTGCAAACAGCAGTATTTCAGGTGCTGCTACTAAATTTAAGACATCGGTTACAGTTGCAGTAAATAACAAACTCCATTACTGGAGATCAAACAGCATTATAAATGGTGACAGTACTGGCTGGTCAGGTATTCAGAAATTTACATATCTGCATCTTACAGGTGTTGACAAAGATATATCATATAAACAAGTAGAATTAATAACGAACATTGAGATCTTAAAAAAACAAAGTTCACAGTTTCCCTCCTATGATCTCAGCGGAGTTACATATAATAATAATGGTCTTCAGATTGGAGAATATAATGCAAATCTTTTTGTAAGATCATATGGAAGCAATGGTGAAGAAGCTTCATATTTCAGTGTTCATAATAAAAATATTTATATTGATGCAGGAAAGAATCAGGGACTAAATATTTTAAAAGTTAAAAAATTGAACGGCAGGATTTTAGATTTTAAAAATCTTAAAATGAATACTACTACATCAAATGATTCATTATTAACATATCTCAATTCTTTTGATTCAACTCAATATATAATGTTGCTGAATGCTGCTTATGTACCCAGCGGAAAATTATTATCCGCCAGTGTAAAGACCAAGCTCAAACAGTTTGGTAGCATTTATTGTGATTCTATCGGATACATGAGTTATTTTCATTCTTGGAGTCTTATTGGATATTTAGGCGCATCTAGTAAGGAAGCCTCTGAAGGATTTGATCCCTGCTGCCGTGTAGCAATTACATGTCTTGATTGTGACCACTGGTCAGAAGCTGTGAGTTCCATGAATGTAAACTTTAAATATTCAGACGGCACTGTTTCCAATATAATAGGTCCTGCTCAAAACTGGGGAAGTCTCTCCTGGGTTCAGACTTTGTATCCGGGAAGTACTTTAAAGTTTGATATTTATGGAATTGCAAATGACAATTCACAGGTACTTCTTTATCCAGATCTCACAACAAATAACAATACTGATCTTAGCACGATTGATGCATATAGTTATCCCAGATTAAATTTTGTTGCAAAAATATCGATTGATACTATGACCGGTAATATTTCAAGTATCTTGAATTCACTCAATGTTACATATACTCCTCCATCCGAACCTGTATGGGATATAAATTCTATTTTTGTAAATTCAAATTATAAAGCAGGTGAATATTTAAAAGCATCTGGTGATCTTTATAATCCGGGATTTCTTAATATGGACGGAATGGTAGTTAAATTTTATAAAAATTCTGTTACACCTGCAAATTTATTAGCTACCGATACTACTAATTATTCAATCGGGATTGATAATTTCAAAAAATATGAATACAAATTGAAATTACCATTTTTCAGGGACAGTATAGGGATTTTTATGAATGTATCACCCAAAGGTTCTAACAATGAATTCTTTACTTTTAATAATACTGCATATATAGAAGTTAAAGATGGTTACCATTACCGCCCGGGAAGCTCTAATATTGCAGTTTACAGTGACGGTGTAATTCTTAATAATGGTGACTACATTAGAAAAGATCCTGAGATCAAAATTGAAATTACAGACGCAGAAAATTTTGTACCATTTAGTTCGGATACTTCGCAGCTAATTATGAAATTGAACGGAAGAAGTATCCCATACAATCAAAAAGGCGCGCCAAGCAAAATGGTAAAATTTGCAGATAATGGTAAATCAAATTCTCAGAATAACCGGTCAATAATTTTTTATCCCGAACTGAAAAATGGCACCAACCGGTTGTCTGTATATTTTAACAATAATGGAGTGACTGATTCTTCAGCATTTGATGTATTAGTAAGTGATGAACTCGTGATCGAAGACATTTACAATTATCCGAACCCTATGAAAAACGAAACTAATTTTATGTTTAACATTGGCGGCCTTGCTCCGCCTGATAATTTCAAAATCAGGATATATACTATTTCGGGAAGACTCATTAAAGAACTGGAATATCCTGTAACAATTGGATTCAATCAGATACCATGGGACGGTAAAGATATGGATGGTGATTTTATTGCAAACGGAACTTACCTCTATAAAATTGTAATGGAAGGAAATACAAGCAGTGAATCACTTGTCCAGAAGCTTGTAATGTTAAAATAATTTCAGAAAATTTCCGATTTAAAAAAAGCGAAGATTTAAAAGTCTTCGCTTTTTTTGTTTATTCAAACTGATTTAAGCTTCTTGACACCCTATTATTTTTTAGGAATAATTTTTTTAACTTTAGAAGTATTTTAAAAAATCCCGCCTGTAATAAATTACCGTTAAGAATTCTTGAGAAATTGAAGAAATAAAATATCCTTGTCTGAGAAATTTGCGAAGCAAATTTTGAGTTGGATATTTTATTTCAATTTCGAAAAGAATTTAGGTAATTTATTACCAGCGGGCGACTTTTTTTGTTACTTTTGAGCCTGCCCTCGAGTGTTCCTATCGAGGGTCGTTAAAAAAAAGTAAGCAGAAAAAAATGAATCTTGAATTTTCCAATTAAAACGTTTTAGATAGATGTAAAATTAATACTTTATTCTAAAATAATAATAGGACACTTGATCATCAAATAAATAAGCAGTGTTTATAGGAGTTTGAAGACCTATTTACTCAATTTTGGGGAAAGTGCTTAAAACAAGTCGAAGATTTTAAAGCCTTCACTTTTTTTAATACTTTATTCCGAAAGTTTATTTTCTATTACCGATGTAATTACTTCTGATTCAGGTTCTACTTTACTTTTAAATCTTGCAGAGATGTTTCCGTTTTTATCTATGATAAACTTTTCAAAGTTCCAGCTTATATCTCCCACAGGTTCTGAATTTTCTGTCAGTCTTTGATACAATTCATTTTTATCATCACCAAGTACTTTGACTTTGTCAAACAGCTTAAACGTGACATTATATTTTGACTCACAAAAACTTCTTATCTCATCATTGTTTCCCGGCTCTTGTTCACCAAAATCATTACATGGAAATGCCAGTATCTCAAAGCCCTGATCTTTGTATTTTTTATAAATGTTTTCGAGACCTTCATATTGTTTCGTAAAGCCGCATTTAGATGCAACATTTACTATCATCAGAACTTTACCTTTGTAATCAGATAATTTAACCTTATTTCCGTCCATATCAGTAACAATAATATCTGAAATATTTTTATTCAGATTGTTACTTGATTCCAAAGTTTTATTATTTTCATTCATATTATTTGATTTGATTTCTGTTGAATCGGAACATCCGGCATATATAGAGATATTCGTCATGAATATTAATGTCAAAATTATTTTAATCATATTTTATTTATTTAATTTATATTAATCAATATTTAATTCGCCAAGTTCACCCTCACTGCTAGCTATCACTACACATGCTAATGAATCTGCGATCACGTTCGGTACAGTTCTGCACATGTCCAGTAACCTGTCCACTCCGATAATCAGAGCAATTCCTTCAGATGGAACACCAATAGATCTTAAAACTATGATCAGCATTATCAGACCAATACCCGGCACAGGTGCAGTACCGATGGCAGCCAGTGCAGCAGTAATTACAATTGTGAGCTGCTGAGTAAGAGTTAAGTCAAATCCATAAACCTGCGCAATAAAGACTGCAGCTACTGCCTGATAAAGTGCAGTTCCATCCATGTTAATTGTAGTGCCAAGTGGAAGTACGAAACTTGCAATACGGTTTGGCACGCCAAGTTTCTTTTCGCAGATGTCCATAGTAACCGGTAAAGTAGCCGCCGATGAACTTGTAGAAAATGCTACAGCTATTACCTGTCTTTGAGATTTGAAAAACTTCACTACATTTATTTTTGTAAATAATTTCAGAAGTAACGGATATTCTACAAATGTTAAGACAGCTAATCCAATTATAACTGTAAGAGAATACAACAGCAATGTCTGAAGTATATTAAAACCAAACTCCGCTACGGTCGCTGATATAAGAGTAAATACTGCATACGGCGCAATGATCATTATTTTTTCAACGATAAGTATCATTGTAGTGGAAACTCCGTCAAAAAATTTAAGGACAGTCTTCGAAGTTTCTGCATTTATCTGCGACAAGAATATTCCCATTAATATTGCAAAAAATACTATCTGCAGAAAGTCACCGTCTGCCATTGCTTTGAACGGATTTTTCGGAACGATATTAACCAGGAAGTCAACTATATTCATTGATACATTCTGATCTATTTTACTTTGAGCATCTTCCTGAAATGTTTCCATAAGTCTTTCCTTATTTTCTTCAGGCATAAATTTACCGGGCTGTATCACATTTGCAAAGAATAGTCCAATGGAAATTGCGAGCACTGCCGTTATTGCATAAAATCCAATTGTCTTCCCTCCTATCTTTGCAATGTGCTTCAGATCTGAAAGTGATGCTGCTCCTACAATAAGCGATGAAAGTACAAGCGGGACTGCGATCATTGTAAGAAGTCTGATAAAAATATCTCCAATAGGTTTCAGCATAATTCCGATGGTCGGCACTTTCCTGACAGAGGAAACATTTTCTAAAATCTCCTTTCTACTGTCCGGATAATTAATCTCGATCTTCAGATCTTTAATTTTCTTTTTATCTTTTAGATTAGAAAATATTTTAATTATACTGAGCTGAGAATTGGCATCAAAATTATTCAATACAGAATCACCGCTGATAAACTTTACTTCAGACCAGTCTTCAGAAACTATCTCATTTCCGTTAGACTCATATTTAAGTTTGTTTTGATTTACATGGAAGATAGATCCAAAGACAGCACCAAGTAATAAACCTATGATGATCTGTGTGTGCAGCTTAAATTTAAATTTCATAGTGAATTTTTATTTCGTGAATTTTTCTAATATTCTCTCCCGCAGCTTTTGCATTAAAAACAATAAAACAGATGCAGTTACACTTACTGTTAAAATCAGCGGCCATAGTACAGGGTTAGTATAATCAATCTCGTAAAAAGATTTTATAAAAGTAAATATTCCCGTATCAAATGTCGATGCTGCAAAGAATATATATACAAACAATATAGCAAGTCCGTACAGCAGATAAGTCATATTATTTTCATCATCTTTTTTCACCATAATAGCAAAGTAGTTAGCAATATTGGTAATTATAATGATCGTAAGCATTACCATCTGAAGATCCATTTCAGACACCCTGAAATATTTTTCAGCAAAGTAAACTCCCGTATAACCCGCAGCAACTATTATTAGAGCAGACAATAGTACAAATGAAATTACATCAGACAAAAAGTTTTTAGTCTTTTCAATATTATTGTTCTTTAAAGTAATAATAAAAGCCGGAAGACCTATACCAAATATATTTATCAATGAAACCCTTCTCGGTGTCAGAGGAAATTCAAGCAGAAAGAATAGAGACAGCAGAGATATATATATTACAAAAAAATTCTTTGTGATAAAAAGTTTTGATATAGACTTCACAGTATTAACAATTTTATTACCTTCGTCAAATATCGCAGGCATCAGAGAGAATTTATTATTCAGTAGTACAATGTCTGCTATCTCTTTGGTAATGCTGCTCCCCTCTTCCATTGCAATTCCCAGGTCTGCTTCTTTGATGGCAGGCAGATCATTCACACCGTCACCTATCATCGCAGTATATATCTTTTCTTTTCGCAATGATCTTATGATCCTCAGCTTATGCTCAGGTTTTAATCTGGCAAATATAACTTTTTCCTGAACTGTCTTTAAAAAATCTTTGTCATTCAGACTTTCCATTTCAATACCTGAGATCAAATCATCGTCTTTAATTTTCCAACCGATCTCATTTGATACTTCCTGTATAGCTTTAGCTGAATCACCTGAAAGAATTTTTATCTGAATATCGTTTTTCTCAAAAAGTTTTATCGCATCAAATACATCATCTCTTATTTTATCAGTGATTGATATAATGCAAAATGGTTCTATAAATATATTAATATCACCACTCTTAAGATCATCAAATGAAATTTCAGGATCGACTTTCCCAAATAAAAGATTTCTGTAAATAGAAATTTTCTTTGATTCAAATATTCCCTGTGTCAATTTAATATCATCTTCTGACAAATACTTTATCAATACATCATAAGCTCCGAGAATAAATGTTGACTTCTTACCATCTGAAATAGTTTTCAGCATGCTGAATTTTCTTTCCGAACTGAAAGGAAATTCATCTGCCATAGAATAATTATCCAATGGTGAAAAAATATTCACAGCTTCGATCGTAGCATTTTTATCACTGGTAAGATTTGCATAAGTACCTATCATTTGCTCGACCTCTTTCCTGTTATGTTTATCTGACAATAATGTGATCTCTTTTATACTAAGTTTATTCTGAGTGAGAGTACCGGTCTTATCCATGCAGACGATCTGTACATTTGAAAATGATTCGATGGCATTTAGCTTTTGTATGATCGCTCCAAGTTTGCTGATCCTGTAAACGCCGATTGCAAATGTAACTGAAGCCATCAGCACAAGTCCTTGCGGTACCAATGAAATAAGTATAGTAGATATCTTCCTTACAAAATCATTTGTAAATCCTTCTGTATTAAAAATAATTTCGAGTATGACTAAAACTACTGCAGTTAAAAAAAGGATTTTGACAATGGCATCTATTTTTCTCTGAAGAGGTGTTAGAACAAATTTATACTTCTTTGCCTGTGAAGTGATCTTAGCAGCAAAACTTTCATTGCCAACTTTTTCAGCTTTATAAAATCCGTTACCCGACAGACAAAAACTTCCTGAGAGAACTTCTTCGTTTTCCTTTTTGTGAATGGGATTTGATTCACCGGTCAGAAGTGATTCATCAATTTCCAGATGATTTGAGAAAAGGACTATACCATCAACTATGATCTGGTCACCTCTTAGAATTTTTATGACATCATCTTTTACAACTTCTGATGGATTTATAGAATGTTCTTTCCCGTCTCTTATAACAGTCACTTCCTTTTTCAAAAGAAGTTTGACCTTATCCAATGCCCGCTTTGCTTTAATCTCCTGATAGATTGCAATAAAAGTATTCAGCACAGCGATCATCATGATCCCTATGCTGTCGAGAATAAGTCTGAAATCACCTGTGGTAAAATAAAAATAAAGAACAAATATGATGATCGATAAAATAACTAAATTGAAAACAGAGAATATGTTTTCAATAAAAATTTCTTTTACCGTCTTTGATTTATTTTTATCGTATGTATTTACCTGTCCCGAAGAAATCCGCTGTTTTACTTCTTCAGAATTTAATCCTTCGAAATTCAATAATGCCTGATACTAAAATTGTAATGTGTCTAATTTATCAAATTCTGATTTTAAAGAATATATCGGAATAAGTCTTATTTGGAATAGCACAGAATACTATTCTGTATAAAGTAGAACAGAATACTATTCTGTATAAAGTAGAACAGAATAGTATTCTGTGTAAAGTAACAAAGATTATTTATACACCCTTTCTCTAGTACTTTTAGGGATTTGTTTTAATAACTCAGGGATTTCCCAAAATCACTCAGAGATTTCCCAAATGTTCAAAAACTTTTCCCAAAGCCGCTCAGGGATTTGTTTTAGTTATACAGGGATTTGTTTTAGCTGTTCATATTTTTCCCTAAGCCACTCAGGGATTTGTTTTAGTTATTCAGAGATTTCCAAAATTTTCACTAAGAATTATTAAATTAGTTCAAAGGATAACAGAAATAGATTATTTAAGCCGGAATAAAGCTTTTTGAAAGATGAAAGATTAGATTACAAATATAAAAAATGATTTGATAATTTGAGATTATGAATCAGTGTAATCATTTAAATCTGCGCAATCAGCGGTTCAGATTAAACAGAGAGGTTTGGTTTAGATCCCCGACAAAAGCATTCGGGGATGACGAAAGAGGAGCACGGGGGATGACAAATTTTTAGAAGAGCAATTACAAATTTCAAATTACAAATGACAAATAAAAAGAGCACAATTCATTTTAATTTATAAGTGAATTCCGCCTTAAAGAGACTGTCTCAAAAGTCTGCTTGTTCCCAATTTCTCGATTGGGAAAGTTGAAATTTAGCTCAGAATCACATATAATTTGTTTACAAAGAGCGTATTTTCTTACTTTTGAGACAGCCTCTAAAAAAGGTGGATTGAAGGGGGTTGTTGCGTAAAAGGGATAGAACGAATGTATGAAAAATATTGAATCAGTATAAAAATTTTAAATCAGCTTACTTGATAAAATACTTATTCAAAAAATTATCAATTATTCCTGTAAAAATTTTGTCACTACCAAGACCCGATCCGCTGTAAATAGAACCTGTAGAAAGTACTGCATTATTTCCGATCTCTCTGAGCACGATCTCTCCGCCGCCTTTGCTGTTCCAGTCAGCGTCATCCTTATTATAGATTTTAATCGTGTCAGCAATATCTGTATTCAGACCTTTGGCTATAGTCTCCGTACTAAATTCCATCCAGAAAGGTACTTTATCTGTTTCATCACCGCAGATTGGAAAACTGTTAATTCCTTTATGTCCAAAGAGATCACCATCTGAAACATTCAAACCTGAAAATAACCAGTGAGAGGAATTCAAAACTTTGTAAGGTGCAAATGTGTGAAGTCCTTTACCGGTATATCTGACACCAAGCAGATCTGATTCCGAACGGAGATTATGCCGCCACATTCCTCCCGGATCAAACCCGTCTCCAAAAAAAGTCAGATCTTTTCTGCATTCCATACTGGTAAAATTATCATGCCATTTTATTTTCCAGTAGATCTGATTTGCACCTAATGAGATCAAAGGAATATTCTGATCAAAAACCATTTCCTCTATTTTATCATACATCTTTTCAGAAAAATATTCACAGTGATAAGACAATACTATGAATTTACTATTTGAAAGAAGCTCAGGCTTTTCCTCGAGATAATAATCCGGAAGTATATTTGCGTTTTGATTTTTGTAAAAATAATTAAAAATATTTGCACATACGTTTACATCAATATGATTATAATTTTCTTTGAAATACTGCACTCCTGTATTTGGTCTTTGAGTAGATACAAAAAACACATTTGAAGAATCTGTATAATTATGATAAAGCGATTTTCCACCCCAGGGATTATACGCTGCAAAAGTTGCAAGCGGTGCAAAAACTACGAACTCATTATTGTTATCAAAATCTCCAATGGTAATTGTCAGATTAAAGGTATCAAGTGAATTGGAAAGTATTACATTATAATATCCCTGTGTGTAATCTGAATTTAGATTTATCTCATGTGTCATCTCCCAGTTGCAGCCTGACTCAGACTGATCAGAACTTATGTTTTGTTCTGATCTGTTAAAATAAAATGTATCTAATGGCTCATACTGATAAGGTGAAATGATTTTAGTTATTACTGCTGAGGAAGAATCTTCAGTACTCCTTAAATAAAATTTTATGATCTCATTATTTAAGTAAAACATTTTATCCGTATAGCCATCGATTGATTTCAATTCCATCTCAGGAATTTTATCAACTGATACAAGCAGATAATATCTATATCTGAAAAACCAGATAAAAATAAAAATCAACGCTGCGACTGTTAAGATTAATGAATACTTAAAAAGTTTTTTCATATTGATTTATTTTATCTAAAAAAAATATAATGTATGCCTGACAAACTAACGAAATAATAAATTCCATTCAATGATTCAAATAAGATGAATGTCTGAATTGTAGAACATAATAGTATTCTGTATTTAGTAGCACAGAATAGTATTCTGTGTTTCGTAGCACAGAATATCATTCTGTGTAATAATAACTTTACAATAGATAATTAATGGAAGTTTAAATATTTTAAAAAACAAAATTATTATGTTTCAAAATTTCATCACATCTCACAACGGAAAATTTTTTGACGGCAAAGACGAATTTCGTTTTATCGGCTGCAATATGTATGAGCTGGCAAATGTCGAAAATGTTTTATCTCAAAAAATGCTGGCATCTGCTAAAGATCAGGGATTTGAAGTAGTAAGATTCTGGGTCTTTGATAAAACTGCAAGAAACAATTTCAAAAATATCTGTGACATTGCTTCAGAACTTGGTCTTCGTCTGATCCCTGTACTTGCTGACAACTGGGGATATCTGATGAATGAAAAAATTAATGATGAATGGTATTTATCCGGATATAAAAAAAATTATCTGAAAAATGTAATTGACCTGTTATCTGAATTTTCTGACAGAAAAGAAATTCTATTGTGGGAAATGATCAATGAACCGGCTTCAAGTAATTTCGATAGTGTATTTAATTTTACAAAAGATGTATCTGCCGAATTCAAAAAAAATAATTCAAACCATCTACTCTCTGTCGGAACTATAGGCGGCATTGGAGATAAATTTGGAAATGAATTTTCGAGATTCAATAATTCGAATTTTGAAAAGCTATATTCTCTGACTGATCTCGATGCAGTCTCTATACATGATTACAGTTTTAATTCTTCTTTAGCTGAAAGACTTGATATCTATCAAAGATTCAAAGGGAAATATACAAGTTCAGCAATATTAAATAATCTGGACAAGATCATAAATTTTATTCCGGGCTTAATAGATAAATTTACTCTCAGAAAATTTAATGATGTATATGATATCCCATTAACATTGAGAAGCATATGGCAAACGTATATTTCAAAAAATATTCAGACAGCAGCAAAATATAAAAAGCCGCTTTATATTGGTGAGATTGGATTTAAAAAAGTAATGGGTTTAAACAGAAAAAAAGTTATCGAAAAGGAATTTATTAAATATTTAAATTCAGGCGTAAGCGGAATATTGCTATGGTCATTTGAATCTGAAGGACGTTCAAAAGACGGACATGATTATGGATTTGATGAAAGAGATGGTTTCAAAGAAGTTATTGAAAAGATCAAAAGTGAATATTATTAAAAATATTACTCGATACTTAGCTCTTATTTATCAGAAAATAAATTACAACCTATAATTCTCTAAGTCTCAAAGAAGAATTATTTAAAAGCACTTAAGCTTAGAGTCTTAGAGCCTTTGTGGCAACTGCAAAATTTTCAACCGAATGTACGGCTGGGTAAATCTGAAACTTAATTGTGTAAAAAAATTTATTTTTTAGTTGAATAATTTATACATGCCTTTACAAACTCTCTGAACAGCGGATGCGGATTAATTATTCTTGATTTTAATTCAGGATGAAACTGACTGGCAATAAAAAACGGATGCTTTGTCTGAGGCAGTTCGATCATCTCTACTAATGTACTGTCAGGTGATAATCCCGAAAGTTTTAAACCATTTTCAGTCAGTAACTTTCTGTAATTATTATTAACCTCATAACGGTGTCTGTGTCTTTCATTTATAGATTCTTTTTTATAACATTTATATGCTAAAGAATTTTTTTCAACGATACACGGATATGAGCCGAGCCGCATTGATCCTCCCATAACTTTTACTGACTTTTGATATTCCATTATATCTATTACACTGTCTTTACTTTTTTCGAATTCGGAAGAATTAGCTGATTTCAGTCCGCAGACATTTCTTGCAAACTCAATTACAGCACATTGTAATCCAAGACATATTCCAAGAAAAGGGATCTTTTTTTCTCTCACATATTTAATTGCTTTGATCTTCCCTTCGACTCCCCTTTTTCCAAATCCGGGACAGATAAGTAGTCCGCTGATATTTCCAATTATTTTCCCAATATTAGCTTTCCCTTTTTCAAGCTCTTCAGAATTTATCCACTTAAGATTTACCTTCACTTCATTATAAGCTCCCGCATGTATAAATGACTCCAAAATACTTTTGTATGCATCGGGAATAATATTATACTTGCCGCATATTCCGATCGTAATTTCTTTTTTAGGATTTAGAATTTTATTTACAACTTTTTTATAATTCCGTAAATTTGGTTCTGAAGATTTAAGATTAAGTCTTTTCATAACTACTTCATCAAACTTTTCTTTCTTCAAATTAAGCGGAACTTCATAAATAGACTTTGCATCAAGTGCCTGCAATACTGAACCCTGCTCAATATTACAAAACAGTCCAATTTTTTCTCTTAACTCTCTTGACAGACTCATCTCACTTCTGCATAAAAGCATATCCGGCTGAATTCCGATCTCAAGCAAAGTTTTTACTGAATGTTGTGTAGGTTTGGTCTTCAGCTCGCCTGCAGATTTTATGAACGGCACTAAGGTCAGATGAACACAGAGTGAATTATTTTTCCCCACATCAAACATTATCTGTCTCATAGCTTCAAGGAATGGAAGAGATTCAATGTCACCGACAGTGCCGCCGATCTCAGAAATTATAACATCATATTTTTTTACAGATTCTAAAGCTCTGATCCTTCTTTTTATTTCGTCTGTGATATGCGGGATCACCTGAACAGTTGCACCGAGATAGTCACCTCTCCTTTCCTTTGTGATCACTTCATTATAGATCTGTCCGGTCGTCATATTATTTGCGCGTGACATATTTTCATCAAGGAATCTTTCATAATGTCCGAGATCAAGATCAGTTTCCGCTCCGTCTTCCGTTACAAAGACTTCTCCATGCTGAGTCGGAGACATTGTGCCCGGATCAACATTTATGTAAGGATCCAGTTTTTGAATTGTAACTCTTAAACCTCTGGCTTTAAGAAGTAATCCAAGAGAAGCCGCGGCTATTCCTTTTCCAAGAGAGGAAACTACTCCTCCGGTTAAGAATACATACTTTGTATGGTGTAGGTTTTTCATTTATTAATATTTTTATAATTTCCATTGACCAAATTTCAAATAATTAATTTCATACAAAATCAAATCTTAATCATTTTTCACAGTAAATGTTCTGTAGTATTTATATTATTTTTATCAAGTATCATTAAATCTTCAGGCGTATCAACAGACAAAGAATCTTTATTTGTAATTACAACTTTTATTTTCTCACCGTTCTCAAGTATCCTGAGCTGTTCAAGCTTCTCTGTCTCTTCAAGATAACTTTTTTTCATTTCTGCAAATTCTTTAAGAAATTTTTTCCTGTAAACATAAAGTCCTATATGTTTGTAAAATTTTGCAGACGCAGGTAAGTATAATGAATTTGATATACTTTTATCAAAAGGGAGTATACCTCGTGAAAAATAAATTGCAAATCCGTTTACATCAAATATCACCTTTACTATATTCGGATTTGTTACTTCCGAAATGTCTTTTATTCTTGTTGCTAAAGTGGAAACATTGAGTTTCTTATCAGACAGTAACGGCTTAACAGCTTTGTCAATATTTTTCGGATCAATGTATGGTTCATCACCCTGAATATTCACTACAATGTTACAGTCAATATTTTGAACTGCTTCATTGATTCTGTCAGTACCGGATTTGTGTTTCTTCGAAGTCATTACTGCCTTACCTCCGAAGGACAATACGTGTTCATAAATTCTTTTGTCGTCAGTTGCAACAATTACATTATCTAATAAAGAACATTTCATTGACTGTTCATATACTCTGCGGATCATAGATTTGCCTTTGATAATAATCAAAGGTTTTCCGGGAAATCTTGTAGAATCGTATCTTGCAGGGATTACACCGGTTACTTTCATTTATCTAAAATCTTTGGTACTTTAAAAAACTTACCGGTTTTTGAAGGAGCATTTTTTAATGCTTCTTCAGTTGAAAGCCATTTTTCCGATTCATCTTTTCTTAAAACGTTTGAAGTCTCATTGATATTTTCCAATGGCTCGACACCTTCGAGATCCAGTTCATTAAGCTGATCAATGTATTCAAGAATTTGATTAAGCTCGGTCTGCAGCTTACCTGTTTCACTTACATTAAATTTTAACTTGGCAAGCTTGGCAATTTTTTCTACGTCTTTAATTGTAACTGACATTAATTTCTAATTTTTAATTTCTAATTTTTAATTTTTAATTGCTCTACGATAATATTTCTTATCTCCTCGAGTAGACCTTTGTCTTTTCTGTATTCTACAGGTAAACTAAAATTCACATGCACATCTCCTGATCTGATTTCAAATTTACCCCTGGGCAATATTTTTTCTGATCCGATAATCGTAGTCGGCACTAATGGTACTTTGGATTCCTCTGCCAGCACAAACATTCCTCTTTTGAATTCACCCGGAATGCAGTCATAACTACGCGTTCCTTCAGGAAATATCACTACAGAAATTCCGTTAATTATTTTTACTGCTGCCGCTTTTAGTGACTTCATAGCATCTCTGATATTTTCCCTGCTGATCGGTATGTAACCACCGAGGTACATTCCCCAACCGAGGATTGGAATCTTTGTCAGACTGTCCTTATAAATAAATCTGACATTATTCGGTATAGCTTTCATCAAAATCGGAATGTCAAAGTAGCTCAGATGATTGGATATGAAAATGTAAGTTTCATGTTTATTTAGATTTTCAAGTCCCGATATACTGACCTTTACACCTGCAATAAATAAAATTACTCCTCCAAAAATCTTGGAGAGATAATGTGTGATCCTGCCTCGCCTGTCTATGGGAGATACAATAATTGTAAGTATTGCGATTATTATGCAATGGATCGAAATTAAAACGGCCTTAATTGTTGAAATCACGCGTAAAAATAATTATAAAGTCTCTTTATTAAAAGTTAAATAATATGTTTTAATAAAATTTATTATCTTACATAAATTTTTTTTATGAAAACTAATTTCACAAAAGGAGATTATCTGATAAGCTCGGATAAATCACTCCTTGACATAAAAGTTATTCAGAAATATCTCAGCAATTCTTATTGGGCAAAGAACCGACTTTTAAAAACTACAAAAAAATCTATTGAAAACTCGGTCTGTTTCGGACTTTATTTTAAAGAAACTCAGATTGGTTTTGCAAGAGTAATCACTGATAAAGCTACTTTCGCATATCTAGCTGATGTATTTATTTTAGAGGAACACAGAGGAAAAGGTTTATCAAAATGGATGATGAAGGTAGTTTTTGAATATGGAGAATTTAAAAATTTACGAAGATGGTTTCTCGCCACAAAAGATGCTCATTCTCTTTATGAAAAATTTGGATTTCATTCTCTGAAAGAACCGGAAAAATTAATGGAGATGTTTAGGAAGGATCTGTAAAAATTAATTTTTTAACGGAATTAAATTCTTATCAAATTTAATCACAACTAAATCTGTCTGCTCTTTGGGAATTTCAGTATTATCATTCAGATGAATTATCAAAGCTTCTTTTAATAATGCAATAGTTTTTCTCTTTGTATCTGCGGCAGATACACAACCCGGAACATCAGGTATATAAGCACTGTATCCGTTTCCGTATTTTTTTATTACAGCTAGATAACTCATGATTAATTTTTGTTAAATAAATTTTAATAAAACTTATTCAAAAAACTCTTTATTTTCAATTTATATAAATCAGGATCTCTATTATAAATATTCTCATGTTCCGAATCAGTTGCAATCCATAATTCCTTTGGATCATTTGCCGAATTAAATAAATTTATAGTATTTTCCTTAGTAGTCCTGCTATCATTTTCCCCACCTATTATAAAAACAGGTATATGAATTCTATTTATTTCTTTTACTGGTGAAATCTCATCTATACTTATTCCTAATAATTTTTCTGCTTCAGGTTTCATAAAAATAGTACCTAAACTTCCCGGTATATTAGTTGGAGAACCACATATTTCATTAACTCGATCTTGTCCCCATCAAATCGTAAAGAATTTAATCTGACAAACTATTTTACAAGCTCAAAGTCATCTAACACAAAACTTCTGTCGTAGTATCCTTCTTCCGCACCATACAATCTGATTAAAACGAACGGTTTCTTACCTTCCGTAGGAATCCAATTTGATTCCAGTCCGTCAGGTGCTTTTGGTCCGATATATATAGTAACGCTCTCGTCAGAATTTATCTTCATAGTCTTTCTGTCATAGTCGGAAAGTCCGGCTCTAACGAGGGGATTGTAAATAAACGCACCGGTCGCATCGTCATACATATTTACTGCCCAGAAGAACTTTACCGGTACGGTCTTTGGAATTGTAATTTTATAATTTTTTCCGGCAAGAAGAGGATTTCCATCTTTATCAAACTTAGGTGTTAAGTAAGCATTGATTGGTCTTTCAGAATCCCATTTCTTAGGGAAAAACGTAACCTGGAAATAAGTTAATGCTCTCTCGGTATAGCTTAACCTATCCGGATATTCGAAATTGAATTCGCCGTTATTATCCGGCCAGATAATCGTGTAGTAATGTCTGTTATCCCAGATTTTATATTTATCCTTAGGCTGTGCATTTGTTTGTAACATATAAAAATATGCGTCAACAACCGCAGTTTCCATCGCTTTTTTTGTTTGCGCATCAGGATTGAACGGCTTGCCTTTTTCAATTCCTAAATATGCCAACATATCCATCATAACTTTATCTCTGGGAAGTATGGGCTCAGCGCTGATTATTTTGTGTATTGTTTCAAAAGCGGAGATGTTGTAAGCCGGCAAAGTCGGAAACCTCAATTGCTTCGTTGATGGGTCAATAAACTTCTGCTCAGGTGGATTTGATGCTTGAGATAATGGATACAGTTTTACTCCGTTTTTTACGTACTGAGCGGCTTTTTCCAAATCGCCTTTGGGTCCGGGTAATGCGCGGAATGCGAAATAGACTATTGAAGAACCGGTCTCAATTACATAATACCCTTCGGGAATAGGCTTATCGTAACCGGGAGGTAATAACAGATATTTTCCACCTTTACCCTTGTCCAGTCCCGGAGGACCAACGTCAGCAACGGTCGTTTGCCATGTTCCTACTACTTGCCCAAAGAAACTCGCTACGTCTGTTGCAGCAGGTATTTCCAGCACAGCCGGCTCTATTGATAGATCAGAATAACCTGTTGTATAAGGCACCTGGTTATTTGCGGTAAGCGCTTCGAGTCTTTCTGTAGCCGGCTCGGAGAATGCAACTATATCATTCGACTGTGCACCTACAGCATTCATAGCTTTTATGAAATTGTATATATCAAGTGCAGGTGTTGCCCAGATAATTACCTCGAATGCTCTTTGGTATTTCACTTGATAATCTAAATCCGGGACAGATTGTTTAGATCCATGATCAGGTTGTCCGCCCGCGGGTCCCGTTGTTGGAGCTACTGCGACTAATGGAATCGGGCTAGTTTCGACTAATGATGACTCCGGAGCTTTATCTTTTTTTGAAGTGCAACCCACTATGCTTACTAACAAAAGAATAACTAGTAAGACTGCTGCTTGTATTTTCTTCATGATTTCTTTTTTTTTAGATTTAAAATTTTAAGCTTCTGTTAAAACTTAATATAAAAGTATAATTTGTATCACTTATCAATCAAAATCATACCTTTGTAATGACCTAAAGTTTGTCATTACTTGCTAATAATCTTAAAGTATGCTCGGGAGCAAACTTTTGGAATAACAACAATAGCAGTGAATTACGGTTGATAGTTCATCATGCCCTGACCTGTTTTATCAAATACATTAAAAAAGTCATCTGCAATTAAAAGTGCTAAACCGTCTTTAGGAGTTTCAATCAAATCTTTTTCTAATGTGATAACTCTTACTTTCCAACCTTCTGGTAGGTTTTTGTAATGACTGTCTGCATTTTCAAAGAATTCTTCATAAGTGTAAATCGGATCTAAACCCAATTGAAAACCTTTCATAATCCAGGTATTTCCATCAGCATCATCTAATAATAAAACTTTAGTGCCTTTATTCCAGCCTAATGAGCTTTTTCTACTAATGGTTTGAGTTGTATAAGGCTTTGTACTTTTAACCCCTTCTTTATTATCACCCATACTCAATCTGGCAACCCAACGCGCTTCAATACCATTAAAAGACCTTTCAACACCTTCGTCAATATCAGTCCAATCAGGCAACCAAAGTTTAGGTCCGTTTAATGAAACATTTAATACTCCATTTTCCTTTGCCATTTCTTCCAAATTAAGACCTTTAACAAGATCCTGTGGTGCTGTATTTTTATCGACAGGTATCCCTTTTGAAGTAAACATTGTATTGAAACATTCTGCTAAAATTCCTTCTTCTTTAGTTCCTTCATAAGCAAAAAATAACTCGATGAAACGGGTTTTATGCATACTATCAACACGTGCAGATATTGCTCCATCACCATCATTCTTTACTTTATTTTCTACTACAGGAGCTTTTTCTTCAACTTTTGGTTTGTCCTCTGTAGTTTTTTGTTCTTTTTTTGCTGAATCACCACAAGAAATAAGAAATCCTGCAAGTAATAACAACAACATTGTTTTATTGAATTTTAAAATTTGCTTTTTCATAATACTTCTCATTTTTAGTTTATATTCTATATTAATTAATCTTAAATTCGTTGTACACCGGCTGATATCCATAAGACATTTGACTGATTATTCTACCATTTTATTTTTATAATTATTATTAACTTAGTAAAGAAAAAAAAAAAATGAATGATAATTATCATATGAAAAATTGAATATTGTTAGGCTTAATTAATGAAACACAATAATAAAAAGTGGTACAATAAAATTCTATTACGATTAGAGAAAACCTTAAAGTAAATTTCCTACCACTGCTGGTGTTCTAAAATTTTTTTATTGAGATTCAAATTAATTCTTTAACTTTAAAACTTTTTCGCCACCAAGAGCAATACCTTTACCCGATAAAAAGCGGTTGATGGATAGAGCAACACCAAGCCCGACGACAAATCAACGCTTCTCATTACTCATACCTGATTGCATCAATTGGATCCAGAGCAGCAGCTTTTCGGGCAGGATACCATCCAAAAAAGATTCCTGTTACCGCACAAACCGCAAAAGATATAACGATGGAATATAAAGCAACACTTGTTGGCCAGTTTAAAAATTTTTCTATAAATTCAGTTGCTCCAAGTCCAAGAAGTACTCCTATAAACCCTCCTGTTATACTGATCAATATGGCTTCTATTAAAAACTGCATCAGGATGTCTATTCCTTTACCTCCTACGGCCATCCGCAAACCTATTTCTTTGGTTCGTTCCTTTACTGAAACATACATGATGTTCATAATGCCAATTCCGCCAATCAACAAGGAAATACTGGCTACCGCTACCAAAAGGATAGTCAGCATTTCACTGGTAGAACTAAAGGTAGAAATCAATTCTTCCATAGAACGTACGTTAAAATCGTCAGCTTCATTATCCATTAATTTGTGTTGCGAACGTAAAATTTCGGTTACCTGGGTTACTGCTTCGGGAGCATCGTCTTCACTAATGGCAGAAGCTATTACCTGATTTAAATAATCGATTGCTAAAATACGTTTTTGTACCGTAGTATATGGGGCAATCACCACATCATCCTGATCTTGTCCAAAAGTATTTTCTCCTTTTTCTTCCAATACGCCAATTATTTTAAAAGGAATATTATTAAAGCGGATCAATTGCCCGACAGGATCCTGACCATCAGGAAATACATTGTCTACAACAGTCTGCCCGATTATGGCAACCTTTGAAGCGGACTGTACTTCAACATCCGTAAACATACTTCCGCTTTGCAGGCTAACCGCTTTAATCTTAAGATAGTCGGGATTTACACCATATATGGAAGATGGCCAGTTGTTAGAACCATTGATAACCTGTCCACCACCATTTACAACCGGTGTTATATAAGTTAACAATGTTGCTTTTTCCTTGATCACTTCATAATTTTTAAGTGTAAGTGTTTGCACATCGCCGCCACTTCCCCTTGCCGGACCCCTGACATCTGTGCCTGGACTGATCGTTATCATATTGGAACCCATGCTAGAAATGGTGGTACGGATGCTTTCTTTAGAGCCTTCACCAATAGCAAGCATCGCAATTACGGAAGCTACACCAATGATGATTCCTAACATCGTCAGCAAGGTTCTTGTCTTATTCAGTACGATGGCTTTGAAAGCGATTTTAAATAGATTTAATAGTCTCATGATTAATCTTCTTCTTTAGGTAATTCAGCCAACTGGGCTGCTGCAGATTTTACATTTTGGTTTTGTTGATCTTGAATGATATTCCCATCCTTTAAAACAATTGTACGATTGCTGAATGTTGCTATATCAGGTTCGTGAGTTACAAAGGTTATGGTAATGCCTTGTCTGTTCAGGTCTTGAAATAACGACATGATTTCGTAAGAAGTACGTGTATCCAGGTTTCCTGTGGCTTCGTCAGCTAGAATCATTACCGGGTTATTTACCAACGACCTCGCAATTGCCACACGTTGTTGCTGCCCACCTGAAAGTTGTGCAGGGGTATGATCCATCCTGTCACCCAATCCTACCATCTCCAGGGCTTTGGTGGCTCTTTCTTTTCGTTCTTTGGTAGTGACCTTGCTATTGTATAAAAGTGGTAATTCCACATTTTCGAGTGCAGATGTACGGGGCAATAAATTATACGATTGAAAAATAAATCCAATCTTTTCGTTCCTGATGGTCGCCAATTCATTTCGGCTAAGGTCTTTTACTTTTATAGAATCTATATCATAAGTTCCGGATGTAGGCTGATCCAGGCATCCCAAAATATTCAATAAGGTACTTTTACCCGAACCGCTTGATCCCATTATGGTTACAAATTCTCCTGCGTTAATGTTAAATGAAATACCTTTTAGAGCGTGGACTGTTTCACTGCTCATTAAAAAGTCTCTTTTAAGATTTTCTATTTTGATGATTATCTCGTTCATAATTATTTTTTACTTCCCGGACGTTTAGGCATAAATGGACTGCTGTTTTCGGACTCTTCAATTGTAGCTTCGGCAATCTCTTTTAAGCTAAAGACTATCTCATCACCTTCTTTTAATCCGGTCAATATCTGAACTTGCACTCCATCGCTTACACCTGTTTCGACAGAAGAAGTTGTAATCAGATTATCCCTTAGAATCCAAACCATCGTTCGATTTGATTCTTCGCCGGAATTTGGCTTACTTCCTTTGCTTTCAATTTTTTCAACCATTTGTTGTTTAGCATTATATTTAGCAAGCAGCTCATTGTCAGGTTGAAAATTCAGAGCTTTCGATTGTAAAGTTAAAACATTTTTTAGTTCAAGTGTGTAGATAGAAATGGTTGCAGTTAACCCCGGCTTTAATTTCATTTCAGGGTTGTCTGCCTTAATGACAACTGTGTAGGTTACCACATTAGAAGTAACAGTTGGATTCAATCGAATCTGCATGACTACACCTGAAAAATTTTCATTTGGGAATGCATCTACTGTAAAAGTTGCTCGCTGTCCCTCGGAGATTTGACCAATATCCGCTTCGTCCACATCTGCCTCTACTTGCATTTCATGCAAATCCTGCGCTATAGTAAAGAGAGTGGGAGTTGAAAAGCTCGCAGCTACGGTTTGTCCCTCATCCACATCTTTGAAAAGCACCACTCCGTTTATCGGGGAATAAATATCAGCATAACCCAGATTAGTATTTGCTTCCTCCAGGTCATAAAGTTTTGATGCCTCTGTGTTTTTTGCATTGGTTAAATTGTACAACGCCTGTTCTAATTCTGTCTCACTTACAAGCTGTTTTTCATACATTATATTTTGCCGGTCATAAATCGTCTCCATGTAATCTTTATCATTGACAGCATTATCATATTGCACCTGAGCCTTAGTCACAGCCATATTCAGGTTAGTTTTGTCTAGTTCAGCAATTAGTTGACCTTGTTTTACTACACTGTTGAAGTCCACATAAATTTTATTGATAGTACCTGATACTTGAGTTCCAACATCTACTTGTATGATCGGTTCAATGGTACCGGTTGCTGTTACTAAGGTTGTTACATCACCATATTTAACATTGATTGATTCCACCCAGACAGTAGTATTATCGGTTATTCCAAAAGAATAATAAAGCACTCCAGCAGTCAATACCGCAACTACTAAACATGCGGCTAATATTTTTGTTTTTGTATTTTTCATAGTTTAGATATTTATATTATTTCTTTTATATAATTGTAGAAATTGTTCATATAATTAAATGTGTGCTTATTGCTATCTTGGTTTCCTGATTTTAGAAATTGAGCCCTTATTAGTTTCTTCCCGGAGGAGGTCCCTGCTGTTGTTGATTGGGTCTTTGATCATCCGGCTTTGGAGCATTGTTCAATTCTTCCTCTGTAATAAAACCATCACTATTAGTGTCAATTTTAGCAAAGTCATCCTTCAATGGTCCGATTACTTCCTCTTTAGATAAAATGCCATCCTTGTTGTTGTCCATCTGAGAAAAGATCTCTGCTGTAGTAGGACGCCCGTCTTGTGGGGAACGATTACCGGCTGTATCATTTGATGAATTACAGCCATATAAAATAAATATAATTGTAATAATCAGAATAGATTTTGATTTCGTTTTCATAATAAGTTTTTATTTATTTTGATTTCATATACTTATACGATTCTAATACAATAATCCTTCGCTTTAGTCTTAAGAAATTTTTTAATGGTTAAAAATTAGTTGGAGTAATTACTGCAGGAAAGTATAAATAAAATTAAAAAATCTCTCCCGGTTCAGGACAGCTGTATCATTTCCAGTAGTTCTATTGCTATTGGATATTGCATTCAATCTCTTGGTTTCGGAACTGAATTTTTCCATGCAGCAAAAAATCCGGCTAGTTCTTTGGTGAGTTGATTGAAATATTCTATTTGTTCAGGTTCGCATAAAGAACGGATGGCGGTAAAATGATTGTAATTGGTTAACTCCACTTCTCTTTGTAAAACCCCAAGCCTCTCTATTAATGAATCATTTAATGAATCATTTCCACCAAAGTTATCACTGGTAAGTGTAGAATATAGTTCGTTCTTGTCAATATTAATGCTGTCTTTCAGAGATTTTATTATTATCCGGTGTTGTTCAATCAGGACATCATATTTAGCTATCTGTTCCTTATCAAAATGAAGTTTGTCAATGATGATACGTTTCGGTGTTTCCTGTTTCAATGCGGAACTTTCATTTAGCTGTTGTGGAGTTTTGCTAAAAAATATATAAGCAACCAAAGCAAGATTCACAATCAGCAAGCCGGCTACAGCAATAGTTAAAAATTTTATTTTACTCATCGTATAAGTTTAAAGAATTTGAGTTGGAAAGTTGCATAGAGCTGACAACGGTTTCGATTTCAATACTTTCCGTTGAGGTATTGTTGTTGAAAAATACAGAAACATTTAAAACTATAATGACTATGGCAGATGCGGCAAAAGCCCATGTCCATTGAGTAGGTGCAGGTGCATTTTCCAGGTTGCGGATTTGCTGTTTGATTCTGGTGAACAGGAAAGGTGGGGCATCCACCTGCTTTATTTTTTTAAGTCCGTCTAATTTGTTATCAATATTCATAGCTTTATGATTTGTTTTACGACAAATGTTTTATAATCCTTCGGTATCTTCTAATTTTTTTGAAATAGATTGTTTGGCTCTTTGTAATAATGATTCCACAGCTTTTATAGAAATGTTCATGATTTCGGCAACTTCCTTCTGAGGACGATCTTCTATTTTGGTTAATATGATAGCTGTTTTCTGATTATCAGGCAGATTATAAATGATCTTTAACAGGTTTTCCAGTCCTTCTTTATCTTCCATCTCAGTACCCGGATGATCGATATTTACTGCGCCTTCAATCGGCTCGTTTGTCTCCTTATGAAATAGAGAAGTTATGAACCCAAAACGTTTAGTTGTTTTTTTTGCCTTTAGAAAATCAAGGCTTTGATTTATAGCAATCTGACATACCCATGTTTTCAGGGATGCCTTTTCGGGATTGTATTGATGAAAGCGCTGATACACTTTTACAAAAACTTCCTGAGTAATGTCCTGTGCTTCCTCAACATTTAAGACATAATTGAGACTCAGGTTAAATACAATATTCTTGTATTGGTCATAAATATTGTCAAAATATTTGTCATCAATCATGAAATTAAAAATATTGGATTAAAAGGACATTGCTGAAATCCCAAAACAACATTGGATTCAAAGCGGACCTAATAATTTATGATTCAAAACAGATAGTCCGAATTTTCTTTAAATTAACGAATCTGAATTATTTTTGCACTCTATATTAGTCTTTAATAATCTTTGTTTAGAATGTTAGAATTTAGAATTACGGTTTTAGAATGTATAAATATCTCAATTCTCGAAAGCCGGTATTTTTGAATATTCGATTAGAAATTATCCGGGCTTTTATTCTAATTTAACATTTAACATTTACAAATTGAAATTTAAAATTGAAAGGAGAAGCTGCGCGGGAGAGTATGATTTACCGGATTTATTTTTTCAAAGCCGTTTTGATTTATTTCGGGACGGCTTTTTTTATTTGAAATTAAAATTTAAAAGTGGGAAATTAAAAATGTTTTGACGCTGTAATAATCACGGAGATTTCTGTTTTCTTGGATTATCCTTAATAATTACAAATTATATGTTTTATCATATTGAATATACCAATCTAAAAAATTAATTTATTTAGGAATGTAAAGGGTTACTGCGATACGAAGAATATGAAGCGAGAGGATATGAAATTTATCAGGGAAATTTATTACTACAAAGACTTCTATCTTGATTTTTTTGAAACTTTAAAACCGGAAGTTAAGAAAAAATTCAACTGGACTTTACAGCTTATTGAAAGCATAGAGAGAATTCCGGAGAAATATTTTAAACATATTACCTCAACTTCGGGTCTTTATGAAATCCGGATTGAAGTTGGTTCGGACATTTACAGGGTTTTCAGTTTCTTTGATAAAGGACGATTGATAGTATTAGTTAACGGATTTCAAAAGAAGTCTCAAAAGATACCAAAGAAGGAAATTGAATTAGCGGAAAAATTAAAAAAACAATATTTCGATGAAAAAAATAAATAAAGATATGACATCTTTTGCCGAACATTTGGATATACAATATGGTAAACGCGGCATTGTGTCCAGAGAAATTTATGAACAAGAGTTTGAAGCTTTTAAATTAGGTGTAAAGCTCCAGGAACTCCGTATGGAAAAGGGTTTGACTCAGGAAGAACTTGCTGAGAAATGCGGTACATCAAAATCTTTCATCTCAAGAATTGAAAATAATGCAAGTGATTTCAGACTTTCTACTTTAATGAGAATTGTTCACAAAGGTTTAGGCGGACATTTAAAGCTTAGAGTTGATTCATAAGAGTAAAAAATATTTTATGCCGTTGCATGTATTACAAAAAGTTTACAAATTTAATAATAGAGGTTAAATCAAATATCTCAGCGAATTTTTTGACTTCCAATAATCTCAGATCAAAAGTACGTCATAGGGATAAATTACTATTCAGTATATAATACTCATCTAGCTTCTTTTAATTTTAACAAAGGTTCGAAAATTTATTCAAAAAAAATATTTAACTTAACTCCATTCTTTCTGATAATCACAGAATTAATTTTATTCCTTTACATTTTTATCCTTTTAAAATACACTCTTGTAACTTTTATTTTGGAAATCTAAATTTCAATGCTTTAATCAATTGTCCTTCCTCTTCGGAATAGGCGAACCGTGCGGATCCTTCTGCGGATGACCCAGCTCCTCATCTATTTCTGCTATAAGATCATCTGAAAGGATATGTTCAAATTTTTCCGCATCCTGATGAATGCTGTCCATATCTACAATATTTTTTTCAGTAAGATATGTCTCCCATAGTCTGTGTGATCTGACAAGCTTTGTCGCAAGTTCTCTTCCCTTTTCTGTCAGCTTATAATTATTTTTTTCACCGGATATTAATCCATTTCTTTCAGATCTATTTAAAGCTGATTCTATTTTATTCTGTGATAATCCCAGTTCAAGTGATAGTTTTGAAACTATATCTCCCTCAGTCTGCTTTTCCTCTGCATTGAATAAACATTTCAAAATGTCTTCAGTAAGATTGATACCTGAATTTCTTTTCCTTCTGAAATACTTTTGTACAACACCTTCCTTTGGAGAGAATAAGAAAGTAATTGAAAAGATCACAACTGCAGTTAAAACTATAGAAGCACCTGATGCAAAATTAAAATGATAAGACAAATATAATCCAATAACTGATGAGAATACTCCGATCAGAACTGAAAGTATAAGTAAAGGTTTTAATTTATCTGTCAATAGAAATGCCGTAGCCGGCGGTGTGATAAGCATTGCAATGATAAGTATAACCCCGACAGACTGCAGTCCTGCAACGATCGACATTGAAAGCAGCGTCATTAAAAAATAGTGTACAAGTGAAGTCGATATGCCGATTATATAAGCCATGACCGGATCGAAAGAAGTTACCAAAAGTTGTTTGTAAAATAATATAACTGAGATAACAATGAATACCGTGATCACAGACGACATGATCAGATCTGAATCTGAAACTCCAAGTACATCTCCGAATAAATATGATGACAGATCAATGTGAACTTGCTTAAGCTGTGAGACTAATAATATTCCTAATGCAAAAGCTCCAGTGAAAATAATCCCGATAGATGTGTCTTCCTTTATCTTCGAATTTCTTTCAACATAACTGATCAGTATAGAAGTCAAAATTCCCGCAACCAAAGCTCCTAAAAATAATCCAAGCGGATTTTTTCCGGAGATCATAAATCCTATCACTACACCGGGCAACACTGAATGCGCCAATGCATCACCGATAAGTGAAAGTCTCCTCAGCATTATATATGTACCGATCAGCCCGCAGCTTATCCCAACCATTATCGAGGCTACAAGTGCGCGTTGTATGAATTCATACTGTAGCGGTTCTATTAAAAATTTTGTGAGTGTCTCCATTATGTCAACTGCTTATTAATTGTTCTGCTTTCTGTAAAATTGTAAGTCTGCCGCCATAAGTTTTATTTATAATGTCAGCAGTAAATACTTTTTCCGTATCTCCAAATGCAATCAAAGTTTGGTTTATCATTATTACTTTGTCAAAATATTCACTGACCTTACTGAGATCATGATGAACTAT
The DNA here is from genome assembly GCA_049293015.1 of Ignavibacteria bacterium. GTDB lineage: Bacteria > Bacteroidota > Ignavibacteria > Tepidaquicellales > Tepidaquicellaceae > UBA2330. The sequence continues at coordinate 43,833 of JBATSB010000210.1, forward strand.
AAGTATCGTCTTATTTTTTTCTTTCAATTCTCTGATCAGTTCAAAAATAGCTTTCTCCGTCTTTGCATCTACTCCTACAAACGGTTCATCTAAAAAATACATATCACTTTCCTGTGCAAGTGCGCGGGCTATGAATATTCTCTGCTGCTGTCCTCCTGAAAGATTTCTTATCTGCGTATTTCCATGTTCTGTCATCTCGACTTTTTTGAGAACTTCATTTACAATTTCATGATCTTCTTTCTTAGGTTTTCCAAGCATACTCAGATGCGGATATCTTCCCATCATAACCACTTCGGAAACATTGATCGGAAAGTCCCAGTCGAACTGCTCCTTCTGCGGAATATATGCCAGCCTTTGCAATGATTCCTTTACCGGCTTGTCAAAGATCTTTACTTCACCTGTCTCGATAGGCAGCAGTCCGAGTATACCTTTGAGCAATGTAGATTTACCGGCTCCGTTTGGACCGATGATGCCGATGATATTCCCCTCTTCGATATTAAGATTAATTCCTTTTATCGCGGGTCTTTTTTTATAGGCAATTGTAAGATTTTTTACTTTGATTACATTCATAATTTTAATTTGGAATCCTTATCGAAAATCCTGTGCTGAAGAAATAATCATCTTTAATATTTTCTAAACTCGCACCGCCTGAAAGGTCAAGTTGTATATTGTTGCTAACTAAATATGTAACACCAAGATCTCCACCGATATTAGGTACCAGATAATAAAAATTAGTTGAACTAAATAACTCTCCAAAAGCTAAAACTTTTTCAGAGAAAGAGTAACTTCCTGACAACGAAAGGAAGAATCCATCTCCTTCACCAAACCAATCCTGTAAGTTTAATCCGGCATTATATCCTAATGAAAAATTATCTGATACAATGTTTTGAAAACAAAATACAATTGAAGGATCGATATAATCATCTACTGATTCTGTACTCAATACCGGACTGACTGCCTGAATAATGACAGCAATTGAGGGCTCTATACCGTCCTGTTTTCCCAGTTTAAATTTGAATCCAAAAGAAGGAGCATCAAAATTAGTTATACTACTATTTTCATACTTGCCATTATAATCTTCATTACTTATTGTAACTGATAACGCAAGTCTCAATTCCATAAAGTCATTTACCCCATATCGAAACAATACATTTGGCAAAGTTAGAAATTCCTTTGTAAAATATACAACCTGATTTAAAGAATCATAATATGAACCCTGATCCCTGTTATTCAATATACCCGACTCTATCTGAAATCTATTTTTCTGAACTGTCTCAGCAGACTCAGTAATATCAGGTCTGTCTGTTACTATTGTAGGCAATTCCTGAGAAAATAATATTCCGTTTCCAATTAATAAAAAATTAATAAAAAATAAATTTATTTTAGTTTTTATTTTCATATTTATTTTAAAGAATTTACGATAGTATTCACATTGAATCTTACTGCGCCAATATAGCTGCCTTCATCTGTACCTTCATTTCCAATAGAATCCGAATAAAGCGTACCACCAACCTGTGCACCGGTCTCTCCTGAGATCTGCTCAAGCAACTTTGGATTAACGCTTGTCTCAATAAAAACCGATCTTATCTTTTTTTCTTTTATCATATCTATAATATTCTTAAAATCTTCTGTCCTTACTTTTGCCTCAGTGGAAATTCCCTGAAGACCTTTTACATCAAGACCATAAGCCCTGCCGAAATATCTGAATGCATCATGTGAAGTAATTAGAATTCTCTTATCTTCGGGAATTTTTGCAATCTCAGATTTTATCCAACCGTTAAGTGAATCCAGTTCGGTTAAATATTTTTTCAAATTAGCATCATAATATTCAGCATTTTTAGGATCAATTTCCATTAGACCATCTGTGATATTTTCAGCATACGTTTTTACATTTGATACATCAAACCAAGCATGCGGATCAGGATCTCCAAATCCTTTTTCGTCTGTCATCGGAGTAATGCCTTCAGATACAGTTACTACTTTTTTATTCCTGTCTGCACCTGTGATCATTTCTTCTATCCAGTGCTCAAGATTAAATCCATTTATAAATACAATATTGCTTTTACTGATAAGTCTCGGATCTGACGGTTTTGGATGGTAAGTATGCGGATCTACGCCGACTCCGCAAACACTGTATGATTCTACTTTATCTCCGCCGATGTTTTTTACAATATCACTTATAATGTTTATAGATGAAACTGCAACTATTTTTCCGTCTGAAACTTCTTCAGTACTGTTTTCATTTTTACAACCTGAACAGATTATTATTACAGTGAAAATAAGCAGATATATTTTTTTCATTTAATTTTTTGTAATGAATATGTTTTTCGATAATTTTTCACTTAAGAAAATATTTCTCGATTTTAATTTTATCTGAATAGAATTGTCAAAATCTATTTTCTCAATTATTTCTATCTTATCATTCAGCTTAAGTCCGGCTTTTGATAAATATTCAAGCACTTCCGAACTCTCATCTGAAACCTGCCTTATAACAGCTTTATCCCCAACTTTTAATTCAGATAAACAAGTAAGATTGGATTCAGGTATCTTTCCGTCTTTATCAGGGATTGGATGCCCGTGAGGATCAAATTTCGGATTTCCGAGAAAGTTTTCTAATTTTAATACTAATTCATCGGAGGATGCATGTTCAAGATTTTCTGCTTCCGAATGAACTTTCTCCCAGGGGTATTCAAGATTTTTCACTAAAAATACTTCCCATAATCTGTGCTTTCTCACTAAATTTATAGCAATTCTCTCACCTTTTTTTGTTAATTCAAATCCTTTATATGGAGTATTCTTAATGAATCCGGATTTTGAGATCTTTGAGATCATATCACTAACTGCAGCCGGAGAAATATTCATTTTCTCAGCAAGTATCATATTTGTTACTTTACCGTCAGTTGTTTGTATTGAATAAATATTTTTTAAATAATCTTCTAAGCTGGTCCGCATGTATAAAAATTTTTTAAACCAAAGTTAAGCATGCTTAATTTTATATACAAGTTAAATTAAATAAATTTTATACCATAACTTACTATTATAGTAAAAGCTGCCTAATAATTAACTTTAAGCAGCTTTCTTTTCGAAGGGAATAGATTTGCAATTATTTGTGGATTTGCTTAAATGACTTTATAAATTTATCAATTAAAGAAATCCGATTTCTACTTTCATATTCATATGAGTTAGGAATAATTTGGATAAGTATTGATCAAGGAGAAATTTTAGTTATAAAATTGACTGCATTATTTTCTGTTATCAAACCATCTGAAAGATCCGTTACATCATCACCATTAATGTCCGTAGGAATATATCCGCTTGCAAAATTGAACGCATCATTATCTATAAGACTTAGATCCGATACATCCACTGCATCGTCCTGATTTACATCTCCGCTGTAAAATGCATAAGTTTTAGGAGAATCGTCAACTCTGATCTGATTACTACCAAATGCAAAAGATGAATCTGTATAGAAATTCTGGATCCCCTGTAATTGATTCGAAAAAATAATAAAATTATCTGACCATGTTTCAATAGAATTTCTGTGCTTTACAACTATATAATGTAATAAGTCATAATCTAAATTATCATAACTAACCGGACAAATTCCATTGCTTCCTAAAACTGCTTTAGATCCTTGTATCAGTGCATAAGGAGATACAACGGATCTTAATTCAACATTTAATGTATCTGTTACCGTCAGATTTAAGATTGGATTATAAAAGCCCTGGATAAATGAAGACATAGTTAGATTCGTTTGCGGTGTTGTCAGGTTATTAAATCTGATTCCCCAAGAATATATAAATCCGGTATTACCGGTTACATTATCATTAACACTTAATGTCCAGGTAGCTTTTGAATCCATGCCTGAAAAAAATGAATTGAGATTATTTAACGGTTTAATCGCTGAACAAAAAGAAGAGTATTTACTATTACCTAAAGTACTGTCAGCCTGATCGTCAAATATCAGAGAAATATTATTATCTGTACTGTTTGTAATTTTACCGTCAAATAGTAAAATAGAATCTGATGATTCTGATCTCAACAAAGTAATTCTCAGGTCTGAAGAACTTGCATGCTCTAAATTTACAAATACATCAATATCGTTAACAGGTTTGGACATATTTATTTTCATTGAACTTAAAACTATTCCTGATGAACCTGTCTCAGGGATCTTCTTATTTACGGGTAAAAAATAATATGCTTTATAATAATTGTTATTTTGACCATTCAGTATTGGTGATCTGGGGGTATTTATATTTGCAGAAGGATGACTGAATTTAGCACCATTTCTAAGAAATAATTTCGGACCACCGCTTTCACCATTATCGAAAGTATTGCCGTCAAACTTATACGAGAATAAAATTGCTGCTATTTCATTTTTTATTGAAGCATCAATACCTCTGTACATATTTCTGATTATATCCAGGTCATCATGGAAAAGAGCATAGATTCTCAGCTCATCTATATATCCGTTAAAAAATTCAGATTGACCTGGAGCTCCTCCTACAAAAACTGAATCACTTAAATTAGAAATACTTCCCGCAGAAGCAGACTGATTTCCAATTTTATTACCATTTAAAAAAGTTGTTAAAAGTCCAAAAGATAAGCTGTATGAAACTGCAACATGACTCCATTGATTTTGAGGGATTGTTGCTGATCTTGTAAATACATTATTATTTATTGTTGTTCTGATCCCAGTTGATGAGACTGCTAAGGAAAAAGCTGTGTTTCCTCCAGTTTGTTTTTTAACTATAACAGACATATTACTGTCTCTGGGATAGACCCAGCATTCTATTGTTATTTTATTAAAAGGAAATATCATGGAACTGTCTTTTGCTGAAAGATAATCATCCGTTCCGTTTAAATTTATAGCTTCATTTGTGCTGATAGTATTATATGGTTGAAAAGTCATACTTGCCGCTGTAATATTAAATCCGTTTCCGTTATTTTCTTTTCCGGACTGATCGGTCAATGAAAACGGAGATACATTACTCCTTTTCTGAAAAGTCATAGATAGATTCAACCCGTTATAAATTCCGCTGTTTGTTCCAAGTGAGGTTCTGAAATATTCTGAAATTTCAGTTGAGCTTAAACACCTGTTCCAGATCCTTACTTCATCAAGCTGACCTTTATAGGGAGTAGAACTTCCTGATATTCCAATAAATAAGGAATCAGTATTTGAGGTAGGTGAGACTCCCGGGACTACTGATGATGTATCTAATATACCATTTACATAGATTGAAAATGTATTCGATGTTGATTCGTATGAAGCACTTATATGTGTCCATACATTACTTTGAATTAATGTTGTGCTTTTAGAAAGAAGTCTTGTAGATCCATTTGTAATGACATTGATTCTACCAGTATTTTGAAGTCTTATACCATATCTCAGAGAAGTACCTAAAGTCCCTCCTTTTGCGATAATTCCTTTTGCTGTAATCCCTGTTAAATCCGGATTTACCCATGCTTCAAAAGTAAAATCAGAAGTAAGGTTTATGGATATGGAGTTTGGAACAGAGATATAACTGGATGCAGATCCGGAAAAAGTACATGCCTGATTCCAGTAAAGCTGCGAATTTGCGGATCCGTTAAATAGAATAAGTAGTACTAATACTTTCAAAAATAAAGATACATTTTTCATTTTCTTTTTATTTGATTTATAAAAATTAAAATCTTTTTTAATAAAATTGAATAAGCTAATTCAGGTAAAGCCGGTCTCAATCAAAATTGAAACCGGGTTCTAAACCTGACATCAAACCATATGAAGAAAATCATATAAAGAATAGAAAATTCTTTTAGGGATGATGTATTTGTTTCCTTTGATTCAATACAAAAATATCCCGAATCTTCTTAAATTAAAAACTTAATATTGTCTAAGTTTAGTCAAAGAATTTTTAATTATGGGGGAAATAGTTGAAAATAAAATTGGAATTGAGGTTTTTAGCGAATAATGCTTAGTTTAGTAATAGAGGAAGTAATCTCAATTGAATACTTGTTTTGAATTCTCAGAATGAATTTAACATCTTATTTTTTGGTAATACCCAAAAGACTGAAGTATACATTTATTTAAAAAAAATAAATGAATATTTTATAGGTTTATTGAAACATTTATCAACATGATTAAGTTAGTTTAGCATATGTCAATCTGGAACAGAATAATTTTTTTCACAGTAATTTTTTCAATACTTTTTGGGTGTCAGTATCTCACCTTTAAAACTTTCAAAAAATTTTTAAAATCAAAATTTTCCGGTAACAGAAAATTAAAATATCTATATGCTTATCCGTTTATAATATTTAATTTGCCATATCTTTATGTTTTATATAACCTTTTCACTTCAACAAAAACACCTTACTGGGTAATCAATTACGGCTACATACCATTTTATATATTTCAGGGAGCCGTAATTTTCATAGGTCTTTATCTTTTAATTGGAAAGCTTATTAAGGCACCTTTTGCAATTCCATATTACTTTCTAAATAAAATTAAATACTTTAAGGAGAAGTTTAATTCTTTTTTCAATAAAAATTCCGTCAAAAAAATAGATTCTTCAAGAAGGGCTTTTATAAAAACCTCTGCTGCATTTGTTTCGGGGTATGCATTTATAGGTGCTACGACTGGTGTACTCAGTAAAAATGATTACAAAATTGAAAAATTGGATCTGAGTATTCCAAGGCTACCTGATGAATTAAAAGGAACTACCATCTCTTTTATCAGCGATATTCATTCAGGTCCTTATATGAATGAAAATCTGATGAGAGAATATGCTGAAGTGATAAATGACCTCAAATCTGATATGATCTTAATGGCAGGAGATCTTACTAACTCACAAAAGGAAGAAGTATTTCCATTTGTAAATGCTTTTAAAGATCTCAAAGCGCAGCATGGTATTTATTCATCTCTCGGGAATCACGATTATTTTTCAGATCCGGACTTCATAGCTAAAGTAGTTAATAATGAATCACCTGTAAAAGTCCTGAGAAATCAGTCTGAAATTATTTCGCTTAAAGGAAAAGATATCTGTCTGATGGGAATAGAAGATACTAGACAAAGCGGGTCAGCTCCGGATAACATTCTAATAAATTATCTTGATGAAACGATAAGCAGTACAAAAAAAATATTCAATGATAAGAACTTGAATTATGATGAGACTACAAAAATTGCTTTGTTTCATAAGCCATATTTTTTTAACGAACTTCAGGATAGAAAAATTGATCTGTACCTGAGCGGTCACACTCATGGCGGACAGGTTGTACTTGCAGACTTCGGAAATCTGAATATTTCTTTTGCAGGTGCAGTAAGTGATTTTATAAAAGGTCTTTATAAAAATCCATCGTCACAAATGTACGTATCCCGTGGCATAGGCTGTGTTGCTTTACCTATACGTTTGAACTGCCCGCCTGAAATTACAGTCTTTCGTTTAGTTTAATTTAGTAAGGTGGAATTCCGTTTGGATCAAATTTTACAACCATATTATTAACAGGTTTTTGTGACATTAAATAATCATACACTGCTCCAAGATCTTCGTCTGTACAAACATTATAAAAAGTCCATGGCATTGACGTATTAAACTCACCGTCATGTACAGTGGTATTCAGAAAATCCGGATCATTATAATTTCTGAATTTCTGAATGAATTGTTCTTTGGTCCAGTTTCCAATTCCTGTTTCTTTATCAGGAGTAATATTAGCTGACCTAATTATACCCCCTTTTGGTCCCGGCAATTCCGTTCCGCCGGCAAACATTTTATCCTGTACGAATTCACCTTTTACCATTGGAGTATGACATGCCATACATCCTCCTGAATAATATTCACCCAATGCAACTGTGTTAGTTTTGTCAGGAATTTTTTTAAAGTCAGGTTTTGATGGAAGAGTTCGGAAAATAAGATTCATTGGAAATTTCAGATTATGTTCAGGAATTTCATTTTTTATTGGCGGCAAAGTTCTGATATAAGCTATGATAGCTTTTACATCTTCCTCATCCATATTCCTGTAATACATAAACGGCATCATTGGAGCGAGTGGCTCTCCATCCTTATCCACGCCCATTGTGATTGCTCTGAAAATTTCACCATCTGTCCAGTTTCCAAGACCTGTCTCTTTATCAGAAGTAATATTTTTTGCCAGTACTGTACCGGCTCCTTCACCAAAATTTTCTCCTCCCATTCCTTCTGTCCCTTCAATAAGCGGACTTCCAAATTTGCTGAAATCTCTTTGCGAATGGCAATCCATACATGATGCAAAACCTACAGAAAGATATTTACCCCTTTCTATCATTTCTGGTGTAGAGATTATTTTTAAATCAGGTGCATCTCCTACATCAGGTAAACTGGTTTTTATATAAACAAAGCCTGCGATCAATAATACAACTACTAACCCAAGTAAAATTCCTAAAATTTTGAAAAGTTTTTTCATTTTTTCTTTTAAGTTAATTAGTGAATATGTTTGATAAAAATTTCCATTAAAATAAAATTTTTAATTTTAAATTTCCATATTTATTTTTTATGAAAAAAATTCTGATCGCCTCAGGTAATTCTCACAAAATTAATGAAATAAGTTCTATAGTCTCAGATATTCCCAATCTTGAGATGACTACACTCAATAATTTTGGTATCAGTCTGGAAGTCGAAGAAAATGGCAGCACTCTCGAAGGTAATGCTTTAATAAAAGCTAAAGCTGTTTATAATCTTTTGGAAATGCCTGTTATCTCAGATGATACAGGTCTTTTTACAAATTCTCTCAATGGTGAACCCGGAATTTACTCAGCCAGATATGCCGGAAACAATGCTACTTATGAAGACAATTGTAATAAGTTATTAGATAATCTCAAAGAAATTAATGACGATAAATTACAGGCAGAGTTCAAGTGCTGTATATGTCTTTTGATAAATTTAAATGAGTATTATTTTTTTGAAGGAATTTGCAGAGGCAAAATTTGCAGAAGTCCGAAAGGTGAAAATGGATTCGGCTATGATCCTGTTTTTTTGCCGGATGGGTTTGAAAAGACTTTTGCTGAATTAAATGAAGAAGAAAAAAATGTGATCTCTCACAGAGGAAGAGCTTTAGAAAAGTTAAAGGAATTTTTGGTTAATTACCAATGAGTTGATCTTTATTTATTATTCCCGCATAGACATCAAAGTTACCGTTCCTTCCGTCTGTCCATACTGCAATAATTTGTTTTTCTGATACTACAAAAGAATTGTAATCACCGAAATACTTTTCGACAGCAATCTCTGAAGGTGAATAAGGATTTGTCGATAAATTTTTATCTGTAAAAGTTTTACCTCCGTCTGAAGATACAGAGATGTAAGATTCCGTTAAAATGTTATTAATATCATTCCGTGAATCCTGATAAAAAATATAGATCAGCCCATTTTCATCTGCTGCAATCAAAGGTTGATACTGATCATTTTCAGTATCATCAGAATTTACTCTGACAGGTATTGTAAATTCAGAATTTTCATTAACAAGTTTTGTATAATAAATATCTGAAAGATCATTGACGGCTCCTTTTGCTGAATAAGTAATAAGTATTTCTCCTTCTGAAGAAAGCTCAAGTGATGGTTCAGAATTAATCCTAATTCCTGAATTTTGTTCTGATTTCAGTATGTTTTTATTTTCTACTGATTTCCCTGCTACATTTATTTTTAGATGTGACTTTATGCTATTCCATTTTATCCCTTTATCAAAAGATCTGACTACTTTAATACTTTTTCCGTCATTTACATAAGCAAGATATATATTACCTTCCTTATCCTCTATCATAGAACTAAAATGAGACTTGTTGTCTGTTAATATAATCGGATCCGAAAAAGTCTCTCCTTTATCTTTACTCAATATTAATTTTATATGAGATTTATAACCGGAAATTTCTGTCCAGAAAATATAGAGAGCGTTATTTTTGCTGATAAAAATTTTTGGCTTATCAATCTTTACAGATGCAGTTGTATTGGAGACAAGTAAATTTTTACCGGAAGTCCAGTTTAAACCATTATCATCTGATCTTGCAAAAAATATACCTTCGTTTACATTCTTATGCAGATCATACTGAATCGCTGTAAAATATAATTGACCATAATTATCATATTCTATCCAGGGGTCAGAATAAGATGAAGTAATATAGCATTCAGAAAGTTCTATCTCTTCTGCTTTCCAGTCTAGTCCCTTATTTTCAGAAATAAATATTCTTGCTTTATTTTCATCAATCGAAAAGTCATTTGCAGAAACAATTAGACTTTGATCATTAACAGGGCTGCACCTGACAACAGGTTCAGAAGCTCCGGGAAGATCATTTATTCTGACATTGGTAAGTTCGTTTTTATGGGAAATATCTTTAGAAGTATATTTATCGGCTGCACCAAATTTTTCTTTGAATAGAAATTTCTTTGGTGACATTTGAATCTCAGGTTTACTGATATCCTTCTTACTTAAGTTCAGATATACAAATCCTGATCCGAAGATCAGCAATGAAATTAAAGCTGGGATTATATTTTTAAACTTGTTATACATATAACTTTGTACCCCGTAGAAGATTCGAACTTCTAAATACAGATTCGTAGTCTGTTGGTTTATCCATTAGCCTAACGGGGCGTGATGCAAAATTAATTTTTTCAATATGCAATTAAAAGGAAAAACTATACTTGTTTTATCAATTTAATCTGTTCAGTCCAAAACTTTTTATTTTAAATTTTAGATTTAAATATTTGATATAATTTTTGCTTAGAATAACCCACCTGTGATAAATTGCCGAAAAGAAATTCTGAGCAATGTCGAAAAGCAAAAATATACTGTTTGACGAATCCGTTAGTGCCTTTCTATCGGGTGAGGAGTTTATATTTTTGCCGCCATTGAGAAAGAATTTCCGGCAATTTATCACCAGCGGGCGACTTTTTTTGTTACTTTTTTTTGTCGTTAAAAAAAAGTAAGTAGAAACACTGAATCTTGAATTTTGTAACGGAACGTTTTGACGGATTTGGAACCGAATTGTATAAAAATTAAAGTTACAATTTATTCCTAACTTAAATATATTTACCACTAAAAATTCAACACAAATGGAAATTAAAACTAGAACTATAGTAGTACAAAAGTCAGCAAGATATTCACTTAAACTTCCTGATTCAGGAAAAGCAGATACAGTCTGGCTTCTAATTCATGGATACGCTCAGCTTGCATCAGATTTTTTATCAGAATTTGAATTTATAAAAAATGAAAATCATTTACTGATCGCTCCAGAAGGATTGTCAAAATTTTATTTCAGAAATAAGATCGGTGCTTCATGGATGACAAAAGAAGACAGAGAAAATGAAATCTCTGACTATATTAATTATTTGAATTTATTAATGGAGAAAATAAAAACAGAGTATGATCTGAAAGATGCGACATTTAACCTTCTTGGGTTTTCTCAGGGAGTACATACTGCTGTCAGATTTTTTATTAAAGGTGAATATATTTTTAATAATCTCATTTTATGTTCATCGGATTTTCCCAAAGATGCAGATTTTATAAAGCTTCAGGAAAAGTTAAATAAGTCTAAGATGTATTTCATACACGGCACTTCGGATTCAGCTATTTCCAATGAGAGATTTGATGAAAGCACTAAACTGCTTTCCCAAAATAAAATAGAGTTTGAAGACAAATCATTTGAAGGTGATCATGTTTTAAATAAAAAATTTCTTAACGATCTTTTTTGCAAATAAAAAAAGTATCCGCTAAAAAATTTAACGGATACTTTAATTAAAAAAATAAATTATAATTTACTGACCCAAGTAAGCTTTTAATGCTTTACTTCTGGATGCCTGCCTTAATCTTCTGATTGCTTTTTCCTTGATCTGTCTCACTCTTTCGCGGGTGAGTTTATATTTATCACCTATTTCTTCAAGTGTAAGAGGATTTTCTTTTTCCAGACCGTAATAAAGCTTTACGACTTCTTTTTCTCTCTGAGATAAAGTATCAAGTGCTCTGTCAATTTCTATTCTGAGTGAATCTTTGAGCAATGTCATATCAGGCATTTTTTCCTGCTTGTCAGGCATAATATCAATAAGCTTTGTATCTTCACCGTGTATACTTGGTGCATCCATAGAAACATGTCCGCCTGAATTTTTAAGAGTTTCCTGAACTTCATAAACGCTCATATCAAGTTTCTCAGCTATCTCGAGCACGTTAGGTACTCTTTCATTTCTTTGTTCGAGTTCACTGATAGTCTTTGCGATCTTACTTTTTTGCTGAACGATATTCAGCGGTAATCTCACAACTCTTGACTGTTCAGCTAATGCCTGAAGAATGGACTGTCTGATCCACCATACTGCATAAGAGATAAATTTAAATCCTCTTGTTTCGTCAAATTTTTTGGCAGCTTTTATAAGTCCGAGGTTTCCTTCATTGATCAGATCATTCAGAGATAATCCCTGATTCTGATACTGTTTGGCAACACTAACTACAAATCTTAAATTTGCTTTGACCAAAAGGTCGAGTGCTTTCTTATCATTTTTTTTGATTCTCTTCGCACAATCTATTTCCTGTTCAACTGAAAGCGGAGTAGTTTTACTGATTTCCTTTAAATAAATATCAGTAGACTGATTTTCCCTGCTTGTATACTGTTTGCCTAATTTCATAAATTATTTATTTAATTTTAATATTTTATCTGGTGAATTATATTTCAAAATTTCTTCAGTGGTTAAGAGCCTGATCTTCAGCAATTTTGCTATCTTCCGATATTTTAAATTATCTGCACTAAGCAGCGGTAATTTCGTTTCGTAGCACATTGTAATGACCAATGCATCTCTGTAATTATTGTCAAGATTTTTTTTTTAATCAATTGAAGAATTTCCCCTATTTTTACAGAATATCTGAATGGAATTCCGAGAATATTTATTCCTGAGAAAAAATTTTTTACGTTATCAAGTTCGGTTTTGTTAATGCATCTGGAAAAAATTTCTGATGCGTTAATTACGGAAGTATAACATACAAACAACTTCAGACATTTGGACAACAAGTCATTTTCCTGAAGTGTTCCATCAACAGATTCATTTAAAATAATATCTGTATCAAGAAATATTTCGTATTTACTTTTCATTTAAATAATTCTGAGTTAACATTAACACTGAACAAGATAATATGTTATAAGAAAATAAAAGCTCAATAACTGAATTATCGAGCTTATATGTATTTACAAATTTAAAACTTCAAGTGTCATTCTAAAAAATAACAGATTTTTTTGAATTACGATTAGACAATAAAGGTAAGGAAAAGAACGTATACTTCTTGAGTTGCTCTGATTCTTTTACTCTACATTACCAAGAAAATCTATCTTGTCTTCTTTATGCAAAGTAACTATTGCCTTTTTCCTGTCAGCCCTGTAACCTTCAAATCTACCCTTTTTTGTCATTTGCGATTTTTTCTTACCCTTGGAAATAAGTGTATTTACTTCCTTCACTCTGACATTAAATTTATCTTCAACTGCTTTTGCAATTTCCAGTTTGTTGGTCTTAATACCTACTTCAAAAGAATACTGATTCAGTGTTTCCTGAATAGCAGTATTTTTTTCGGTAATAAGCGGTTTTACTAATATTATTTTCATTTTTTTAAAATTTCAGATGATATTAAATTAATAAACTCTTACAAAGTGAATCAACAGCAGATCTTTGCATAAGTATCAGTTTATTATTCAAAAGGTCGTAAGTCGATGCTTTATCAGAGATCATTACATTTAGTTTCGGAATATTTCTTCCTGACTTATATACATTCTCATTATTTTCTGCAGTCAGCAAGAGAGTTTTTGTTTCATCTATCTTAAGTGACTTGAGAATATTTACAATATCTTTTGTCTTAGGAGATTCAAAAGTAAAATCCTGAATTATCATGATCTCATTTTCTTTCGCTTTAATGCTGAGTGCACTTCTTCTTGCAAGTCTTGCAGCTTTCTTCGGAAGTTTCAGTTTATAAGTATGAGGTCTTGGTCCAAAGATAGTACCACCGCCTACCATAAGAGGAGATCTGCTTGTACCTTGTCTTGCACGTCCGGTACCTTTTTGACGGAATGGCTTTCTGCCTCCGCCTCTGACTTCACTTCTCTCTTTAGACTTATGAGTTCCCTGTCTTTGATTGGATAAATATCTTCTCACTGACTGATATATCAGGTGATGATTTGGTTCAATTTCAAATATTTCTCCGGGTAAATTTACTGACTCTCCGGATTCAGTTCCATCGAGTTTAAATACTTTAAATTCCATTTTTAATTTTTATAAATTTCAACTAATCCGGATTTTGCCCCGGGAACTGCGCCTTTGATAAGTATTAAGTTTGAATCACTATATACTTTTACTACCTTTAAATTACGAACTGTGATCCTGTCATTTCCCATTCTACCAGCCATTCTCTGACCTTTAAAAACTCTGGAAGGATAAGAACTTCCTCCGATAGATCCGGGAGCTCTTTCTCTGTCGCTCTGCCCGTGAGTTCTGACACCACCTGCAAATCCGTATCTTTTTACAACACCCTGAAATCCTTTTCCGATTGAAACACCGGAAACTTTTACAGTATCACCTTCTTTAAAAATATCAACCTTTATTACATCACCGGCTTTTAAATTTTCAGTAGAATGATCACGTATCTCTTTAATATATCTTTGCACAGGAGTATTGATCTTTTTAAATTTACCAATGACCGGCTTTGTAGAATTTTTCTCTTTCTTATCTTCAAATCCGATCTGTATGGCATTATATCCGTCTGTTTCAGTGTTTTTGATCTGAGTAACATAACACGGACCAGCTTCTATAACAGTGCATGGCACCATATTTCCGTTACCTTCGAAGATAGTAGTCATACCGATCTTCTTACCAAGTAAACCGATCATAAAAATTTATTTATCTTTTTAAATTATGTTTTAATTTCAATATCGACTCCACCGGGTGGATCAAGTTTCGTCAAAGCTTCAAGAGTTTTGTTAGATGAGTTTAAAACATCGATCAGACGTTTATGCGATCTTGTCTCAAACTGCTCTCTTGATTTTTTATCAACATGAGGTGATCGCAGAACTGTATATACATTTTTCCTTGTAGGAAGCGGTATAGGTCCGCTGACAATTGCACCTGTTGACTTTATTGTCTTGATTATTCTTTCCGTCCACTTGTCTAGCAAGCTGTGATCGTAAGATTTTAACTTGATTCTGAAATTTTGCGAAGCCAATATTATTTTAGTTTAATTATTATTCAATAATTTTTGTAACAACACCTGCACCTACAGTTCTTCCGCCTTCTCTGATAGCAAATTTCAATCCGTCTTCCATTGCAATAGGTGAAATAAGTTCAATTATCAGCTTATCAACGTTGTCTCCTGGCATTACCATCTGAACATTTTCAGGAAGGTGAACGACACCAGTTACGTCTGTAGTTCTGAAATAAAACTGAGGTCTGTAATTTGTGGTGAATGGAGTGTGTCTTCCACCCTCTTCTTTAGCAAGTACATAAACCTGAGCTTCGAATTTCTTATGCGGTGTAATAGTACCTGATTTTGCAAGTACCATTCCTCTTTCGATCTCATTTTTGTCAACACCTCTTAAAAGCAATCCGCAGTTATATCCTGCTACTGCTTCATCAAGTTCTTTATTGAACATTTCTGCACCTGTTACAGTGGTTTTCTTTTTTGCTCCAAGTCCGATAAGTTCAACTTCTTCACCTACTTTTACTTTACCTCTTTCAATTCTACCTGTTGCAACAGTTCCTCTACCTGTAATAGAGAACACGTCCTCTACCGGCATAAGGAAATTTTTGTCAACATCTCTTTCAGGCTCAGGAATAGTTGTGTCACATGCTTCCATAAGATCATAAATACATTTTAATCTTTCATCTTCTATCGTTGTTGCAGCATCAGCTCCTGCTTCTAAAGCTTTAAGAGCACTTCCTCTTACAATCTTAATTGTATCACCAGGATAATCATATCCGTTTAATATATCTCTTAATTCAGATTCCACAACTTCAAGAAGTAATTCTGCATCTTCTTCTGTTTTTTCCTGTGCTCTGATTATATCTTCTTTATTTAAGAAAACAACTATAGCAGGAACTCCAACTTGCTTAGCAAGTAAGATATGCTCTTTTGTCTGAGGCATAGCACCGTCAGTTGCTGCAACCACTAAGATTGCACCGTCCATCTGAGCAGCACCTGTGATCATATTTTTAATATAGTCTGCGTGTCCCGGACAGTCAACGTGTGCATAGTGTCTGTTTTCAGTCTGATATTCAACGTGAGCTGTTGCAATCGTAATTCCTCTTGCCCTCTCCTCAGGAGCTTTGTCAATAGAGTCAAATGCTCTTACCTGAGAATGACCTTTTTTTGCCAAAGCCATTGTTATTGCTGCTGTCAGGGTAGTTTTACCGTGATCAACGTGTCCAATAGTTCCGATATTTACATGTGGTTTATCGGAAATGTATTTTTCTTTTGCCATTATTATTTCTCCTTAAGAGTTTATTTTTTTAATTTAATTAATTTGAATTTGAAATTTTATATCTGTATCAAATAGCAAGTAACTTTTCTTATTAATTTTTTAACTATATGAACAATTAATATTGAACATTGAACATTAATAATTGAAAATTAAAAAGTGGGTCAGGGAGGAATTGAACCTCCCACCTCGTGCTTATAAGGCACGCGCTCTAACCATCTGAGCTACTGACCCTGGATGGAAACTCATTTCTATTGTATAAAGAATCTTTATAATAAAAATGGATTTTATAGAACGACTTAATGTGTCTGATATACGAGTTATACTTCGGCGAACCGAAACTGACCCTGATAACTTATTTTAAAGAACAATAAAACTTATTGTTACAATTTAAATCTTTTAAAACTATTTAAGAAACTTTCTCTTTACCTTTTATTTTCTCAATGATCTGATCCGAAATACTCTTCGGTGCTTCATCATAATGTGAAAACTGCATAGTGTAAATTGCTCTACCCTGTGTCATCGATCTCATGGTAGTTGCATAACCAAACATTTCAGAAAGCGGTACCATTGATTTTATAACCTGTGCATCACTTCTTTGTGACATACCTTCTATTCTACCTCTTCTTGAACTAAGATCACCCATGACATCACCCATATATTCTTCAGGAGTTACAACTTCAACTTCCATGATCGGCTCAAGTATTACAGGACTTGCTTTCTTTGCACCTTCTTTAAATGCCATAGAACCGGCGATCTTAAAAGCCATTTCAGATGAGTCAACGTCATGATAAGAACCGTCATAAAGTTTTACTTTAATATCTTCAACAGGATATCCTGCAAGGACTCCATTTTTCATCGCTTCTTCAATTCCTTCTGCAACCGGATTGATATATTCTTTTGGAATAGATCCACCTACAATTGCATTTTCAAATATAAATCCTTTTCCTTTTTCATTCGGCTCGATCTCTATCCATACGTGTCCAAACTGTCCTCTACCACCTGATTGTCTGACGAATTTTCCTTCCTGTGTGACTTTCTTTCTAATGGTTTCTTTATATGCAACCTGCGGATTTCCTACATTTGCTTCTACTTTAAATTCTCTTCTTAGTCTGTCAACAATAATATCCAAATGAAGCTCACCCATTCCGGCAATTAATGTCTGACCTGTTTCTTCATCAGTCTTTACTCTGAATGTAGGATCTTCGTCTGACAGCTTTGTAAGTGATTCACCAAGTTTATCCTGATCAGCCTTAGTTTTTGGCTCAATAGCAATCTGAATAACCGGCTCTGGGAATGTAATTTTCTCAAGTACTATCGGATCACTTTCATCACAAAGTGTGTCACCTGTTCTTGTAAATTTCAATCCTACTGCTGCAGCTATATCACCGCAGTATACTTCTTTAATATCTTCTCTGCTGTTAGCATGCATTTGAAGGAGTCTGCTGAATCTCTCTTTCTTTCCTGCAATAGAGTTATAAACATAACTTCCCGCCAATGCTTTACCAGAATACACTCTAAAGAATGTAAGCTTTCCAACAAAAGGATCTGTCATGATCTTAAATGCAAGTGCTGTGAATTTCTCATCATCCTTAACTTCTCTTTCTATATGATCATCTGTATGAAGATGATGTCCTTCTACATTTCCTACATCTAATGGTGAAGGAAGCAGATCTACCACTCTGTCTAATAAATTCTGAACACCTTTATTCTTGAATGATGATCCGCATAGTACTGGGATGATCTTTACTTCTATAGTTGCTTTTCTGAGAACTTTAACAATTTCATCTTCACTGATCTCTTTACCATCCAAAAACTTTTCCAGTAAAGAATCATCAACATCGGCTACTGCTTCAAGTAATTTCTGTCTGTATTCATTTGCCTGCTCTTTTAATGCATCAGGAATCTCAACTTCTTCAAATGTTGCTCCGAGTGTCTCTTCATTATACATTCTCGCCTTCATTGAAATAAGATCAATGATTCCGTTAAAAATAACTCCCTGACCAATCGGCAACTGAATCGGAACTGCATTTGCTTTTAGTCTTTCTCTCATCATCTCAACTGCATTAAAAAAATCTGCACCGGTTCTGTCCATTTTATTTACAAAAGCCATTCTCGGCACTTTGTATTTATCAGCTTGTCTCCAGACTGTTTCTGACTGTGGCTCTACGCCACCGACAGAACAAAACAATGCAACAGCACCGTCCAATACTCTCAAAGATCTTTCCACTTCGGCAGTAAAATCAACGTGCCCGGGTGTATCTATAATATTGATCCTGTGTTCATTCCATGAGCATGTTGTGGCTGCAGAAGTAATTGTAATACCTCTTTCTTTTTCCTGTTCCATCCAGTCCATGGTTGCTGCGCCTTCGTGTACTTCACCAATCCTGTGCAATCTGCCTGTATAATATAAAATACGCTCTGTTGTTGTCGTTTTTCCGGCGTCAATATGCGCCATAATACCTATATTTCTAGTTTTATCTAAACTTACCTGTCTTGACATATTATTTGATTTCTATCTGTTTATTAATGTAAATTGCGTTTAAAAAATTGTTTACCACTTAAAATGTGCAAAAGCTTTATTTGCTTCAGCCATTTTATGAACATCTTCTTTCTTTTTCACTGAATTACCTTCACCCACCGCTGCTGCCATTAATTCATTGGCTAATTTCAATGCCATGGATTTTTCATTTCTTGATTCAGTATAATTAAGAATCCATTTTATCGCAAGAGCAATTCTTCTGTCAGGTCTTACTTCTGATGGTACCTGATAATTTGCGCCTCCAACTCTTCTTGACCTTACTTCTATAGCAGGCTGAACGTTGTTAACAGCTTTTCTGAAAACTTCTATTGGTTCATCTTTTGTTTTTTCAGCAATAATATCCAATGCTTTATACATTATTCTCTGTGCTGTCTGCTTTTTACCGTCTTCCATAATACAATTTATGAATCTTCCGATAAGGACATCATTATATCTGGTATCAGGTCTTCTGATCCTCTTTTCAGCTCTTTTTCTTCTCATTTATATATGAAATAAAAATTTAAATTCTTTTAATAATTAAATAATTTTTAAGCAGAAGCTGTTTTCACTCTTTTAGCTCCGTACTTGGACCGTGATTTTTTACGGTTAGCAACACCGGCAGTATCCAATGCTCCACGTATGATATGATATCTTACGCCCGGAAGATCTTTTACTCTTCCGCCTCTGATCAGTACGATCGAGTGCTCCTGTAAATTGTGTCCTTCTCCCGGTATATATGCTGTTACTTCTATACCGTTTGTCAATCTTACTCTCGCTACTTTTCTGAGAGCAGAATTTGGTTTCTTTGGCGTAGAAGTATATACTCTTGTACAAACACCTCTTTTCTGTGGACATGAGTCCATAGCCGGTGCTTTACTTTTAGAAATTATCTTCTTTCTGCCTTTGCGTATTAGCTGATTTATTGTGGGCAATGTTATTATTACTTATTTTGGAAACCTATAAAATACACATTTTATTGTTTTGAGTCAATTTATTTTACCGTGCATAAACTAACTTTTTTCGGGATGCAAAAAATGACTTATAAGAAAACTAACCGAAAAGTTTTGAATGAAATTCACAACAAACATTCAAGTTCCTATGAATTTAATAATCAAGGAAAAATCTGAGATATCCATAACTTAGATCATTACTTTTTCCGGTGGATAAATATTTGTCATTATTATAAGTATAATTCAATTCGAAATTAAAATCCTTTATTGGTTCATAAATGACATTAAAAAGTAAATTAAAATTATTCACTCTTTCACCATCTAAAAAGTAAGCATCATCTGAGTCTACCTCAGGGATATAAGGCTGGAAAATATCTCCTCCGACATTTCTAACCAGTTCTCCTTTTACATCATATATATTTTCACCTCTTCTGATTTTCTGATATTCAAATTTAAATCTTATATTATCATTAAGATTATAGGTCAGTTTCGCAAACAATTGATCAGAGTTCGGACCCGCAGGATGCCCCATGTTTACTCCAAATGCTGAATATGTATTTTTAATATCAAAGTGAGAATAAACATAAGGTCTTATTTTTGTATATTCAAATATCAGTGATAGATTTTCAAGTCCAACCGGCTCATACCAAAAAAATCCTAACTGATAAGCTGTTTTATTTGATGCTTTACTCATGTCTGATAAATTTGAAAGTATGTTTTCATCAAGAAAAAAAGTACCCTGCAGTTCAAGATCTTTTAGAAAATGAGTCTGCAGATCTACAAAGATAGTTCCGTTATCTCTATCCTGAAGTGAATGTTCAACAAACTTATAAAATATAATTGGATTCAGATAACCAAGTTCAATTCCCCTTGAGGAAATAACAGTTTCACCTAAGCCAATATCAAAAAGATTGTCAAAGGCAAGCTTCAATCTGTTTGCTGTAAAATATTTTGTATATCTGTCATCTCTTACAGGTGTGTATTCGCCGACTGTAGAACCGAATATTGATGAAAAATTTATTATACCGTATTGAAAATTAAATTTCAAAAAATCCATGTCAGGTGCATCTCCAGATAATGCAAGTCTCTTACTATACCCTAATCCGTAAACTATCTTTTCCCTGCCGAGCTGAGCTGAAATGTCCATCCCTTCTGTGGGTTCAATATTGTATTTCAAATATCCCGAGGTAAAATCATAATTTGTTACATTCTCTACATTTTCCTGATATTTGAAATTTGCTTTTATCTGTGGAAATGTACTTTCTATTAATACCGAATCTCCTGAAGCTCCACCTTTTAATACTGAAAAATTGTAACCCAGATGATCAAATAATGAACCTCTGATTCTGAATCCAACATCAAATATCCATGAATTTCTTTTTACTGTCGGCTCTATTCCGTTTATGTAATACAAATTTCCAAGAGCTTCTATAAATATATTATTTTCCTTTTTCTTATATGAAAAAAGGTATTTCTGTTTGTCGGAAAAAAAATATTTGAACCCATTTGAAACATCCATATTACTCTCGATCAAAGACATTGTTGTTTTCTTGTCAATGTACGCAGGGTCAAATTCAATCAGATATTTTTCGAGAAGTTCCTTCTCAGTTTTACTCAGTTCATTTTTTTTTAGATTGATCTCATTCAGATGATCACTTACCTGAAATCTTGACAGACTTGGATTGTCGTCATTAAAATTATTTATGATCCTTTTCACTCTCATTTCTTTCAAATAAATATATACCGGATTATTCAACGGGACGTTTTCGATCTGAGATATTACAATTCCGGGAATGGAAAAAGAAATAAATGTGAGAATAAAAAATATAAAGAAAGTAGAATTTCGTTTCATTAATTTAAAAAGTTTTATCAATATAATAATTAGTAAGTATATAATTAATTTAAAAACAATGGTAAGGTTTTTGTAAATTTATTTTCACTTTAAAGTTTGTTAAAATATTTTTATTCCTAATATAACATGTATATACCCAGATATCTCGAGCTTGCTAAGACCGACGAATTGGCTTCAAGAGCAGTTACATTACGATCAATGTTATCTTCATGTAAAATTTGTCCCAAAGACTGCGACGTAAACAGAATTGAAAATGAGATTGCTGCATGCTACTCAGGTTGCCTACCGGTTGTATCTTCTCATTGCATTCATTACGGAGAAGAGCCGATTCTTGTAGGCTCGAAAGAATTCAAAAATGAAAATGGTGTCGGTAATATTTTTTTTGGCAACTGTAATCTGAGATGTGTCTATTGTCAAAATTATGAGATCTCTCAAAATCATAAGACTGAAATAAAAAATGAGATTTCAATTCAAAGACTTGCAGAAATCATGATAGAGCTTCAGGAGAAAAAAGCTAACGCCATTGGGTTTGTTTCGCCGACTCATTTCGTTCCGCAGATAGTAATGGCACTGGACATTGCAGTGAAAAAAGGATTGAACATTCCGCTGGTTTACAATACCAATACTTACGATTCTGTAGAAGTTTTGAAATTACTCGAAGGAATTATAGATATTTATTTACCTGATCTGAAATATTCTGATGATGAGTATGGATATAAATATTCCAAAATTAAAAATTATGTTTCGCATTCCAGAAATGCCGTTAGAGAAATGCATAGACAAACCGGCAGCCGATTGACAATTGAAAATGGATTACTCAAAAGAGGTTTACTTATCAGACATTTAATTTTACCAAATGATCTGGCAGGTAGTAAGGAAACTCTTAATTTTATTTCCGATCTTGATAATAATATTAATGTATCAATCATGTCACAGTATTATCCAACTCACAAGGCATTATCAATAGATCTCCTTTCAAGGAATATTAAAGAAAAAGAATATGAAAAAGTTATTGACCTACTTGACAAGCTGGATCTTGAGAATGGATTTCTTCAGGAGTTTGAATCAGAGAATTATTACCGTCCCGATTTTAAAGACAGAGTAGAACCATTTAAAAGATAAGTTTTATTTCATACATTATTCAATTTCATGAACTTTAATTTCTCCATTTGCAATTTCCGTAAACTTTTAAATTATATCTTCAACTATAGATTGTCTCACCTCGATTAATAAACTGCATTGTACTTTAGAATCATTTTCAAGAATGTTTATCTATTCTTTTTCCAGTTTTTATGAACTTTTTCAGAGATTGAATAAATATGTCTTCAAACCCATATAAACACTGATTATTGGTTTGTTGATTAGATGTCCCATTTTTATTTTATTGTGTGTATATAAGAAAAAAGAAAAACAAAAGTAGTAGTATCAGTGTTCAACTTATCGATTAAATAACTCTAATTTTCGCTCCGCACTATAAACCGTTAAAACGGTTGATCTACATTCTCCAATAACTAAAAATGTCCTATCTAAATATTCCTCAAAAAAATTTTATTTCTAAAAGATATTTTCCACTTGCAAAACTCTGATCTCCGCTCCGCACCATAAACCGTTAAAACGGTTGATCTACATTCTCCCATAACTAAAAATGTCCTAGAATAAATAAAAATACAAATTTAAGATTGAGTGTCCCAAATGCGTAAAACAGGATAATTTTCTTTTCATACATTATTCAATTTCATGAACTTTAATTTCTCCATTTGTAATTTCCGTAAATTTTAAAATTATATCTTCCACTATAGATTGTCTCACACCGATAAATAAACTGCATTGTTCTTTAGAATCATTTTTAAGAATATCTATTTTTTCTTTTTCTAAAATATTCATAATTGATCCAATATAATGATATCCGAATTCGATCTGAAATGTTTTCTTAATTAATTGTCTGACTATATTCGAATTATTAAGACACTCTTCCCCTGCTGCGAAAAATGCCCTCCTCAATCCGCCCGTACCGAGCTTTACTCCGCCAAAATATCTTGCGACTATGACCAGTACATTTGTAAGTTCAAATTTATCTATTGATTCAAGTAATGGTTTTCCTGCACTGCCCGTCGGCTCTCCGTCATCTGAATAACGAAAGTCATTCATGTCAATACCTGTCCTGAATGCAAATGGGAAATGAGAAGCATCATAATATTTTTTTTTAAAATCATTTATAATATCTGAAGTAACTTCCCTCTCAGAGACAGGGTAAGCATAAGAAATAAATCTGGATTTGCTGATCTTAATTTCAGCTGTACTTATATCGGAGATTGTAAGATATGAATCTTTCAAATTAAAACTTAACTTTTTCTAAATTCATCGAAATTAATTCTATAGATTCTAATAGTGTGAATTGAAATATTTATTTTTACTTCAGTTGATTTAATTTTCAAGAATTTTCCATCCCTCTTCACCAATAAGAGGAACAAATTTAAAATCTTTAAACTTCTTTGCTTTATACACCGGTAGGTTTGATTCCAAATTGACAGATTTTTTTATAAGCATAAGCTCCTGAGTATTCTCATCGCCAACTGGGATCACCATTCTCCCACCGGTTTTTAACTGACTCAATAAAATTTTTGGGTACCCCGGACTTCCTGCTGTTACAATTATTTTATCAAATGGTGAAAAATCAATCCAGCCCTTTGTGCCATCATCATTTTTTGACAAAACAGAATAGCCATATTCTTTTAATTTATTTGATGACCTTTCGTGAAGTTCTTTTATTCTTTCAATAGTATATACTTCAGCTCCCATCTCAGCTAATATGGCTGACTGATAACCTGACCCTGTCCCAATTTCTAGGACTTTTTCACGAGGATTTATTTCAAGTAATTCGGTCATAAACGCAACTGTGTATGGTTGCGAAATGGTCTGATTTGATTTTAAAGGCAGGGCAATATTATCGTAAGAATATTTTCTGAATTCATCTAAAACAAAATTTTCTCTTTTAACTTTTGAGATAGCATTTAAAACATTTGGATCTTTGATTCCGAGAGTCTTGAGTTTTTCTGTCAGTTCTTTCCTATGAAGTGTATAAATATCCAATACAATAAAAATTATAATTTCAAATAATTCTAATCTTTCTTTTCATCTGTATCTTCAATATCAAGCTCACCTTCTTCAAAAATATCTTTTACTTTATCCGCTACTGATTCTTTTCCCATAGCTTTACTTAGTCTTAAAAGAAGTTCGTCTTTATTTTCATAATACTCAAGTCTTCCGTCTTCAGCGACAGAGATAACATTTCTTTCCTCAGAAATTATTATTGCTACTGCATCCGACACTTCCGTAATTCCCAGACCGGCTCTGTGTCTTGTCCCTAGATTTTTATTTTTTATTCTTTCATGCTCAGACAAAGGAAGCAAACATCTTGCAGCTTCGATCTTTCCGTTCTTTAAAATTATTGCGCCGTCATGTAACGGAGATTGAGGTGTGAAAATTGTGATGATCATTTCTTTATTTATTTTTGCCTGAACAGATTCTCCGGACTCCATTACATTCTTTAATCCCGAACTTCTTTCTATCACAATCAATCCGCCCCACCCTCTGTTTCTCAGTTCAAAACTTGCCTCTACTATTTCACTGACATTGTCATCGACATTCACATTTGTAAAAATACTTGCGACCCTAGTCTTCCCTATCAGTTGTAAAAGTCTTCTGATCTCTGGCTGAAATAAAACGATCAAAGCAATTATCCAGATATTTGTGATGCTGCCAAGAAGCCATCCTAGCGTCTGCATATTCAGAAGCTGCGCAATGAATGACATTCCGAAAACAAATACCAACGCAAAGAAGATCTGCGAGGCGATCGTCCCTTTCATTACTGTATAAAGCTTATAGAAAATATATGTGACAAGAAGAATGTCAATTATATCAATAAGCTTGACCGTAAAAAATCCTACGTTGAATAATTCCATTTACCTAATTATAAACAATAAAAGATTTTGTAAAAAGGAAATACTTTTCACTGTGAATTTTTGAATTTTTAAAAATATTCTTTAGCTCACTCTTTTTCATTAATCTGATTGAATCAGCTAATGCTTCCGCATCATCCAAATTCTCCTGCTTCTTATACCACCCCATATCCTTTTTTTGTATCAGTTCAGTTTTTTTCTTATGTGAAAAAAATTGAAAAAATGGATATAGAAAATGCGGCTCTAAAGGAAAATAATAATTTGGCGTCTGTAAAAAATAATGTTTACCAATTCTTTGAATCTCAGCCGCCAGTTTTTTCTGTTCGTCGAAAGTATTCAAATGTTCTATCAGACTGTTCGAATGAACTACATCAAATTCCTTATCAGAATATTCCGACAGATCTTTGACATCTTTATTTATAAAATTAATATTGCTGAAATTCTCTACATTCTGAAATTCTGTGTTTACCAATAATATCTGTATATCATCAAGGTTTATAAGATTCAGATTCCTCCAGAAATATTCACTGCCTCCCAGATCAAGTATTTTCACAGGTCGCTTCAAATTACTTATGAATTCGAGAAATAATATTTTCCTTTTATTTCTTAATTTATAAGAAATAGAATTTACATTATTCTGATCAGCATTCCTTAAAAAATATTCTCTGACAAAACCCATTTTATAAAATTAAAAACCCATTAGTATATTAGCAAAATAAAAGAAGTCAGATACACTTGAGTTATTATCAAGATCACTTGTCACCCTGTTTTCAAATTTACCTTCGATGATAAACTGATTGACCGGCTCCCAGTAAAATTCAGCAGTAATAATACTTCTGTTAAATCTCATTCCGTCGAGGAATCCGTTTGTCCGCAGATAAGCATCTCCCAAACCAAAGTTTATGTCTCCGCCATAATTTGCAAGCAGATTACCTGCGCTGTCAAGAAGTATCCCCTGTCCTGACCTTTGAAATCTGTATGTAAGATCAACGCCGATCCTGTTTGTAAATCTGTAATTTATTCTCGCTGCTATCTCATCTGAATTCGGCGGAAGTGAATGTCCAAGCGGCACGCCTTTATTTGTATATGTGCTTTTATTCGATCTGTGTGAATAAACAAACGGATCCAAATGAGTGTATTCTAAAATCAGATCAGCATTATAAGGAGAATTCCAGAATGTACCAAACTGCCATCCGTATTTATTTTCATTCAGTGAATCATTTTTTCCAAGCGTACCAAAGGTCAGATCATCAACTATCAAAGATGCCTGCATTGAAAAATTTTGGACAGGAATAATTTCCATTTCAATACCAAGTAAAGTATTATTTTTTGTAGTCTGTTCATCACCTGCTCCAAGGTCTGCTGATGTTAGAAAACTTATCGGATTAAGATATGTGAAACTAAACGGCTGCTGACTGATGATTACAGTTTCCCAGAGACCGAGTTTAAATGCATTGGAAAAATTAATATTCAAAGAATGTGTAGCAATATTTTTTGCAGATAACGGAACACCCGAATACACCGGATATACTTCAGCCGAATCTCCCTGAATACTTCCATAAGCAAAAGTATAATTTACAGCTTTGTAATTTATATTGAGCTTTCCAAAATCAAATGGATAAGAATTTTCAGATAAGAATAATTTATCAATATAGCCGAGACCTGAGATAAATTTTGATCTGCCAAACATAAGTGAAAGCCAGTTACTTTCTGTCTGATATCTCAGATAGCCTTCGAATGTATTAAAATTATTCATGTCCTGTGAAAAATTATAATTCCCCAAAAGTAAATTATCTGTACTTGAGGCAAATGCAATGTCACTGCTGTCATTTCCAAATATTGCTCCAAAGTCAAGATCCAGAAAGTATGCGACCTGATCATAAAGTGTACCCCGGAATTCCAGACCAAACTGTCCGAGAAGTAAAGAATTATTTCCTAAAGAATTTCCAGCAGAATCTCCCGAAGATCCGCGCTGAGAAAAGTTAATGTCTAACTTTGAAAAAAAAGTATTCCCTGAATCATTTGCAAAATATAGATATTTCTCTTTGTCATTATTAAAAATATTATCAACACCATTTTTACTAAATAGCTTGTTCTGTTTATTCAGAGTGCCGGTCATATCAAATTCAAACTCAACGGAAAGATCTTTGAGAATATTTTTGTCAATACTGCTGAGTTTATTTTCATTCAGTTTAATAATATTTAAATATGAACCAATGACTCCGCGGGACAAAGGTGCATAAGAGGAATTATAGTCAGGGATGATCTGCATAACCTGCATACGTTTTAGAAAATGGTAAACATGATTTGAAACATTAACAAGCTCTACCTGAGATTGAGAATTATTGAAGATCAGAATTAAAATGAAAATAAGTAAAAATTTTTTCAACCGGAGGATTAATGTTTTTCAAATTAATTAATTAAAATCAGTATTAAAATATTGAAGAAGGCAGAAACACAATTACAAACTGAAGTTACGCAAAACATAAAACTATAAGCAAAATAAAGCGGTTATATAGTTTTTATGAACAAACTAATTTTCAAAACCGCCTTATTTGCTTATATAAATTCTATTTGTTTTAGAAATATTACT
>JBATSB010000211.1:0-52891 GCA_049293015.1 Ignavibacteria bacterium
ATGTGTAATGTGTAATGTGTAATGTGTAATGTGTAATGTGTAATGTGTAATGTGTAATGTGTAAAATTCAAAATATAATTTTCATCACATATCATTTTTGATGACGTCTTTTTTAAAATCATTTTGTTATCAAAATTATTTCAGTACTATTAACTAATTCTATGTTTCTATGTGTTCTATGTTTCTATGTGTTTCTTAAACGGAGGAAGCAGTTCTCTTTTCAGAAAACTGCTTCGGCATCAAAATTATTCAGGAGGTTTTTAGTGTCTGACTCTGTACGGTAATCCCATGTACGTAGAAGAGAATAAAGAAGTTGAGTTATCAAATAATGAACTTCTTGTTGTAGAACTTATAAATCCGTTATGCATTCCGTGTTTGTGATTTTGATATATTTCAAATGTTTTTTCAAAAGTCCTGTCAAAATTATTTCCGTTTTGAATTTCTGTTGTCATTTCAAATAATTCCCTGTGAAAACCGTGTGAATTTCTTCCCCAGTGATAGGCAACAACGTCTTCATCAATTTGGTTACTTGTGAGATAAACTTTTATTCTGACCTGATCACCTCTGCCGACTTCTATCTGTGAATGATTTCCAAAATGTCTTGCAGTAAATATGTTTGAAGTAAAGTCTGGTCCGTTTAGAGTAAGTATCAGTTCATTGTTTCTGTAATACTCAACTCTGTTCATTACAATATTTTCTTTTCCAATCTGAGGTGTTTTTGTTTCGCCGTCAACTGCTGAATATTGAAAAACTCTCCAGTTAAGTCTCGGATGCGGACTTCGTTTTATTCTCTTAAAATTAATCAGTCTTTTGTGTTCCTGTGAAAATGGTTTTACTGTTGAATCCAGAACTCCTCCTATATATCCAATAATTATAAAATTTCCTGTGATTGCTTTTGTGACCACTACTTCCTTTAAAGTATCACCATGAGAAGTAATATTTACATTCACATTTTTTCCGGTGATCCTCCTTCCCCATTTTAAAATTGAATCAAGCGGGGTATTGATGTTTGCATTGCTGTAAGTTGCTCCTTCAGATTCAAAATCCATTTCATCTGAATAAAAAAGATTATCGTCATCATCTTCATTACTGCTGAATGATGAGTTCATTGCAATACTTCTGATGTATTCATCATCAGTCTGATTTTCACCTGTCTCAATTGTATTATCTGAGCATGAAGAAATTATTACGGTTAAAAGTAAAGCTATGAGAATAGGATATTTCAAAGTATAAAAATTTAGGTTTATCATTTTATCAGATCCTTTCTTGATTTGTGTTTATTTTTGGATTACGAAGATAGGACAAATGAATTTGCAGATAGGTTTAATAAATTTACTTCATCTAATTTGATTACAAGGCAAGTATATATGAAAATTAACTTTAGTGAGTTTTTTTAAAAAAAACTGCTAACTT
Organism: Ignavibacteria bacterium; assembly: GCA_049293015.1. Lineage (GTDB taxonomy): Bacteria > Bacteroidota > Ignavibacteria > Tepidaquicellales > Tepidaquicellaceae > UBA2330. Next base: position 1,414 of record JBATSB010000211.1, read on the forward strand.
TATTTTTTAATCTTTATTAGATTAAACTAAAAATCATTTGAAGAGACTCTCTTTTTCATAAGTTCGCGGTCAATTTTCACTGGATTCCCATTCTGATCATATGGATGTTTAAAATCAAAAGCTGAAGCATCAGGACCATTGTCATAAAGATATTCTAATTTTTTACAGGCTTCTTCTCTAGTCGGTATATGTTCGTCATCTATCCACCAGGCTACATATGTTGGAAAATCAGAGTTTATAAACCAGTCTTTTCTCTTCTTCAGAGCTTCTCCATGAAATCCATGATATGCAAATGCAGATACAGATTCCAGATCTTTCCACCAGCTTAAAGTAGCAGGAGCTCCTGCATGAATTTTTTTATCAAAAAATCTTGGAGATACATATTCTCCCCGTAATTCTTTATTTCTTCCAAAATAACCTTCCGATCTTTCAACCTGATCAAAAACACTTTCGATACTGTCAAAAAACCCCTGAACCTGCTCATGTCCCATTGGTTCAATTAATATTGCAAATGTGTAAAAAGCTATTCTCGGCATTCAATTTCTCCTTAGTGATTTAAAATTTTAATGTTTTAAAATAATAACTTATCAAAAATCAAATTGATTTTCCATATCAATTTATTCGGAATAAAATGGTGAGTCTCATCTCATTTTATAACCTCTATATGGAAATCCCGTAACTTATAAAACTCCAAAAAAGAACATTCTTTACATATTAAATTAAATTCAGAAAAATTAAATTTGTTATCTAAAATAAAATTCAACAATTCATTATGAGCAAGCTCAAAACTACTATTGCAATGAAAAATCTTTTTATTGCTATAATATTAATTTTTATTACTTCAGGTCTTTATTCACAGGAATTAAAAAAGGTCAGCGACGGAAAATTTACTTATGAAGAAGTAGTAAACGATCCGCTCAAAGCAAGGATCTATACTCTCGATAACGGACTAAAAGTTTTTTTAACTGTAAATAAAGTCGAACCAAAGATTCAGACATATATTGTCGTAGGTTCTGGAAGCAAAAATGACCCGCCGACTTCTCAGGGGCTTTCTCATTATCTGGAACATATGCTTTTTAAAGGGACTGATAAATTCGGCTCAAAAAATTTCGAAGCAGAAAAGCCGTTAATTGACACAATCATTGCTTTATATGAAAAGAGAAGACAGACAACTGATCCTGATGAAAGAAAATTAATCTATAAAAAGATCGACAGCATTTCTTATTTAGCTTCAGAATTTGCTATTGCAAATGAATATGATAAAATGATCGCTGACATCGGCGGTGACGGAAGTAATGCCTGGACTTCATTGGAGGAAACAGTTTATACATGTAACATTCCATCAAATCAACTAAAAAAATGGCTGACTATCGAAGCTGAAAGATTCAGAAATCCTGTAATGAGATTATTTCATACTGAACTCGAAGCAGTGTATGAAGAAAAAAACACAGCTCTTGATGATGATAATGACAAAGTATGGGATGCACTTATGGAAGGACTTTTTCTGAATCATACTTACGGCACACAGACAATTATAGGCAGCGTAGAGCAATTAAAAAATCCATCTGTCCAGACCATTATAGATTATTATAATCAAAATTATGTAACAAATAATATGGCTATCTGTCTTGCAGGTGATCTTGATCCTGACAAAACTATTGAGCTGATCAATAATACTTTCGGAAAATTTGAAAATAAACCTGATCCTGTTTTTAATTCATCTCCAGAAGATCCGGTAAAGGGACCACTTGTTAAAGAAGTAACAGGTCCTTCTGAAGAGTCAGTCATGTTCGGATATAGAAATATGGGAGCAGATACAAAGGATGCGGATATTCTTACTATGATGGAATATATCCTCAGCAACGGCTCAGCAGGACTGATAGATCTTAATCTTAATCAGGATCAGAAAGTGATAGGTGCATATTGTGGAACTTACATCAACAAAGATTATTCTGTTATGTATTTCGGCGGAAAACCACGGGAAGGACAGTCGCTGGATCAGGTAAAAGATCTTTTACTGCAACAACTTGAACTTGTAAAGAAAGGTGAATTTCCTGAATGGCTTATTGAAGCTACAATAAATAATTTTAAAAAGAATCAGCTCGAATCTTTTGAAAAAAATTCCAGCAGAGGATATTCCTTTTTAAAATCATTTATTCTCGATATTCCATGGGATAAATATATTTTTAACATTGACAGACTTTCTAAGATTACAAAGGAAGATGTTGTAAAATTTGCCAATGAAAATATGAATGATAATTATGTAATTGTTTATAAAAGAACTGGTGAAGACAAGTCAATCGTTAAAGTTGAAAAACCCGAAATTAATCCAGTAAAAATAAACAGGGATGATAAATCTGATTTTATAAAAGAAATAAGTAATATGTCATATGAAGAGATACAGCCTGAGTTTGCTGATTATGATAAAGACATTACCAAACTTTCTTTAAACAATAGCATACCTCTGTTTTATGTTGAAAATAAAGAGAATGATCTGTTTTATCTGAATTTTATATCAGAAGTTGGTACAAATCAAAATAAAAAAATATCACTTGCAGTAGCATTCTTTGAATATATTGCTACTTCAAAATATTCATCTTCCGAACTGAAAGAAAAATTTTACAGATTAGCGAGCAGTTATAATGTTTCTGTATCAGAAGATCAGCTTTCAGTAAGTCTTTCCGGGCTTAATGAAAATTTCGATGAGTCATTAAAGCTGCTTGAAGAAATAATCTCTGATCCTGTGGTAAGCAGTGAAGCATTGGCAAATTTGAAATCAGATATTCTGAAGCAAAGAGATGATGCAAAGCTAGATAAAAATACAATCCTCTGGAGTGGACTTTTTAATTATGGAAAATTTGGTAAGGATAATCCTTTCACTTACCGTCTGTCAAAAGAAGAACTGAATGCAGTCACAGGAGGTGAGTTAACTGAAATAGTAAAAGATATTTTTTCATTTAAGCAAAGAGCTTATTACTACGGTCCGCTTGGTAATAATGAAATTATAAGTTCTTTAAATGAAGATCATAAAACTCCTTCAGAGCTGAAGACCTTAAAGACTCTGAATAAATTTAATGAAGAAGAAACCAATGAGAATATTGTCTATGTAGTTAATTATGATATGCAGCAGGCTGAGATTGTATTTGTTTCGAAAAAAAGACCTTTCGATCTGGGAATTGTTCCCATTGCTTCGATGTATAATGAATATTTCGGTGGCGGAATGGGCTCTGTAGTTTATCAGGAAATCAGAGAATCAAAAGCTCTTGCTTACTCTACATTTTCAGTATTTCAGATGCCGAGAAAAAATAACTATTCACATTATAACATTGCCTATATTGGAACACAAGCCGATAAGCTTCCTGAAGCAATGGCAGGAATGACAGATCTGCTTGAAAATTTCCCTGCATCAGAAGTTGCTTATAACAATGCAAAGAGTACTTTGATAAAACAGATACAGTCAGAAAGGACTTCTCCTAAAGGCCTGCTTGGAGAATATGAAAAAAATCTTCAATTGGGAATTACTGAAAATATAGATAAAAAGATCTATGAGAATATTAACAAATTTACACTCAATGATATAGTTAATTTTCAGAAACAGAATGTTAAGGACAGCAAATATACAATACTTGTTCTTGCAGATTCGAAAAAAATTGATATGAAAGTTTTGGAAAAATATGGAAAAGTAAAAATACTTACTTTAAAAGATGTTTTTGGATATTAAAAATTATATTCAATTCCAATAAGTCTGTTCTTTTTCAACAGTCCGAAGTTAATTTTATCAGTTACATTGAAATCATATAATTGAGCATCCACATAAGCGTCAATTAAATTGGCAAGATATAGAATGGCAGAATAGATATAAAAATTATCCCTCTGATCTCTGTAAAATTCCCGCAGGTTCAGAAGCTGTTGGTTACCATTGGGATTTTCGGATGTCTGGGAATTCTTATACTGATCCCTGTAATCAATATACTGATTATTATTATTGATTATACCGTAAGCAAAATATCCTCCCAGTCCGAGTATTATCGGAACCTTCCAGTAAGATTCAGAATAGAATTGTCCTGCACCCGGCAATATTGCTGAATATGCCACAGCTCTCCACGGCTGTTTCTTCATTCTGAATACTTGTTTCGTTTCCGATTTTGTATTTATCGTATCATTAATCTCATTAACCATTTCTCTTAGATCTGTAATTGAAATTTTTTCAGATTGAATCTGCGCATTACAAAAATTGCTCATTAAAAATAGGACGGTAGATAAAATAAAAATAGCACTATGAAATATCTTCATAGTGCTAAAATAAAATTTTTGAACGTAAAATAAAATTTCAGATTTATTAAGGACCTTGGGGCTCAACATCGACAGGTGGTTTCTCTGCATTTTTATCACCTTCCTGAGTCTGATCAGGAGTTACACCAGGAGGAGGAGCATTTTGATCCGGTGGAATTGTGTTTGGTGGAAGCTGTTGCTGCTGCTGTCCTGCATTCTTTTGTATAATGCTTTCATCGACTGCACCAGATCCGCCGATCATTAGATTTACAACTATACAACCTACCATTAATATAACAGCTAGTACTGTAGTTGTTTTTGAGAGTATGTCAGAAGTTCTTCTGACCCCAAACGCCATTGTAACGCTTGATCCTCCAATAGGACCGGATAAACCGTTTCCTTTTGATGACTGCATAAGTACAACAGCCATTAATACGATAGAAATAACTATCAGAAATAAAATTGTTATTGTGACCATAGGTGACAAAAATACAAGACAGGGTTTAAATTTACAAGTCCAGTATATATCTTTTTTAAAAATAAATATTATTCCAGTAAAATGGTAAAAACTAAAAAATAAATGTGATGTATTTAAAGTATTTATTTAAAGAAATTAATTAATTACTTTGTTTTACAAAGCTTTATAGAATTTTTTATTAAATTAAATTATAATATTATGAAAGTACTATTTTTACTTTGTTTATCAATTTTAATATTTACACAAGACAATGCCAATTCTCAAATTTCTCAACAATGGGCACAAAGATACAATGGTTCCGGAAACGGAATTGATGAAGCGTATTCTTCTGCTATAGACAATGACGGAAATGTCTATGTCACCGGTAAAAGTTTTTTATCAGCTTCAAATTATGATTTCGCAACCGTAAAATATAATTCCAACGGAGTTCAGCTTTGGGTAAAAAGATATGACAATGTTGGAGGTATTGATGAAGGAATATCAATTGCATTAGATAATTCAGGTAATGTATATGTTACAGGAAAAAGTCAGGGTGGAGCTTCTAATAGTAATTTTGTTACTATAAAATACAATTCAAACGGTGATGAGCTTTGGCTGAGATCATATAACGGTTTAGGAAATGGTATAGATAATCCGGTTTTCATTAATGTTGATAATAACGGTAATGTATATGTTACAGGAATTAGCTGGGGCGGTTCTTCTTATGATATTGCCACTTTAAAATATAATTCAAATGGTGTAAATGAATATGCAATCAGATATAATGGCACAGGAAACGGGGATGATTTTCCGGTTTCGATGCATACCGATAACAACGGGTTTGTTTATGTTACCGGTGGAAGTGAAGGAACAGGTACGGGCTATGATGTTGTAACTATAATGTATCTTCAAAATGGTAATGCTAACTGGATCAGGAGATATAATGGTCCTGATAATTCTTATGACTTCGGAAGAAGTATAACAACTGATGATAACGGAAATATTATAGTTACTGGTGAAAGTAATTACACTAATTCAGGCTATGATTATACTACGCTTAAGTATAATCAAAGCGGAGACCTGCTTTGGGCAAGCAGTTATAACGGAACTGGTAACGGTGATGACCTCGGTGTTTCTGTAAAAACTGATGATCAGAATAATATTTATGTTACCGGTTCTTCAAATGGCGTTGGTACTAATGAGGATTATGTAACTTTGAAATATAATTCAGCAGGAACTCAGCAATGGATGCAGCGCTTTAACGGAACCGGCAACGGCAGAGATGTTCCAAAGGCAATGGTAAAAGGAAATGATAATTCTATTTATATTACAGGAGCAAGTCTGTTTAGTGGAAATTACGATTATGCAACTGTAAAATACGATACTTCAGGAGTTGAAAGATGGGTGAGGACGTACAACGGAAACGGAAGTGGACTTGATGCTGCAACTTCAATCGCTATAAATAATCAGGAATTTGTGGTTGTGACAGGATTAAGTTATGGCGGGAGCGGAACCGGTTATGATTATGCGTCTGTGAAGTATTCACAATCGACAGGAATTCAAAATATTTCAAATGAAATACCGGGTGAGTTTATGCTTCATCAGAATTATCCTAATCCATTCAACCCGGTAACAAATATTAAATTTGATATATTAAAAGCGGGTAATGTAAAAATGTCAGTTACTGATATTTCCGGAAAGGTCGTATCCGAACCTATCAATTCAAGAATGACACCGGGTACATATGTAATGGACTTCAATGCTTCTGAATTGTCAAGCGGAGTTTATTTTTATACTCTTTTATCAAATGAATTTAGAATTACAAAAAAGATGACAGTCGTGAAATAAATTTTAAATTTTAAATATAAAATTTTAAATATAAAACTTCCGGTGTCTGAATGATACCGGAAGTTTTTTTATATTTGAGCATTTGTTGAAATTCAAATATTTTCAAATATTTAATTTCAAAAATTTCAAATGCCTATTAAATATTTAATCACCCATTAACACATAAAAATTTAATTTGAATATGTTTGATAATTAATTTCTCCATATCATAATAACTTCATTGAAGCAAAAAATATTTCTTCAGCGCTGATCTGATCAATATCTAGATCCGAACTGATTTCGTATTCACGAATCAATTCTTCATACTTTTCCATGCGGGAAGTTACTTCAGCAGGATAAATTGTGATAATGTTCTCTGCAAGTTCTTCAGGATAAGGATTGAATTTCCCGAAATGGTTTCCGTTTGAAATGCATACTGCCTTTGTGCCGACAGAAGCTGCAATGTGTACTGAACATGTTTCATTTGAGATAAGAAGTCTTGAATTTGCGATCAGGTTAACAAGTTGTGGTAGAGTCGTTCTGCCCGTATAATCTTCAATTCTGTCAATGCCTGAGGTCTTCATTATAATAGCCGCATTCTTTGTATCAAAATTACTTCCACAAAGAATGATCCTTAGATCGCATTTTTTTCGGATTAGCCTGCAAAGTTCTGCAAATTTTTTGGGGTTCCACATTCTCTTATGGTATCCTGCTCCGAGAAACAATACAATGTAATCACTTCTGCCGCCGGTAATGTCAATGTCAAAGGTAAGCCGTTCAACATTTGTTTTGGCTTTGATCAATGATTCAGTGAATTTACGGTTTGTAAAAAACTGAAAGTGATTTTTCAAAACCGGCTTTTCATCATGAATCAATCCGACATTGTTTGAATTACTCAGTGATTTAATTCTTTCATTGATGCCACCCTGATCTTCAGTCACATTAACAAGAATTTTATCTGTACCGGAATAACAATGAATAATTTCAAGCATTTTATTTTTGACATCCGCAGGATTGATCAAATATTCAAAACCTTTTGAATGAATTTCAAGAAGCTTTTTATATGTGTAGGTCCAATGTGATCTCTTCAGGAATTTTGATTTGTCTATCCAAATGAATTCATCAACATAACTATGATCATAAGTTAGAGCTAGGTCTTTCCATAACTCATTCCCGCAAAGTGTGATCCTGAAATCCTTAAATCTGTCTGATTCACGGATCGGCTTAAGGAAATTTCTGAATAGAACATAATCACCAATAGAGTCAAGTCTTAATATCAGAAGTCTTCCCCGGGAAGGAAATAATCTTTTCTTCGAAAGATAAAGCTTAAGCAGTTTTATGGATAGTTCTCTGGTATATAGTTTTGATCTTGTAATCAATCGTTATCTCCCGGCAATAATCGATTATCTGTTTCTGAAATACCTAATATAGTTTGTATTTGTAAAATGCTTTCTTTTGCTTTAGAAGAAAGTTCAGCGAGCTTATCCTTACCTACCGGCTTTGCTGAAATGAAAGCATCTGTTAATTCACTGACAAGATATGGCTTCTTTACTTCTGTGATTCCTAACTCCTTTGCCAGAGCAGAAACTTTCGATGATCTTTGTAAAGAAACTACTTTGCATCCTGCCCACGAAGCAGCAAGAAGTGCATGATAGCGCGAAGTCATTACTGTATCATAATTTCTAAAATGACTGCAAAGTTGCTCCAAAGATTTTTGTGAAAAATAATTCGGTGTATGTAGTTTAATGCCTCCCTTTATCAATCTCATATACTGAGTAGTTATTATCTTATATAAATTCTTTTCAAACATGCCGTTTGCATTCACATCATTTGCGAAGAAAATTATTGTCTTCTTTTGTGTTTTCAGAGCCTTCAGGAAAGAACGTAGTGAAGAAATTGCAACTGGATCAATTTCTTCATCATAATAGCACAACCCCAGATCATACTTACGTTCATTTTCATTTACATTCTCTCTGAAGAATCTTTCAAGTGAAATGTTAGCAAGATCGGCAGATGCGAAAACTGAATCTGAGTTATAGCCGAATTCATTGATCAAAATTTCTCTGCTGACTTCATCCCTTGTCCATATCTTTTCAACTCTTCTCAATACTTCAGAATATCTTTTTTTCAACGAAACTGCTTCTTTCTCAACTCCTATTCCAACCATGAACCATGAGTTTTTCAGTCTGTCTTGTAATTGTGCATCTCGTTCAAGTTTTACCAAGAACCATTCTCCGGATTTGACCTGGACCGGTGTGTCACCTACGCCAAGCCAGATACCGCAATTTGATGCAGTTTCCTTTCTTGCATTTCGATCAATGAATTGTATTTCCGGAAATCTGAATTGCTGATGAATTGTATCTCTGGGTATGTTGCAAAAGATCTTTGTATTGCTTAATAAACCATTCCTGATAAAACCGTCTAGCATCATGTCATCCCCTAAATTGCCAGCACCGTAAAAATCAAAGTTGAGAAAGAGATTCTTCTTCAATTGAAATTAAGATAAATTATTCTTCCATTTGAAATCCGCAAGAACCAAACCTATATCCTTGCCTTTAAACTTGCTGAGACCTGAACCGCTTTCAGCTATGGTGAAATTTACAACATTTTCCTTTAGATCAAACAATTGAACATTTTCTATCTGAATTGAAGCGTTAATGAAATAATCTCCCGGCGCTAAAAACATTCCGGGTACTTCTGCACTTGCATGTAGAATATCGGATCTGCTATTTTCAATATTAAACAGTTTATCAATTCGCTCTGAACTGTAGAAGACTTTTGTTCCGTTCTTTGAATAAACAGAAAAAGCAATTCCCAATCCACTTACAAAATTTCTTACCTTTAGCCAGAAGTTCACCAGAAACGGCATTCTTACATCCAAATCTCCTGACGGGTCTATACTTTCATGAGTAGTAATGCTTATCTTTGTGAAGTGTGCTTCGGACATTTCTTCGAAAAACTCAGCTACAGTTCCATTCTCTGAGTCATTGGCAAGATAAGCTGAAACAATTTTCTTTGTTTCGCCTGATAGTTTTACTTTTCCATTTTCAAGCATTATGCAAGAAGTACAAAGGTTGTTAATTGCTCCCATATTATGACTGACAAAGATTACTGTCCTACCATCATTTTTTGAAACCTCCTGCATTTTCCCTATACACTTCTTCTGAAACTCTGCATCGCCGACAGCAAGAACTTCATCTACGATAAGTATTTCCGGTTCCAAATGTGCAGCTACAGCAAACGCAAGACGTACATACATTCCTGATGAATATCTTTTTACCGGAGTATTAACATAATTGCCAATTCCTGAGAAGTCAACTATTTCATCAAATTTACTTTTAATCTCTGATTTAGTCATTCCAAGAATCGAACCATTCAGGAAGATATTTTCTCCGCCTGTAAGATCCTGATGAAATCCAGTCCCCACTTCAAGCAGACTTGCTATTCTACCGTTGATTCTGACAATTCCTTTCGTTGGTGATGTCACTCTCGATAAGATCTTTAACAGTGTGGATTTTCCGGCTCCATTTCTTCCAATGATTCCAACAATTTCACTTTTGTTTATTTGTAAAGATACATCTTTGAGAGCCCAAACGAAAGAATTATCCTTTTTTAAGAGCCGGTTATTTACAGAACCGACTTTCTGATAAGGATCTTCTTTGCCTCTTACCTTTGCAATTAAACGGTTGAAATCCTGAGCTACTGTTCCTGAAGTGATAACTCCCAACCTGTAAAGCTTTGATAAGTTTTCGACCTGTATGACCGGTGTCAAATGATAAAATTAATGATTGAATTTCTTATAAAGAATCTATTGAATTCATACCGTCATGGCATGCACTTTACTGTGTTAAAACTTTTGCTTTTCCTGACCAAGCTGTAAAATGAATTTGCAAATATAATGTAAAATGTATTTTCAATTAATGCATTTATTTTGACAACTTGAATTTTATAATATTTAAGTGAAATTCTTATGGATTCAGACAGAGCAATTAGGAAATTGGTTAAAAATAAATCGGGGGTTCTACTTTTTTAATCAAAATAATCAAATGCAGTATTATTAAATTCTACTCCAAAGTATCTGTGAATATTATTAATTAATACATGCTTTTCTTTATTCATTAAGTTATTATTTATTTATTTTAGGAAAAGTAATATTACGCTAATAAAAAAATTTACTCTCTGAAATAATTCAACATCTTATACACCAGCTTTGCCGTCAAGAAATCCGGATATGGAAAAGTCTTTACAGGAGCGAGTTCTACTACATCAAAACCGACAACATTTTTTTTCTCCCCAAGCATTTTTAATAATTTCATAGTCTCATTCCATAAAAATCCGTTTGGTTCGGGAGTGCCTGTAGAAGGCATAATCGACGGATCAAAATAATCCACGTCAAATGTAATATAAACGTTTTCTTTAAGCTTGTCGATAACTTTGCTTTGCCAGTCATCACCATAAATCCCATTTCTTATCTCATGTGCATAAAAAGTATTGATACCGTTTTCCTTTATGAAATTATATTCGTCTTTACACTGAGCTCTGATGCCGACTTGCGTAATATCTTTTGTAAACTCTGCTACTCTCGCAGCAAATGATGCATGCGAAAATTTTGAACCTTCATATTCTTCTCTTAGATCAGAATGGGCATCAAAATGAAGTACTGACATATTTTCATATTTATCAAAATGAGCGCGGATAGGTGCAGTTGATATTGAATGTTCACCGCCGAGCAGCACAACAAATTTTCCATTCTCAATATGCCGGATTACATTCTCATAGATATAATCAAGAGCTTCACGGCTTTTTTTATTTTTAAAATCCAAAGGATATACTGTGCAGATCCCATTGCCTTTTTCAAAACAAAGTTCGCGGTCAAGCTCTTCATCAAAAAATTCAACGTAATGTGAAGCCTTTATGATTGCCTTTGGTCCGTCCGCAGTACCCTTTCCGTATGAAGTGGTAAGTTCGTAAGGTGACTGTAAAATTACTATCCCCGAATTTTTATAATCGGAATATTTTTCCTCAATCGCCAGAAAGTTTTTCTTCTCTCCGTAATACTTTATCCTTTTTAACAAATTAATTTATTTTATATTCTTCTACATCAAAAAGCTCTTTAAGCTTTTCTACTAATTCTGAATCTTTTTCTGAATTTGGTGCAGGAGTTTTAATGGAATCTTCCTTCTCTTCTTCTTTTGAGATCTCAACTTTAATTCTTTCAGTTGATTTCTCCTTTGATAACTTTTTACTTTCGTCTTCTACAACGGTATTATGTTCGTCTGTTTTTTCAGATCTTTGATCCGATAAATGAACTGACTCTTGAACTGATATTTGATGAGTTTTTTCATTTGGTTCAATTTCATTCTCTCTCTGATTTTCAGATTCAGCCTTTTCAGTTTTATTTAAATCCTTTTTTGAAAAATCATCAGAAGTAATTTCACTCAGATCTTCAGTCAGGGATTTTTTTTTTAATGAGGAAATCTCTGAGATCAGCTCCGACAAGTCTTGCACGTCCCTGTTTACAGTACAAAGTTCAGCCAGTATAGTCTCAAGTAATATTTTCTGATTGGCTGAATATCTGAATCTGCTTTCTGATTCAAAAAGTATTTTTAAAAGACGCTGCAACTGATCAGTTGAAAAACTTTTAGAAGCTGTCAGATATTTTTCTCTGAATGAATCCGACTCATCTAATAGTTCAGGATTTGAAGTTGATTTAACAATCAGAAGGTCACGAATATGCTCAGTGATGCCGTTAAAAAAAGTCTGCATGTCAAAACCTTTTTCCTCAAGGTCATTGAAATATATAAGTATGCTTTTTACATCGCCGTTCTGTATGAATTCTGACATGTCAAAATAAATATCCTTATCAGGGATATTCAGAAAAGATTTCAGTTCACTGTATTTAATATTATCTCCGCAGAATGAAACTGCCATATCAAATACACCTTCTGCATCTCTTAATGCACCGTCACCAAGTTTTGCAATCAGAAATACTGACTCATCATCGATCTTTACCTTTTCCTCTTTTGCAATCTCTTTTATTTTATCCGAGATCTCTTTGATCTTGATCCTCTGCAGCGGAAACCTCTGACACCTGCTTACTATAGTCGCCGGTATTTTTTCAGGATTGGTAGTTGCAAGAATGAAGATCAGATATTCAGGCGGCTCTTCGAGAATTTTAAGCAGCGCATTGAATGCCTGAGTTGTTAGCATGTGAACTTCATCGACTATAAAAAATTTATATTTACCTTTTATCGGAAAAAATTTTGCAGCATCCTGTACAGCTCTTACATCGTCAATACCTCTGTTGGATGCGGCATCCAGTTCGAATACGTCCGGATGATTTCCATTTGTAATTTCCACACAGGAGTTACAAACATTGCACGGCTCACCGTCTTTGAGATCTGTACAGTTCATTGCCTTTGCAAATATCCTCGCAATCGTAGTTTTACCGACTCCTCTCGGACCGCTGAGCAGATACGAATGAGCTATCTTTTTTGATAAGATCGCATTTTTCATTGTCTGTGTTACGAATTCCTGTGAAGTAACTTCAGAGAATTTCTGAGGACGGTACTTTCGGGCTGATACTTTATAGTCTGACAATTTTCTGAACGGTCATTTAAAAGACCGGTATAATTTATTTTTTAAAAATTACTTTTTTACTTTTAAAGACATGTGGAATTGCATCATCGACTTTTTCAATAGGAATGATCTTTAGCTTACTTAATATTTCTTCCGGTACTTCGATAAGATCTTTTTCATTATCCGCAGGAATCAGAACAGTCTTGATACCGCTTCTCACTGCTGCCAGTAATTTCTCATTAAGTCCGCCTATCGGAAGGACATTGCCTCTCAGAGTGATCTCCCCTGTCATAGCAACATCAGACCGCACCGGGTTTTTCGTAATTGCTGATAACATAGCCATGATCATAGTGATACCCGCAGAAGGTCCGTCTTTTGGAATTGCGCCTTCGGGAAGGTGAATGTGAATTTCCTTTTCCTTGAAAAAAGTTTCAGGGATTTTAAAATCAGATGCATTTGATTTAATATAAGAGAAGCCTGCCTGTGCTGACTCTTTCATAATGTCGCCCAGCTTTCCCGTTAGTATAAATTTATTTGCGCCTTTCATAATATTGACATCGACATGCAAAATATCACCGCCCATTGAAGTCCATGCAAGACCAACTATAGATCCTATTTTTTCAGATTTTTTATCGTCAGCGAGCTTTTGTTTATATTTCTGTACTCCAAGATATTTTCTTACCATCACTTCAGTAATGACGATCATTTTACTCTTTTTGGGAATTCCTTTCTCAACGATCTCTCTTGTCACTTTTCTTATCACAGAGGATAATTCTCTTTCCAGATTCCTTACACCTGCTTCACGTGTATATTCCTGAATGATTAGCAAAATAATCGGGTCAGGAATATTTATCATGCTTTCAGTAAGTCCGTGTTCAATAATTTCCTTAGGAATAATATGCTTCTTTGCTATCTGTAATTTTTCAAAATCCAGATAACTTCGCATTTCAATTATTTCCATTCTGTCAAGCAGCGGAAGAGGAATATTGTAATATACATTCGCAGTAGTAATGAAAAGCACATTGGAAAGATCATAATCGACATCTAAATAGTGATCATTAAATGTCGAATTCTGTTCAGGATCAAGTACCTCAAGCATAGCACTCGACGGATCCCCTCTGAAATCACTGCTCATTTTATCTATCTCATCTATAAGTATCACAGGATTGACGCTGCCTGCTTTTTTCATTGCCTGAATTATTTTACCCGGCATTGAACCGATGTAAGTCCTTCTGTGACCGCGGATCTCAGCTTCATCTCTCACTCCGCCGACAGAAATTCTTACAAAATTTCTGTTAATAGCGCGGGCAATTGATTTCCCCAGAGAAGTCTTTCCGACTCCCGGAGGTCCGACGAAACACAGTATCTGACCCTTAGGAGATTTCTTAATGTCTTTGTCATGTAATAATTTCAGTACTGCCATCAGCTCGATGATCCTGTCCTTAGCTTTCTCAAGTCCATAATGATCTTCATCAAGAATTTCCTTTGCATGCAGCAGATCGAAATTGTCTTTAGTAAATTTACTCCAGGGCACGCTTACCATCCAGTCGAGAAAGTTTCTAATAACTGAATGATCAGGAGACATTGAAGGAATTTTCTTAAGCTTGTTAAATTCATCCATCGCCTTTTTCATGATCGGCTCCGGCATACCGCTGCTCTCGATCTGTTCACGAATCTTTATGAGGTCCGGATCGGTTTCCATTCCTTCACCCAGTTCGTCCTGAAGAATACGAATCTGTTCCTGTACTATGAACTTCCTCTGATTTTTCTGCATCGTCTGATAGATCTTTGCATCGATCTCTTTTTCCACATTCAGTACTTCCATTTCCGAACCGAGTATATACAGTATTTCATAAAACTGTTTGTGAATATCGGTCAGCTCAAGTATCCTCTGCTTCTTTGCAACATCTGCATTTATAGTGGACGCAATATAAAAAAGTTTTCTGTCCGGCTCTTTTATATTCTCAAATGCAACGACTGTCTCCTGAGGAATTGTCCTGTTGGTATTTACATATTCGGTGAATAATTTTGTAGCCTGCCTGATGAGAGCTTCCAGCTCAGTGTCTTTTTTGAACTGTACATTTAAGATCTCAATCTCTGCTGAAATAAATTTATCGTTTTTGAATTTTTTTACTTTCGCTGCAACAAGACCATCCACTAAAACTTTGATAAGTCCGTTGGGAAGTCTGAGAACCTGTATGATCTTTGCAACAGTACCTGTCTTATTCAGATTTTCAAAAGTGGGCTCTTCTATTTTTTCATCAAGCTGTGAAACAAGCATTATAAATTTGTCTTTCTCGAGGGAGCTGTTGATAGCTGCTATCGTAGATTCTCTGCCTGCCAGAATTGGAAACATCATATACGGAAATACTACCATATCCTTTAAAGGAAGTACTGGCAGGTCTGTCGGTATTGCAACATTTATGTCCGGAATATTGGAACGGTTCTGGTAAATTACTTCAGAGGAATTTTCATCAATGCTTTCATCAACATCTGTAAAATCTATTTTTTCTTCTTTGCTTTTTGCCATTATTGTTTGTTCGTTAAGTTCTTATGGTTTTTATTTAGAATGTTAATAATATAAAACTACATAGAAATAGTTTCAATCCTAAACTATTAGAGTTGATATAATTGGATATTTCTAAAACCTGAAATTTTAATTAGAAATACATTTATTAAGATTATTCAGGATACTCTATAATATACACTTTCAGGTAATATTACATTATTCATCTGAGTAGATGAAACCTTCATTCTTGAAATACCGCTTAACCTGATACAGGATTTTATGCTAATGGATAGCTCGTCCATAGAATCTATAAGACTGATATTTTCTGTTGAAATATTTAACTCATTTTTATTTATGATCCTTTTCATATTATTCAGGATATCAGGACTGCCGATTATCTTCAGTCCGGGAATTCCGAATAGAAGTGACCATTCTTCTTTGTCAGGAAATTTTATCCACATTATAAGCGGATATATAAAACCTTCTTTGTCAAGACATTCTATCAGTGATTTTCCATACTGATACATTTCTTCAGTGAACTCGTTTTTTGTGTTTGTCATAATAAAATAATTTAAATTTAAAAATATTTTTCAATGAGAACTCCGATTAAAATACCCGCTGAATAACAGATCAGATCACTCCATAAAAAACCGTAGCCAAGTATTAATCCGGCATATTTAATACTTCTTATATTGTTTATCCAATCTGCCTGATACAACTGGCTGAATTCGATTGCAAATGAAAAGATCAAGGAAACAACTGCAGTTTTAAAAATTGTATGTTTTGGAAAAATAAATCTGAATATGAAGAAGACCATTAATGCCCACAAGGTATCACCTGAATATTCTGCTATAAAACCCGGCAAAAATTGCGAGTATTTTCTTGAGCAAAGTCCAAGTATGATTATAAATACGATCAATCCTAAATAATAAAATCGCTTTTTGCTCATTATAAATTATCAGAATTATTTGAAAAAGAAATCCAATTTATTATAGAAATTATTTCTAAAAATAATATAAAAGCGATGAATAATAAGGGAGAATATTTATGATTTTAGTATCCTGTATTTTTTTGTATTTTGAATAAAAGCAATTTTGAATTTTTCAAAACTTTGCATTTGAAGCAAAAAAATAATTATACTTTATAAAAACATTAAAAATTAAAGAAAGGGCAATATTATGAAAACAAATCATCATTTATTTACACTGTTTCTGATTTGTTTTACAATACTTTCATTTATAGGAATGAAAGATCAACCTACTTCAAAAGTTACACAGGATACAAATCCAAATAACCCTCTGGTAGTTACATCTATAAAGCTAAATGTAAACAATGTAAGTACATGGTTCAGAACTAACGGTTCATTTAACCATGATCCTTGGACTGATAATTCAGGTTATGAATGGCCGAAAGGTCAGGCTAAGTATGCGAGATATGCTTCAGGACTATGGCTTGGTGGTGTAGTAGGTACTGATACACTTGTTGCAATTGCTGAATATGATTATGAATATCTGCCGGGATACGTTGATGACAATGGTAATCCACAGGGAATGAACGATCCAAATTACAGGATCTATAATTTCACTGATACAGATACTAATGATTATGAATCCTGGAGAACAATTGCATCTCTGCAGGGAGCTTATCTCAACAGCAGCGGTAATCCTTACAGAATGGGCTCGCAGACAATGTTCTACTCTTATACTGACGGTTATCCTGAAGCGCATGGAAATAATGCCGGACAAACTGCACCTTTAAAAGCACAGATCCTTCAGACCAACTGGTCATACATAAATGTAAATCTTCAGGATGTGGTATTTACAGAATACCGTATTATAAATCGAAATAGTCTTCCATGGAATAATTTTTATATTACCCTCTGGAATGATGATGATCTTGGAAATGCAACTGATGATGCAGTTGGTATTGATACTGCTGCCGGATATCATCTTGGCTATACTTATAATATTTCAGATAATGATACTGAATACGGAACTGCACCTCCGGCTGTCGGAACGACAATTCTGAGAGGACCTGTAGTTCCAAGTATCGGTGATACGGTAAGATATTACAGTCCACCCGGATCTAATAATCTCGTCGTAAAACCTAACATGAGAGTAATAAAACTTTCTTCATTTAATACTTATATTAACGGGGACCCTTTTACTGGAGATCCGTCTAATTACAGAGAGACTTATTATAATCTTCAGGGACTGCAAAGGGCTGGTACTCCATGGAGAGACCCATGGTCAAATGAAATTTCAAAATTCCC
Organism: Ignavibacteria bacterium; assembly: GCA_049293015.1. Classification (GTDB taxonomy): domain Bacteria; phylum Bacteroidota; class Ignavibacteria; order Tepidaquicellales; family Tepidaquicellaceae; genus UBA2330. The sequence continues at coordinate 19,330 of JBATSB010000211.1, forward strand.
TTTCAGCGGAAGTCCTGAAGTTCCAATCGGATGGATAATGTATAACGGAAGTGACAGAAGAGGTCTTATGACTATGGGACCAATAAATATCCAGCCGGGTGATACTCAGTCTGTGATCTTTGCGCAGGTGATAGCAAGAGGAACAAGTAATCTCAACAGTTTGTCTAAATTAAGACAACTGGCACATCAAGTCCAGGGTTTATATCATAATAATTTTCAATCAGTGATCGGAGTTGGAAATTATTCAAACGAAATACCAGTAAGATTTGATTTACATCAAAATTATCCAAACCCATTTAATCCATCTACTAAAATTAAATTTGATATTCCGTCATCTGTAAACGGACAGTCAGCTCACGTCAAACTGACAGTTTATAATTCTCTTGGCAATGAGGTCAAAGTTTTGGTTGATGAAAATTTACAAAGCGGAAGTTATGAAACTGATTTCAGAGGTGATGATATTTCCAGCGGAGTTTATTTTTATAAACTTGAAACTGAAGGATATTCTGTAACAAAACGAATGGTCCTTTTGAAATAAAATTATTTATTTATCTTTTAATAATTAGCTCCGTTGGAAATAATCCTGCGGAGCTGTTTTATTAAACCTGTCAGAAAACCAATATGTTTAAAAAAAGATTAATTATATGAAAGTAGAGATAATGACCGGATTTTTATTGACACAATTGAGACTTCAGAAAATCTTTTAGATTCCAACGAAGTTTATAAACAGCAATTTGAAGATCTCTCAGAAGACAGTGACAGGCTCATACTAAAAAAGACAACAGACAGCAAAGTGTAAAATCAAACTCGTCAAATAAAAAAAGCAATAACAGTAAATCAAACAACAGATCGCGAAACAGTAATAGAAGAAACGGAAAAAATACAAAATAAAATAACAAACTTAAAAACAATAAATAGCTGGAGATTTATTTCTTCGGCTATTTTTTTATCATGTTTCTACCTCAATAATCTTACTTTCCATTTTTTTCAAAAGATTTTTTTTAATAGTATCATTCTTAAAGGAAATATATATTGAATTATAATTACCTGACTTTAAATCAAAATTCTCAAAAGTAATTAAAATTACTTTATGACAAAAAAAACATTTGGCACATTTGCCGGTGTATTTACACCCACGACTCTGACTATTTTAGGAGTAATAATGTATATCCGGCAGCCTTGGGTAGTAGGAAATGCAGGAGTAATAGGAGCTATTGTAATAGTTCTGCTTTCCGTTTTGATCACATTTACAACAGCATTAAGTTTATCATCAATTACTACAAATGTAAGAATAGGAGCCGGAGGTGCATTTAGTCTGATATCACAATCACTCGGTCTGGAAATTGGCGGAGCGATAGGAATTCCTTTTTATTTCGCACAGGCGATTGCAGTTGCCATGTATATTTTCGGATTCCGGGAAGGTCTTCAGATCATTTCTCCTGATATTAGTCCGTTATTTTTAGACATAGGAATTTTTGTTCTTGTAATGTCCATAGCATTTATCAGTACAAGTTTTGCATTTAAGATACAATATTTTATTTTGGGAATAATAGTTTTATCATTGATATCAATTTTTGGAGCACTGTTCATAACTGATTTGAATTATAATTTTGAGTGGATCGGAAATTATCCCGGATCCATTGAGAATAATTTTGACGGCTCATCTTTCTGGATAGTTTTTGCAGTCTTCTTTCCTGCGGTTACAGGTGTAATGGCAGGAGCAAATATGTCGGGAGATCTCACTGATCCCAGGAAGAGTATTCCTCTTGGTACGATCTCTTCTGTAATAATTACAACTATAATTTATATAAGTTTAATTTTTGTAGCCGCATTAATTGCCACACCTGAAGAATTGTATAAAAATTACAATGTGTTTATTGACAAAGCATTATATGGTCCAATTGTACTTGCAGGATTACTGGGTGCTACTTTGTCTTCTGCGCTTGGCTCTTTTGTCGGTGCTCCTAGAATATTGTTTGCACTGGCAGAAAAGAATATTTTTTATAAAAGTGAAAAACTTTCTAAGACTTCCAAAAGTGGTGAACCCGTTAACGCAATGATTGTGACTGCAATAATTGTAATATTCGGTATTTCACTCAGAGATCTGAATACTATCGCACCCTTGCTAACAATGTTTTTTATGATAACTTATGCTATGGTAAATGTTGTTGCGCTGGTTGAGCAAACATTAGGATTACCAAGTTTCAGACCTACTTTAAAAATTCCGATTCTTATACCTGCAATCGGTGCCTTTGGATCTATTGCAATAATGTTTGTACTGAATGTAATTATTGCTTTATTGTCTCTGATTTTTATTGTCGTGTTTTATTTTTATCTCGTAAAGAAAAACATTAAGTCTGAAGCTGGTGATTCGAGAAGTGGTCTGTTTACAGCATTAGCCGAATGGGCAACAAAAAAGACTAACAATCTTCGACATGAAAAGGAAGTCAGGTCATGGCGTCCTGATCTTTTAATTCCAATGACCCTTCCAAAAGAAATAAGAAGTTCTTTTAAATTAATTCATTCAATAGTCTATCCAAAGGGATCGATCAAAATTCTTTTGTTCAGAAGTGATAATAAATCGGAACAGTTAAATACGGAAAGTTTTTTGAATAATGCAGTAAATAAATTCAAAGAAAGTGAATTGTCAGCATCATTTACTGTGATTGACAAAACAGATTTTAACAGTACTGTAAATGTAAGTATGCAGTCACTTAACGCAGCATTTTTTAAACCAAATACTATTTTCGTAAGCGTAGATACTTCAAGTCCAAATCCGGATTATAATAACAGACTTATTGAAGATGCTAAAAAGAATAATTTTGGTATTATAATTTTTATACCTTTTTCTACTGTCAGTCTGGCAATTGAAAAAAATATAAATTTATGGATGACGAATTTACCGGCTGACTGGAAAGAAACATTCGACTTAAGAAATAATGATCTGTCAACATTGGTTTCAATTTTGATATGCAGAAACTGGAAAGGGTCAATTGATGTGAATATTCTGGATAATGGAGAAGATCTGACAATTATTGATAAAGATATTGAAGATCTACAGACAATGATAAGGTTTCCAAAAAACACAAAGGTTTCTTTGAAAAAAGGAGGTCTTCTTGAAAATGTAATAATGGAAAAAAATGCAGATGTAAATATTTTTAATATTGAAGATGGAATGACAATTTCTGATATGGTAAATATTGTAAACGAATCACGAATATCTGCTATATTCTGTTCAGATTCTGATTCTGAAAATGTATTGGTTTAATTTAATTAAAAATTACAAACTAATTATGAATTATAACCTTAAGAATTTTTTTAACTGGTCTTTTTACGCCATTTAATATAAGGTAAAGATACAATCACATTAATCAAGAGGTATAGTAAAATTACTGCAACAGCCAGTTTTTGCTCGGGCATTACAGTCAGACATATCACAATTGCAATTCCCGGATGTCGGGTAGATGTTGTCAAAGCCAGAACAGTTCTGTCATCTTCAACCGGTCCTCCCAGTAAGTGACCCACGATAAGTCCAGTGAAAATAAAAATTAAAATTGATACAAGAGTCAGATTTCCAAATAATGTTATGACTACAGGCATTAGTTTTATAAGTAATGGAATTACTCCTGCAATCAGAAGAATCACTGCAGTGATCGAAATTATTTTTTTAATTTTTTGGGCAAACAAGGGTACAGCTTTGTTTATGATCAATCCTATGACTAATGGTCCAATTAGCGTAATGCCCATTACTTCTATGACCACTAAAGGCGATACATATAAGTCTTTTAAAATAGCTATACCCATTAATTCCACAGACAATGGAATAAAAATTATTGAAAGTAATGCCATTATTAGAAGTAAGCTGACAGTATAAGAGATCTTTCCCCCTGCTTTCAAAGCTTTATTAGGGAGTAAAGGTGGAATGGGTGAAATTGCAATTGCAAACAAAGCAAGCTTAACTTCTTCTTTCAATCCAAAAGTAAAGATCATGATGACTGCAATAAGCGGCATGATTAAGTTCATAGAAATGATGGATTTCAAAAGTAATTTTGGATTGTGTATCAGATAAATCGCATCTCTCATTACACTATTCAGTCCAAGTGAAAACATTATCAGACCGACAGCTAATTTTATAGAAAGCATTACAAAAGATTCCATATCAATAATAGATAATTATTAAAAGTTTTTTCAAAATATAAAATAGATTTCTTTTTAATAAGCTATTTTTGCAAAATTATAGAGAATAAATATTTTTCAATTTCTTAAAAAATATTTATACAATATAAATGACCGTCAGATCAGTTCTTTAGATTTTTGCATAAGCCATTTGTTATAAATGAAAAAAGATTCCATCTCAAGCTCTTTGTACAGATTTCTTGAAAGATATCTTTTTACAGTAGCTGCAGTTTTCAATTTTTTAAAATAATTAAAAAATTTAAGATAATTTTTTTTCAATTCATCAGAGATATCAATCCTTCTGTTCAGATATTTCTGAGTGGTTTCCAGTACCCTGTCTATTGATTCAAAATCTTTAATTTCAAAATAGTTTTGAAGCAGAAGGATCTTATGAGAGAGATAAAAATACGGATTAAGATTTTCTACATTCAGCAGATCATTCAGAGAAGAATCAAAATCACTTAATTCAAAGTTTATCCTTGCTCTCGAAAGATTCATAGTTGACTCTCTGTAATCTTCGGTAAGATACTTTCCATATTTTTTGATGAAATCTTCTGTCCATTCGATCTCACTCAGCATTACAGAGTGTTCTATAACAGAATAGAAATACTCTCCCTGAATAAATTCGCCGAACAGAGTTACAGAGTTTTCATCCATAATTTTATTAATAAAATAAATTTCTTTAAGAAATTTCTCTTCCCCTGATGTAAACTTTTTTACAGCATAATCAAAAAGATTTATCAGTATATGTCTGAGCAGGTTTTTAGAAAACTTTAGCTTACTTGAAATTATTATTTTTTTTATCTCAAAATAATTCTTTTCATCGCTGTAATCCATTTTCATAAGAATGATCAGATAAAAGATATACACCATCTGATCTTCTTTCTTCACGGTCTGTTTGTTCTTTCCTAAGTATGCAAGAATTTCTTTGAACATCCACACATCTTTTTTAGCATCTGCAGGGAATTTCTCTTTGAAGTTTGAGATAATACTGACACTGGTTATGTTTGTCATAATAAAAAACATTTTCAGATTTTCAAACATTTTCCTCAGGTCATCATCAAATTCTTTAATATTCTCAGGTCCAAGATAACTAAGTTTCTGAAAATAAAAATGCGTTCTGTTAAGATAATAACTTAACCCTTTGTTAAATTCTTTTTCAAAACTTCTGTGGATCTCTTTTGACAAAGTTTCGAATTGTTTATAAACATTTCGTGTCCGGTATATATCCAGCAGTAAATTTTTATGATAATAAGGATCATTTTCAAATGCTGATAATAAAAGATATTTGTCTATAAGTTTTGAAAATCCCGAAGTTAGTTTCCAGTATTTGGATTCATTAAATTCACTTTTTCCGAAAACTGCTTTATAAATTTTTTCTTTTCCTATTTCATCTTTCAGTGCTAAGCTGTAATTCTTTTTTATATAATCATACAAAATTACAAAGTTTTCATCCTTATTAATTATCGGTGAGATAATAAAATCATGAAATTCTGTAAATTCTTCTTTTGAAATACTCCTTAGCAGTGTAAATAACTTTGTATCTTTCATTTTGTGAAAATAAGGTTTTCATTTTTTTTCCCAATGTACATGTACCAAATTAGCTAATTATACGCTTTTATAAAAGAAAATTAACTTTCTTTCTATTAATTATACTACTTGTATAGTTGCAGGAGAAAAAGTTATTTCCTTTTGGTATCTATTTTCTAAACGCTAATTTTGTAATGTTAAATAATTAAATTTTTCACGAAAGGAAAATCATGTTAAAAAAAATTTTAATAACGATCTTTTTTGTATCTCTCCTGTATGTTGCAGGTTGTTCAGAAGATTCAACAGAACCCATTGTTACCAATCCGGAAGGAACATTGAATCTAACTCTTAACGGACTTGAGGATCTGGGAAGTACAGCCGTTTATGAAGGATGGATTATGGTAAACGGAAGTCCGCAGAGTACAGGTACGTTCACCATCAATTCTTCAGGTCAGTTATCAAAATCAGGATTTCAGATAAACTCCGCTACTCTCAACAGCGCAACGGCATTTATTTTAACTATTGAACCTGTGCCTGATCCATCTACTTCACCAAGCAGTCAAAAAATTCTCGCAGGAGACTTTTCAGGAAATACTGCAAGTCTTTTAATAAATCATGCTGCAGCCCTGGGTAATGATTTTTCAACTGCTACAGGAAGTTATGTTTTAGCTACTCCTACAGATGCGGATACAACAAATGAACTCAGCGGAATATGGTTTTTAAAATTACCGCCACCGCCTCAGGCAGGATTGATGCTGCCGACACTTCCGGCAGGTTGGGTGTATGAAGGTTGGGTTGTAGTTCCGGGAAGCAGCAGTCCGGTCAGCACAGGTAGATTTACAAGTGCATCCGGAACAGATGAAGCTGCTCCATTCAGCGGAAGTTTACCCGGACCTCCTTTTCCCGGAGAAGATCTTCTGCAAAATGCTCCTTCAGGTTTAACCTTTCCAACTAATCTGAGTACAGGAGTTGCAGTTATTTCAGTTGAACCAAATCCGGACAACAGCAGTGCACCGTTTGCTTTAAAACCATTAGTCGGAAACATTCCTTCAAATGCTGCGGATCATTTTAATTATGACATGACCAATCAGTCAGCATCAAATAATCCTACCGGAACTGTAACTAGATAAATCTTTAGGCAAATAGTAATATTTATTTAATCAAAAGAGTTTTCAGATATTAGAACTTGAAAAAGTTCGGTCTGAAAACTCTGATTTTTTTAATTTCTGATAATTATCACTTTCACATTAACTTTAAAATCTCATAAATAATTTTCAGTTTAATTTGCTTAGACCTGAAACTATTTCTTATTTGTCAGTTTAAGTAAGAAGTCATTAACAAACCATTTGAAATTCATTTGTATAGTAAAAATATGGTGCTATATGATTTACTGTGAATTTTTTTATGTATCAGATCTTATTTATCAACATCTTAAACTTTTCTACATGTCATTCCGCATGCTCCTAGCATGCTCCTAGCGGGAATCCAGTCAGAAAGTTTAAATAAAAAGGTATGAGAATTTATTGTGCACAAATAATCGAAAGTGTAAAACGGCACTATAAATAATGGAATTATTAATAATTTTCAATAATATTAAATGGAAAGATCAGAAGTACCAATTGAGTTTTCGTGATGATTAGATTCCCGCTAGGAGCTTGCGGGGAAAGACAAAATTAAAGAAAATTAAATAATATTTATTATTCTATTTTCCACTTTAAATCATATAGCACCAAAAATTTCAATGTTTATAATTGTCTTGATTAAACTTCTTAATAGAAATATTTTTAACAAAACAAACTCATCTTGAAGATCGGCAGATACATAATAATATTATTTTCAGTTACAGCATTTGCAGTATATCTAAGCAGTTGTAGTTATCTGACATACACTACTGTAACAAAAAGCTCAATTACTGATTCGACTTATACAGAATCAGATCCCGACTATGATGTAACTTTAGATTTTGACTATCAGGATTTCACATCATATCTGTATATGGGAAACCGGATAGAGAATTTTACGGCTTACTTTAATACATATTTTAAAGCTCAGCAGGATTATGATGAAGCTTTTGATGAATTTCGTTTATCGTTCATTGCAATATTTAACAGAAGTATAGATTCACTGTTGGTAAACCCGCCTGCATCTCAAAATGTAAAGGATAAGCTTAACAAATCAATTGAAAGAAGTTCTAAGATCATTCAATTCCATAAGAACAGTAAATACATCGACGATGCAGTTCTCCTGATCGGAAAATCATATTATTTTTTATCTGATTACATTAATGCAGAAAGAAAGTTCAACGAATTTCTTTCAAAGTTTTCCAGCAGTGTATTGACTGACGAAGCAATACTATATCTTGCCAGGACAAAAAACAAACTCAATAAAGAAAAAGAAGCAGAGAACATTTATCTTAGTCTATTGAAAAATGAAACAGACGGTGAGATAAAATCACTGGCAGCAAGAGATTACGGAGTGCTTGAATACAGAAAAGGCAGACCTGAAGAGGCAGCAAAATATTTCAGAAAATCCATCGAATATACAAATGATAATGTCAGAAAAGCCGAAAGTCAATTTATACTTGCGAAATTAGTTTCGTTATATAAACCCGAGCTTGCGGCAAACGAATATAAAAAAGTTCTGGACTATACATCAGACTTCGACCTTTCATTTTACGGCAGATTAAATTATGCAAAAGGTCTTACATATAATAAAAAGTTTAATCCTGCAGATGAAGAACTTACCAGTCTGAGAAAAAAATACAGGGATGAAATTGGTTATGCACAGCTTGTAGATCTTGAGCTGGCAAATAATTTATATGCTCAGAATAAAATTAATGAAGCCATGGATAAGTATTACGAAGTGATCGTAAAATATCCAAACTCTATCGCTTCATCAGATGCTTATTATTTTATCGGAAGACATGAAGAAGAAATTGAAAATGATTATCTGAATGCATTGGTAAACTATAAAAAATCAGTCCAGGAAAATGCATCATCTGATTATTATTTATTAGTTTCTGAAAAGGTTACAGATCTCGACAGATATTTTACACTTCAAAGTGAAGTAACTGATTCGCAGCCAATTGAAATTCCGCAGGAAAATTTTGAGGTAGAAAGATACAGAGCATTTTATAATGAAGAGAAAGGTATTGATCAGTTCAATGAAACCAATAAGGGAGGTAATAACAATGAAGGTAACAATAAATCGGGAAATGAAAACGATGGTGATCAGAGAGGTGACGGCAAAGGTAAGCCCGGAGGATTTAAAAATCATTATTTTGAAAACTTAAGAGATACTACAGAAGATCCGATTAGAGAAGGCAAGTGGGAGGAAGGTCAACCTGAAGATCAGAGAAATACAGATCCGGGCGGAAATCAGAATAATCCTGGCAAAGGAAATAATGATGGTGATGAAAGAAACACTGAGAATAATGATGCTTCTACAGAAAATGATACAAATATTGTAAATACCGATTCGTTGAAAAAGGTACAGGAGGAGCTGGATATTAAAGCAAAATTTGAAAAAGAATTTAACGGATATTATGAACTTGCGGAGTTATTCACATATAAGCTCGACAGAAGTGATTCGGCTGAATTTTATCTTAAACTTCTTCTGCAAAAATTCAATGAGCCTGAGCAGCAGTCGAAAGTATTATATACACTTGGTAATTTTTATAAGTCAACCGGTAAAGATGTAAAAGCTATGGAAACATTCAGTAAGCTTATCGGAGATTATTCAAATACTATATATGCTATCGAAGCAAAAAAAATAATTGGAGAAGTTATAACGGAAGATGATGTGGTGACCGGTAGTGCTGATATTGATTTTAAAAAAGCATTAGAGCTATATAATGATCAAAAATATTCTGAAGCTATTGATCTATTGAGAAGTATCAAATCAAATGCAAAACAGGATTCCATAAAAGCAAAAGCTCTTTACGGAATTGGTTTTGTTTATGAAAACGGTTTTTTAAATAAAGACAGTTCACTGTATTACTATGGTGTACTCAGATCGGAATATCCTGAATCAATATATACACAAAAAATTTCTGAACTTTTAGATTATTTTGCTGCACTGGAGGAAAATAATGCAAATGATTCTTTGAACAGGAATAGTGAAAATGATTCTTTGAAAGATGCTAGTGATACAAACAATGTTGCTCCGCCACAAATAAATAATGAAGATGATAAAAAAGAAGAGGTTGTAAATCCTGAAGATGAAAATCAGAATTCAGACAATACAGAAGTGAATCCAGACAATTCCGGACTTGATGGCAAAGGTCAGCTTACACCTGAAGAGATACAGGAAATGTTAAGAGATGCTGAAAAAGAAGGTAATGATCCCCCTCCTCCGCCTGATAACTAAATTAATATCCTAATACTTCACTTATCACTTTTGATACTTTTTCTTTATTAGGAAGCATTACTGATTCAAGTCCTGAATTCAGAGGAACTGCAGGCATATTAACTGAACCTACTACTTCAACAGGAGCATCAAGATATTGAAAACAATTTTTTGATATTCTTCCTGCAAGACTTTCTGCAAAAGAATTTAAAACCTGCTCTTCAGTCAGCACAATACATTTACCATGTCTCTTTACAGATTCATACATTAGTTCTTCATCAATCGGATTTAAAGTTCGCAAGTCAACTATCTCTACAGATCCGGGGAAATCTTTTGAAGCATTTAATGCCCAGTGAACTCCCATACCATAAGTAATAATAGAAAGTGAATCACCTGATTTTATTTTTTCTTCCGAAGCATTCTGATAGATCCTGCCTTTCCCGAATGGTATTATATAATCTTCAGAAGGTTCAATACATTTTGCAGCATCGGTGCCCGGCACTTTACTCCAGTATAAACCTTTATGCTCAAGCATAATCACAGGGTTTGGATCGTAAAAAGCTGACTTCATCAGGCCTTTCATGTCAGCAGCATTACTTGGAAATGCAATCTTGATACCGCGAATCGGAAGCAGACTTGATTCAATACAATCGGAATGAAAAGGTCCGCCTGCTCCGTAAGCACCGCATGGAATTCTGATCACGCATGATACTGGATATTTACCCATTGTAAGATAACAGGATTTTGACAACTCCACTACAAGCTGATTGATCCCTGCCCATGCATAATCCGCAAACTGAATTTCAACTATCGGTCTGACACCTGTTGCACTCATTCCTGCAGTAGATCCGACAATGTATGCTTCCTGTATTGGAGTATTGAAAACTCTGTTATCGCCGTATCTCTGAGCAAGTGTGGCTGCTTCTCTGAAAACTCCGCCGAGTCTTGCGCCAACGTCCTGACCATAGAGTATAGCTTCCGGATGTTTATCCATAATTTCTCTCACTGCATGAAGTCCTGCATCTACCATTATCATAGACTCTTTGCCTGCAGGTGAACGTTCTCCTTTTTCTTCAGTAACCGGTGTCGGTGCAAATTCATGAAGTGTGAGCGAATCAAAAGTCGGTTCTTCGGCTGCTACTGCTTTCGCAAAACTTTCTTCAGCAAAAACTGATGAATTTTTTTCAATTTCAAAAAGATCACTTTCGGATACACCTTCTTTTAAAAGTACTTTTCTCAGTTTTGGAATTGGATCATTTTTAAAATGTTCTTCAATATCAAATCTGTACCATTCTTTACGAACTCCTGATGTGTGATGTCCGATCAGCGGAACTTTTGCATGAATCAGAACGGGTTTTCTTTTTGTTCTGACAAAATTCAGTATGTCTCTGAATTTAGTATAACTTTCATTAAAATCCGAACCGTCGATACTGATCCTTTTCATTCCTTTGAATCCCGCTGCAAATTCATAAGCATCCATCGCACGCATCTCATCTTTGTATGCAGATATTCCCCATTCATTATCCTGAATCAGATAAATAATAGGCAGCATCTTTAAAACCGCCATCTGAAAAGCTTCAGAAACTTCGCCTTCAGTAACTGATCCGTCTCCAAGTGAACATACAACTACAGGATTATTTTCTATATCTTCAGTATTATTAAGAAATCCTGCTGATTCAAGATAATGAATTCCGTGAGCAGCACCTGTCGCAGGAATTGCCTGCATTCCCGTTGCGCTGGACTGGTGCGGGATCTTTGGAAATCCCTCTCTCTTTAATGAAGGATGTCCGTAATATGTCCGTCCTCCGGAGAAGGGATCATCTTTCTTTGTCAGGAGCTGCAGCATCAGTTCATACGGCTCAAGACCAATTCCAAGTAATATCGATTCATCACGGTAATAGGGGCTGAGGAAATCACATTCTCTTAACTGCATTCCTACGGCTAATTGTATTGCCTCATGTCCCCGAGAAGTGGAATGTACATATTTACATATCTGTTTATTCTCATCGTATATCTCTGCCATCCTTTTTGAAGTACACATCAAAGCGTATGCTTTGAGTATTATTTTTTTATCTGTCATTTAATAGTTTTTGAAAAAATAGGTAAGAAAATTATTTTGAGTTTATAGATAAAAATCTGTTTGGAATTTTTTTTCGTTCAAAATAAAAATAAAGCCTCTCTTATTCAATTCAAAGAAATACTCGTTTTTAAATGAAGTGTTACTTGTTTAAAAAATCTTATCTAAATATTTGGTTAAGTTGAGTTGAAAGGAATAATGATTTAGATATAGAAGCTAAAGCATATTTTTATAAAAAAAACACCGGCTGCAAATGTAACCGGTGTTGAAAGGAAAAACAAATGAAAGGAACTATACTTTATTTAAGGAGGACCATTCTTTTAGTCTGAATAAATCCGTCTGTCTCGAGCTTATAAAAATAAACTCCGCTTGAAAGATTATCTCCTTTGAATTCAGTTTCATAACTGCCGCTCTGTAGTTTTTCATTTAGTAAAACACTGACTTCATTTCCAAGTGAATTATAAACTACAAGCTTTACATTAGAAGACTGTCCTGCTGCATTTGACGGAATATCAAATCTTATTTTTGTAGAAGGATTAAATGGATTTGGGAAATTCTGATGCAAAGTAAATTTATCCGGAGTTTGAATTGAATAATTATTTACACTTACTACAGACTGGAAATTATCCTGATAAATTCCGTGTACATAACTTGTCAGATTTCTAAGAGCAGTAATACTGTTCAGATTACTTGATCCTCTTGCGATCAACTGAGCGCAGATCACTGACTGAGTATCTCCGGGTTGGATTGTCACAGGTCCGAATGTCATAAGACTTCTTCTGTCTCCTTCTTCGGTCATATTCCATCCGCTAGAAGTTACCGGATCACCACTGAAAGGATAGTATGTTAATAGATTTGTAATTGGATCTCTCCATTGTGTGCCGTCTCTTCTTAAACCTTGTAAATTTCTATATGTCTCTTTGTAATTTGTCGGATCACCAACAGAAGGATCACCATTTGAATATGTATTAAATGATGAAAGTTTTATCTCTTTCATATTTGGCAGTACTACCAGATTATTCGATCCGGGGGGGCTGTAATATTTTACCGTATCTCCAATACTTGCAGTTACTGGTCCTCTTAAAACTGTAAAACCAACAGCAGGCGGAGCTGCACCATATTCAAGATCATTATTGGTGAAATTGTATGTATATCCGAGTGGCATATTTACTGTAGTATCAATACCTACAGCATCGTCTATTGCATTTCCAAGATCGTCATCAGTCCAGAGTGATATATAAAAGTTAGTCCACGCCTGATTACTTCTGTTTATGATTCTGTACTCAGTAAATACGACATCTTTAAGATTTACATTAATGTATGACCAGTTGGTCTGAAGAATAACAGCTTTTAGAGGAGCAGTAGAACCGGCGTTGCTGCCATGCGAATCAGGATAACCATCTGTATAGCTATAAAACATAGTCTGCGATCCCATTCTGTAAGGGTTTCCGCTACTGTTAAGATAAGCTCCCTGCAGTGAAGCAATGGTCCTCCATGCTTCATAATCGCTTGTATCATTATCCGAAAAATTATATATCCTGTAATTCGGATCGTCGCGGCCCAGTGGATTTCCCGAGTCGTCCACATAACCTGGTTGATATTCATAATCGTATTCAGCAATTGCAATTAAAGTATCACCTGAGACAATTCCTCCAAGCCAAAGACCGGAAGCAAATCTTGCGTATTTGGATTCACCTTTTGGCCATTCAAATCCTGAGTTTCCTGTCGCAGGATCTCTGTTAAATGAGCCATTAGTTCTAAACCAGGTACTTACATTGTTAACATTTTGCTGAAGCGATGAAACAGCCTGTGGAACATTTGGATTTTGATTTGAATCATTTGAAACATTGGGTGAGGGTTGGTCTTTCATTCCAATAAATGAAAGAATTGTAAAACAAATTAGGAACAATGTAACTGAAGGATGTTTTTTTTTCATTGCGAAGCCCTTTCCTTTTTAATTTTTTAATCCGTCAAAGGTAAGTAAAAAATATTTTAAGTCAAATGCAAAGTTTTTAATTTTTTCGAAATTCTCAATTATCCGATTAAAACTTTTAAGTATAAAATAAAATATTTGCAGTTTATATTATTCTTTATTGAGCGATCACTCTATAGGATCACTCCAGTGCAGGTTCTAAAGAACCAAAAAAAATTAGCCGCTGATGATTAAATTAATTTGGTGTGTTTCAAACGGAGTTTCAATTTCAAGTGCGTATCCAATACAGGAGTTTGAAAACGAGTGTGAAATACAAAATTAGAAATTTATAATTTCTACATTTGAAACTTTAAGAAACAAGAACCTGTCTGGTCTGTAATTTACTCTTGAATATCTGAATCATATTGGATATTTTGACCAATTAATAAATAAGCTATAAAATGAAAAAGAATTTCCATCCGGAATATTATAAATGCGATGTTATCTGTAACTGCGGAGAAAACAGAGGTGTATTATTCACCACGCGTTCTACGGTTCCTGAAATAAAAGTTGAGATCTGTTCATTATGTCATCCGTTTTTTACCGGTACACAAAAGATCATTGATACAGCGGGTAGAGTAGAGAAGTTCAATAAGCGATACGGAAAATCCAAAAAAGCTGTTGATGCAAAAGAAGCTACTGAAAAAACTGAAACTACAGAAGCAAAAGCATAATATTTTTAAAAAGGATTTAATATTTTTATCAAAAGCCAATATTTTCAGTATTGGCTTTTTTAATTTATAAAATAATTTCTGTTATGAAAGTCATTATCTTCGAAGACAATCAGTACAAAAACCTGTTTCCATTGAATATGCTAAGAGCATCATTTGACATTAAATGCGGAGCGGGAAGCGTTAAAGAAAGAATAGAAAAAATTCTGGACGGGAAATATGATATATCTCTAATATGCAGAAATAATATTGCAGGTTTGTTAGGTGAGATCCATGATCTTAATTTAAATGAGATCTCAAAAGAAGATGCTCTGTTTTTAAATGGAAGAGTAATTTTCACATCCGAAAGTCTTGAAAAAATCATCTCAGAAAAGAAGAAGAATACAGTAAATTTTTTTAATGATGAACTTATATCAGCATATCTGACCAAAGAAAAATTAAAAGAATTTAAATCTGAATTTGAAAGCTCATTTTC
Organism: Ignavibacteria bacterium; assembly: GCA_049293015.1. Classification (GTDB taxonomy): domain Bacteria; phylum Bacteroidota; class Ignavibacteria; order Tepidaquicellales; family Tepidaquicellaceae; genus UBA2330. The sequence goes on from JBATSB010000211.1 coordinate 34,578, forward strand.
AGAGGATCTTAATTTTAAAAAATATTTTAATAATGCAGGACTCATTAATACAAAAGTTAGTGACAGTGAAAACATTTTTATTTTAAAATATCCATGGGAAGCTGTAAAATATCTTTTACAGGGAGGGCTTACAGAAGATCTGGAGTTGTATTTAAAATCCGAAAAAAAATTAAAATCTTCTAAGAAGCATGATAATTTTATCAATCATAAGGGGATTTACATTTCTCCAAAATCATTTATGAATCCAGGTTCAGTATTTGATGCATCCGAGGGAAAAATTGTAATAGAAGAAAATTGTGTGATAGAACCGTTGTGTTATATTAAAGGTCCGGTATTCATAGGGAAAAACACACTAGTAAAATCGGGAACAAAGATCTACGGACCATGCAGTATTGGTAAGAATTCAAAAGTCGCAGGTGAAATTGCCGAATCCATTTTTCATTCTTATGTGAACAAGCAACATGACGGATTTCTAGGACATTCATATATATGTCCTTTTGTAAATCTGGGAGCGGATACAGTAACGAGTGATCTGAAAAATAATTATTCGAAAATAAGAGTCAGCTCAGGAGATAAAGAAATCGAAACCGGAATGCAGTTCCTCGGAAGCATTATTGGTGACCATACAAAGACATCTATAAACACGATGCTGAACACCGGCACAATTGCCGGAATTTTCGCAAATATTTTCGGCGGCGGTTTTCCTTCGAAGAGTATCGGATCCTTTACATGGAATGATGGCAGCAGTAAACCCGTCCCGTATCAATTGCAAAAAGCCGTTAAAACGGCTGAAACAGTCATGTCCCGCCGCGGAATTAAACTCAGCAATAACTACGAAAATCTGATGAAGCTTTACGCAAAATAATTTCTCCTTAAGACTTTCCGCAGAGTCCGAAAAGCACGAGACTCTGCGGGAACAAAAAACCGTTATTTTATCAGCGTCATTTTCTTTGTTGAAATAAAACTGCTTCCATTTCCATCTGCACTTATTCTATAAAAATAAATTCCGCTTGAAAGATTTGCTCCGTTAAAATTTATAGAATAATAACCGGCAGTTTTGGTTTCATTGACAAGTGTCTTTATTTCCTTTCCTGAAATATCAAATATTTTCAGACTGACTTTGCCATCAATTGGTAGATTGAAATTTATTTTTGTAGATGGATTAAATGGATTTGGATAATTTTGTGAAAGTTCAAATTTATTTGGTACTCCAATAATTACTTCATTACTCAGATTGAAGTATTCAAAATTTCCGTTGAAGTCTATCTGTTTTAATCTGTACTGATATTTTCCTGCGTTAAGATCTGAGTCTTTGAAAGTGTATGATGACGGCTCATTCGTAGTTCCTCTTCCATTGACAAAACCTATCTTAAGCCATTCGTTATTTTCATCTGAATTTTTTCTTTCAATTTCAAATCCTGAATTATTCTGCTCTGAAGATACACTCCAGATCAGATCAACATTTCTGTCATTTACATTTGAAACAAAGGAAGTGAGATTGACGGGAAGTACTCTGTCAACAAACATCACAAAACTTCCTGTAGTCATATTGTTAACTTCATTAAAAAAACCACCTGCATATATGTCATCATTATTAACGACTATGCTTCTGACAGATGAACCAACATCGGGATTCCATAAATCTACTGAGCCGTCTGTAATATCAAGTTTTGCCAGACCGTTTCTTGACTGACCTCCCATCGAGCTAAATTCTCCTCCTACGTAGAGCTTATTTCCATTTGCACCAAATGAATAAACTCCACTATTAGCATTTGCATTCCAAAGAGGGTCAGCATTTCCGTTTGTATTATTTAACTTTGCAACACCATTTCTTGGCAGTCCTCCAATTTCAGAAAACGCTCCGCCTGCAAAAACATCATTTCCGTATGAGAAAACACTCAACACGATATTGTTTGCATTCGGATTCCATAAAGGATCTGCGTCCCCATTTACATTATTAAGTTTTGCAATTCTGTTTCTTGGAAGACCTCCGATACTATTGAAAGGTCCGCATACATAAATGTCATTTCCATTTACTGAAATTTCTTCGATATAACTTCCGGAATGTCCATTCCATCCAGGATCAGCATTTCCATTTGTTTTATTTAACTTTGCAATATTATATCTGGTAAGTCCTCCTATATTAAAAAAAAGTCCACCTGCATAAATATCATTTCCGTTTATTGCTATTGTATATACATCATAGTCAGCATTTGCATCCCAGTTTGGATCAGCGTCCCCATTTGTTAAATTCAATTTCGCAATATTGTTTCTGTTTAATCCTCCCAGTTCCGGAAATTCTCCACCTACATATACACCGCTTCCGTCAACAACGATGCATTCGACTCTTGCGACACTCAGACCTGCCTGGGGATCCCAGGTGAGATCAAGTTTACCGTTAAGAATATTTAGCCTTGCAATTTTGTTTCTGACCTTACCATTTACTGAATGGAATGCACCTCCGATAAGGATATCATTTCCCGCACTTAAGATTGGATATGCTGCATCATTTGTGCCCGGATCCCAGTTTGGATCAGCATCTCCGTTTGTTAAATTTAATCTTGCAATTTTATTTCTTGGCAGTCCTCCTATATTAATAAAATCTCCGCCTGCATAAACATAACTGCCAATTACTTTTATAGACTTTACAAAACTATATGAAACCGGATTCCATAATGGATCGACTTCACCGTTATTCAGATCAATTCTTGCAATCATTATTCTTGATAAGCTGCCTACGATATTAAACATGCCTCCTACATACAGATCATTACCGTTTAAACTAAGTGTAAACACAGGAGCGGAAGTTGTTGAATTCCAGTTTGGATCGGCTGCTCCGTTTGAATTATTTAATTTTGCCAGATTTTTTTTTGTCAGTCCGCCAATAGATGTGAAATCACCTGCGGCATATACGTCATTTCCATTTACAACAATTGAATTTACAATTCCAAAAAAAGGTAATGCTTGTGGAACAGGATTTGGATTCCATAACGGGTCTGCATTTCCTGTTGTATAATTCAGCTTAGCAAGATATTTTATCGGCTGTCCGCCAATGGATACAAATTCACCTCCTGCATAAACATCATTTCCACTCACAGCAATGCAAGCTACATCTGAAGTATTTGCATTCCATAAAACATCAGCATCACCGTTTATGTTGTTAAGCTTTGCAATATGATTTCTTGACTGACCTCCGATAAAGCTAAATCCTCCTGATACAAAAATATCATTACCGCTCAAAACAATTTGATTTATAATGAAATTGGAATTCGGATTCCAGGGATGGACAGTTCCATCTGAATTTATTCTTGCAATATTGTTTCTTGTTACTCCGCCTATTGAATTAAAATTTCCACCAATATACCAGCCGCCGTTTCCATCCTCTACAGCAGTTACGACATTCCCTTCCACTTTCGGAAAAGTATTATCAACTATTCCCGTAGTTGAAGAAACTTTTACAAGACATCCGGTTTTAGGTCCGACATATCTGAAGTTTCCTCCAATGTAGGCATAATCTCCATATGTAGCAACTGTCCTTACCGCTCCGCCATAAACTGCCCAGGCATTTGGATTTGGAGAATTGCTTTGTGAAAAAGATTGAGAAGTACAGATGAGTAAAAAAATTACAGCAAGTAATAAATAATTTTTCATGTTTTTCATAACCTTAAATTTATGTTAATGTGAAATAAATTTTTGTGAATTCAATTAAAAGAATTTAAGAAAATCACATAAAAAAAAAACCCGAATTTGCAACCCAATTGATTTGTCATAATTTAACGATTTTCAAAAAAGGCAAAAAACACTCATTGAAAAAACCGCATATTATTGGTATTTTGACAGTTCCAAATTTCAGAGGGCGGTTAGCTCAGTTGGTTAGAGCGCTACGTTGACATCGTAGAGGTCATTGGTTCGAATCCATTACCGCCCACGAATCAATTTCAAATTGTAAATTTCAAATTACAAATACTGAAATTGAAGTTAATAGTTAATAGTTAATAGTTAATAGCAATATAATTTAAAGATGTCAGAGAAAATTAAAATAACGTTTCCGGATAATACTGTTAAGGAGTTTGAGAAAGGCATTTCGGCTTATGACATTGCTGCGTCCATTAGTCAGAGACTTGCTGATGAGATCCTTGCTGCTGAGATCAATGGTAAGATGAAGGATATTTCATTGCCTGTAAATGAGGATGCAAAGGTTGTCTTTCATAAATTTGATTCGGAAAAAGGAAAGGAAGTTTACTGGCATACAACATCTCACATGATGGCACAGGCTATTGAGGAATTATTTCCGGGTGCGAGGTTTGGTGTTGGTCCGCCTATAGAAAGTGGGTTTTATTATGATATTGATTCGGACAGAAAATTCACTGAAGAAGATCTTAAGAAAATTGAAGATAAAATTCTTGAAATTTCCAAAAGAGATCTGAAGCCTGAGAGAAAAGATATTAAGAGATTAGATGCCATCGAATTTTTTAAATCGAAAAGAATCGATCCATACAAAGTAGAGATACTTGAAACCATTGCAAAAGATGAAGATGAAGTTTCACTTTATTCACAGGGAGAATTTACTGATCTCTGCAGAGGACCGCATCTTCCTTCGACTGAAAAAGTGAAGTCGGTAAAATTGCTCTCAGTGTCGGGCTCATACTGGCGCGGCGATGAGAAAAGACAGATGCTTCAAAGGATCTACGGAATTTCATTTCCAAAACAAAAAGAACTTGATGAACATCTGAAAAATCTTGAAGAGGCAAAGAAACGTGATCACAGAAAACTCGGTAAAGAGCTTGACTTATTTTCATTTCATGAAGAAGGTCCCGGATTTCCATTCTGGCATAATAACGGAATGGTACTTTTAAATAATCTTAAAGAATATCTGAGAGCTAAACTTGCGGAACTTGATTATCAGGAAATTAACACTCCGATCATATTAAATCAGAAATTATGGCTGCAGTCAGGACATTATGACAATTATAAAGAGAATATGTATTTCACAGATATTGATGAAAGAGATTATGCAGTAAAGCCGATGAATTGCCCGGGCAGCACGCTTGTTTATAAGACTGGAATGAAGTCTTACAGAGATCTGCCGCTGAGATTATATGAATTTGGACTTGTACACAGACATGAATTATCCGGTGTACTGAACGGACTTTTCAGAGTGAGAAGTTTTACACAGGATGACGCGCATGTATTTTGTACACCTGATCAGATCGAAGAAGAAGTTACAATTCTCATTAAGCTTGTATTTGAAATTTATGATGCATTTGGATTCGATGATGTACAGGTATATTTGTCAACCCGTCCTGAGAAATATATAGGTTCGCCTGAAGTTTGGGATAATTCCGAAAAGGCATTGGCAACTGCGCTTGACAAAGCTGAAATAAAGTATAAGATAAATGAAGGCGATGGAGCTTTTTACGGACCGAAAATAGATTTTGTAGTGAAGGACAGTTTACGTCGTAACTGGCAGCTTGGAACAATTCAGCTTGATTTTTCGATGCCGGGCAGATTTGGTCTGGAATATGTCGGAAGCGATGGAAACACTCACGTTCCTGTGATGATTCACAGAGCAATATTTGGATCATTCGAAAGATTTGTCGGAGTATTGACAGAGCATTACGGAGGATATTTTCCAATGTGGCTTGCCCCTGTTCAGATAAGTGTTCTTCCGATCGCAGATGCACATTTTGAATATGCGGATGCGATTTCAAAAAAGCTCAGGGAAAAAGGATTCAGAGTCTTTACAGATAAGAGGAATGAGAAGGTCGGATATAAGATCAGAGAATCTGAAAACAGGAAAATACCATATATGCTTGTGATCGGCGACAAGGAAGTGGAAAGTAATGAGATTTCCGTCAGGGAGCATAAAAAAGGTGATACAGGAAAATTTGAATTGAATGATTTCATTGAAAAGATTAACTTGCAAGTCCTGGAAAAAGCCGGGTATAATTAATTTATCAGATTAATTAACTAAAAACTAAGTTTATTAAAAATAAAAAGTACAAAGAGAGAGTAAACGATCAGATCCGCGCACCGCAGGTAAGGGTGTTAGACGATGAAGGAAATGCGCTGGGAGTAATGTCCAGCAACGAAGCGATGAGAATTGCTTCTTCAAGGGGAATGGATCTTGTAGAGATTTCATCTGCTTCAAAACCGCCGGTTTGTAAGATTGTTGATTACGGCAAATTCAATTACGAAAGACAAAAAAAGGAAAAACTGGCAAAGAAAAATCAGCATGTGATGAATATAAAGGAGATCCGTTTTAATCCAAATACGGATACACATGACATTGATTTTAAGACAAAGCATTTGAGACAATTCCTTATGGAAGGTCATAAAGTAAAAGCTTATGTCACATTCAAAGGAAGGATGATCACACATCCGGAGATCGGAAGAAAGCTGATGGATGATATAGTAGAGAAGTTGAATGACATTGGAAAGCTCGAAGCTCCTCCGAGAATGGAAGGTAAACAATTGTTTGCATATTTTTTACCGGATAAGCTGAAGATACAAGCTGCCAAAGACATTATTGATAAAGAAAAGAAACTTGAAAAGAAAGCAGCTAAAGCAGCAAAGGTTGCAAATATAGAATCAGAAAATAAAGAAATAGAAAAAATAGAATCAGAAGATAAATCAACTGATAATTCAGAAAGTTTTTTAGAAGTAAATAACAATAAGGACGGTAAAGAAGATGCCTAAAATGAAATCAAACAGAGCCGCTAAAAAGAGATTCAAAGTTACCGGCACTGGTAAAGTAAAAAGAGAGAAAGCTTACAGAAGCCATATTCTCACAAAGAAATCGAACAAAAGAAAAAGACAGCTTGGTAAAGCTACTTTGGTATCAGAACAGGAAGCAAGAACTGTTAAAAGAATGATACAAGCTTAATAATTTTTAATAATAATTTTTTACAGGAGAAAAAATGCCGCGTTCAAGAAATAAAGTAGCATCACACAGAAGAAGAAAAAGAATTTTAAAAGAGGCAAAAGGATATTATGGTGCCAGGAGTAAAGTATATACTGCTGCCAAAAATGCCGTTGAAAAAGGTCTCACTCATGCTTACACCGACAGAAGGTTAAAGAAGAGAGAATACAGAAGTCTCTGGATCACAAGGATCAATGCTGCAGCCAGGCTGAATGACACTACATATTCAAAGCTGATCAATGCACTGAACAAAAAGAACATTGATATAAGCCGAAAAATGCTTGCAGATCTTGCATATGGTAATGCAGAGGCATTTACAGAAGTTGTGAAATTTGCCTTAAAATAAATTTTATTACTGAATTAAATTTTGAAAATAAGGCGGATGTGAGTTCGCCTTGTTTCATTTCCGAAAGAAATTTCACACAAATAATAATCAGACTGTAATTAAACTGTAAACAGATTTCAAAAAGATTGTAATGTTAGATAAGATCGAATCCCTTAAAACAGAAGCGCTTAAAGAATCAGAAACTATTAACTCGGATAAAACTCTTGAAGATTACCGTCTTAAATTTCTGAGCCGTAATGGTATTCTCAGCGGGCTGTTCGAGGATTTTAAAAATGTAGATAAAGAAACAAAAGGACAGGTTGGAAAATCCCTGAATGAACTTAAGGTCGCACTTCAGAAAATTTTTGATGAAAAGAAATCTGAACTCGAATCTCAAAATACCGCTGATCCCGATACACCTGATCTTACTCTACCGGGAAGGACATTCAACAAAGGCACACGGCATTTAATAAATCAGGCACTTGAAGAAATATCTGCTATTTTTGAAAAGATCGGATTTAAAGCATATGAGGGTTTTGAAATAGAAGATGAATATCATAATTTCGATGCACTGAATACTCCAGAGCATCATCCTTCACGGGATATGCAGGATACATTTTATATTGACAGCATAGGTAAGGATAAAAAATATTTATTAAGGACTCAGACATCTTCAGCACAGATCAGGATAATGGAAAAGATTAAGCCGCCTGTGAGAATAATTTCTCCCGGCAGGGTTTTCCGAAATGAAGATGTGAGTTCAAGAAGCTTAGCTTTTTTTCATCAGGTGGAAGGACTTTATGTAGATAAGAATGTGACTTTCAGTGAACTTAAAGGAACGCTGAATTATTTTGCGACTGAATATTTTGGAGAATCACTGAAGACGAGGTTGAGACCGTCGTTCTTTCCCTTCACGGAACCTTCAGCAGAAATGGATGTGGAATGTTTTCTTTGCAAAGCTAAAGGCTGCAGAGTCTGTAAATACACAGGTTGGCTGGAGATACTTGGTTGCGGAATGGTAGATCCTAATGTATTTAAAATGGTTGGTTACGATCCTGAGATCTATTCAGGATATGCATTCGGTATGGGAATTGAAAGGACACTTATGATAAAGCACGGAGTTCCTGATATCAGATTATTTTATGAAAATGACATAAGATTTTTAAAACAATTTTAAAATAAAATTTTATTAATTTAATTAATTTATTTAAATAAGGAGAAATAGATGTACAAAAGTAAAATTGCGGTATATTTTTCTGTAGTTATTATTGCACTGGTATTAATGTCATGCGGTGATAAAAAAGATTCAACAGAAACAAAAACCGGAGAAAAGAAAACAACAGAAACAAAGACCACTGAAACAAAAAAAGAAACGACAGAAAAAACTAATTCAGAAACTCAAACCACAGAAAAAAAGGACTCTACAATGGAAAACAATGAAACAGCAGGAAAAGAAGAAAAAAGCGCAGATGGAAGTTTTGTAGACATGCAGACTACAATGGGAAACATCAAGATCAAGCTTTTTACAAAGGAAGCACCTATTACTACCGGAAATTTTAAAAAACTTGTGAATGAAGGATTTTACAACGGAATAATTTTTCACAGAGTAATTGACGGATTCATGATACAGGCAGGAGATCCTACTGGAACTGGAACCGGCGGTTCAAAAGAAATAATTAAAGATGAATTTGGTCCGGGTCTGAAGCACAGCAAAAAAGGAATGTTATCAATGGCTAACAAAGGACCTAATACAGGTTCATCACAATTCTTTATTACATTAGCACCTACAGACCATCTTGACGGAAAACATGCTATCTTTGGTGAAGTAGTAGGCGGAATGGACGTCGTAGAAAAGATTGGTAAAACAAAAACCGGTCCGAATGACAAACCAGTAACAGAAGTTAAAATTACCAAAGCAACTGTAGTCGCAAAGTAAAATTTTATTTTTCATTTTTTAAAAAAGCCGTTTCAAATATTTGAGGCGGCTTTTTTTTATTAACATTGGAAATGCCTCAAAGGCTCTAAGACTCAAAGTTTAAAGACATTAAATTTGATTCATTTGAATCTTTGAGACTTTGATTGGAAATAATGGTACTTTCGTAACTTCAGTTATTAATTTTTATTTCTTAACCATTCATCAACTAATTTATCAGCTTCTTCATTTGTAATAAAATTACCCTTTTCTATTTGATCATTTGAATCAAATATTCTCTTTCTTCGATTTTCAGAAATTACCGGAATTTCTGATGGAAGATACATGCAATCTATTATTTCTTTAACTGAAAGTAGAAAATCATCGTCATCTATGTTCTCAATACTTTCATGGAGTAAACTTTTTATTTCTTCTTTAGACATTTTATTTTTTTAATGTTAAGGTTAATTTAAAATGTTTCAAATGGAATTTCAATTTAATTAATCTCTTACATTTTCAAAAATCAGAATAATTTACTCACGGCCTCAAAGCAGCAAAGAAAAAAAAGCATACTATGAAAAATTCGAAAAGTAAAATAAAACCAATACCTGATTTTATCTCAGAGGAAAAGGAACGTGAATTCTGGGATAATGCAGATACAACAGAATATTTTGACATGAATGGTCTGACTAAAGTCAGATTTTCCAAATTTAAAATATTCAACGGAATCTATTTCTTTACGACTTCCAATTTCCTTGTTGGATGATATAAAAATCATGGCAAACAAAATGGATGTTCCATATCAATCTCTTATTAAAATTATTTTGGCAGACAGGGTTAAAGAAAGGAATTTAAAGTATGATGCAAAACTCAAGAAATGATAACGAATTATAAATTGATTTCGACTGGTGAATTAAAACCATTAATATTCAGAATCATTTTAAAAGAATCATCCGCTTCGTTTCAGAATGTTTATTTGTTTCAATCTTATAAAAGTATAAACCGCTTGGATAATTATTTCCTTCAAACTCAACTTCATAAGTGCCTGCATTAAGTTTTTTATTTACCAAAGTAGAAATTTTTTTTCCTAATGCATCAAAAATAATTAAACTGACCTGCTGATCAACTTCGTTTACAATGTCAAATTTTATTATAGTTGTTGGATTAAATGGATTTGGATAATTTTGAAATAGGTTAAATTTATCGGGTACTTCATTTGAAATATTTGTAATTCCGACAGGTTCACTTGAAAATTTATATGTTCTTAATCCAACTGCATAAGCTAACGAATCATTTAAAAATCTAACCCTGTTCATTTGTGCACCCCATCCGGCAAGATGCCAGGAGTTTCCTGAATCAGTAGTTTCAAAATTTGGTCCGCCAAATCCTCCGATCCATCCGGTACTCTCATTCAAAAATCCAATACCCTGAGCTACATAATTTTGAAAAGGCTTTTCTTCCCAACTGAATCCTCCATCTGTTGTCTTTAAATAATTTGTGAATCCCGATCTTTCTGTGCTTACATAACCTGTATTTTTATTTATAAAACTTATTTTCCAGCAATACTCTCCATCACGGGAAGATACATAAACACGCTGCCAGCTTACTCCTGAGTTTGTCGTCATTAAAATTGCTGATTTACCGGCAGAGAAATTCACTGTTCGGTAACCGCCTGCAACAATTCCTGAATCTGCCGACCAGAAATAACAGTCAACAAAAGAATTTGCAAGAGCCGTATCGATCGAAAATGAAGTCCATGATATTCCTTTATCAGTTGTTTTTAAAATTCTGGCAGGTGTATTCCATCGTCCGCATATCCATGCTGTATTTTCATCAACAATATTAATGCTGCATGTTCCTTTTAATCCGGGAGGCGGGAAATTATTTATTGCTGTATAATTCATTCCTCCATTGGTAGTTCTGAATAGTACTTTTGTCGAATCTTCACTCAATGTTCCCAAAAGTCCATTGTCAGGATCAAAAAATCCAATTGATCTGAAACTCCCACTAGGAATCCTAAAAGTAGTATCCCAAGTGTTACCTCCGTCATTTGTGCGAACTACATTTCCTCCTATACTTACTATCCAGCCTGTATCTGGATTTATAAAATAGACATCTTCAAATCTTCCGCCCGGATTGTATGGTGAGTTCGGAAGATCACGCCATTTAAGTATTTGCGCTTCTGTATCACAGTTAATTGTAAAAGAAATAATTAATGATAAAAAACAAAATTTTACAATATTAATCATTTTTGAATAATAAAAATAATTTTAAATATTTAAATTATTTAATAAATTATCTAATAGTTTACTATAATTCTTATTTCCAATTTTTTTATACCAATAATCAAGAATTGTTATTCTATCAGCTATTGAATGAGAAGACCAGATTACTTTTTTAGCCATTCATCAACTAATTTATCAGCCTCCTCGTTTGTAATAAAATTACCTTTATCTATTTGGTCATTTGAATCTAAAATCCTTTTTTTTCGATTTTCAGAAATTATTGGGATCTCAGATGGAATATACATTGAATCTATTATTTCTTTAACTGACAAAAGAAAATCATCATCTTGTATATTCTCAATACTTTCATGAAGTAAACTTTTAATTTCCTCTTTAGACATTTCTATTTTTTTAATTCTAAGATTAATTTAATATGTTTCCAATAGAATTTCAATTTAAATAATCTCATACATTTAAAGGGAAAGTAAATTATAGGATAATCATTCTATCATATTTTTACTTTTCTAATTTTTTAAAGATACCTTATAAAAAAGAATACTATCTTTAAAAAAATTGTATTATTTTGTTCTAGAATTAAAAGGAAGACTATGCCGGAATTAAGCAGGTTTCTTGGAATTATAATTAGAATGTATTTGGAAGCAGGTGAAAGGCATAATACTCCACATTTCCATGCATATTATCAAAATGAATCTGCGGTTTTTGATATTGAAGAAATCCGGTTAATTGCAGGTAATATTCCCAAAAGACAACAAAGATATGTAAAGTTATGGGCAGAATTACACAGAGAAGAACTGTTTAAAGATTGGGAACTTCTCCAAAATGGAAGATTACCTTTACCAATAAAACCTTTAATATAAAAAAATGGAACATAATAATCATAAAATTACTTCTTTTAAAATAACAGCACCTTATACTCTGGAATTAAAATTTAATGACAATAAAGTGCAGATTATTAATTTTAAAAAATTACTTTACGGAGAAATGTTTTCAATTTTAAGAGATCCGAAAATGTTTGAAAAAGTTACGATCGATCCTGAAGTATTCACGATTGTATGGCCAAATGGAGCAGACTTTGATCCTGAAATTTTATATGACTGGGAAAAATATCAGGCGGAAATCTTTGAAAGAGCTGAGAAATGGAAAATGAATGAGGAAAACTGATTGAAATGAAATACATATCCTGACAAGCTCATAAATTAAAGTTTATATAATTTAGATTTTTAATCACCATACATTTTTAACAATTCATTAAATTATTCAATAACATTCTTCAAATTCACTTCTAGTTTCTCACAAAATTTTAATATTCTTTAATTTAATCATATTGACTATTTTAATGTAAATGGCAAAAAACTCTTCAAATATACTGTCGGCTAAAAGCATTTCAATAAATAAGCTTTGCGAAAATGCGGCTAAATATATCGATAAAAATAATATCTTTTTTTATATGCCCGATAAGATCATTGCAGATGAAATTGCAAATAATTTTTATAATGCATTTACAAATAATGATCCTGACAAAAAGAATAACCTGCTGCATTTTAATGCTGATGATAAAGTAACTGAAAGTATTTTGAATGAATGCAGCAATACCGGTCTTTTCGGTGGAAGGAAGGTAGTCGTGGTGAGAAATGTAAAGAAATTTTTAAAGAATGATAAAATTGCGTTAGCCGATTATATAAAAAGATCAAATCCCGATACTTTACTGATACTTATTGAGCCGGATATTTCAACTGAGATAGATAGGATTTTTGATGCGGGAATATTTTTGTCAAAGACCGGTGGAGAAAGTACGCAGAGTTTTGGAGACAGAATAAATTTATTTAAGCCGGATGAGTTTAGCGAAGAAGAATTGATAGAATGGGTAATTAAAAAATTCGACGGATATAAAATTTCTAAAGATACAGTACGTCATTTACTCTTATTTTCAAATTATTCACCGGGTGAACTGCTTTCAGAAATCGAAAAGCTCAAGACTTATTGCTACTCTTCTAAGGAAGTTACAAATGACTCAGTCAATTTATGCAACGGAATTGCAAAGGATTTTAAAGAAACTGATTTCATCAAGGCAGTAATATCAAAGGATAGCGAACTTGCCATCAAAATTTATAAAAAAATTTCTCTGAAAAAGGAAGTAGAAGTTTATCTTGTAATATTGCTGAGTTCAGCATTTATGACAATTTTTAAACTACAGGATCCGTCTTCTTCAAGACTGAATGGATTTAATCTCAAAAGAGAACTTAAGTTATGGTCAGATGAGCAGCTTGGATTACTACCTCTTTATAGAAATGCGGCATCAACTATCTCATCAAATAAGATTAGGAATATAATTGAAAATCTGTATAATACTGATATTTTGTTAAAATCAACCGGCGGAGTAAAATTCACGAAAATGTATTCATTGATTAATAATATATGTGCTGACTGAAAATGAGTTTGAACAATGATTTTACAATGTACTTTAACAGTAACTTTGATAAAAATAGAAAATTAAATAAGATTTTTTATTATGATATATGCCGGAACAAATAGGTTTTACAGAAGTTTATTAATTTAGGTTTAATGCCCGGAAAATCCGAGACAGAATATAAAATACTTACAGATGAAGAGCTGATACTCCTGTTTCAGAATGAGGATGTAAAAGCTTTTAATGAACTCGTAAACAGGTATAAAGACAGACTGGTTAATTTTATTTTCAGATATACCGGCAGCAGAGAGGATTCGGAAGATCTTGCACAGGATACTTTTCTGAGATTATATAAGTCAAAACATTTATATGTAGAGATCGCAAAATTTTCCACATGGTTTTATACTATCGCACTCAACCTGACCAGGACTTACATGAGTAAGAAAGGAAAGATGAAAAAGAAGTCGATCAGTAATTATTATGAAGATGAGGAAAAAGATTACGATCTGACATCAACTTATATTCATCCTGATGATAGTGCAAATGCTGCAACTGAAGGTGAGATAATTCAAAGAGCGATAAATTCTCTGAATGAAAAATTCCGTGAAGTAATTGTACTACGTGACATTCAGGATCTTGATTATGAAGAAATTGCAAAAGTAACAACTCTTCCGCTCGGCACAGTAAAATCAAGGATCAACCGCGGAAGGGAATGTCTGAAAGAAATTTTAGAAAGTTTACATAAACCAAAAGTTAGAAAATAAAAAATATTTACTATTAGTTTTGAATGACGAAGAAAAATATCTCGAGATACGAGAAAAGCTGAGAAGTCTGGAAACAGTTCAGGCGAGCAGCGACTTTACAAATAAACTCCATCTCAGAATAGTCGAAGAAGAATCTTCCCGAAGAAAAGAGCATATCAAAAAATATGACGCCGGAAAAGGAGGCTTTCTTAGAAATCTGTTTAATAACAGACAGTATCCATGGCTTATTCCATCTGTAGGATTTGCAGTGGTTATTTTCTTTGTATTCTATATTACATTTATAAGCAGAGATAAAATGTCTAATACTGAAAATGAAATTTCTGCTGATTCAAAACAGGAAACTTTAAATCAAGATAATACTGCAGAGCTGAATAAAAATACTGAACAGGAAAAATTACAGGCAGATTTATTGGAACAGGATAAAGAGAAAGCTGAGAAAGAAAAAAGCGTTGAAAGAACAAATGAAAATCTGAACAATCAAAAGAATAAAGGTTTAACTCAAAACCCTGATCTTGCATTTGCAGATAATAATAAAAAAAGAATTTCTCCTGCTGAGACTAAAGTTGAAGCTGAAAATGAAACTGACAGACCTAAAGAAAATAAAACTATACCTGAATTAAAAAAAGATGACGAGACTAGTGTAACTGCTGATGTAACACCCGAAGTAGCTAAGGGAAATGAAATGTCAACTCCTAAAAGCCGTTCTAAATCAGATTCTGAAAAAATTGTAATTAAAAGGAGTAAAGAATCTATGTCAGCGGATGAAAGCGGTGATAATGGTCTGTCAATAAAGTTGGACAAAATAAACAAAGCCGGTCTTGAAAATATCCGAAATGAAATCATAAAATAATTTTAAAAAACTAATCACAATAAATTGTTCACATCAAAGATCAATATAAGGATCAGGGACACTATTCTCGATCCGCAGGGAAAAGCAGTTGAGCATTCTCTCAAGTCATTAGGATTTGATTCTGTAGTTGATACACGGATAGGAAAATATATAGAATTAAAAATTGATGCGGCTACAAAAGAAGATGCAATAAAAATTACTGATGAAACCTGCCGGAAATTACTTGCAAATCCTGTGATGGAAGATTATGAATTCAGCATTACTAAAGACGGGGAAGTTAAATAAATGGATCACGTAAAAGCCGGAGTTGTTGTATTCCCTGGTTCTAACTGCGATCATGATGTTTATAATGTATTCAGACATAATCTCAATGCAGATACAAAATTTCTATGGCATAAAGACACTGATCTCGGCGATAGAAATATAATAATACTTCCGGGTGGATTTTCATACGGTGATTATTTGAGATGCGGTGCTATTGCGAGATTTTCCCCAATAATGAATGAAGTTATAAAATTTGCAAATAACGGCGGTGTTGTGATTGGTATATGCAATGGTTTTCAGGTGCTTTGTGAAACGGGACTTCTGCCGGGTGCTTTATTAAGAAATGAAAATCTGAAATTTGTCTGTAAAACTGTTACATTGAAAGTAGAAAATAATAAGAGTATTTTTACAGGCGAATACGGGATCAAGGAAGAGATCGAAATTCCAATAGCTCACGGCGAGGGGAATTATTATTGTGACGAGGAAACATTTATCACTATAACCGGAAATAATCAGATTATTTTTAAATATAAAGATAATCCAAACGGTTCACTTGATGATATTGCCGGAATTCAGAATGTAAAAAGAAATGTACTCGGACTCATGCCGCATCCTGAAAGAGCTTCTGATGAAGTACTCGGAAACACAGACGGATACAGATTTTTTAAAAGCGTTGCAGAAAGTTTATTATAATTTTTATTAATCCGCTTAGCGGAAAGGAGTAATCAAAATGTTCGGATTAGGTACACCCGAAATCATACTTATAGCAATTGTTATTTTAGTTCTCTTTGGAGCAAAAAAGATCCCCGATCTTATGCAGGGTCTTGGAAAAGGAATTAAAGAATTCAAAAAAGCATCTTCTGATATTGAAAAAGATCTGACCTCTTCAGATGACAGCGATAAAAAAAATTCCAACTGACTTCTGTTTAAAAGTTAAATTCTGAAAATCAGAATATTTTTTAAATATTCTTCAATTATCATATCTGATATTATTAACAAAAATTTATGAATAGTCCGGCAAAAAGTTTAATTGAGATCAGAAAAGATCTCATGGATGGAAATATTACCTGTATTGAACTTGTACAAAATTATCTAAAAAATATAAAAGATCAGAAAGACCTGAACGTCTTTATTTCTTTGTTTGAAGATGAAGCTTTGGTTAGAGCCGGAGAAATAGATGAAAAGATCAAAGCAGGCAAAGCCGGTAAACTTGCAGGTGCAGTCATTTCAATTAAAGATGTAATTTCGGTAAAAGATAAAAAATTAACCTGCGGTTCAAAAATGCTAAGTGAATTTGAAACTGTTTATAATGCTACTGTAATTGACAGACTTTTATCTGAAGATGCAATCATAATCGGAAAGGTAAATTGCGATGAATTTGCGATGGGATCTTCGAATGAGAATTCATATTTCGGACCTGTAAAAAATCCGGTTGATACTTCAAGAGTACCTGGCGGTTCATCAGGCGGCAGCGCTGCATCTGTAGCTGCAAATATGTGTCTGCTTTCACTCGGCTCGGAAACGGGCGGCTCTATCAGACAGCCGGCATCTTTCTGTGGTATCACAGGTCTTAAAGCTACTTACGGCAGAATTTCAAGATTCGGACTTGTAGCTTTTGCTTCATCATTCGATTCTATAGGGATTTTTGGAAACAATAATAACGACATTTCTATTCTGCTTGAAGTCATAGCAGGAGCAGATGACAGAGACAGCACATCTTCAGAGCATCCCGTTCCGGAATATTCTGAATTATCTCAAAAAACATTTGATCCGAGAGAAATAAAGATCGGTTATGCAGCCGAATATTTTGAGAAAGGACTTGATCCTGATATTAAAAAAGGTGTACTTGATAAAATTGATTCATTAAAAGAAAAGGGATTTGATGTTGTAGAAATTTCATTACCTCATACAAAATATGTAATTCTGACCTATTATATTTTAACTTCCGCAGAAGCATCAAGTAATTTGTCCAGATTTGACGGAGTGAGATACGGTTACAAATCGGAAAATTCAGAGACTATGGAAGATATGTATGTGAATACTAGATCCGAAGGATTTGGCGAAGAGGTAAAGAGACGGATAATGCTTGGTACTTATGTTCTCTCGGCAGGATACTATGATGCTTATTACAGAAAAGCTCAGAAAGTAAGAAGACTTATTCAAAATGATTTTGAAAATGCATTTCAAAAAGTAGATTTTATAATTTCTCCAACCACTCCGAATACTGCATTTAAAATTGGTGAAAAAATTGAAGATCCTCTTTCAATGTATCTCAATGATATTTATACGGCATCGGTAAATCTTGCCGGAATACCCGCAATCTCAATCCCCTGTGGCAAAGATAGTAACGACCTTCCTTTTGGAATACAGATAATGGCAAAGAAATTTGATGAAACAGGTTTACTGAAGATCTGGAATGAAATTATATCTTAATTTTTTTCTTACCTTTTCAGATTGAACTCAAATTTCAATCCTTAACGTTTTAATTACAAAATTCAAGATTCATTTTTTTCTACTTACTTTTTTTTAACGACAAAAAAAAGTAACAAAAAAAGTCGCCCGCTGGTAATAGATTGCCTAAATTCTTTTCGAAATTGAAATAAAATATCCAACTCAAAATTTGC
>JBATSB010000212.1:0-55777 GCA_049293015.1 Ignavibacteria bacterium
AGAATTAAAAAAAATATTTCTACAATTTACAAGATCAGATTTATACTCTTTGATTGTGTAATTCAAAATAACTTAAAATGGAATTTAAAAATAAACGAATTCTAGTTTTGCGTAACTTCAGTTAATAATAAACAAAAACAGATGTGTTTTTTAGTTATCAGACAAACAAACTCTTTCTATTGATTCTTCAGTTATAAATTATTTTTACAGATTTTTGACAATTCAATTACCGGTACATGACATTATTAATATGTATTTGAAATATCTTTGTATCAGAGAAAAGATAATTTGAAACTAAATTATAAGGAGTAAAAAAAATGAAAACCTTTATCAAAATTTTTTTGCCGGTCATGCTGGTCTTGTTAACCAGTGTTCAGATATTCTCACAAAAAAGTGCAATAGATTTTAATAATTACAAGATAGGAAAGGATTACAAAGTATTATTGTATAACGGGTGGAACACTGAGGGAAGACTTGTGGATATAGATTCAAATACGATCCGTATAAAAACTGATCTGAAAACTTTTAAAATAAACAAAACAGATATTGATCAGATCGTTGAAATTGATTATTATTTTGAAATTTATGATTACAGTACTGATTCATTATTTAAAATGGAAAGTAGAACTTTTTATTTTTTGGGCAGCGGGATCACATTTACAAATGTTAACAGTGGTAACAATATATCATCCGGAATAAATATACAGGCAGGAATTGGTAAATTATTATCGCCGGGATCAGGTATCAGGGGAGTTTTTCAGTTTGCTCAAAATACCAGAAACTCCAATAATTCGTATTCTAATAACATTGAAGGAGGAAATTATAATAATTATTCTCTGACCTGTGATTATATGTTTGGTAAATTAAATCCAAACTCGAATCTAAATATATATGGAATATTTGGCGGGGGATTCGGAGTAGAACATCAGACAAAAATAAAATATTCTTCAAGTTACGGTTATGAATATGAAAGCAAAGGTTATAGTTTTAAAAAAATAATTCTTGAGGCCGGTGCAGGTATTGGGTATAGAGTATCAAAAAAGGCTATGATATTTTCAGAATTCATGTATGGATTTCCTGTTTTATATCTGGAGGAAGGAGCTGAATTTAATCCATATCAATCCATTTCATATGGTCAGTCAAATTTAAAGATCGGTTTAATGATGGATATGTAATTTAGTGCAATAATTCTTACAGATTGATGTTAGAATATTATTAAGCAGAGAAGTTCCAAAATTTATAAAATCCTTCATTAGTATTAATTTTATAATTGGACCTTCTCTGTACTATTTCTTCTGATCGGAATTGTCTTCTCCGGTTTTATTCAACTCCGAAATAACATCTTTATCTATTGTCCTGATATGAAGATCTCTCTGAGGATAAGGAATCTCAATTCCTGCTTCATTCAAACTGTTATAAACATCAGACATTACGTCACTTTTTACATCTATCCAGTCGAGCACTTCTGACCAGAAATAAATTTTCATATCGACGGAATTATCTCCGAAATCTAAAACCCTGATCATAGGTTCAGGAAAATTTAATACTGCATCATTATTACTGAAAACCTGCAATATAACTTCTTTTACTTTTTTAATGTCCGATCCATATGCGACTCCTACAGGAATTTCTATACGTCTGTAACTGCTGTCCTTGGTCCAGTTTACAAGATGCTGAGAAATTATGTCTCCGTTTGGTACAATTACTTCTGATCCGTCAAAGGTAATTATAGAACTAGACCGAAGCCCGATTTCTTTTACCGTACCATTTCTTGTCCCGACTTCAATTACATCTCCGATCTGAATAGGCTTTTCAAATGCTATGACAATTCCCGAAACTAGATTATTAACTAAACCCTGAAGTCCAAATCCAATACCGACACCGAGTGCTCCGAGAATGATCGCCATTTTATCCATTGGAATTCCGGAAGCTCCAAATGCCAGTAAAACTCCAAGCGCAAGTATAGCAAGCCGAATAAGAAGTACTGTTGAACCAAGATTATTTTTTGTTTCACCGGAATTATTTGTTTTCGGTCCGCTGAAAATAAATGCTACCATCTGGGATATCAAAGTAGAAATCCAGATTACAAGTACAAATATGGCAATACTTCCAAAACTAAATTTCAGATTACCCAGTTGATGTTCAGCTGATAAAAATTCTGAAATTCCTCCGAAAATAAAATCATATATGTGAAGATTTTTTGTGAACAGTATCATCCAGACTATCGCTGCTATTATTCCGAGAATTTTACGAAGTCTTATTTCCAGACCTTTGTATTCAAAAAATGCTGTAAGTCTAGAACTTTTTTTACTGGCTTCCATGATAATATAAACTGCATCTATAATTATTTCTACAAATACCAGTAAGTTTATAGCTTCTATCATTCCATATGTAGAGCCTGTATTCAAAACTTTTGCAAGAGTAACGCGTCCGAAAATATTAAAGATAAGTGCTGAGACATTCATTAAAATGAAAAGAATAATGATTTGTCTTTCAAATTTAATGTTTGAAAAATAATTTTCCTTTTTTTCTCTGAAAAGCCATATACCCAGCAATATTGAAACTGAACTGATTATAAACTGTATCCATCTTTCCGCTGATGTCGATTCTATTAACAGATTTGTAAATCCGGTTAGATAGAAAAGGAGCAGAAGTATCAGTAATTGAATACCGGCAGTAATATTCAGTTTATTTCTTAGTAATATGCCGAGAGCTATTATCTGAATTCCCCATAAAGATTGTGTAAATGCCTGTGGTGCAGATGAGTAAATTAATGGGATAAGCATCAGACAGAAAACCACGGTTGATGTGATCAAATGACCTGGAATATGATTGGCTTTTGACAGTACAATCTGAGAATCTTTGTTCTCTTTTTTAATGAGCAGTATGTTCTTTTTCAAAACAAAGTAGAACAATATTCCTAAAAGTATTACTATTATTCTGGAAATCCAGTTCGATTCCAGATATATCTTCATTAGTAATTTACTTTCAATAAATGATTTTTGGACAACGTCATTAAATTTTGTCTGATTCAAAGAATCTGATTCATTCTCCCATATATAATTGAATTCTTTCTCCATTATTCTGGTATTGATATTGTTGATCTGAAAATCTACTTCCTCCAGCAGATCAGAAACTTCCAGATAATTACTCGAGACTGAGTTTTGAAGTACTCCAAGACTTTTTAGCTGTAGTACAATAATTGAATCTGCAGTTGTAGTCTTTTCTCCAAGTGGTTTCAGTTTTTTTAAATATTCAAGAAACAGAACACTGTCTTCTGGCATGACAAGCAGATTTGTATCTGTACTGATTTTATTAAGCTGTTCTCTTTTTGAGTTTAGTTCTGAATTATAGTTAGTAAGTACATTTTGCCAATCGGTCAGATTCTTATGAAGCTGAAGCAAGAGATTTTTTGTAGCAGACAATATTTTAAGACTGGTCTGACCTCTGTAGTTAGTATAGTTGTTTTTTACTATATAAATAATAGAATCTGATTCAGATAGACCGGTACTGATGATTGTATTATCAAAACCCCTTCTTAGTTTGGAATTTATATTATTTATTGTTAATGTATATTCTTCAATTTTATTAAGCTGGTACGAGATCAGAGTATCAGAAGCTTTAAAATATTTTCTTACTGAATCCGAATTAAATTTTTTAATACGGACGGAATCTATGTTTTTAATAGTAGTGTCTAGATTACTCTGTAAGGTATTCTTTTCGGGTATCTGAAAAGCAAAGGATGTAATAATTAATATAAATATAAAACATTCAGTTAATAACCTTATGCTGAATTTTAATTCCCTATTGGTCTTATTAATAAGATCCATAGATTAAAATGTCTTTATTATTTTAAAATACATTTCTCGTAAGAATTTTATGATTTAAAGTTATAAATCTTTCTTTCTAATGAAAATTTGTAACTGCTTAAATATTAATTGATCAAATTAGCTTATATTAATTTATAGTCCAAGTAACTAATTGTCTGTAATTCCTTTTAGAATTATATAATATCTAAGAACTTATATAAAATAACAGCATAAAAAATTTAATCTATCTTAATTGGTTTGATGTTAAATTTAAAACAAAACTTGCTGAAATTAAAATCTATTCGAAAATGGTTACTTGAAATCTGTAATTAATTATTCATCATTGTGATCCTGTGCCCGTCCAGAGTTAAATAATTTTTCATCAGATCAGCAGTCATGCATGAATGAACAGGCAGTATTGTCAGAATATCTCCAACTCTGTAATTTGAGATTAAATTATCCGGAACAGAAACAATCCCGTGCTCCTGAGAAAGATGTTTGACATACATTCCCCAAACAATTCTCCCCCATCCGTTACCGGAATTTTTCACAACTCTTCCGAAAATCATACCATTTTTTTTATCATGCATATTTTCTTTTGAGAAATGAATCCCGCCGCCGTAGATTACTATTTCATTTCTGTCTTTGTGAATTGCAACTACCGGACATGCCAGTGCTATTGCTATCCGATCTTCCGAACATGAACCAATCTCAAGCTGCATAAGATCATAAAAAATAAAATTTCCCGGCCTTATCTCATCTGTTCCCGAAAATTTTTCACTTATGCTGCAGCCCGGGGTATCTCCTGTTGATATTATTAATTTGTCGTATCTGCCAATGTATTTATTTTTAAATTCTTTCATAATATTCATGCTTTCATTCTGAATAACATTTATCTCATCTTTCGATCTGCAATGATATGTATGTCCTGAATGCCCAAGAAATCCTTTGAATGTCAGCAGTTCTGATGTATCCGAAACCTCAAGGATTTTGTCGATTGTATTTGTGTCAGAAGGATGAAGACCAGTCCGGTGACTTCCAAGATCTACTTTTATAAAAAATCCCGTTTTAAATTTTAAATTATTTTTTAAATAATCTGCTGATTCAACGGACTCGACCAGTAGATTAATATGGATCTTTGAAGCAAGTTTATTGATTGACTCTATCTCCAGAATATTCACTGGGAATGCAACTGTAATATCATTCCATTCCTTAGAAAAATATTCCGCCATTTCAATAGATGAAACCGTGATCTTATCTGTGCCGGTCTCTTTGAACCACCTGCCAATTTCAAGAGACTGATGTGTCTTAAAGTGCGGACGAAAGATCAGATTATGCTTTGTCGCTTTTGAAGACATAAATTGAATATTGTCCCGGCATTTATTTTCATCCAACAGAAGAGTTGGTTTAGTGATTTGCATTATAAATTATTTCTGATAAAATTTTTTTGATAATAAAGATGATTATTTATATAAATATTTGATATTCATTTATTCAGTCAAATATAATAAAGTTGTATTTGTTATTTAAAATAGTTCATTTCTTTTCAATACATAAAATCCCAAAATGAAAATTAAAAAACTTCCGTGTCTGCAAAACTGACATCGGAAGTTTATATCAATGGATTAAATCTATTTGTTAAGTGAATTATTTAAACCAACTAAATGAACTCTAAAAATCTCTAATTAAAAAAATAATTTCGCAACTGTCACCCTAATTCAAATGTAGTGATCCCAAAAACTTTACTTATGTCAATTTCAGGCGGCTTACCATAATACATTCTTGCACATTCAAATATATATTCCGCATTATATTTTTTTACAAGTTCTACTGCATTTTTATTAATAACAGGAATATCAAGATAGACCATTTCGTCACCGGTGGCGTTCAGACATGCTTTATACAATCCCTCCGCAACCTCAAAATCATCTGCAAACAAAGGACAGATCTTATAACCTACATCTGCTTTTCTAATTATTGCAAATCCTATAAATTTATTATTGTCTGTATATTTAAAAGCAACAGTCTCCGGCAGTTTCAGCCAGGCTTTCATAAACTGAGGGCGTGAATATCCAAAACATTTTTTATCATAATCCAAAAGATCATTCAGATCATTATCTGTTACGAGTGAAATTTTTTTATCTGATTCGAATTTTTCTCCCCTCTTTCTAAAACGTTCATCTCTGAATGCAATCTTAAATCCTCCTTTTTCATAAAATGGCTGCATTGCAACTACACCATCCATTCCGACCGGTGCATCTTTATTTAATCTCTCAAGCAAAGTATCTCTTCTCTGATACCATAACTTTTTTCCTATTCCCATTGATCTGAATTCCTGCTTCACAATAAAAAACCCCATGAATCCGAATTCATTATTGTAAGAAACTATAGAACCGCCGCCAATCATTTCCTCTTCAAGAAAATATCCATAAAAGCCATCCGGATCGGTCTGCCAGAATACATCAGCATCATGCGGTCCGGGATTCCAGCCCTCGGCTTTCGCCCATTTGACCAATTTCATTAATCCGTCTTTATCTAATTTTCTGAATTCAATATTATTAATGTTTGTGATTTTCAAAATACTTTAATAATTTTTTTTATATATCACTCTTTATGAATAGGATAAAAATTATTTGAAATTCGTAATTCGTAATTCGTAATTTAAAATTGCTTTTATACTATCTCTCGTCTATAAATCTCCTCAGCCATTTTAAGTTTTACTTTCAGATCATCAATGTCAGTTATACTTAAAAGTGACTCAATCTCTTTTGTAATATTTTCCGGAAATTCGTCATCCAAATATCTTAATTCAAAATTATAATGTACAGGATTATATTTAACTCTTAATGATCTGATCAGAGGTTTTAATGTAAGATCAAAATAATATGCAAATGCATCAATGTAACGTCCGCGAATTATCTCTTTTTCTGTCTGATAAAGAAAAAATTCAAAAACGCTTTTGGATTTAATTTCGAACTCATTTATTTTTTTTTGAAATGAATCTTTGTCAAAGGTCTGATCTTTCATATATTCATATTTATCATAATGAATTACAATATCTCCGTGAATGTGCTTCTCCAGTTCCTTGACCGGATTCGATCTTTCTACAATGAAAAGATCTACTATTGAAAATTTGTCTGCACCCCGCATTTTATAGAATTTATGTTGCTTCTCTTTTTTTTCAGAGACGCTATAAACAGAACTTATCCCTGCAAGCTTATTAAGAAAATTTTCAAATGTCTTCACAGTTTCTTCAACAGTTCCGTCTTCAGCATCTACCATCAGATCTATATCTGAAAGTTCATCAAAACGGTTAAAAGCTTTTGCTCCTCCTTCCGCAATTAAATTGACCTGCGGATATGATCTTAATTCTTTTAAGATCTCAATAAGTATTTCATCTCTATGCATATATTAAAATTAAAATTTAATGTTGAATTGGGTTACTTAGATTTACTGATGTGTGTTTCAATATCTTAACATAATTTAATTTTACCTACAAATCTTTTACATTATAATTATATAAAAATGTTTTGGTTTATTTAAAACTAATTCCTGACAATTTTTAAGATTAAGATTAATTATTTGTATCCAATTATCAGAAACATTATTTTGCTTCATGAAAGACAGTCGACTAATAGAATTATTAAGTACTTTTGATGAAGAGGAATTAAATTCTTTTAAAAAATTCCTCCTCTCTCCTTTTAATAAATCCAAAAGAAATATCGGGTCATTGCTGAATTATCTGATTTCAATACGCTTAGAATTTAATTCTGAAAAATCAAATAAAGAATTCGTATTTAAAAAACTTTTTCCCGGAGAAAAATTTAATTATAAAAAATTAGAAAATCTTACACTTGATCTGTATAATTCTGCAAAAAGTTTTCTTGTACACAAAACAATTGAAGAAGATGAGTTAGAATGTCAGATATTTTTAAGCAAAGCATTTTATAACAAAAAGCTGTCGGAACATTCCATGAAAACCCTTGCTCAGGTTGAGAAAAAGCTAAAGCCTGAATTTATATCAGACAAAGATTATTTTTCAAAACTCAGGCAGATCACTTTTTTAAAGAGTGCTTATTATACAAAATATAATGAGTTTGATAATCTGATTGAGAGTAAACGAAATTATTTCGAAGCATCTGCTACTCAATTCATTATAGACTCAGCAGAATTTTTGTCGATCCGAAAACCTGTGCTAGATACTCACGGCAAGAACATAGAGAACTATTTTATTGAATCTGTAATGAAGAGTTTTGATATTGATAAAATGATAAAGCTTTTGGAAAAAGATGACAATGCAAACATTCCGATCATTACTCTGCATTATTACAGATTAAAAACAATTGACGAGCCTGATACCGAAGATCATTATTTTAAATTAAGAGATTATTTTTATGAAAATCTGGACAATCTAAACCGCGGGGAAAAGTGTTTTATTTTTAATCATCTTACAAGCTATTGTGTAAATAAACTTGTAGGTAAAGATAAAAGTGATTTTGAAAAGGAAGGACTGGATGTGTATAAAAAAATGCTAGAGAATAATGCATACTCAATGTCAGAAAGTGAATACATGCAGCCGCTTATGTACAGAAATATTTATCAGTTTTGCAATGTCACAAAAGACAGTAAATGGTTTAAGATATTTATAGATGAATATTCATTTACTCTGGATCCTGAATACAGAAAAGATCTCAGTAATATGGCTTATGCTTATTATTTTTTTATGATAAAGAAATTTGAGAAAGCTTTAGAAATGATATCAGGTATCAGAGGAGAATTCTTTTTATTTAAGTCCGACCTTAAAAATCTCTCATTAAAAATTTATTATGAAGTAGGTTACATTGAACAAGCATACTCGCTAGTCGATGCTCACAGACATTTCCTAGCAAACAGTAAAGAGATCTCAGCATTTCATAAAGACGCAGGTAATAAATTTTTGAAATATTACAATACATTACTCAAGATCAAATGCAACCAAAGTAAAGAAGATCCTGGATTGATCAAAAGTAAATTAATTAAAGAAGAAAAAATTGCAAGCAAAGTCTGGCTTATTGAAAAAGCAGATGAACTTATAAAATAAACTTTTCATTTAAAAAACATTTAGTCTGAAAAGTTACTGAATATATACTCTTCAGACTAAATGATATTTAAAATTAAATTATGGTGTAACAGCAGCTATAAAATTAAAAGCATTGTTGTCAGTGAAAACAGCATCTCCTAAATCAACAATATCATCTCCATTTACATCTGTATTGATATAACCTGATACAAAATTAAAAGCATCATTATCAATTAGACCTCCATCCGTTAGATCTA
The DNA here is from genome assembly GCA_049293015.1 of Ignavibacteria bacterium. Classification (GTDB taxonomy): domain Bacteria; phylum Bacteroidota; class Ignavibacteria; order Tepidaquicellales; family Tepidaquicellaceae; genus UBA2330. Next base: position 9,126 of record JBATSB010000212.1, read on the forward strand.
CAACTCCATCCCTTGAAACATCACCACTATAAAATCCAAATCTCACAGGAGAATTATCTATACTTATCATATTACTTCCAAATGCTGATGAGGCAGCATTAGAAAAATTATATGTCAATAAGTTATTTGTAAAACTATTTCCAGATGTACTCCATGTTTCAATTGCATTTCTGTGTGTAATTTTCAGATAATAATTTACTCCATTAATAGCATTATTAAAAATAAATGAACCTGTTCCTGAATTATTCAATATTCCTTTTGCTGAATCGACAGTTGGATATGGTGAAGAAACATTTCTTAAATAAACACGAACTGTGTCTTTGATCATTGTATTAGAACCGCTGTTATAAAACCCTTCTATAAATGCTGTCAAATCAAGTCTTGAACCAGACCTTGGACTTATATCTAACAAGAAATTTTTTGAAGAATCTGCAAAGTCATACCAGGTACTTCCTGAGTCTGAAGCAGTAAAGAAAAAAGTTTTTTTTCTGACGGGACTCTCATTCTGATATGAAATTTTAATATTTGAAACTGATGTCTGTTTATATCCGACATAAAATTTTGAATTACCTGGAATATTTACTGATGAACTTAAATTATGAGTAACACTTTGAACTGAACCTGTACCTGTCGGAGTATTTAATGTTGAGGAAATATATAATTGAGAACCCGGTTTTCCTGATCCGTTATCATTATATATAATTACTTTGTAAGGTTTATTCCCACCGCCGATAGAATCAAAAAAACTCTGGTCGATACTTTTTATTTTAAATGTATCTGTACTTCTGTTTCTGAAACCTGACAGATAATTTCCGGTCCTTCCGTTAAAACCAAAACCGCCTATTGCCGGTACAGAATCCTGTGCCTGATTATATGTATCGTAAGTAACTTTTTGCCGGTATATTTTACTTCTTTCATTATCAGGACTGCACTGATCTTGCAAGGGAGAATTTTCGATCATTGCATTTACAATAATCAGATCAGTCTTTGGCTCAGTGATCTCAGGCAGAGCAACGCAAACTATTGTATCTGCAGCCAGCATTGAAGGTATTGTAATTAATTGTTCAAACTTTACAGTATTATCAAGATTGATAACTCTTAGGCAAACTTTAACTGTATCAGTATATGAGATTTTTTTGGAAATTCTGAAACAAACTGTATCGGGATAGCCATATTTAATTGGGACTTTTCCGAGAGCATAAATATTAGAGATCTCATAATCAGCACTTAAGCTTGAAGACATTTTTGCTAATACACCGCCATTTCCAACTGTCCATCCTGTCTGACATCCATTAGAAGCTGTGACAAAATCAATGTCCTGATAAACTGTACCTGTCTGCGAAAAGACAGTACTCCAGTTAGTTCCATGATTAGTAGATCTGTAAACTGAAGAATCACTTCTCAATGCCCACCAGTCTGTGCCATTTCCTTCTATACCGGTGATGCCGCCGGAAATACCCGGGGTAGTCACAGTCGAATAAGACACACCTCCGTTTGTTGATTTCAGCATTGCAGTACCGCCTGTTAATCCGTCATTAGAATTATTGAAATGGACAGCACTTGAAATTGCTGAACCGGTAGTTGCTGCTGATGTCCATGTCACACCTGAATTTGTAGATCTGTAAACTTTTGTTGAGTTCGTACCAAACCACATATTACTTCCCGAGACCTGAAATGAATTTTTCCAGCCTGATTCGAAACCAACTTCCGTTGGCTCTGTTGCCATCCTTGCCCAGTTCGCTCCGCCGTTTGTAGTTTTAACGATTGTCCATTTTCCGCCGACAGGATTTCCCAATGCGTATCCGTCAGTTGATGAGACCATTTGAATAGCATTCAGTAAACCATCTTCCTGAGAATAAACTATACTCCAGTTAAGACCGCCGTTAGTAGTTCTGAAAATGAAAGTAGTATCAGGGGATGTTGTACAGAATGCTTCAGTTGAACTTTTTGCAAAAATATTTTTAACAGATCCTGAAATACCTGAGCCTGTGACATTGGTCCAGTTAGTTCCGCCGTTAGTGGTTCTAATGACAGTTGGTCCTTCACCTCCTGCCCAGCCGATGCTGTCTGAGAAAGTCGAAACTGAATTTAAAAGATTTGATGTTCCGGAATTCTGAGTAGTCCAGAAATACTGACAGATATTTAGGGAGATTAAATTTTTATTATCCCGATCCGAAAGTGAATGTCCCGAATTATCTTCTTTTATAAATCCAAAGATCAGAATAACAAAAATTAAAATTGAGATTGTATAAGTTGATTTCATATTCTTCCTGTTTGATTAATGTTAAAAAATTTTATTTATTGAAACCACATTAATTGATTTTTTAAGTTCGGATAAATTATACAAATGTATAAATAAATCATAGCTAATAATTCTATTTGAGAATTTTAATTTAAAAACCGGCGGTTAAAATTTCTTTCAACCGCCGTTAGTTAGTTATGTTTAATTTAAGTTTTTTACAAAATCAATAATTGATTAGTTTTTTACTCTGTACAGTTCAAGGTTGAATAACACTTACAAAAACAGAAGCATTATTATCTGCATAAATAGCATCTGTAATATCTACAACCTGATCATTATTTACATCTGTTACTAAATATCCTGAAGCAAAATTAAAGGCATCATTGTCAATATCACTTCCATCGGCAAGATCCACAATACCATCCTTATTCACGTCACCACTAAATATACACCATTTTCCTCCAACCTGTATCATATTACTTCCAAATGCCTGAGAAGCGCTGGTAGTAAAATCATAATTTAGATTATTGTTTGTAAAAGATACCGGATGACTATAAGTTGTGATAGAATTTCTATGTTCAATCTGAATATAATAAGGTACACCATTCATAGCATTCAAAAATTTAAAATTTCCGTTCCCTGTATTAAAACTTACAACTGATTTTGAACTTTCAACTATTGGATAAGGAGATGTAGAATTTCTCAGATTTACTTTTACTGTATCAGAAGTACTTGCATACATTGCTTCAATAATTACTTTCAGATTAAGATCTAACTCTGTAGATTTTCTGAGATTAAATCTGTTTCCGCCGTCGATCCTGTTTAGAGTTACATTTTCCTGAATAACATCTATATTATATTCCGATTTGAAGACTGAATCAGGAAGTGGTTTGCGTATGGTCTTTATACTCATTGCATAAGTGGAGTTGGAGTCCATACTAATATTTGTAATATAAGAATCATTACTAAGCATTAATATTGAAGAGTCGCTGTTTTCAGTAATTAAGTTTCCCTGTTTTCCACCCTGTGCCCATTTCTGATAAAGATTTTTTTCCATTTTAAGACTTATTTTAAAATGATTGAAAGCAAATCCGCTGTCATCGTAAATCTTAAATTTCTTAATTGAATGGATATCAAAATTTCCCACAAAAAAATTTGTTAATGTATCCGGAAATACTAGTTTATTATTTTTTACTTCTACATTTTTCCAGGCTATTTTTTTATTATTTCTGACATTACTATAAAGGTCTGTAGTTTCAGGAAAGGTCATACCATATGGAGCATTTTCCGAAGTTTCTATCCTTGTAAGCAGACAAAAATGTCCTTTGTCACCTTGAAAATCATTGAAGTAAATTTCAGGATCTTCGGGATACCATTCAAATGTTAAAATTTTGAATCCATTAGCCGGCACAGCAGGAACTGGTATAGTTCCTATTATTCCTCCCATTTTTAAATTATTTGCTCCGTATAATACTGATCCGTCCCATGGTTTTCTCCAAGATAATGCAGTTGATGCCTTTGCCCATTGTAGAGATAAAGTACCGCCGCAGGATTGTGTACCATTACCATTTTTAACCTTTACGTGCACATAATTAGGCTGACCATATTTGGGATTTGAATGGGGTAAACTTGGATTATTTAATTGTGTAACCCAGATATCCGGACTTGCCCACATAATTGTAGTAGTATTATTTGGTTCAGAACCAAAGTCACCTGTATTATCTCTTATATAAATACTATCATTATTACTACAGCCGCAGGAATTTTTTCTGTAAACATCAACATCTCCGGGAGTTGTTTTATCTCCTGTACCATAATTTCCATTAAGATCAATAAATTGACTATAATTCATAAAAGATGAAGTACCTGCAAAATACTTGTCACTATACTGTAAACCATAAACCAGTCCGTAACTTGGTCTGTTGTATAAATAATCACCTGTTCCTACTATTACTGAGTCACATAAAATACTGGTATTGTTATTCGAATCTAAATAACCGTATTGAAAATCAGCTCCTCCGCTTGAATTTTCATTATAAATCAGACCTATTTTCTTTATGGAATAATTTGAACTACTGTATTTTCCAAATGAATTTTGAGGAAAGATAATTACCCTGGATTGGTGAGCCCAATATCCGTCAGCTACACAAGGACCCATATCTCCATTCATAGTTCTTTCTGCAACTATCATTTCCCCTTTTGATGAAAATTCTATATCGGAAGGTGGATTAGAATATCCATAAAGTACAGCCGGTATAGTTATTTCAAGTTTTAAAGTGGATGGAATAAATTCACCGGACAGGTCTAACGCTATTGACCATATTTCATTTAAACCGTTTCCGGTATTTGCTCTGTCAGATTTCCATCTTCCAAAATAAACTCTGACATCCGCAGAGTTTTTTCCATAGACTCCAATTCCCCAGACTCTTTCACCTCTTACAGCAAAACCATTACTTGGAACATCAACTGTAAATGGATCAAAATAACTTTTAACTATCCCTGTACCTGCATTATCTTTAATCCTGTAGATTACACCGTCTTCCATGTTTGTCGCAAATAACTGTTTATGCCATTTGTCATAACTTAAATTTCCTAATCCCGGTCCTGTATTGGGAATAGTATTTACATTTGCAACAGGAGGTCCTGCAGAATTGTTTTTTGAAATATATGCAGATACACTCCCGTTAGTACCGTCAAGTTTATAGATCAGATCTGTAAAGTTTGTCCTGTCAGTGCCGCAATAAACTGTAGAGCGTGAAACAAATATATTTGGATTTGGCTCATCGTCAAGTGCGATTCCAAAAACATTACCTAAAGTATTGTGATCCCAGTTTGCTCCTGCATAGCTATTTGGATTCCAGAAATTTCCGCCTGGCGCATCCGCGGGCTTGTTTCTCAGATCAATTACTTTGACAGCATTGTAATTGCTGTTTACAGGGTCATATGAAGTTACTACACTTTGACCGGGTTTTAATGGCTTAAATGCCTGAGAGTATGACTGACTAAATGTGAAGCAAATTATTATTGTCAGAAAATATCTCGATAAAACGTTTGCCTTGATTACCTTCTTGATATTAGAAATATTTGTTTTCATTGTGATTAATTTTATTTTAATTTATTAAAAATTTATTTGATCAGAACCATTTTCTTTACTGCTGAATATTCACCTGCAGTAATTTTGTAAAAATACATTCCGCTGGCTAAGTTACTTCCGTTAAATGCTGCTGAATATCTGCCTGCTTCCATTTTTTCATTTACTAATGTTGCGACTTCTTTTCCAAGCAGATCAAATATTTTCAAAGTCACCAGACCTGAGGAAGGTAGTTCGTAGTTAATCTTAGTTACCGGATTAAATGGATTTGGAAAATTCTGTGACAATGTATATTCAGTAGGAAGTGAAGTTAGATTTTCATTACCCAAATTGTCTGAATTATTAGATGTTCCTTCGACCAGATTGAAGTCTGCATTTGTAATATCAAAATTCTTTTTGCCGTCGAATGAATATATTTTTGTTCTGAATAAACTCTCATTCCCCGCCCATTTCAGATTTAAAGGAGTTGATGAAAATTTATCGGATGTACTTTCAAGTTTCATTCTTACTATTAATATACCTCTGTTGTCCTTTGTAATTTTTGGTAGAGCGTTTTTATTCTGACTTATAGAATTGCATGCAAGACGTAATTGATTTTCAAATACCGAAGCATTTCTTGGTCTGAATTCTTCAGGAAGATCTGAAGAGATCAAAGTAAATGTCAGTTTTCCCTGACTGATTATTTCAGGATTGATCTCAAGAAAATACTGACCGGCTGAATAAGAAATTGATTCATTATTCCCATTTGTATTAATAAGCTGAATATCAAATTCAACTGTCCTGTCTGAAGTATATTTTATATTTGTCAGATCAAGTTTGTAACTTATATCATTTGCCAATGATATGTTGACAGTTAAAACTGTCATTATTACTGCTAAGATAAATTGTGTAATTGTTTTCATTTTATTATTAAGGTTAAGTTTAAAAAAATTGTTTGTAGAAAATTTAAATTTATTCAGGGGGTTGTCAATAAATTTATTTCCTGAAATTACACAGGATCCGGGACAACCCCTTTTCCGTAATTCCCTGTATTTGCTTTTTGAATTTTTCATGATTATTTTTTTTAATTTTTAAATTCTGATACAAATTTATCATGAACCTCTTCGTTTTACAAAGAAAGATTTTTCGGTTTCCCTCAATTAAATTCAAAGGATTATTTGGAATAATTGCTATTTGGGCTATTATTGGAGGTTTATTGAAAATTATTCCCTCATTTAAGGCAATTCTTTTTTGCTAATTTTAGTGAAATTAAGAGGTGTTTTTTGAATGATTTTTTGGAGAGTGAAAAATTTTAATTTTAAACTATGAAAAAAAATATGTAATAAACGTTTTAAACAAATTTCTTGAAATCTGTAAGATTGGTTTAGTAATTAAATCTCGTTTTTTTTGAAATTTTTGTAGGAGAAATTTGAAGTATGTTAAACTTAATATTTTTTTGATGTAGTTAAAATATTAACCTGACTAAATAAATTTTTGTGGATGTGAAGAGGAAATTTGGGAGAGATGTTTATTAAGTATCTTCAGGTTAAAAATTTATTTCATATAATTTAAGGTGATGAGTAAAATAATAAAAATTATTCCGAAGAGAGAAGTGAGGAACAAATAATCAGCGAAAGATTCACATCGTTTTTCTCTGTCAGGATTTGATGTCCTCAGTGCTATAAACGAAAATAAACAAGAGAGAATCAGCAGTAATGCTACGAGAGATGTCATTTCGTCTATTTTAGTTTCTTCATCGTAATTTGAAATATGTAATGCTGTTATTACAAACAGACAAAATCCAAGTAGGTTAGCTGCTGCAGGTAGGATGTGCTGTGATGTAGTATTTGCCATATAATAATTTAAACTGATTAACTAATTTCTGAAAACTCTCAATTAATTTCAAAGAATATAAATGATGCAATTATTTTAAAACATGAAATAATACTATCAGATTTGGATTTAAAATCATATCCGTCCAAAACGTTTTGGAATAAAATTAGATGTTTACAGTTTTTACAGTTCTTTTTTGAGCGATCCTGTTTGAGAGCACAAGGAGGTAGGCTCTAAAGAACCAAAAAAAACGCCGCTGATGATAAATTGTCGGAAATTCTTTCATCCCGAGTACTCGGGACGGCAAAAATATAAACTCCTCATCCGTTAGAAAGACACTAACGGATTCGTACAAACAGTATATTTTTGCTTTTCGCCATTGCTCAGAATTTCTAATCGGTAATTTATCACAGGCGGTTATTCTATTTAAATTTTTAAGAAAAATTGAACTATGGGTTAGATTTTTATTTATAATAATAAACTGCATTTCTGTATATATATATATCAAACTATTCGTTTCATATTTAAAATGTTTTGGACGCTATTGAGATTAAATATATAAATTGGAATGTGTTGGCATATTACTTATTTTTCACAAAAATTTGAATTTCATAATCAAAACTTCATTAAATTAAGTTGTTGAATAACTTAGAAAAAACTTACACATATTTATGATAAAAATTTTTTCCCTACTATGTATTTTATTCTGCATACAATCAGTATCCGCTCAGAATAAAAATGCAGACAGTCTGCGAACTATACTTTCACAGACAGAAGATCACGAAATACGATTTGATCTTTTAAGCAAGATATCCGAGTCGGTTATTTTTCACGGAGGGAATGTCGATTCCGCTTCATGTCTTGAGATGCTGCATATAGCCACTGAATTAGAAAATGATTCACTCCTTGCTGTCACTTATAATTTCATTGGGTTTTATTTCTATAATAAAGGAGATAATGCTTCAGCGCTTGAGTATTATATGAAAGCTATTCCTCTGGCGGAAAAAATTAATGATAAGCGAAGGATCAGTTCATTATATTTTGATATTTCCCTGGCTTATTTCAGTCTGTTTAATAATAAGGAAGCATACAATAATATTATTAAAGGAGGAGAAAACCTGCCTGACAAATCAGCTCCGCTCTATTATCACATGCTTGCCCAATATCAGAGAAATCTGGCTCAGTATTTTTTATTAACTAATCAAACAGATTCCGCACTTCATTATGCGCAAGCACTTGCTGAGACCAGCCGAAGGACAGGAAGTACTCTGTTAGAATATGCAGCAATGTATCTAAACGGTTCAGTATATGCGATGACGGGAGATACAGCCAAAGCAGAAGATTTTTTCAAAAAAGCCATAGCACTTTCTGATCAGATAGAAATGGAAGAGGAAAAATTAAAATTTTATGAAAGTTATTTAGATTTTCTGATCATGAATAATAAAATAGAGGAAGCACATAATCAAGCACATCAGCTCATGGATCTTGGATATGTAAGCAACAATAAAAATCTGAAAATGATGGGAGCTGAATATCTCAGTAAGGTATTTGAAAAATTAAATAAAACCGACAGTGCTTATTATTATGCAAGAATGGAAATGGAGATCAGCGATGATATTTTTAATTATAAAAATCTTGAAAAAGTACAGTCACTTGCATTTAATGAACATCTTCGGATAATGGAAGAGGAATCAAAGAAAGCTGAAGAGGAGAAAAAACAAAATGAACGAATTCAGTATTTTCTGATAGCAATTGGAATAATTATCCTGATCATGCTTTATTTACTTCTGGGTCATAGTTTTATCTCAAATACAAAACTAATTGAGTTTTTTGGAGTGATGGCATTGCTGATCGTATTTGAATTTCTGAATCTGATACTGCATCCATTTCTTGAAAACATAACCGGTCATACTCCATTACTGATGTTATTGGCTTTGGTAATTATTGCAGCATTCTTAGTACCATTTCATCACAAAGCCGAAAAATGGACAATGGCTTATATGCTCAGAAAGAATAAAGAGTTAAAATCTACAGGTGAAGAAAAACATGAATGATATAATTTCAGATCTCCGAATATATTGCCATAATTTCAGCGAAGAATAATCATCTTATTTTGGAGTCATTATTCTTTTAAATTATAAATCTGTATAAAATTCGGATTGCTTCACCCGAATGAATTCGGGTTCGCAAAGACATTTTTTTATATAAAAAAACCCCCGCGGAGAATTTAAAAATATCTTCGGGATTGTAGTTATAAAATATTTCTTATTTGTAATTTGAAATTAGTAATTTGAAATTAAATACTACGAAGAATGATTCTCACAAAATTCTCATTTAATTATTTCACTCCTGCTCTTCAGCATTTCAAGTTCATCACGCAGTACAACATCAGAATCTCTGTTGAGAAATGTTTTCATTACATCTAAAATATTTTCTGCTGAAAGGACCCTCGGCATCAGTACATAGTGTGCACCGTTTTCATACAGCTCTACCGCAAGATCAAGACTTTCAGCAGTAACTATTATTTTGGCATTCGGGGCAATGTTCTTTATGTTGTTGAGAAGTCTCAGGTTGCATGTATTTACTAAAATGGAATCAGGTATTGTAGAAATAATTATTTTGGCATGTTCAATATCAGAATTAAGCAACGTATCAACATGACTGATATCTCCATAGTAAGCTTTGATACCTCTACCGGTAAGCTGTTTATGTACTTCAGGATTGAAGTCGATCACCATTACTTTTTCAAGAATCCTGACACCGTCCTCATTTGATCTGTCATATGTTTCTATTTCATTTATCAGCGAACTGGCAGTGGTGAAAAATCCTAGTATGGCAATGTCTCTTTTATTGGAACTTCCGGATTTACTTTCTTCACTTCCGATATCCCTGAAACCTACCTTTGCAGCAATTTTGCTTAAAGTTCTTTGAATCGGATCGCTGTACTTGACCATGTATGTTGATACAACTGAAGTAATTACGAATGTAAAAATAATTATTGTTAAAATTTCATCTGTAACATGTCCGGCAGTAAGTCCGAGAGCAACTATGACAAGAGAGAACTCGCTGATCTGTGACAGATTAATACTTGTTAAAAGACTTATCCGCATTCCGTTTTTCATTGCATACAGGATCGGAAAAATGGAGAGAAACCTTGATGCTATAAGAAAAATTGATGCAGCCAAAGCATACAATAATACATCAGGATTTGCAGCCGGATTTGTGATCTGCATTCCGAGAGCAACGAAAAACAAAGTTACAAAAAAATCCCTGATGTAAATAACTTTTGCTATCACGTCATGATTATAAGGGAAAGTCGATATTGCTACTCCTGCTATCAGCGCTCCCATTTCAAGTGACAATCCGAAAAATTTTGCAAGTCCGCAAATGAAAAAGCACCAGCCTAAAGATGTTATCAGAACGATCTCGGGGGATTTAGCAACTGACTTAAAAAGTCTGGGCAGGACATATTTACTTAAAAGCAGACTTATTAAAACTACAAGAGATCCTTTTACAAAAGACATTAATATTAAAATAATGTCAGGGCTTGCAAGATTAGCCTGTATGCTCAGACAAATTATTGCCCAGATATCCTGAAAGACGAGAATACCAAGAGTAAGCCGGCCGGCTAAAGTGTCTAATTCGAACTTGCTGTATAAAAGCTTTACTACAATAGCGGTGCTGCTCAAGCCACAGCAGACGGCAAGATAGATCAGATTGTAATTTCCGTCTCCCATTGTAAAACCGATCAGAAAAAAAAATCCTAAACCGAGTAAAACACAGATTATGAATTGAAACGAACCGGTAAGAATCAAAGACCTGCCGACTTCTTTCAGTTTCTTAATGTCAATTTCGAGACCGATCATGAATAGAAGAAGTACCAGTCCAATGTGGGAAATAGTTTCTATATCATGTTCGTTTTCGATGAACCCGAATCCGATCTTTGGTCCGATAATTATTCCCGCTGACAAGTATGCCAGAAGCAACGGCTGTTTTAATATATGAGCTAAAAAAGCCATTACAGTGGCAGCAAGTATTGCAATACCGATGCTTGAAAGAAGTGAGTTGGAGCCTGCTCCGTCCCCGGATGCAAAAACATCTGAAGCAAACAGTATCAGGATAAATAAACCTGAAGTTAAAATATGAATAATTCTTTTATTTTTTATCAAGAGATGTAATCAGTGTAAAATAATTTTATATGAAGTAAGAATTTTTTTATTATTAAGGTATAAATTTTATATTGCACAAAATACTAAAATCATATTTTTAAATATACACGAATATAGATTTGATGATGTTTTTTAAAAAAGGATTTGAATTGTTTGAAATTCTGCAGATTAATTATTCTTTCTCTTATCCTTTTGTTCTATGGAAGTTGGTTTATAATATTAGTATAAGCAGTGCCAATGTCTTTCCGCTTAACCTCCCCCGCCTCCTCCTTTGAAATGAAAGTGTCTCAAAACATAATTGTAATGATTACCACGAAGACACCAAGGCACAAAGCATTCTGTTTTCAATGTTTTTTTCTTAGTGTAGTTGTGACTTGGTGGTAAAAATGGTGTTTTGAGACAGTCTCGAAATGCAAGGAGAGGGAGAAGAGCTTTTAAAAAATAAAAATTTCACAGAAAATTTAAAGTTCTCCGTTTTTTTAAAAAATAAACTATTTGTAATTTGAAATTTTTAATATGAAATTGAAATAAAAATCCCGCAAAGAATTAATCAATCTCTGCGGGATAGTAGTATTTTAAAATTGCGTATTTGTAATTTAAAATTTGTAATCTGAAATTTAAAATCACATCATCTCATCTACATCAGTATATTTAAATTTGAATGCATCAGCAACTCCTTTATAGGTGATAGCTCCGTTTATAATGTTAAGTCCAAGTTTGAGTTCGTGATTTTCTGAACAAGCTTTATGCCAGCCTTTATTTGCGAGCTCTATTGCATAAGGCAGTGTAGCATTAGTCAGAGCAATTGTCGAAGTAAAAGGAACGGCACCCGGCATATTTGCGACACAATAATGAAGAACGTCATTTACTACATAGGTTGGATTAGCATGAGTTGTAGGTCTGCAGGTTTCGATACATCCTCCCTGATCGACAGAAACGTCCACCACTACTGAACCCGGTCTCATAAGCTTCAGCATATTTTTTGTGATAAGCTTTGGTGCTTTTGCACCGGCTATAAGTACAGCGCCGATCACAAGATCAGCCGTCTTAATTGCTTCTCTGATATTGTAAGGATTACTCATCATAGTAGTAACATTCTTAGGCATGACATCATCGAGATATCTCAGTCTGTAAAGATTATTATCCATGATAGTAACCTTCGCGCCAAATCCTGCCGCAATCTTGGCTGCGTTAGTTCCAACAATTCCACCTCCGAGTACAATAACATTTGCAGGTTCAGTTCCTGGAACACCGCCGAGCAGCACGCCTCTTCCGCCCATTGTTCTTTCCAGATATTTTGCACCTTCCTGCGGAGCCATTCTGCCTGCTACTTCACTCATCGGAATGAGCAAGGGAAGTGAATGGTCAGTTTTCTGAACAGTCTCATATGCAATAGCTATACACTTAGATTTTATCATAGCTTCTGTAAGTTCTTTTGAAGAAGCAAAGTGGAAATAAGTAAAGACCACCTGATTTTTTCTGATAAGATTATATTCAGGTTTGATTGGTTCTTTCACTTTCATTATCATGTCAGCAGTATCAAAAACATCTTTTGCCTTTTTTAATATCGTCGCACCTGCTTTTTTATATTCAGCATCTGAAAATCCGCTTCCATTACCGCCTGATGTTTCTATAAAAACTTTATGCCCGTTTCTAATCAGAACTTCTGCTCCGCCCGGAGTCAGCGCAATTCTGTTCTCATTTGGTTTTATTTCCTTAGGTACTCCTATTTTCATTTGATTGATTTTAATTGTTTTTTGAATGGATAAAAATATGCTATTTGATTCTGTTATTCAATTCAGAACTAGGTTCTGCTTTGTTTAAATATTCAGAAACATTGAAAATAAAGTGTTGTTTGAAACAGAGTTTCATGAGAACTGGCATTACCAAACAAAGTTTGTTAACGAGCTTTTAAATATGTTATTTTATTCTGCTATTCAATTCAGATTAAGACACAGATAAACTTAAATTTTTCATAGCAGATCTTTTTTGACACTCAGCTCAATCAGCATTTGATAGTTATCGTCTTTACCTGATTTGTTAGACTTTTCATATCCGCATATCAGACATTGATGTTTGATGATATAATTTTCAGAGGTGATCTTCAGATCGACAGGTTTCATAAGTCCGCCGCAGTCGGCAGCTCTGTCACCCGGATTTATATCAACATGCATGCTGAACAGACATTCGGGGCAGTGGTTTGTATAGCCGTCACCGGTGACTTTACAGCCGCAGTTTCCGCATATGAAGTCTTCGGTTCTTTTTTGAAATTTTTTATTCATACAAATTTAAGATTACTTAACTTATGTTTGATAATTGAAATTTTCAATTTAAATGTGAATTAAAAATTAGTTTGTAATGAACATATGACCCTTCTGGGTAATGCTATTAAGTTAAGGCGAAGTATCGTCGCTATCTGCAAACTCCTCCCAGCCTCACCTTTGAAGAAAGTGTCTCAAAACATAATTGTAATGATTACCACGAAGACACCAAGGCACAAAGCATTCTGTTTTCAATATTTTTTTCTTAGTGTCTTTGAGACTTGGTGGTAAAAATGGTGTTTTGAGACAGTCTCGAAAAAAAGGGGAGGAGCTTGAACTTTAAAATTTATATTAATCAAATTATAATTAAAAAATCCCTTAACTTAATGACATTGCTCTTCGAGGTTGGTTTAATATAAATTCAAATTCTCAAAGAGATAAATTTTAACGTCATTAAACTTTGAGTCTTAGAGCTTTTGAGGCATTTCCAATGTTTTCAGACAAGATTAGGGTTTAGAATTGTGTGAGAATTTCATCAATACTTTAAACACTGAAAAAACAAATTAAAATTTTTATCTTTACCAAATCCAAATTTGAAAAAAACCAATACTTCATTAACAGACGAATTCGTTGAGTTCGTGGAAATTGTAAAAAGACTAAGAATAGACTGCCCCTGGGATAAAATTCAGACACACTTGTCATTAAGAAGATGCCTTCTTGAAGAGACCTATGAAGTGCTTGAAGCCATTGATGAAAATAATCCGGTTGAACTAAAAAAAGAGCTTGGAGATTTACTTCTTCAGGTGGTTTTCCATTCTAATATTGCCGAAGAAGAAAACGAATTTACTCTCAAAGAGGTCATCGAATCCGAAACTAAAAAACTCATAGCAAGACATCCGCATGTTTTTGGAGATGTGAAAGTAAAAGACAGCGATGAAGTCAAGCGAAACTGGGAAATGCTGAAAATGAAAGAAGGAAGAAAGTCCGTGATAGAAGGTATCCCGGAGCAGCTTCCTGCATTATTGAAAGCATACAGAATTCAGGAGAAAGCTTCTAAGGTCGGATTTGACTGGAAAGATGAAGAGCCGGTATTTGACAAGATACTAGAAGAGCTTGAAGAACTTAAAGTAAATGTGAATTCAGTAAAGCCTCAGAAAGATATCGAAGATGAATTTGGTGATGTACTTTTTTCATTGGTAAACTTTGCGAGGTATCATAAGATAAATCCTGAAGATGCTTTGAGAAAAACAGTCAGCAAATTCAAAAAAAGATTTAACAAAATTGAGGACTTTGCTAAGGAAAATGATATTGAGCTTGAAGCAATGTCACTTGAAGAAATGGATGCTGTGTGGAATATGGCAAAAGATTAATTTATTACAATAGTTTTCAAACTTAAAGGAGGATTAAAAGCTATGGAGTTAAAGAAAGACAGATCAATAGGAGTTATAATTTATTATATGAAAAACGGTGATCCGGAATTTCTGATAATCAGGCACAGGCAGGGTCACTGGTCATTTGCGAAAGGTCATAAGGAAAAGGAAGAAAGTGATTATCAGACAGCTTTACGTGAATTAAAAGAAGAGACCGGCATTGAAGATGCAAATTTTATTTCCGATAAAATTGAATTAAGCGAGAAGTATTCATTTAATTCTGCGAATAAACACAGAGTTGAAAAGTCTGTAGATTATTTCATTGCTGAAGTTCCATCGAATGATGTTAAGATCGATAATATGGAAATATTAGAGTATCAATGGCAGGATTTAAATTCAGGGTTAGAACTGGTTACATTTACAGAGTCACAAAACATATTAAAAAAAGCACACGAAATTATTTTAAATAAAAAACAAAAATGTTAGTTAAACAAAACCATAAAATTTTCAAAAAGATAATTAACTGTTTAGTATATTTTCTCTTATTTGCAATAATAAACACAGGGAATTCTTATTCTAAGGACAATTTAGAAATATTAAAAGAGAACATTGATCTGATTCTGACAGGTGTCAGCGGAAGTGTTTCTGTACAGGTAGCAAGTGCAGATAAATACGACCTGATCTATGAGAATAATCCTCAGTTGAAAATGATACCAGCGTCAATAACTAAAATGATTACTGCAGCAGCAGCACTTGAATATCTTGGAACAGGTCATAATTTCCGTACTGTCATATTTTCTGATGACAGCAACTTAAGTGACGGTATCGTTGACGGGAATATTTATCTGAAAGGATTCGGTGACCCTGATCTGAATTCATCCGATCTGAATTATCTTGCGAAATTATTTGCAGCAAAAAACATTACCCAAGTCACAGGAAATTTAGTTTTTGATGAATCATATTTAGACAATCAATATTACAGCATTTCAAATTACTATCAGGGTGATACGAAAAGCAATTACTGGCCGTATGTCAATGGTCTTTGTCTGAATAAGAATTCCGGTGGTACAGATCCTTCTTCTTCTGCCGGAAATATTCTTGCAGAAGCTTTAATTTATGAAAATGTAAAACTTGGAGGTATTGTAATTTCAGGTGTCACTCCGACAGGTGCTAAAGAAATTGCTGATGTTTCACATTCCATGTATAATGTATTGTCTCACATGAATAAGACGAGTGACAATCATTCTGCTATAACATTATTTAAGGTGATCGGAGCAGCATATGATTCACCTCCAGGCACAATTGAAAAAGGTGAATCCGCAGTGATTGAATTTCTGACTTCAATGGGAAACACAAGAAGTAATTTTGAGATACTTGAAGGATCCGGCTTATCAAGATATAATACGGTAAATTCAGATCTGTATATCAGACTTCTGAAATATATGTATGATGATCTGAAAGGGTTTGACTACTTCTATAATTCTCTTGCAGTATCAGGTGTAGATGGAACTCTCAGAAACCGTATGATCGGAACTGAAGCTGAAAGTAATATTCATGCTAAGACGGGAACTCTGAATTCTGTTAGTGCACTTTCAGGGTATGCAGTAACAAGAGATAATGAACTGTTACTTTTTTATATTGTGATGAATGGATTCGGGGGAGGAAATAATGAACCAAGAAATATACAGGATCAGGTATGTGAACAGCTTTGTATGTATTCCAGAAATTAATTTTAATTTAAAATGTCTGATACTATTTATAAAGAAAAAATTATTTCTTATGATGAGAGTGAAGTACTGCATAAACTAATCATTTTCAACTCAAGTCACATCTGGGATGATGTAATAATTCAGCTTCAAAAAGGCACTGGTTTTGACATTATTCAATGCGAACAGATAGCGATAATTGCGCACACCAAAGGAAAAGCTGTTGTATGCTCAGGTGACATTCCAAAACTTAACAGTGTAAATTCAGTGCTTAAGGAAATTCAATTAGTAACTGAAATAGAGTGATTCAATTAAAAATTAAGAATTAAAAATTAATATTTAATAATTTAATATTCAAAGTCGTTGCATTATTTTAAGAAAATCTTAATGATTACAGAACTAAATTAGTTAAATTTTAAAAGCACGATTCTGAATAATTTATAAATATTTTCCCCGTAAAAAAAGTGGGAGTAAAGGGGGTTGTTGCTGAAAGAAGTAAAGAATATTGGAGAAAAACTCAGCATCGCAAACTTTAAGATTAAATTAAATTCTATTTGCCCAACCTCTCCCAACCTCCCCCTTGGACGAAAGTGTCTCAAAACATAATTGTAATGATTACCACGAAGACACCAAGGCACTAAGCATTATGTTTTCAATGTTTTTTTCTTTGTGTCTTTGAGACTTGGTGGTAAAAATGGTGTTTTGAGACAGTCTCGGACAAAGGAGAGGAGCATTTACCGTATATTTAAATTTTTGGTTATGACAAAGTCTTTTATGTATTTAATTCTTAACCAGTCTCAAATCCAAAAATCAAATTTTAGAAACTCAACTAATCTTAAATAAACTTGAAATTTAAATTAGAATCGAAATACAAACCTGCAGGAGATCAGCCGGCTGCAATTAAGGAACTGACTGAAGGTATTGAGAGAGGTGATAAATTTCAAACCTTTCTCGGTGTCACAGGTTCAGGAAAAACTTTTTCTGTTTCCAATGTGATCGAAAACATCGGTAAGCCTGTGCTTGTAATGTCGCATAATAAAACACTGGCAGCACAGCTTTATGGAGAGTTCAAAAGATTTTTTCCAAACAACAGAGTAGAGTTTTTTATTTCATATTATGATTACTATCAGCCCGAAGCTTACTTACCTTCATCCGACACTTACATTCAGAAAGACCTTTCTATAAATGAAGAGATCGACAGACTGCGGCTCAGAGCTACAGCATCGATACTTGAGGGAAGAGATGATGTTATAGTTGTATCATCAGTGAGCTGTATATACGGCATCGGAGCACCTGAGGAATATGCAGAACAGATGATCCTTCTTAAAACAGGTGATAAAATTTCCAGAAAAGTATTGATGTCGAGACTTGTGAATATTCATTATGTAAGGAATGACACAGATTTTCTGCGAGGGACTTTCAGAGTGAGAGGTGACAACATTGACCTTATCCCTGCTTATGAAAATAATACAGGAATCAGGATCGAAATATTTGATAATACCATTGAAAAAATTTCTTACATAAACAGGGAAGACGGGAAAGTAATTGGCAATGACATAAGTGTAGTTATTTATCCTGCGAAATATTTTTTGACGAGTAAAGAAAAAGTCGAAGATGCCATCGTTGATATTCGCGCAGAGCTTGAGGTACAGATCGAATATTTTAAAGCTCAGGGGAAAGCGATTGAAGCTCAGAGAATTGAGCAGCGAACCAACTTTGACATTGAGATGATACAGGAGATCGGCTACTGCAACGGTATTGAAAATTATTCCAGACACATGGACAGACGTGAGCCGGGCTCGAGACCTTCATGTCTGTTTGATTATTTCCCAAAAGATTTTTTATTAGTGGTTGATGAATCACATGTAACAGCTCCGCAGATCAGAGGCATGTTCAATGGTGACAGGATGCGTAAAAAAACTTTAGTTGAATACGGATTCCGTCTGCCGTCAGCTCTTGACAACAGACCGATGACATTTGAAGAATGGGAATCGATGATAAAGCAAGTGATATTTGTTAGTGCAACTCCGGGAGATTATGAACTTGAAAAAAGTGAAGGTGTCGTAGTCGAACAGATCATCAGACCGACCGGACTTCTCGATCCTGAGATTCAGGTCAGACCTGTAAAAAATCAGATTGACGATCTGATAAATGAAGTGAGAGTGAGAAGTAAAAGAGGGGAGAGAGTATTAGTAACAACGCTTACAAAAAGAATGAGTGAAGATCTTACAGATTATCTTGAGGGGATAGGGATCAGAGTGAAGTATATGCATTCGGAAGTGGATACACTAGACCGAGTGGAAATTTTAAGAAGTCTGAGACTTGGAGAATTTGATGTACTGGTAGGAGTAAATCTTTTAAGAGAAGGGCTTGATCTTCCTGAAGTATCACTTGTTGCAATTCTCGATGCAGATAAGGAAGGATTTCTCAGATCGGAAAAGTCGCTGATGCAGACTGCAGGAAGAACTGCGCGGAATGCAAACGGACTTGTAATAATGTATGCTGACAAAGTTACCAAATCGATGGATAAGGTGATTAAAGAAACTGCACGCAGGAGAGAAATTCAGATTCAATATAATAAGGATCACGGCATTACTCCTGAGACAGTTTTAAAAACTTATGAGGAAATAATGTCAGCAACTATAGTCGCAGATTCCAAAGTGAAATATGAAGGCAAAAAAGGAAAGGAAGAAAAGAAATCTACGCTTAGCATACTTACGGATCCTGTTAGTAAAAAAATAAATTCAGAACAACGTAAAGAGCTTATGGAACAGTTAAGAAAAGAAATGATAAATGCAGCAAAAGATCTGGAGTTTGAAAGAGCTGCTGAGCTAAGAGATGAGATTGATAAACTCGATGGCTAATTTACAATGTTCAATGTTCAATGTTCAATGTTCAATGTGTAATGTAAAAGTAATTGTAATTTGTAATTTGTAATTAGTAATTTTTAATTGCTTTCTCAGCCGCATACTTGTTTGAACACTCTCAAAAAATTCAGTCCTAGAATTTTTCTTATTTCTTCAGGAGTATATCCTTTTTCAAATAATCTTTTTGTAAGTTCGGGATACTGAGTAGCATCTCTCAGATCGCCCGGCGCAGAGATTCCTCCGTCGAAATCAGAACCAATCCCAATGTAATCTACTCCGACAAGATTTTTTATATGATCCATATGAGCAATAATGTCTTCAATATTTGCGCCATATTTTTTTCCTCCTTTTACAAGAAATTCATCATAAAAATTGACACCAATATATCCTTTAGATTCTGCAATGGCTTCGATCTGTTCGTCTGTAAGATTTCTGTAATGAGGATTCAGAGAATAGCAGTTGGAATGTGAAGCAATAACAGGTGCAGTGGATATTTCCATCACGTCCCAGAATGCTGCCTCACTGAGATGCGAAACATCGACCATCATTCCCGTCTCATTCATTTTTCTAATAACTTCTTTTCCAAATTCAGTCAGACCCCCGCTCTTTCCCCGAGTGACAGCATCTTTAGCAGAAGTGGCAATGAGATTGGAATTATTCCACGTCAGTCCAATATATCTTACACCTGCATCAAAAAATCTCTGTACATTTTCGGGATCACTTTCGACTGCTGTGCCTCCTTCTATTCCGATGAGTCCGCAGATGTTTCCCGCATTTGTAATGCGGATTATGTCTTCATACGTTTTTGCAAATTCAAATCCGCCGTTACTTTGGTTTTGAAAATTCTGAAGTCTGTCGATCTGTGACATTGTAAAGCTGTAAGAACTCTTTACTTTGCTCATCGGTATCCAGACAGCAAAAACCTGAATATCAAGACCGCCTTCTCTGAATTTATAAATATCAGATTGTGTAAAACTGTTATTTACATTAAAGTCTGCACCTTTTTCATAGACCTGCCACACAAGATCATTGTGTGAGTCGACTAACAGCGCATCAAAGTGCAGTTTCTCAGGATCATAATCGACCGTACTGTCCGCCATATTATTTCTATTTGCTTTATTAGATTTATTAATTTCGGAATAATCATTTCTATAGTCGGTACCACTCAAATTCATACCTGCATGAGTCACACCGGAATTCAATTCCGGTGTACTTCTGCTGCCAAAATTCCCTATGTTCAAATATAAAACTACCGATACTGCCGAAGCTGATATCAGTAATTTAAATAAAATATTAAATCCTTTTTTATTCATACTTTACTAAAATAAAAATCCTCAATACTCCAGATCATCTTCAAAAAATGAGGACTTGTCCGTATTGATAGCAACTTTAGCCATTTCAAAATCTTTTTCTAAAACAAAAAATTTTATAGGTCTCTTCAAAGCCATTCTGCTTAACTCTGTATTAAATGTTTCCATTGAAATAGCAATATTAAAATCACCTGTTATCTTAAACGGGATCTCTTCGTCTGTAAGTTTTGCCTTAATAAGATTTGCTTCCATAGGATCGTAGGTTACATGTACTTCGATAAAGTCTTCCATGAATTATTTCCCTGCATTAAAATTCAAAAGCGGCATTAGCTTCTGATCATACGGCGCGATCACAAACGAATTATTCGGAGAGTTTACAAGCTCCTTTAACGTCTCAATATATTTCCACTGTAAATATGAATTACTTATAGTACTGTTGATGATCTTTTGCGCTTCGGCGACACCTGTAGCTTCGACAGTTTTTCTTTCAGCTTCCTGTCTTTCTTTCTGAAGTACATACACCATCTGCTGAGCCCGCTGCTCTGCTGCAATTTTTTCATCAATAGCTTCACGGACTTTTTGAGGCAGCTCTACATTTCTTAAAAGAACTTTTTCTAAAATCAGTCCTCTTCCCTGAAAAGAACTTTCAAGTTTCTTTGCAACATCATTTACATAATCATCTCTCTTTGATGAATATATATCTGTCGCTACAAAATTTACAGCTATATCTCTGATTGCAGTTCTGATTGCAGGCTGAACGATCTTCGCTTCATAGTCCACTCCGATATTCCTGATCAGATTTGGTGAATCATCTGCACTTAATCTGAACCAAACCGTTACATCGAGAATTAATGTCAGACCGTCTGAAGACAATGTCTGTATCGGATCACTTTTCTTTACTCTGATCTCGCTGTCGTCCTGATCATTCGCGCCGCTCATTGTGTATGCCTGTGTCTTTATATCAAGCTCCTGAACTTCTATCAGCGGGTTTATAAAATTTAAACCGCTCCTTAATACTTTGTCCTGTACATTTCCAAACAGGATCTGTACTCCGACCTCTCCGGGTCCAATCTGAACTATTGAAGCAAAAAGAATCGCAAGGAGAATTCCGACTCCTACTGCCACGCGTAATGTATTTAGAATTTTTTCGACTTGAAGATTTTCTTTGAATTGTCCTTTAAGTACAGAAATTAGAACAATTAAAACTACAAGAAATATTATAAATGAAATCATGATAAATTAAAATTTTAATTAATTAAAAATCCAGTTCAGTAGCAGCACGATAGGCAATATCAATTCCATTTTGTACATCATTATTTAATACTGAGATATGTCCCATTTTTCTGCCGTGTCTGGTCTGCTTTTTTCCGTACATATGTAAATAAGTATTTTCATTTTTCAACACCACACCTGCCCTTTTAAGTCTGCTATCTCCTTCTCTTTTTCCAAGCAGATTTATCATTATAGAATTTGCCGATGATCTTTCAGTATTACCTAAAGGCAGATCAAGTACAGCTCTTATATGATTTTCAAATTGCGAAGTATAAGTACCTTCTATCGTGTAATGACCTGAATTATGAACTCTTGGAGCTAGTTCGTTCACAAGAATTTCATTACCGTTCAGAAACATTTCGATTCCCATTACTCCTGTATAATTTAGCTCAGTAACTATTTTTTTTGCAATGTCATTTACTTTAGATTCTATCTGACCTTCAAACTGTCCGGCTGAAATTACAAGTTCGCAGATATGATCTTTCTGAATTGTTTCAACTATAGGGTAAACTCTAATTTCGCCTGAAGTATTTCTGACAACCTGAGTAGCAATTTCTTTATCAAAATTAATAAACCTTTCACACATCAGTTCACCTCTTTCTTTTAGCTCATTGATGCCCTTAATAATTTCATCTTCAGATTTTACAGTGAAATTTCCCTTGCCGTCATAACCCATAGTTCTCGATTTCAATATTACAGGATAGCCAAATTCTTCTGCGAATTTTTTTACATCCGAAAAATTATTAACCTCTGTAAACTCAGCAACAGGAATGCCATTAGACTGCAGAGTCTTTTTTTGAATGAATTTATCCTGTATCATCTTTATATTTTCAGAACTGGGAAATACTTTTTTACCGGTTTCTTCTATCACTCTTAATTTATTGTGATCTATAAATTCATTTTCAAGAGTAATGATATCGCAGTTCTTTGCAAATTCAATCAGAGTCCTTTCATCATTCCAGTCACCTTCAGTTTCAAATTTTGTGATCTGACCTGCGGGTGAATTTTTTTCATTGGATAACACATGAAATTCAAATGCATATTTATTACACTCTTCAATTATCATTCTTGCTAATTGCCCGCCGCCTAACAATCCAATTTTCACCTGCTTAAAATACTTATTTATTTTTTAATATTGTTTCAATTACTTTCCCAGTATTGACCTGTATTGAACCGGATCTTCAAGTATCTTCATTGCTTCAATTACCTGTTTATCATAAGTAAGTGCTGCTCTGATCTGCTCTTCCTCTGTGATGATCCTTTTATTAATTTCGTCTGTGATCTTAAGGACTATCTCAGTCTTTGCAAGTTCAAGTTCGGTTTCCTCTTCTTTGTTTGCCTCAGCTCTTACTTTATCAAGAAGGTCTGTAATTTCCGTACCGTATTTTTTTTCTGATGCAAGTTCTTCAATTTCTTTTATCTTTTTTTCAACTCCTGAAGTATAATTAAACTCCTGTTCAGCAAGAAAATTTTTAAATTGTAAAAAGAATGCTTCGTCAGGATAAATAGTTGTCAAGCCCGGATTTTTTTTAAGATAATCATCTGCAAATTTAAAATACATATCCTTTGCCATAAGTGCAAAGTGAATCTCACTTTCAGGTTCTACAGTTACTTCCACATCAGGTGAAATTCCTCCATAAGCGCTTACCGTTCTGCCACCGAGAGTTTTAAAATCTGTCTGATTATATTTTGCATCATCAATGAATACTCCGTATTTATTTTCCTTGAAATAATTTTTTTCCTGAATCCATCTTCCCGAAGGTGTATAATATCTGGAAGTAGTGATCTTCATCTGAGCATTTTTGTCAAGATCTCTTATTTGCTGCACAAGCCCTTTACCGAAAGATTTATTTCCGACAATCACCCCTCTGTCAAGGTCCTGAATTCCGCCGGCAACTATCTCTGATGCTGAAGCAGATTTGCTGTTTATAATAACTGCTACAGGAATTTCAGCAGATACCATAGGTTCATATTTTGAAAAATATTTTTTCTCGGAATCTTCTCTCTTTCCTTTTGTAATTACAAGTAGACTGTTCTTCTCTACTATTTTATTTAATATTCCGATTGCAGCATCTAAAAGACCGCCGAGATTATCTCTCAGATCTATAACCAGTCCTTTAAGTTCTCTTTCACTTTTAAGAGTTTTAATAGCATTCTCAACTTCACTTTCCGAAATATTTGTGAATCTGTCAAGTTTTATATATCCAATGCCGTCACTCTCAGGTTCAAGATATCCAAAGTATGATACATTTTTTAAAATGATCTCCTGCCTGGTTAAAGTGAAATCAATAATGTCATCTTCTCTTTTTACTTTTATATTCACTTCAGATCCGATCGGACCTCTGACAAAACTTCTCATGTTTTTTACTTCATCCTTCTCAAGTTTTATGCCGTCAATTTCAAGAAAAATATCGCCCACTCTGAGACCTTTTTTCTGAGCTTCATATCCGTTCATAACTTCAGAGATCACCACCATGCTGTCCCTGATGTTTACTGTAATTCCTATTCCTCCGTATTTACCGGTAGTGATCAGATCAAGCTGATCACGGCTGTCTTCATCTACGTAATTTGTATATGGATCAAGAGTAGAAAGCATTCCCTCAATGCCTGCAGTCATGAATTTATCCGCATCAATCTCATCTACATAGTTAAGTGCAATTTCTCTGTAAACCTGTCCAAACAATTCCATGTTTCTGTTGATCTTTTTATAAATGTCATCATCGTTGTTTAGACTGAATCCGACGAACAAAGAAATTCCTGCAAGTAGTAAAGCCGGATAGACTCTGATCAGTTTTCTTTTTATGTTATTCATTTTCATATAATATTATACTTATTTTTTAAACTTTATTATGTGATCCTTTACTATACTATGGATCTCCTGTTTAGATTTTTTTCCGTCTATTACTACAAATCTTTTTTTATTATTTCCTGAAATTTTCATATAACCTAAAATAACTTTTTTATAATAAGTCAGATTTTTTTGTTCAATTCTATCCTCAGTTTTATTTATAGCTTTTTTTCTTTTGATAAATTCCTCTGCACTTATATTTATCAGAAACGTAATATCCGGGTTCAGGTTACCTGAAGCAATTTTATTTACTGAATATATAGTCTTCAGATCGATCTTTCCGCCGAATCCCTGATAAGCCGTGGACGAATCAAAATACCTGTCACACAGGACATAATAATTCTTTTTTAATTTTGGAATGATCACTTCTTGTGTAAGCTGATATCTCGATGCAGAAAACAACAGAAACTCGGTTACATATTCCATGTTAAGATTTTTCTTGTCAAGTAATATGTCTCTTATCTTTTCTGAGATCTCGGTTCCTCCCGGCTCCCGGACAGTAATTACTTTCTTTTTTTTACTTATTAAAAATTCTTCAAGCAGTTTTATCTGAGTTGACTTACCGCTGAGATCAATACCTTCGAATGATATGAACATTAATTATTTATAATAACAGGTTTGAGTTGATTTCTGATAATGTATTTACACTTTTTATTACAATTTTAATTGCCATAAAATTCAATTCTCAATGTTTTAAATTTAGTGCAAACAATATATAAGAGTGTATTTTATTTTTAAATTATAAAATTGATGTACTCAATACAATTTCAAAATTAGTATTATTAAATCTTTTTATGATTGGAGTATAAAATTGCCACAGGAATTAAGTCATTGCTTCTATAAATTTATAGGTAAGTTTAACTTATTTTTGTTCTCAGGCTGTTGGTGGTCAAAAAGTTTGCAGAGGAATTAAATTCAAAACATTCTTTTTATTCACAAACTTTTTGAATTACCAACAGCAGCTCAAATATAATATTAAGACGGTTACAAATCCAAATGCTAATTCTCCTTTTCTAGACCTGTTTTTGGATGATACTTTAAATTTTTCTGTAACTTCTTTTGAGTTAAATAAAAACCTAATTATTCGATAAATATTTGAAGTTTTTTTTTAGTTTCCATTTTTATATATAAATTCTATTTATAAACAATTTACGTAAGTTATTTAATAATTTCTCTCAAGTTAATGGTGTTGACCCCACTTTTTCCTTTGAATAGAAAAGAAGGGTAGAAAAGTTTTTTTAGTTCAGAAGAAATATAAAGATTGTATTGACAGTTAAGTTTATGTAACTAAACTTCAATTCAAAAGTATATTTTTATTGTTCGCTTAAAAATATAAATTCCAAAAACTTTTTTAAACCAAACCAAAATTAAAATGAAATTGATAGATGCATTACTTGCTGAATTTCAGTATGAATCTCAGCTTACAAGAAACATGCTTGACCGTCTGCCTGACGGAAAATTTGATTACAAACCTCATGAGAAATCCATGACACTCGGACAGCTTGCCAATCACATAGGAGACATTCCAAACTATGTAGCCGGTACATTAGATGTAGATGTACTTGATTTTGCTGATTCAGATTATAAAATCCCAACCATTGCAACCAAGGACGAACTTGTAAAATCCTTTGATGAAAATGTTGCGAAAGCAGTTGAAAGTTTTAAAAGACATGGCGATGATGAATTAATGAAAGAATGGACAATGAAAGACGGAGATAAAGTATATATGAAAATGCCGAAAGCTCAGGTGATCAGAGGATTTGTTCTGAATCATAATGTTCATCACAGAGCTCAGCTTCAGGTTTATATGAGAATGAATGACATTCCGCTTCCTTCTGTTTATGGTCCTACTGCAGATGAGCAGGCAATGTAATATAATAATCAATATTATTACAGCGGTGAAAATTATTTTACCGCTGTTTTTTTATTGTCTGTTTTGCTGTAAAAGATGAAAGCGCAATTCCCATTCCGTTACATGAAACTATACATTTCACCCTGTCGGAAATTTCTTCAATGACAGGAAGTTTATTCTCAGTAAATCCCATTATCCCGCTCCAGGCATAATCAATTTCAAAGTCATGTTCAAATAAAATGGTTTCTTTAAGCTTCTGTTTCAGATCAGATATTATTTTTTCAGTAACTTCAAATTCAGTAGTCTCTTCATTTTCAAAATTAATATTTCTCCCTCCTCCGAATATTACCCTGTCACCAAAATTTCTGAAATAATAAAATCCTTCATCAAAATGGAATACACCTTTGAACTTCAGATCCTTTACAGGCTTGGTCACGACAACCTGTCCTCTACCGGGTTTGATCTTCAGAGATGGTATAAGCTTTTGAGTGAATGCATTTGCGCATACTATTAATGATTTACAATTGAAATCTATTTTATCTTTCCCATCATTGCTGTTTACAAAAAGCTTTACATAATTTTCTTTTTCACTATATGACTCTGCATTGCATCCATTTATAATTTCCACACCAAGTGATACTGTATATCTGATCAGTGACTTCATCATTTTTCCTGTGTCGATCTGTGATTCGAAAGGGCTGTAAATTAATGAAGATACTTTTGAAGGATTAAATCCAAATTCTTTTATCCGTTCATTTTTTATAAAATAAACATCTTCATTAAAAATGTTTTTTAACTTTTCATTTACAAAAGAAATTTTATCCAGACTATCCGAATGCTTTTCATCAATAATTTCATACCCGCCATAATTCAGAAAACCAATATTTTCATCACCAAGTCTTTTTCTTAAAATGCCAATGCCTTCCCATCGATTCGAAATAAGTCTGACGGTTTCATCCACACCTGCATTTTCAAAATCGGAAAGAATTTCCGTAAAACTTCCAAAGCACGCAAACCCTGCATTCTTAGTACTCGCGCCTTCAGGAAAGATTCCCTTCTCCAGAATAAGCACTGACCTTTCAGGAAAATTCTCTTTGATCTCACATGCAACGGACAAGCCCAAAATACCGCTGCCGATGATTATGTGATCGTAATTTGTAAATGAATTTTTTTCCCAGAATGAAAGCATTGAAATGTTTTTTATTTGAAAATGTTTTCAATGTTACCAAGCCGGACAAACTGTCCATGGTCTTTGCAATTGCCTCAAAGGCTCTAAGACTCTAAGTTTAAAAACTTTAAAAAAATTTTCTTTGAGTCTTCGAAACTTAAAGGCAAACTTGCACGCAAAATTAATTTTTTGTTTTGGACTATTTGCGAACATGATAACGAGCGATCTAAAACTAACTATTAACTACTAACTATTAACTAATCTTTACACAGACGTTCTTCGTCTCAGTAAAAAATCTCAACGCTTCCAGACCGCCTTCTCTACCGACTCCTGAATTTTTCACACCACCGAATGGCGTTCTCAAATCTCTTACCATCCAGCAATTTATCCAGACGATTCCTGATTGTATCTTTGCAGAAATTCGATGTGCTCTCGAAAGATCACTTGTCCAGACTACAGTCGCCAGTCCGTACTCAGTTGAATTTGCCATGTCTAGAACTTCCTCTTCATTTTCAAATGGCATTATAGTTACAACGGGTCCGAAGATTTCTTCCTGATTTGGACTGCATTTGTGATCAAGTCCTTCTATCACAGTCGGCGCTATGAACCAGCCATTCTTACATCTGCCTTTAAGCTCAACAGGTTCTCCACCGCACAGAATATTACCGCCTTCTTTTTTTGCAAGGTCTATGTAATAAAGAATTTTATTGAAATGCTGTTCGGATACTATTGCGCCTACGTTTGTATCTTCCAAAAGCGGGTCACCGACTTTGAGTTCACGAACTTTCTTTACAAAGTCAGTTTTAAATTTTTCATAAATTTCCTTTTCAATAAAGATCCTCGACCCGCAAAGACAGATCTCACCCTGATTAGTGAATGAAGATCTTACTGTAGTTTCAAGCATCTCATCATAGTTGCAGTCTTTAAAAATCAGCACAGGATTTTTACCACCGAGCTCAAGAGATAATTTTTTCAGCATCGGTGAAGCTATTTTAGAAATTTCCATACCGGTCTTAGTACCGCCGGTAAATGTAACGGCTTTGATCTTCGGATTTGCAACAATTGCAGTGCCTGCTTTATGACCGTATCCGTGAATAATATTTAAAACTCCTTTTGGAAGTCCGGCTTCAATGCATATCTCTGAAAGCATAAATGCAGTCAACGGAGTAACTTCAGATGGTTTTGCAATGACACAATTTCCTGCAGCAAGAGCCGGTGCTATTTTCCATGTAAATAAATATAGAGGCAAATTCCAAGGTGAGATCGCACCGGCAATTCCAAATGGCTGACGCAAAGTATAATTCAGAATTTCAGAATTTGTATGATGTGACTCGGAGGAAAATTGTGTGATTGCCGAGGCGAAAAATTCAAAATTTTTAACTGCCCTTGGAATGTCAACGCTCATAGCAAGCTGAAGCGGCTTTCCATTATCTTTACTTTCAGCATAAGCAAATTTCTCCAGATCCCTTTTTATAAGTGCTGCAATTTTATAAAGATGATCGGCTCTGCTGTCTGCAGATAATGAAGACCATCCGTGAAATGCTTTTTCGGCAGACTGAACTGCAAGCTCCACGTCCTCAGCATCCGAATCGGGAAGCATCGTAAATACTTCACCTGTAGATGGATCATAATTATTTATATAATTATTTGAATAAGGAGTCGTGAGAATTCCATCGATATAGTTTTTAAGTTTATCCATATACTTTAATTTTTATTCGACTAATTCCATGATCGTCCGGAATGCCGTAAATTTATCTTTGTATTTATTTTGAAAATCTGCCTGAAGTGCAGGTGCAAATTTATCACGATACGTTTCATAATCTTCCATCGATCTCAGAAAATATTGAATCGAATAAGTCTTCTCTTCAGGAGAATCAGTTACGATTCTGTAAATTTTATATTCAGTAAAAAGTCCTGTCTCCATCACATCAGGAATATGTTTATCCATCATCCACGAAAGCCATTCGTCATGAACATAATCTTCCGTACTCACTGTCACATTATATAAGATCATATCTTATAAAATTTTAAATTTTAAATTTTAAATATTCTTTTCAACTTTAACATATTAACTATTTCTTGTTTTTTCGTAATTCGTAATTCGTAATTTGTAATTCGTAATTCGTAATTCATAATTCGTAATTCGTAATTCGTAATTCGTAATTCGTAATTCATAATTCGTAATTCATAATTCGTAATTCATAATTCGTAATTCGTAATTCGTAATTCGTAATTCATAATTCGTAATTCATAATTCGTAATTCGTAATTTGTAATTTGTAATTCGTAATTCATAATTCGTAATTTGAAATTGCTCTACAAGCAAAGCGTTCTCCCGCCATCCACAGGCAGATTTATTCCGTTGATACTACCCGCTAAAGGTGACGCAAGAAACGTAACTGCATAAGCCAGTTCTTCAGGCTCAGCAAATTTTCCCGAAGGAATTTCCTTCAGCATTTCTTTTGTAACTTCTTCAATTGTCTTGCCTGATATTTTAGATTTATTTTCAATTATAGATTTCAGTCTGACAGTTTTCGTAGCACCCGGCAATACATTATTAACAGTAATTCCAAATGGTCCGAGCTCACCGGCAAGTGTCTTAGCCCAGCTTGCAACTGCACCTCTAATTGTATTTGATACTCCAAGATTTTTTAACGGTTGTTTTACAGAAGTGGAAATTATATTAATTATTCTTCCATAACCTTCCTTTTTCATCCTCTCAACTACTGCCTGCACAAGTATCTGATTGCATATAAGATGATTTGAAAATGCCTGTAAATATTCAGAAGTATCAGCTGCAATTGCTTCACCTCCTTTTGGACCGCCGGTATTATTTACAAGAATGTGTACAGGTGAAGATTCTGAAATGAAGTTGTGCATTTTTTCTTTAAGTGAATCTGGATCTGAAAAATCTGCAACTATAAAATTATGATTCTGATCTTTTGATGCAGGCAGCTCTCGTAATACTTCCCTGAGTGAATCTTCATTCCTTGAAATTAAAATTACATTAGCTCCTGAAGAAGCCAGTTCTATCGCAATTGCTTTGCCAATTCCCTGTGTACTTCCGCAGACAATTGCTTTTTTATTTTTAAGATCTATATTCAATTTTTAAAAATTATTTATTTTTTAAGGTAGCTGTATAATAAAATCCAAGTTTAGTTTTCAGATCATCCGGCAATTCAGGAAGATCTGATCTTGGTATAAGATATGTAGGAAGATCAAAAAGATCTTTGAATACTTTATGCTTCTCAGCAGTCTGCTGAAGATACTGATGTCCGGAAGAACCGCCTGTGCCTACTTTTGCGCCAATGATCCTGTGAACCATAAGAGCGTGTTTGTATCTCCATGTTGTAAAATGTTCGTCAATGTCCACGAGATATGTAAGTAGTCTGTAAGGCAGATGCAGTATCGGTTCATCTCTGTAAAGATTTATAAAGAGTGCTGCAAGCATTGACCTGTGTGAAAGTCTTCTCAGTCCCTGTGATCTTAGCTCTTCATATTTCTTTTCATCGAGAAGTGCTTCAAAATTTTCTTTTGTAGATTCAAAAACTTCAAGCTGTTTTACTTTCTTTTCTTCTGTCAGACTCGGGTTGTTTAAAATTATATTTTTTTCATTCTCAAGCATCACTCCTACTGCATCTTTATAATATTTCCAAAAATCAAAATCATCTATATTAAGGAATGGAATTCTTGAAAGCCATTTGTCAACTGATTCATAAATGGAATCTTTACTTTGAGATTCTATCAGCATTTTCTGATGTTCGTCTGAGACTAATGAGTAATAATTCTTGTCATTGAATTTTACTCTGTTACCAATATTCAATCCGAGAGTGTTTTCAATTAATCTAAACTGAAAACTCTGAAAGCCCGACGCAGGTATCAGATAATCTCTGAATTCAAGAAAATCCAATGGTGTAATTGTCTCGACCACTCCAAGCTGATCGATCAGAATTTTCTGGATGACAGTAACCCTGCGTAATCTGGATACTGCAACTCCGATATTTCTTTCATCTATATCTTCTTTGTGGAACATTTCAGAAATTGAATTTAACTCATGAAGGATCTGCTTGAACCAAAGCTCATATGCCTGATGAACAATTATAAAAAGCATTTCCTCATGAGCAGGATCTCCGTATTCATCGCTTTTTGGTTTTTGACTGGTGAGGAGTGAATCAAGTTTTAAATAGTCTGCATAATATACAGGTGGAAAAGGTTTTTTCATTGTGAGAATTTTTTTATGTTTAATCAAAATAGAATTATTGAATGATTATTTAAAGTATGTTTTATATATTTAAACTTCATAGAACAGACATTTAAAACAATAATATATGATAAGAACTTTTTTTTCACTGAATATCGACATTAATACAAAAAGAAAAATCAAGATAGTTAGAGATCAGATTTTCGAAAAGTTTAAATCTTTAGAACCTGAATGTTTAAAAATTTTGAAATGGGAAGACGAAAACAATTATCACATTACACTATTCTTTATTGGAGATATTGATAAAGTAAAATTAGAAGAGATTGAATCCGCATTTTCAGAAATAGGATCAGACAATATTCCTTTGCAGATAAAATTAAAGACAGGTAAAATAAATGCTTTTCCTAATTTAAGCTATCCGAGAGTTTTAATACTTGATGTGATTGATCAAAGCAGCAGTCTGGATATTTTGTCAAAAGAAATAAACAAATGCCTGTTGAAATTTGGATTCAAATCTGACAAACCATTTCATCCTCACATTACTCTTGCACGTGTAAGACGTAACAAAAAAATCAACCTTACTTTAATAAATGATTTTTCATTTCCTGAAATAGAGTTTAATGTTAGAAATTTTAGTTTGATGGAAAGCCGGCTTAGTTCATCCGGTGCTGAACATTTTCTGATTCGTGATTTCAATTTCCTAACAGCAGGTAACAAATCCAAATAAGTATCCTGCAGATTCTATGATTTTTTGAGTGATATAAATCATAATGAATACATCTTTTTATGATTAATTTTGAATATGAAAGCATTATTAATCATTCAAATATTGGTCATAATTTCTGCAGGTATTATTTCAAATGTAAATTCGCAGACTAAACTTATATTTATAGTTAGTGATATTTCGACTGAAGAATTTGTTAATGAAGTTAACATTAATCTCCGCTCTGAAAACCTGACAGGTATTACAAATGAAGACGGCAGATGTGTTTTTGAAAATGTAACGGAAAGAAAAGCAACTGTTTCATTCAACAGAATAGGTTACATACCTTTATTAAAAGAATTCAAAATTTCAGACACAGATCAGAATATATTTTATATAAAAATAAGACAATCTGAAATCATGTCAGGAGAAGTAAAAGTTTATTCCACAAAAATAGAAAATCAGATCAGGTATGCAATTCTCCCAATTGCTCTTATTACAAAAAAGGATTTCAATTATTTACCCGTCATTTCAACTTCAGATATATTGAAGATCAAACCCGGCATAAACCTTGTCAGAGACGGTATCTGGGCTACAGACATAAATATCAGAGGGTTGAGCAGGGATAACATAGTGGTTTATATTAACGGCAGCAGGGTAGAAACAGCAAATAATCAGGCTGCGAGATTTTCACTTATTGATGAAAATACTATTGAAAGAATTGAAGTCATTAAAGGTGGAGTCTCTTCTATATATGGATCGGGCGGCACAGGCGGTATAGTAAGTATAAAAACAGAAACGGGAAATTTTTCAGATTATTTTAAGATGAAAGGAATATTGTCAGGAGAATTATTTTCAGTAAATGATTTATCAGGAGCTGCATTGTCTTTTATGGTAAGTGATAAAAAATTCAATGCAAGTATTTATGCAACATACAGAGAAGCATCAGATACAAAAACACCTGGCGGAATTATTTCAAACAGCTCATTCCGTGACCACGGCATTTCTGTTTATTCAGGCTTTAAATTATTTAAAGGACATGAAATAAATCTTCAGTATCAGAATTTTGAATCTCCTTACGCAGGTATTCCCGGAAGTTATCCGCTGTTTCCATCACAGGCTACAGTTACATATATTCCCGCTGAGAGAAATATGTTTGCAGCTAATTATAAAATTTCCAATGTATCAAAATTAATTACAAATTTATCAGCCGGATTCTTTCTTCAAAATATTTTCAGAAATGTAGAAGTCCTGCCAAACAGTTCAGTTTATATTCCCGCGTCAGGAACAAATCCAGCAAGGAGAATAAATAATATTTCAATTAATCCTTCGGGTGAACATAATTCTATCGGACTTCTTCTGCAGGGTGATATGCAAAAAGGAAACAGTAAGTTTGTTGCTGGTATTGATACCTGGCAAAGGAAACTGACAACTACACGTGAAAGGACTCAGCAAATAATAAAATATGATACATCTAATAATCCGGTATCTGTAACAGATATAATCACAGGAGATACTCCGATCCCTGATTCAAAATATTCAAGTGTCGGAATTTATATAAATGATGAAACGAGTTTTAATAATGAAAGAATTTACATCAACATTGGCGGAAGAATAGACGGCATCTATGTATCAAATGAAGAATCTGTAAATCCGCTTTATACAATTACGAATGGTGTTGTAAATAATAATCCAACCGGTCAGAAAGTTCTGTGGGAAGCTGGCGAGACAAATGATCTTTCATGGAGTATCAATAGCGGAATTAATTATAAATTAACAGAACAACTCAATCTGTCCGGGAATATTTCGACATCTTTCAGATCGCCTTCTCTTGAAGAAAGGTATCAGTATATTGATCTTGGAAATATTGTAAGAGTTGGAAATCCCGATCTGAATTCAGAGCTTGGATATTTTCTGTCGGCATCTCTGAAATACTGGGGTGAAGATCTCAATATGTCTGCAGAATTTTTTGGAAATTTTTTATCAGATCTTGTTACTGAAATTCCCGGAACATTTGAAGAAAGACCTGCGCTTATCAAGACTAACATCGGGAAGGCAACTCTGATGGGATTTGATCTGCAGACTGATTATAATCTTCTCCCATTTCTCACACTTTACGGAAATGCTTCTTATGTCTATGGTGAGGATACAGAAAATAGTTTATCACTTCCTCAGATACCGCCTTTCAATGGAATTATCGGAATTAAATATCTGGCAGGTGATCTTTATTCTTTTAATTTAAATACAGTATTATTCGCACAGCAAAACAGGACTGCAACCGGAGAATTACAGACGCCCGGATATGCAGTTTTAAATTTTTATTCTGATGTGACAAATATAAACATTAATGCATTAAGTATTTCATTTGCTGCAGGAATTGAAAATATATTTGATAAAAGTTACAGAGATCATTTATCCACTTCAAGAGGATCTTATATTTCAGAGCCTGGAAGAAATTTTTTTGTAAAGACAAAATTGATCTTTTAAATATTAAAAATAAATTATAATGACATGGTTCTGGCTGGCAATATTGTCTGCTCTTTTATCTGCAGCTGCTGCAATACTACAAAAAAAAGCATTGCATGATCTGAAAGCATTAGACTTTACATTACTGATGTCGGCATTTGCTGCAGTACTATCGGCACCTCTTTTTGCAATTACAGATTTTTCAAATTTAAATACTCTCTCATTTCTGTATTTATTTATTAAATCTGTTTTGAATGCACTGGCTTTTTTGTGTATCATGACAGCTTTAAAAAATCTTGACCTGGGAAGGACTCTGCCAATACTTGCCTCCTCTCCCATGGTAATAGCTTTGCTCGCATTTATTTTTCTCGGGGAAGATCTGAAGTTGATTGAAGTTGCAGGAATGATGCTGATTGTGATTGGAACATACATACTTGAGCTGAAAAAAAATGAAAGTTTTCTATATCCATTTTTGGTTTTTAAAAAATCAGGCTATCACAGGATAATAATCGCTGCTCTACTGCTAATGTCAGTATCTTCAGTAATGGATAAATTTATCCTCGTAAAATTCAAGCTTCCGCCGGTCTTATTCGTCGCAGTTCAGAATTATATTTTTTTTGTAATATTCTTTTTGATCTTTATGTTCATTAGATTAAGAAGCGGTACAGGTTTTTCATTTTCATTGTTTGCAAAAAACAAAAGCAGTCTGCTGTTTGTAATTTTTGTAATTTCAATTTTGACAATCGGATACAGGCTGGCTCAGATAGAGGCGGTTAAACTTGCACCTGTGGGGATTGTGATATCACTAAAAAGATTATCAGTTTTATTTGCTGTTCTGATCGGTGCGAGGATATTTAAAGAGGAAAGTTATTTAAAGAAAATATTTGTGACCATTTTGATTGTAGCAGGAGCAATGATGATCTATGAAGATTAGTTGTAATTGGTCACCTGTTTATCGTAATTAGACACCAAAAACTTATTTTTGTATTTAAGAGATTTTTTTATAAAATCAATATCTATCTGTTTTTGTATAGCAATAACTGCTCATTATTTTTAAAACTAATTTTCACGAACTCTAGCTTTTACAATCCAAAGTCTGTCCGACGCTTTGTTATTAAGCTGAACACAATCACTTTATGCTAATTTAATATATACATAATAAAATGTAAATGGTGAGCTATAAACCGTTTTAACGGTTTGTAGCAGCGGAGTGGAATTTAGAATTTTGTAAATGAAAATAATCTTTTATAAATAAAACTTTTTTGAGAAAAGTAAAAATAGAAAAAGTCGAGTTTTTGAGAAAAGTAGCTCAAACCGTTTTAACGGTTTGTAATAATGTTAACAGGCTTTTAATTGCATATTTATTCGATTATTAAAAAGTACACAATACAGGAAAGTTTTTAAAGTAAATATTTGCAACCATTATGATTGAAGCAGGAGCAATGATGATCTATGAAGATTAGTTATGCATTGTCAGAATCATTTAATCCATAAGGAATTAAAATTGCAATTGAAGTACCCGGATAAAGTGAATCACCGGTTTCGGAGGGACTTTTGATATGCAATTTTCCATTATGTTTTTTTACAACCTGAGATACTGCATATAATCCTAAACCTGTCCCTTCTCTGTTTTTCTTTGCATTTTTTGCGCGGTAAAATTCAGTCGATATTTTCCCCAGTTCATCTGATGGAATTCCGATTCCCGTATCAGCTACTGAAATGCATAGATCATTACTTCTGTCGGAAAGTAAAATGTCCACCCTTCCACCTGAATGATTATACTTCACTGCATTATTAAAAATATTTGAAAAAAGAATTCCCATCAAATTTTTGTCAGCATATAAAATATTTCTCTGGACTCTGTTGTCTGTATAGTGAATTGTAATTTTTTCAGCTTCTGCCTGATCCTTTATTATATCTAGCATGTCCCTTATCATCAGGTCCGGATCTATTATCTGAAGATCAGGTTTTTTTATCTGTTTGACCTTTGAGACTTCAAGAATATTTTTTGTTAATTCAATTGCATCATCAGATCTTTTTTTCATTTTGAGCAGAATGTCCTTAACTTTATCACTTACTTTATCCGGTATCCCTTCAATGAGCAGATTCAGATATGAAACTATCACGGATAGCGGTGACTTTACTTCATGCACTACAGTAAGAATGTATTTTTGTTTTTCAATTTCTGCATCTTCAATTTTCTGAATTGCCTCGATCAGTTCCTGCTCTCTTCTGTATAATTCACTCGTCAGTAAGTTTACTATGAATACACTAAAAAATATCATTAACCAAAATGATAATAGATTCAGCAAAAGATAATTTGTATTAAGTAAATTTACAGGTACTGTATTTGAAATTGTAAATCCGGCAATAATATCGTAATGAGTTAGTAAATTTAAAGCTGTAAATACTGTCAGGATTAAAGCAGCAATAAAATAAACTACTCTGCCCGGTAGGATAAGACTTCCGATGATAGCATGGAAAATAAAAAATAAGTAGAAAGGACTGTTGATCAGACCTGTCAGATATACTATCAGCATTAAAATTGATGTGTCAAATACGATCTGTATCAATGCGAACTTCAGAGGATTAAATGACGCAGCGTTATTTTTTATTATTTCAGTGGATGAAATGTAACTGAAAAATAAATTGTAGATCAGGATACTTGTCAGTATCAGAAGTATTCCTGTCTTCTGAGCAGTCTGAATATTTTCACTTCCAAAAAATATAATGAAAACGTATAGACCTAAAAGCATGACCACTGCTATATATCTTAATTTGATAAACCACTTATTTCTTTCTGAGATCAGCTCCCATAAATAGCTTAGGTCTTTAGTATGTAAAGGGATCAGATTTATCATATAGCATATTCATTAATTTATTTTACATACTTGTCACGTTTCAGATATTTGGTATGTAGCAGTTTGTGTGAAAGTTTTCCGCATGGACCATCTTCAAAATATTTTTCATAAATATATTTTATCTTTGGATTTTCATGTGACTTTCTTACAGGCAGTGAAGCCTCTTCATCATAGATAGCTTTCATCCTTAATTTTCTTATACTTTCTGAAGTTGGAATCGGCTGTCCGCCTCCGCCAATGCAACCTCCGGGACATGCCATTATTTCTACAAAATGATAATCATCAAGTTCACCTTTCTTCAGCATTTCCATAATTACTTTTGCATTTGCTGTTCCGTGTGCAACTATGAACTTCAGATCCACACCGTTTAAAAATGAAAATTCTTCCTTGCAGTTTTCTAAATGTACCGAAGCTTCTTTGATTCCTTTCATTCCTCTGCAGACATCAATATTTAAATTTTCAAAAGGAACAGGTCTTCCGGTTGTAATTTCATAAACAGTCCTCAGGGCTGCTTCCATTACTCCGCCTGTAGAACCAAATATAAGTCCCGCACCGGATGCTTGTCCAAACGGATCATCAAATTCAGACTTTGGAAGCTGAGGAAGTACGAGTCCCGCTTCACGAATCATCTTTGCCATTTCCCTTGTTGTCAACCCATAATCTACATCTTTAAATCCGGATGAATTCATCTCAGGTCTGTTGCATTCAAATTTCTTTGCAGCGCATGGCATGAGTGCAACTGTAACAATATCTGCAGGATCTATACCTGCCTCTTCTGCATAAAATGTTTTTAATACTGCGCCAAACATTTGCTGTGGAGATTTTGCTGTTGAAAGGTAATCAAGTTTTTCAGGATAAAAATGTTCAATAAATTTTACCCAGCCTGGCGAACAGGAAGTGAACTGCGGAAGCTTTACACTTTCATCTTTTTCCACAAGAACTTTTTTTAATCTGTTAAGAAGTTCCGTACCTTCTTCCATTATAGTAAGATCAGCAGAGAAATTTGTATCAAAGACTTTATCAAAACCAATTCTTCTTGCTGCAGTATTAAGCTGACCTGTCATTGAATTTCCTGCCGGCAGTCCAAACTCTTCACCTATCGAAGCTCTGGGTGAAGGTGCAGTCTGAAGTATGACATGTTTTGAAGGATCTTCAATAGCTTTCCAAATTTCATCAGATGGATCGTTGGCATGTAAAGCTGCAGTAGGACAGCGGTTGATACATTGTCCGCAGTTTATGCAGATCACATCTGCCAGTGGCTTATCCATAAAGGTCGAGATCTTTGTATCATAACCTCTGTTCACAGCTTCGAGAACTCCAACTTCCTGAAGATCAATACACGTCCTTACACACCTTCTGCATAATATACATTTATCCATATCCCTTATCACTGCTGCAGAAGAATTATCAACTTCAAATCTCGGCTCACATACATGTCCAAATTCATAACTGTCAATACCGTATTCCATTGCTAACTTCTGTAGCTCGCAATTATTATTCCTGACACAACTGTAACATTCACCGTAATGTTCGCTCAGCATGAGATCGACAATATGCTTTCTTGCCTTTCTTACTTTGTCTGAAAAAGTTTTTATCTTTACAGGTGAGGTTATCGGAAATGAACAAGCAGTCTGAAGATTTTTCATTCCCTCTATTTCTACAAGACACAATCTGCAGTTCCCTGCAATACACAGGTCTTCATGATAGCATAAAGTAGGGATGTGAATATTATTATCTCTGCAAATTTCGAGAATTGATTTACCAAGCGGCACTCTTAATTTTTCGCCGTTAAGTTCAATTCCAACTTCTGCACCTATACCCTTATTAGCAGGGACATTTTCAACATTGTAAGGTCTCTGCGACACCGGACTTCTTAATTCCTTTTTCATCTTCGTCTGCTGTTAAATTATTTTTGAATATTTCACTGCTGAAATTTTTTAATATGGATAAAAACGGATTTGGACTTGTCTGTCCGAGTCCGCATTTTGAAGCAACTTTCATAGTTTCACAAAGCCCCTTTAATTTTTCTATATATTCAAAACTAAACTCATTTCTCTCGATCATTTCAATGCCTTCAAGCAGTCTTACATTTCCAATTCTGCACGGTGTACATTGACCGCATGACTCTTCCACAAAAAATTCCATAAAATTCTTTAACACTTTTAGCATGTCTCTGCTTTTGTCAAAGATCATAACAGAACCTCCTGTAGATACATCTTCAAATGAAAGTTTTCTGTCGAATTCCGATTCGGGAAAACACAGACCTGATGCTCCGCCTACCTGAACAGCTTTTGTATCTTCAGCTCCGCTTAATTTCAAAAGATCTCTGATACTAATTCCCAACGGTAATTCATAAACTCCCGGATATTCGCAATCACCTGAGATTGAAAATAATTTTGAACCGGTCGATTTATCTGTTCCGAATTTATTAAACCAACTGCCGCCTTTGTCAATAATATGCGGAACTGATGCAAGCGTCTCAACATTATTTACAACTGTCGGGCATCCAAGATATCCTGTGTTTACCGGAAAGGGAGGTCTGTTCCTCGGTTCTCCGCGGTGACCTTCAAGTGATTCGATCAATGCAGTTTCCTCTCCGCAGACATAAGCACCTGATCCAAGTCTTATAGAAATATCAAGATCAAAATTTTCTTTACCGGTAATTTTTTTCCCAAGTAAATTATTAATTCTATACTCTTCAATTTTACTTTCAAGGAAATCCTTTATATAAGAATATTCTCCTCTCAGATATATTATCCCTTCTTTTGCACCGATAGTATAAGCGGCTATAATCATTCCTTCAATTACTAATTCAGGATATTCTGTAAGGAGCACTCTGTCTTTGAATGTTCCGGGTTCGCCTTCATCAGCGTTACATATAACAAATTTTCTGTCGGCATTTGCAGCAGCAGTGAGCATCCATTTTGTAGAAGTAGGGAAGCCCGCGCCGCCTCTGCCTTTTAATCCGGATTCCCTTAGCTCCATCAGAATATCGTCCCGTTTCATATTAAGAGCTTTGATCAGACCGGATCCTTCACGGTATTCTGAAAATAATACCGGTCCTCTTCTGTCTTTTTTTATAAATAAATTATTCATCTCAGATTCCTTAAGATTTTTAAAGCTGATTCTCTATTCATATTTTCATAAACATTTCCGTTGACCATCATTGAAGGACTTCTGTCACAAAGCCCGAAACAACTTATCAGCTCGAATGTCAATTTACCGTCTTCCGTTGTTTCTCCTGCATTAATTTTGAATTCCTCTTTTATTGTATTTGCTATTTCATTACTTCCGTGAAATTCACAGACAATATTCTTGCAGATCCTGACTACGTTTCTGCCCATTGGCTTATCATAAAGAAATGAATAAAAAGATATGACGCTGCTAACTTCTACAGGATGAATGTCTAATGCAAATGCAATCATCTGAATGGAGTGTTCATCAATAAAACCGAATTCATTTTGAAAATCCTGTAGTACAGGAAGAAGCGCAGTTCTGTTTATTCCGTGTTTATCTATCAATCTCTGAATAAAATCATTTCTTATATTTTTTTCGTTGTCATTCATTTGATTCGGCAATTAAAAGTTCATTAATAGATTTTAGCAATTCCTTCGGCTCAGCCGGTTTGTCCAAAAAGACATCCGAAGATACAATATCATTTTTTCCAAAGTTGTATCCCAATGCATTTGAAACTGATGAGTAAATAATAACCGGTATTTCAGGATTTGTAGTCTTGAATTTTTTAGCCAGAAAAAATCCCTCATCCGGTTCGTTCATCATAACATCAAGTATAATAAGATCAGGTTTGTTTTTTAGAAATGTGATCTCTCCTTTTACCGGATCTGTTTCAGCAAAAACTTCGAAACCGCTGTGTTCGAGAAACAACTTTGTAGCTTCGACAATGTCCGGGTCATCATCTATTATTAAAATTTTCTTTTTCATGATTTCTTCTTTTTATAACTTAATAATAACTGTTTTCATCTGCTATGATTCTAATCATATCTCAAATTAATTTTTACAATTTTTAAAATTACATATGACAATATATCTTTAAAATAAAGGTTGCTTTTAATATTTTATCCGCATCTTATTTTTAAAATTAATTTATTTAAAATGAATAATAATAGAATCACTGTATTAATTTTATTCATACTGATCGTTTGTTTCAGTATCTCATTTGCACAGGAAGGTCAGGATGTAAAGTGTGTAAAGACTTCAGAGATCGGCAGCAGCATTATTTGCCTGCCTGAGATTATAGAGATGAATGAATGTTATGAACTTCCGAATGTCAAAGAGAGAATGGATAAATTTGAAGTTGGTGATAATTCCATATTAGGTGTATATCTTACTGACGATATTTATTCCAACATAGAAAATTTCGAAACTATATTCATTGATGAATATTTTAAGATTTATTTGGTCAATAATACGAAAGATAAAACTTATGGAACTTCAGAGCTTGAACAGATCGGTGATATTATGGAAAATAATTTTATCGCCGATAACTGGGATAATCTCAGAAAACAGGTAGAAGAAAAAAATGATGAACTGACTATTGGCGTACCTGTAATAATTGAAAGTTATACTCCTGATGAAAATGTAAAATCATTTCTTATGCTAACCAAGATCAGTAATATTGAAGCTGAGAAAGTGATGCTGATGTCTATGAATATTCTTCTCATAAAGGAAAAAATAATATGGCTCGGATATTATAAGTTATATGTAAATGAAGATTCCATTCAAAAGATCAGATCAGCAAATGATAGTGTAGTGATGAAGCTGATTGAAGTAAATAAATAGTATATTAATGCTTACTATTAGCACGACAGATTTAATCTTATTGGGGATAAATAATGAAGCTGAAATTAAAAAATTCATTGTCGTGAATAAGATCAGTATTTTTTTACCGCTAAAAAAGAATATTAAAAACATTAAATTTTTTAAATTTTCACTTTAACAATTTGGATGGATTTAGACAAATTTCCCAATGGAACATTATAATAGATTGATACTCAAAGTAAAAAAGTGTAATTTGTGTATTAAATTTTTGGAGGACAGGTAGCTCAGTTGGTAGAGCAACGGCCTGAAAAGCCGTGTGTCGCCGGTTCAAGCCCGGCTCTGTCCACAGGAAATTAGCAATACAGCAAAATTTGCCAATTTTAAAAAGCCCGATTCTTTGGGTTTTTTAATGATAGGGTAAGAGTAACTTACTATTACTATATTTATATAGGTGTTATCTACTAATGCCCATTTTACTGCCCACTCATTTTTTGATGGGTTTTGAAAAGTTATAATTCTGTTTTTGAAAGACAGCAATTTAAAAAATTTCATAAACTAAAATTAAACTGCCATGTCATTTTTATTTAAAAGAAAAGATTTTGGATTCTGGTATATTGGATACTATGATGAATCCGGAAAACTGAAGAAGAAGTCAACAAAAGAAAAACTCAAGACACGTGCTGATATTGTTCATGACAATTTCAAACAAAAGAAAAAGAGAAACATTGAATCCGATATCCTTTATTTAAAAGAAGTTCAGGATATTATTTTCAATTTCATAAAGAACAACTTTGCTCCGACCACACTATTACTTTATAAAAATGCGATCAGAAATCTCGATTCACTTTTCGGATATAAACCAATTAAGTCAATCACTCTGATCGACATTGAAGAGTATAAATCAAAAAGGTTAAAGACAATATCACCCGTAACTTTGAATATAGAACTGCGGACCATCAGAGCATTTTTCAATTACTGTGTTGAGTTCAATCTGCTGTCTCACAATCAGCTCAGCAAGATATCACAGATACGGATCCAGGAAAAGAAATTATTAACTTTCAGCAGCAGCGAAATTAATCTGATCATCAGTAACATACAGCACACCAAGCTCAGGCAAATTGTAACCATAGGCGCATATACCGGAATGAGACTCAATGAAATTCTGACACTAAAATATACACGCATTAATCTTTCTGAAAAAATCATCGAAATTATTAACACCGGTAATTTTGCAACAAAGACGAAGAAAAACAGGATCATTCCAATCCCGGATACTCTTCTTGAAGAATTGAATTCTCTGATCTTTGATAATAACAATGGCACACCGTATCTCGTTGATCAGGACAGTTATATTTTTTCAACAGACGGAAAAGCTCCTTTTAATAAATCATACGTTACAAGAAAGTTTAAATCAGTGCTTCGTAAACTCAATCTCAACGAAGACCTGCACTTCCATTGTCTCAGGCACACATACTTTTCAAATCTGTCGCGCCTAAATGTTCCTGTCAATTATATCAAAGAGCTTGCCGGACATTCA
Source organism: Ignavibacteria bacterium (assembly GCA_049293015.1). Classification (GTDB taxonomy): domain Bacteria; phylum Bacteroidota; class Ignavibacteria; order Tepidaquicellales; family Tepidaquicellaceae; genus UBA2330. Next base: position 53,640 of record JBATSB010000212.1, read on the forward strand.
TCAATTAAAACAACTGAGATCTATCTGCATAACTTCCGCCAGGATCTGAATAATTTTGTGCAAGGATTTAAATATTGAATATTAATTATTTTCGGTTTAAACTAACATCATGGAAATAGAAATAAAATATAACGGTAAGACATATTACCACGCTTCCAAATACAGAGAGGAAAAAAAAATATCTTATCAACAGATGAATAATCTCCTACATGGGAAGAAGTATAAGAAAAGGTATTTTAAAAAAGCAAAGGATGATGACTCATCTGACAAAGGTAAGAAAGTTGAATATAATTATATAGCAGCTCCGAAGTTTAAGAAGGGAACGGATTATGTTGTCAGAGGTAAGTTTATTTATATTTCGGAGGATTTATTCCAGCAGAATTGAACTGAACATTATTGGATTCAATTATCTAATTTTTTGTCTCTTTAGCGATGCTTAGTTTTAGTATTTGTCGTCTATAATTTAAGTCCATAATTGCTTTGTAATAGAAGGGATTGTGGTTTTTTCTAAAACGGGAAATCATTGTCCTATCAATTTCTGTCTTTACAGCATTTTTCCAATTTCCAAATAAAAAATTGTCATCTGATAATATAACATTGCTTTCAAAATCAACCCAAAGAGCTTCTTGATTTTTACTTTTATCATATAAATAACGTTCGTTAATTTCAGCCTCTGGATAGTCCGAGATAACATTTCTAAATCCTATAGGTAAAATTAAACCGACTGCGTCCTCCCTGTGCGTGATTATTAATCGGTCTCCAATTATAATTTTCATTTGATGGTTTTTCGATACTGACATTGAGATTATTTGAGAGTTTTTCTCAATTCCAAATTCAATCATCATCTCTCTAATAAGATTAAAACATTTGTTTAGCCATTTGTTTCCCATCTTTGTTTTCTTTATAGCTTTTATTAATTCTTGCTCTAAGTCATTGTGGGGGTTTTGAAAATTCTCAAGTGGAACCAAAATAGATTTTCTTTTTGATAGTGAATATGAACTTTCTAATCGTGTTATTTTGGGTTGGGTTATTATGTTCTCATTTTTCTTAACAAATTCGGTAAGTTGTTTCTTTGTAAAGTTTGTTGCTTCTTTCCATATTGAATTAAACCAGTCTTTTAGCTCTTTTACTTTATCTGCTTCAGTGAATGATACAGACATTTCAGTTCTTGTTAGTATTCCTTTTTCAGTGAAATTAGCTGATCCTAAAAATGCGGAATTTTCTGTCACCATAACTTTAGCATGAATCCCTTGAATGTGTTTCACATTAACAAAGTGGTTATTAAAAAAATCGCAGATTTCAAGTCGTTGTTTATCATTTGGATGTGAAAGAATCAGTTCTTCAAAGTCTGTTATTAGTCTCCAGGATTTTGAAATTTTAATAAGTCTTTTAAGGTAAGAAAGTCCGATATAGGGTGAAACTAATAATATGTTTTGTCCAGAAGCTATGCTTACCAATTCTTTGTCAAACGGTGAGATTGGATTGCTGAATTTTATGTCATGATAAATTAGTTTCATAATTTTTTTCTGTAGTTTTTATGTTTCTCTTTTTTTAAAAAAATTTGTTTTCTTCCATCTAATTTGGATGAAATTCACAACCATATTAATCATTTCCAACTCTTCAATATATATAATAAATACTTTTATCTCACTATTTTCTATTTAAAAGAGTTTATTGATTTGTTCTATCACTTCCTTAGAATAGGTCTTTTGTCAGAAGAAACATTTATAATTACTCAGCTCCATTCAAACATCTTCGTAGAATCTTTATCAGAACAATATTCTCTCATACCATAATCATTAGCCAATAACTTTCCAAACGTCTGATGCCACCATTTACTTTCCTCCTCTACTGTTAAAACTATAATGTTTGTACTGATTTTATTTACTTTATAACTGTTTAGACCTTTACCCATTCTTAATATTTCTTCTAAACAATCATTAATCTTAGTTGTATTTTTAGTTAAGTCTAAATTATTGTTTTTGTTTATAAGTTTTAATACATGGCTAATCATAATATAATTTCCTTTCAATTTATGGATTTATTTATATTGTATTTCAAACTTTCAAGAGCAAATTCGCAGTTCGGTGTGTCTTTAAACAAATTATATATTTCCTCCCAGGTGATTACATATCCAC
>JBATSB010000213.1:0-19319 GCA_049293015.1 Ignavibacteria bacterium
GAACATCAGTCTCCCTCTGAACCGGTCATAATAAGAATTATTTTCACCATCCTTTTTCAAGATAAGTCCCGAACTTTCGATTTCATCATTTGAAAAAATTTCATCTTCTGCAAAGTGATGCAGAAGCCCGTCCCACGTTTTATACGAATATCCGATTCCGAATTTATCTATTGTCTTTTTATCAAGGTCCCTTGATTCCAGATATTTACATACAAGTTCTTTTTCACTGCTGTTCAGCTTTCTGATATTATCTCTGAAATAAACAGCTGCCGCTTTATTTATTTCATAAAGTTTAGAGATTTCACTGCTTTTGTCAGGACTATTAGTTTCGTATGTAAGAGTAATTCCTGCCCTCTCTGCAAGTTTTTTTACTGCATCAATAAATGTAACGTGTTCGTAATTTGTAATAAAAGAAAAAACATTCCCTCCTGCTTTACATGAAAAGCAATGATAGACCTGCTTCTGTTGAGATATATGCAGTGAAGGAGTTTTGTCAGCATGAAACGGACACAATGCAAGAAAGGATTTACCGCGTTTCTTTACCTGTATATATCCTGAGATCACATCTATAATATCATTTGCCTGAGCGATCTCTGAAATTTTTTCGGGTGGAATTAGCATACTGCAAATTAAATAATATGATTATAAAAATCATATGTATTTTTTTAATATTTTAGACGAATATAAAAATACAGCGTCTTATAAAATTCGTATAGTTTAAAGATCATAAATTCTTTATTTTTACAAATGAAAATAAACTGGAAACAATATATTGAAACCAATCCCAAAGTAATGTTCGGAAAACCTGTCATAATCGGTACAAGAATACCTGTGGATTTAATATTAGAAAAATTATCTTCAGGAGAGAATATTGAACAGCTTTTGACATCTTATCCATCATTGACTAAAGAATCAATATATGCATGTCTTGCTTTTGCCTCTGAATCTGTTAAAAATGAGATTGTATCTGCCTGATGCAAATTGTAGCAGATGAGAGTGTTGATTATGGTATTATACTTGAATTGAGAAAAAATGGGTATGAAATATTAGCCATAGAAGATTCAAATAAAGGGAGTAATGATGAAACTGTTTTGGAAATTTCTTTAAAACAAAATTCTGTTTTATTAACAGAGGATAAAGATTTTGATGAGCTAGTCTATAGATTAAATAAAGCTCATATTGGAATTATACTTTTGCGATTATCCGGACTAGATTCAGAATCAAAAAATAAAATAGTCTTAAAATCTTTAAATGATAATTTCTTAAAAATGAAAAATTCTTTTAGTGTAATCTCTGCTAATCAAACAAGGATCCGAAAATAACATATTTCTTTAAGTATGTTTTGTTTTTAATTTTTTTAATTTTTTTAATTTTTTTAATTTTACAAAATATTAATATACCTATACTGATTTTCTATTGATTCTGTATTTTATTTATTAATCTATTTTATAAAAATTATATAGCCTTAAATTACCTTTCAATATTAAAAGATCACAGCACTTAATGATCTTTTACCGAGATAAAAATTTTTTAATATTAAGAAGCTGATTAGAAAAATATTACTTTTTTCAGACTAAAACATAATTTTATGAAGGTAAATAGGAAGCAAAAGTATTTCTTCACTCTTGTTATTTTATTACAGTTCAGCTTTCTGTGTTCACAAAAAGATATAATTTCTCAAACAAACACTTTCTCAATTGGTATAGAAGGAGGAGTAGGATCAAGATCTTTAAGCGGCAGTAAGATTGTTTACGATCATACAGAATCCGATTTCACATACATAGCCGGAATATCCGGTCAATATTCTTTGACTTATAATTATTCCATTAAGTCCGGCATTTATTTCCAAAAGAAAGGAGCTAAGAAAGTAAATACTATCACAGTCGGGTTTCCGATTAAGGAATTCCGTTTAGAGTATTTTACAATACCTGTTATGTTTAAATTTGCTTACGGATCTAATGTAAAATTTTTCATTAATACCGGACCATATATAGGAATTCTATTATCAGCAAATGAAATATCATATGAACCTGAAACCTATGATATAAAGAATATATTTAAATCAATTGATCTTGGAATCTCCGGAGGGATTGGTTTGGACATTCAAATTGGTAATACCAAAGGTATCTCATTGGAATTAAGAGATGATCTGGGACTTTTAAATACATCTGATGAAAGTTATTTTCTTGGAGGTAATGTGAAGAACAATACAGTTAATTTTATATTAGGTTTCGCTTATTAGTTAATTAGAATCATTAGACTTTTATATCCTTCAATTTATATAAAGAATTTAAACTAAAAATAAAATTTTTATCATTAATGTCCAAAACGTTTTATAATTGCAAAAAATAGTTTAATATAAATTTAAAAATGTTGTTTATTATTTAATATTAAAAAATATCCCCTCCAGTTTAATTTTGATTTTTAACTTAATAGAATAACCCGCTTGTGATAAATTGACGATAAGAAATTCTGAGTAATGGCGATAAGCAAAAATATACTGTTTGACGAACCTGACAGTGCTTTTCTGTCAGGTAAGGAGTTTATATTTTTGCCGCTATTACGAAAGAATTTCCGGCAATTTATCACCAGCGGGCGACTTTTTTTGTTACTTTTGAGCCTGCCCTCGAGTATTCCTATCGGGGGTCGCTAAAAAAAAGTAAGTAGAAAATGATGAATCTTGAATTTTGCAATTAAACGTTTTGGACGGATGTGATTTTTTATTTAAAACTTTATTTTAAAAAAAGAAATTCTTAAATTGCTAACGGTTTTCTCCGATCGAAATAGATATGTTGATTTAAAAACATATCTACCCTATTAATATTTATCATTATATATCAAATCATTTTCTAATTGATTTGAATAATGCTGGATGTTTTACCTAACACTATTTATTAATTTAATTTAAAACAATGAAATCTAAAAGAAAGCAAGTCTTTGCTGTTTTTTGTTCCATGTTTTTTATTTTTGCAACAGGTGTATTTGCTCAGTCAAACAAATTGTCTGGAGCAGTAGAAGGGGGGCTCGGATTTCGATCACTGAGTGGTAATGAAATAACCAACTCCAAAACAAAATCTGACCTTGGTTATATTTTTGGGGTGTCCGGTCAGTATTCTTTTTCTGAAAATTATTCTGTGAAAGCCGGATTATATTTTCAGCGAAAAGGTGCACAAGCAGATTTAAACAATACTGACAGCCTTGGAAATCCAACAAGCCTTTCAGCGGTTAAGGTTAATTTTAATTACCTGACTTTACCCGTATTGTTTAAAAGTACTTTTGGATCAAGTATTAAATTTTTCGTAAATGTTGGTCCTTATGTAGGATTTCTCCTTTCTGCAAAAGACGAAATACCGGCATTTGAAAATGAGCCGGCAAATACTATTGATACCAAAGACATAACCGAATCAATTGACTTCGGGTTAACCGGAGGAATTGGAATTATAATTCCAGCAAGTAAAAAGTTGGGGATCAGTCTTGAAATAAGAGACGATCTTGGTCTTGTAAATATATCCAAAGCACCGGTTAATAATGATGGGACTTTAAAGAATAATACTTTAAACTTCATCGCAGGAATAGTATTCTAATCAGCAACAAATAATTTATTTTTAGTTTAAAAATCTGTTTTCTTATTTATAAGGAAAACAGATTTTTTTTCATAAAGAATTTATTGTAACTTTTTTAATTCTGATAATGCTTATTTTGCGATATTAAAAATATGAAAAATTTTGATGTTTTAATAACAGGTGCGGGGATATTGGGTCTTTGTTCAGCTTATATGTTTATAAAAAATTCGCCTGACACAAAAATATGCATACTCGAAAAGGAAAATTATTTTGCAAAGCATCAGTCTGGTCATAACAGTGGAGTTATTCATTCAGGAATATACTATAAACCCGACAGCTTAAAAGCAAAAAATTGTATTAGAGGATATGAACAACTACTTCATTTTTGCAAAGAATTTAATGTTCCTTTTGAGATATGCGGAAAACTTATTATAGCAACTTCTGAAAAAGAAATTTCTGTAATGAATGAACTTAAGCAAAGGGGAATAGAAAATGGACTTAAAAATTTAAAAGAAATTTCTGAAAATCAAATAAAAGAAATTGAACCTTATGCAGCCGGTATAAAAGCTTTGCATGTTCCACAGACCGGTATAGTTGATTATAGAATTGTCTGTGAAAAAATTTATAATCATTTAAAAAATAAGAATGTAAGTATTGTATTTGATGAAGAGGTAAAAAAAATTAAAAGGATTAACGATGGAGTTGAAATTTATTCTGATAAAGAAAGTTACTCAGCCAAATGTCTTGTAAACTGTGCAGGTTTGTATTCAGATAAATTAGCCAAAATGAGCGGAATGAAAATAAATTTCAGTATAATTCCTTTCAGGGGTGAATATTACAGGTTAAGAGAAGAGAGTAAAAAGTTTGTAAAAAATCTTATCTATCCTGTGCCCGATCCTGAGTTCCCTTTTCTCGGAGTACATTTTACAAGGAGAGCAGATGGTGTTATCGAGGCAGGTCCAAATGCAGTCCTTGCATTCGGCAGAGAAAGTTACAAAAAAAGTGATTTTAATTTTAAGGAATCTATTGATACATTAAAGTATAAAGGATTCAGAGAAATTGCTGCAAGATACTGGAAAACAGGTTTTTACGAATATTACCGTTCATTTTCAAAAAGGGAATTTGTCAGATCATTACAAAAGCTGATACCGGATATTAAAGGAGATGATCTTATAGCAGGCGGAAGTGGTATAAGAGCGCAGGCATGTACTGATGACGGGAAATTAATTGATGATTTTCTGATCCTTGAAGATGAGAATATTATCAATGTTTGTAATGCACCATCTCCTGCTGCTACATCATCTTTTTCAATCGGAGAAACAATTGCAGATAAAATTATTGCTAAATTAAATTAATATATTATGCTTTTAAAAAATGAAATTTATACACAGGTAAAAGACAAAATTGAATCTAATCATCTGAAAATCTCAGGTGAAGATTTTGAAAGACCCTGGGGAGGATTTTTTAAAATTGCTGATAAAAGTCTTAATGATTTTCTGAATATTTATTTTGACGGGAGGGAACTTCCAGAGGAAACGAAAGACCTGGCACTAAGTCCAAAATTTCTTGTCGTAGAGCCGGGTAAAAAATTATCATGGCAGTGTCATGAAAGAAGGTCGGAACTCTGGAGAGTGGTCAGCGGACCGGTTGGGATTTACAAAAGTTTAACAGATAAGCAGCCTGTGGATATGGAAATTCACAATGACTCAGATGTTATAGAAATGGAACTTGGCACAAGACACAGATTGGTCGGATTAGAAAACTGGGGAATAATAGCCGAGATCTGGATTCACAGATTTAAAGAAAATCCTTCAGATGAAGATGATATCAAAAGAATTTCGGATGATTTTGGAAGATAGAATATATACTATTTTTAATTTTATTTAGAATTAAATTTATTATGTGCACATTATTTTTTATTACTTTTCAATTTTTATTTTTTTTGACCGGCTGTAATTCCAATAACAATACGCAGGGAAATAATGGAAGTGAAAAATCTGACTCACTTCATTCAGAAAGTTTTTCAAAAGAAATTCAACTAACAGAGGCTCAGCAAAATATTGTCAACGGTGCCCGAAAAAATTTAAGTGAGGAAACAGAATATGATCTGACAATGGGTTATTATGTACTCACTTATCGGGATGGTGAAGACACTGGGAATAAAACATTTCCTGATGGAGATCTGGACCCTGAGATCGGAGTATGTACAGATGTGATAGTGCGGGCACTAAGATACGGTGGAATTACAGATCTGCAGAAAGAATTAAATGAAGATATAATTTCAAACAGATCCGATTATCCATTTTCAAGATGGGGAAATAAAAAAGCTGACTCAAATATTGATCACAGACGAGTGATGAATCTTGAGGTATGGTTTTCAAAATACTGGAAGACTGTTGATGAAGATACTGATGAAAGTTTTTTACCCGGTGATTTAGTTGTATGGGATATGAATCAGGACGGAGCAAGTGATCATATCGGAATAGTATCCGACACTTTTACAGGTGAGAGATTTAAAGTTATTCACAATCATCCTGATCCGGGTCATATAGCTGATGAGGATAAAATTTTTCTGTGGGAAATATCGGGACACTATAGAATTAGAAATTAAAAATTACGAGTTACGAATTAAAAATTACGAGTTACGAATTACGAGTTACGAATTACGAATTACGAGTTACGAATTACGAATTTGAAGTTATTATATAAAAAAGTTATTCAAAAAAAATAAAATGATCTCAGTCTATGGATCTGTTTGACGCGATAAAGAATCGGCGGACTACGAATACAGCTTTTTCAGACAAGAAAGTTTCGGAAGAGCATCTGGAACTGTTGATTAGAATGGCATCACATTCACCAAGTCATTTTAATTCACAGCCATGGAGATTTATTATTATAGATGATAAAAAAACAATAAAAAAAATTGCAAAGATAGCGGGAGAATCAATGACAGCTCTGATGGACGACGGAAGATTCTGGAAACAGTACAGAAAGTATTTCAGATTCAGTGAAGTGGAAATGGAGCAGTCCAAAGACGGGATACATATAGATCATTTGCCGGTATTTTTAAAACCATTTGCGAAGTCAATTTTTTCAGAAGCAGGCGGGAAAGTAATTTCCAAGTTCAAAGTATCGAGAATTTTAGGTAATGATGAAGAAAAACTTGTTTCGACTTCACCAGTTTTATTTGCTATCACATTAACTAAAGATGAATATAAAAAAGAAGAGCTCTCAGGGTTTTATTCTGTCATTTCATTGGGTGCAGTGATACAGACATTGTGGCTGGTCACTACAGCAATCGGGATGGGGATGCAGTTTATTTCCACCCCGGGTGAGATTCCTGAACAATGGAGAGCTTTGTCTGAGTTAATAGAAATAGATGAGAATTATGAATTGATGGCAGTCTTCAGAATGGGCTATGTAGATAAAAATATTAAAAGACCTGCGATCGACTGGAAATCTTCACAAAGAAAAAGTCCCGGAGAACTTGCTTTCAGAAATAAATTTGGGAATAAATTATAATTAGTAAAAGTAAAAATTGGATAATCTGTTTATTTCCGGACTTTTTTTATATACAGTAAATTATATTATCGGTTGTTTGTTAAAATTCAGAATCCTTTCCATTTCAAAATTCTTACATCAGATAATGTTTGCTTTACTTATTATTAATCTTTTGCTTATCTTGTTATTCACAGTTTCAGGATTCATAAATGTTATTTTATGCGCATTGTCATTATTCATACTGCTCCTGCTTCCTTTTGGGAAAAAAGGAGGTGGATATCATTTTACAATCAGCACGATTGGATTTGTTTTGTTCATAATTTTAATATTTTATAACACCAATAATTTTTAAAGCTAAAAAATGAATTGAATTGAGAAAATCAATAGACGGCAGCACAGGAAAACTAATAGAATTGTGTGTGTTTTATTTTATATTCTATGTGATCACAGGAGTCAGTGTTAAATATTTTTTAGGCAGCAGTTCACTCGGATTTCCCGGGATGAAAAGCATACAGTATCTTGTTTACAGCACAACAGGCGGTACTTTATTTGCGATGTCCATTGTGATCATCAGAAAGTGGTACAGACTTCAGTCAAATGGATATACCACTTTTCTTGGTATGAAAATACCGGAAGAATTTCTTTACATAATTCCATCCGGTATATGCACAGCAATTATAATTCCAACTACTACACTAATGTACTCGCTGCCAATATCCGTAATGGTCGCTATGGTAATTATGAGAGGAAGTGTAATTATAATCAGCAGAATTGTAGATGCTCTGCAGATTCGTTCAGGTATTTTAAAGAAGAAAGTTTACAGAGAAGAAAATATAGCAGTTGTATTTGCAATACTTGCCGTTCTGATAAATCTCTTCTGGGAGAAAGACAGCGGATTTGATTTTATATATAACGCAGCAGCAGTGATTATACTGTCATCATATATTGTTGCATATTTTATCAGGATATATATTATGAACTATTACAAAAACACCAGAGGTAAAAATATCCCTCAGGATAACAAAGGGTTTTTTGCTGTCGAGCAGATAGCAGCATTTGCAACATTAATTGTAGTTGGTTTAATTCTGTTCTATTCTCCTCAATTATTTCAATGGGAAAACGCACAAATAAATGAATTTATAGATTCAATAATAAATCCGGCTGCAGACTGGGGTTGGGCAATTATTGCAGGGACAGCATTCGGAGCGGTTGCATTTTTTTCAGTTTTCATTTTTATGTATAAGGGAAGGACAGCTACTTTTGCGGGACTTGTGAACCGGCTTACATCACTTATAGCTGGTACAGCAGCTACTATGATATTTTATATTTTTTTTGGAGGGAAATTCCCCAGTAATGAAGACTGGATCTCGCTGATATTTATTTTAATTGCAGTAGCTTTTATATCTAAAGCTGAGAAGAAACGAACTGCAGAATTAAAACTTGCAGATTCGGAAAACAATAAATAAAATTATATTTATTAGTTTAGTCAATAATTATTGATGTAGCTGAGGAAACATTTTCACAATTCCTGAATATATCATTTCTATCGCAATAGCTGAGACAAGTATTCCCGATATCTTAGTAAGAATATTTACTCCGTTATTTTTCAACCTCTTTTCCATTTTGGCGGCAGCATTTAAGGATAATGAGACTCCTATGCTTACAACCAGAATAATAAAAACAAGAATAATATCTTCAACAAAACCCTTACTGCTGCTTCCGTAAAGAATAACACTGCTGATGGGTCCGGGTCCGGCTAATAACGGAATTCCTAGTGGAACGACAGCTATAGCCATAGCACTTTGACCAGGATCAGCTGAAACCTGTTGAGTTGATGAATCTGAATTTCCGAGTATCATTTCCAAAGCTATCAGAAATATGATAATCCCACCCGCTACAGTAAATGATGCAATACCAATTCCAAAAAGTGTCAGGACATATTTTCCAAAAAAAAGTGATGTTACAAGCACGATAAAAACAGTCAAAGAAGTTTTTCTTATGACTTTTGCCCTTGTATTGCTGTCAAGACCGGTAGTTTTAGAAAGAAACATTGACATTCCTTCCAATGGATTTACAAGTACCATTATTGCAATAAAAATTTTAATATAAACGGATATATCAGACATAAGAAGTTTTTTATAGGGAAATTTTTTATGCATTAAATTATAAAAAATTCACCTTATTTACAATAATCATAAATTTGTAAAAAAAATGAAATGCTTTGATATGGCTGTTCAACTTTTTTAATAAATATAAATATTTAATGCAGTGTCCGCAGATTCCAAAGTGCTCGTGACTCTGGGGACACAAAGAAAAAAAAGGTGAAAAGCTTTGATGCTGTTCACCTTTTTTAAAAATAAATATTTATTTTTAAATGTCAGTTATCTGAATCATCTTCCGGACTTGTATCATTATTTTCTTTTTCAGGTATTTCAGGAACTTCATTTAACTCATCATTTTGGTTTTGATAATTTTCATTGTATTCTTTTACAGAATTTTTTATTTCTTCTTTTACTTTTTTCATTTCTTTTTTAAATTCCTCACTGTCAAAATAAATATTCTCTTCAAGGTTCTTATTTAATTCTTCCAGTTCTTTATTTAGCTCTTCCATTTCCTTATTCAGCTCATCTTTATTATAACTCTTTGTTCTATTTATCTCTTCCTGTACTTTTTTTAATTCTTTGTTTAATTCTTCTTTATTAATATCATTTTCCTTTTTGATCTCAGCTTTTACTTTTTCCATTTCATTCTTGAATTTTTCAGAATCAAAATATGATGAGTCAAAATCATATTTAAATTGATGTACGCCTTTAGGCACTTCAGGATTCTCAGGAATCTCAAAATTTTCAGGTGCAAAATAAAATTTAGCTGAATCGAAATAAAACTCTTTGATATCCCATTGATATTCAGACAGGTTTTTTTCCAGTTGCTGCATTGAACTTTTCATTTCGGTCTCCACTTTTTTTTGAATATTTTCAATCCAGATCTCAAATTCCTTTTCATCAAAATTATGAATACTGTCACTTTTGCTGTTTGAAGGAGGCGGTACATAATTTACTATTTTATTATAGATCTCATTTTTTATTTCCTGATCTACAGGTTTCCCGTTCAGAATATTTACAAGCGAAACTGCATCTGTCATTTTTGCATTATCAAGCAAAACATTAACACAATAATTATTGCAATTCCCAAAGTCATAATCAAACAAAGCATTTCTGAATTTCGTACTGGCTTTTTCGTTGAAGGGAGTCCCAACCCCAATACCATTTTTTGTCATGACAATATTTCCTGCAGGCACTATGGCCATCTTATTCGGAGATTGAATATCTACCTTTCCAGATTTAACAAATATCATTCCGTCACCTTTTTTATCAATTTTAAGTGAATATGAGCCGCCGAAATTTTCAGCAATTGCCGAAGGCATTTCCACCATAAACAGTTTATTTTTATCATTAATAGTCTGAGTATTGATCATACCATATTCGACAAAGATCTTTCCCGAACTGTCAGCTCCGTTAATAAAAACAACTTTTGACCCGGGCTCAATAGTAACTTTTCCAATGTCAGTTATGATCAATTCAGCCATAGAATTACTGTCAGTAATTATCCATTGACCTTCCTTAATACTGTCAGAGCCGGAAATTTTTGAATCTCCTATTTGAGGTGAACCTTTGAGATTAACGACTTTCCAGTAAGTCGGCAGACCAAATGAATATTCAAGTGAATTTTCACCTGAAGTAAAATTCCAGTTTTTAACGGCATATACGATAAAAAAAACAGCTATCACTGCAGCTATTCCTGAGATCCAATAATACTTTTTTTTGAATAAATTATAAGAATTTGCAGGTTCAATATCACCGGTATTATTTTTTAAAGCATGTTCGGTTAGATCTATATTTTTTAAAACCTTATCCCAGATTATTTCTTTATCTGCCGATTCGATTATATTCTTTTTGGAATTCAATGAATCAAGCTGATTAATTGTTTCAAGTGTATTCTTTAGATACAATTTACAACTATCACAAACAGCAATATGATTTTCCAATTTTTGCTTATCGGAAAGCGAGATCATACCGTCGAGCTGATCATCGATAAGCAATTCCATTTCTTCACACAATCCTTTTCTATTTTCTTTTGTCATTTTTTTAACTCCTCTCTCAATAATTTTCTTGCCCGATGTAAATGAGCTTTTGATGTTCCTGTTTGAATATTGAGTATTTCTGCTATTTCATTATGCATAAATCCTTCTATATCATACATTATCAGAACAGCCCTTGCCTGTTCCGGTAATTTGACAATTGCATTTTGCAGATCGATCCTTAAATCATTAATTTTTTCACTTTCATGATTTATCTGACCTTTTGAAAAATCTTCCTTCTTTTTAAAAATTCTGTTTTGAGTTCTTTCATGCATAAGAAACTGATTCACAGCAATTTTATGAAGCCATGTAGAAAATCTGCATTCAAATTTAAAAGTAGATAATTTATTCCAGGCATTGATAAAAACTTCCTGTGTGATTTCCTTAGCATGATCGGTGTCTGCTGTAAATCTCAAACAGACAGAAAATATTCTCGAAACATTTTCGTCAAATAAATTTTTGAAAGCTTCCTGACTGCCTTTTAAAGCGTCTTTAATGAATTTTACTTCAGGATCTGCATTTTTTGGGATTAGATTAATTGATATCTTTTCCGGATTCATGTTTTTTTGTTTACTCATATATTAGATGCAGTGAGAAGTCAATTGGTTTAGATGGAAAAATAATTATTCTAAGATTTAATTTAACAATTTAAATAAAATTAACTGATTTTAAAAATTAAATTTTCTTTGAAGGCTGAGAATTGAATATAATGAACAATTTAATTTATTTTGTATGCTTGTAATTTCATCTGGTATGCAAAAGTCCGGCACCGCTTATTTTTACAACGTGTTGAATGATCTTTTGATTGAATCCGGATCTGCTAATGCCAGAAATATTAAAGATGAATTTTCTCTGGAAAATATTCTAAAGGATAACAATAATAATATTGACGGCATTTCATGGAAGGACTTACTTAAAATTTCTATAGTAAGTTTCAAAAAAGGTATATTTGCAGTTAAGACACATTATCCAAACAGAAGATCATTTGAGTTTTTGTCAAAGGTAGGAATTGTAAAAATAATCTACAGTTACAGAGATCCGAGAGATGTGATTTTATCAGTGATCGATCACGGGAAAAAGTTAAAAGAATCCGGTGAGACCGGTAACTTTACAAATATGATTGAATTAGATGATGCAATAAGAAATGTCAAGACCTGGATCAAAGACTGTAAAGAATTGTCAAAGAAAGACAGTATTTTAAAATACAGTTATGAAGATTTTTTAAAAGATCCGGAAAATATATTCAGCAAAGTATCAGAATTCCTGAAAATTGAATTTAATACCAAAAGTGTCCAAAAAATATTACACAGATACAATCCGGTAAATCCTGACATGCCCAGAGGACGACTTCATTATAACAAAGGAATTGTCAATAGATTTAAAACTGAGATGTCTATATCAGATCAAAACAGAGTCATAGAAGCTATAGGAAATGATATTGCTGAAATGGGTTATAAGTTATAAGTTATAAGTTATAAAATATTTAATAGCTCATCTGAATTTCATTTTTTCATCAATTGAGATTTACCTGAAACATTATTACTTTAACAGGGTTATAAAGACCTATAAAAAATTCTAATGCAAAATCCCGTAAGTACAATTTCAATATATAACTTTTTTGAAAAAAAGCTTTCCGCTGTAAAAAAGAAAGAGCTGTTATTTTCATTTTTGAGAAATACAATTACTTCGATGATAATATTTTTGCTTTTAGGATTTTTGATTATTGTTTTAGAATCTGTATTCAGATTTGGGATATTTACGCGGACATTTTTATACTGGGGATTTCTTTCACTTTCGGTCACTACCATTACTTATTTCTTATTCAATTATTTATTAAAATCCTTCGGAATAATCGGAAGCTTCGATCTCATTTCATATTCAAGAAAAGTCGGAGATCACTTTAGCGACATAAAAGATAAACTTTCGAATTCACTTTCTTTGGTAATGCCCGGCAATTCAAACAAAAAGAACAGTGAAGTATCAGAAGAGCTCATCTTTGAAGACATTAAAAGCATTAACAATATTGCAGGCAGCAAAGATCTATCTTCATTTATAAAATTTTCATCCTTAAAGAAATTAATCTTAATTTTACTTTCAATAATTTTATTTATAACTGCTTCTTTTTTGATCTTCCCTAAAAACCTTAATGGTGCTGTAAAAAGATTAGTCAATCATAATTACTTTTTTCTAGATAATGATCTGGGAATAACATTTGAAATTATCCCGGGAGATATTGAGATAGCTGCAGGTGAAGATGTGATAGTAGGAGTCACAATAAATTCCACATCAAATGATCTTAATATAAAAGAAATTAACCTTTACACTAAACAGGTTTCGGCAGACGGATATGAGAAACTTTCAGATCCGGTGAAATTAATTTCAGAGTCCGGAAATAATTTCACAGGCACAATAAAAAATACTATAAATGAACTTATATATTTTGCGGAATATAAAGGAATAAGATCTGATGAATATACGATCTCTGTTTCGGAATATCCTGTGATAAAAAATTTCACTGTCACGATTACACCGCCTGAGTTTACCGGAATCCCTTCAAAAACATTACCTGAAAACGAAGGCAATATTTTCTGTCCGGAGGGAAGTACGATAGAGTTTAATTTAAATGCCAGCACTGAACTTTCCTATGCAGGCATTGATCTGAATGGAAATTCTTTATCATTTGAATTTAATGGAACATCTGCAAAAGGCAGTATAAAGGCAGATCAGAACAGCAGTTACAGATTTATATTGAAAGACCTGAACGGCGGAGTGAATAAAAACTTTAAGCAATATACTATAAAGGTAATGCCTGACGATCCGCCAAAAATTACTATAGTAGAACCATCTGAGTCAAATTACGAATTAAAAGGTGAGAAGGAATTAATAGTAAGATCAAGAATCTCAGATGATTACGGATTTTCAAAATTAGTACTTGGATATAGAAAATTAAAGCTTCTCTCTGGAAATGCATCTGCACCTGAATTTAATTATATAAATATTGAGATCAAGAATCCAAATGCGACTTCGCTTGAGGTTCCTTTTGTGTGGAATGTTTCCGGAATTAATTTGCGCTCAGGAGAGAGTGCCGAGTATTTTACTGAAGTAACTGACAATACCGGCAAATCAACCAGAACTGAAATAAAGACTATTCAATACAGATCTCAGGCAGAAGTTTTAAAAGAGACTGAGACGATGACAAAGGAATTGAAAACTGAAATGCAGTCAGCTTATGATCAGATGGAAGAATTAAATAAAAACATTGAAGACATAAAAAAAGAATTTCAGAAAAATGAAGAACTGGGTCTCAATGAAGAAAGCAAGAAACAGATGGAACAAAAACTTGATAACTTCCAGAAGAATATGAACTCGGCTCAGAACAAGCTTGATCAGAATATGGAGGAGATGAAGAAGAATAATATGCTTGGTGAGAAAACTCTGGAACAGTTTATGGAGCTGCAGAAAATGTTTAACAAAATAAATACACCTGAACTTCAGAAGATGCTTGAAAAGCTTAAAGAAGCTTTGAAGAAGAATAACGAGGAAGAGCTTAAAGAAGCTTTGAAGAATTTTAAATTTGATGAAGAGGCTTTTAAGAAGTACATGGAAAAAGCAATGGAGCTTATGAAGAAGATAGAGAACATGCAGAAATTTGGTGAGCTTACTCAAAAGCTGGAAGATATTGCAAAGCAACAGGAACAGTTAAAAAAGGAAACTGAGAATTCGCAGAATAGTGATAAGAATAAAATGGACGAACTTTCTCAAAAACAAAAAGACATAAAAGAACAGACAAAGGATTTCAACAGTGAGCTTCAGAAACTTATTGATGAAATGAACAAGATGAAAGATCAACTGAGTCCTGAAGAGCTTGAAAAAATTCAAAAGGAAATGAATAAGAAAGGCATTGAGAATAAGATGCAGAAATCCAGCGATGAATTAAAATCTTCTCAGAAGAGTAATTCAGAGAAGACACAGGAAGAGATATTGGATGAGCTTAATAATATGGATGAAAAAATGAAAGCTGCATTAAATGAAATGATGGATTCTCAGGATATGAATAACAAGCTGAAAGAGAAATTAGAAGATATAAAAAGGAAACTTGAGGAGATGAGCAAGAGACAGCAGGAGTTAAAAGACAAGACAGATGAATTAGATAAAGATGAGAAGGAAGGATTTGAAAAGAATCAGAAAGATCAAAAAGATTTACAAAAACAACTATCTGAAAGTATTGATGATCTGATGAATGCTTCAAAAATGGGAATGAAAATGTCACCTGAGCTTGGGAAAGAGCTTGGTGACGCTTACAATAAAATGGACAAAGCCGGTAAAGAGCTTGGAGAAATGAAAAAGCAAGATGCTTCATCTGACCAAAAGAAAGCAAAGGAATCACTTGATAATGCTGCTAAGATGCTTGGAGATATGTTGGGGAAGATGGGAAAGGACGGGAAAGACGGTAAGGATGGCAAAGACGGTAAGGGAGGAAAAGGCAGCAAACCCGGCTCGGGAAATATGGGACAAATGATGGACAGACTTGGTGAAATAATTGCACAGCAAATGGGAATGAACGGTAAATCGGGTAAGATGGGAATGAACGGTGAGTCAGGAGAAAATGGTAAATCCGGTAAGGACGGAAAAGGAAATTCACCGGATGATATGTCACAGGAGCAGAGACAGGAAATGCAGCGTCTTAGTATGGAGCAGCAGCAGATTCAGAAATCATTAGAGATGTTGAATGAAGAGTTGAAAAGAGAACAGGAGAATTCCGGAGAAAAAGTTTTAGGAGATCTGGATGAGATACAAAAAGAAATGCAGGAGATTGTAAAAGACCTAAGTGAATATAACGTAGATGATAAGTTGATAGAAAAGCAAAACAGGATATTGTCCAGACTTCTTGATGCACGCCTGTCTCAACGTGAAAAAGATTTTGAACCAAAGAGAGAATCCCGTCCGGGTGAAAACGTCAGCAGAAATTCCCCGCCTGAAATAATTCTAAGCGGACCAAATTCCTATAATGCTTTGAAGGAAGATTTTTTAAGATTGGATAAAGAAGGATTTAATGAAGATTATGAAAATCTTATTTCAAAATATCTGATGGAGCTTAAGAAGAATGATATGAAATAATCTTATTAAAGAAATCCATTCTACATCTTGATATACAATTCAGTTACACATTATAGTTCGTACACTGGCATATATAGAACTAAAAATCACAAATTAAAAAATAATTGCTACTTCCCTTATCCAGAGTTCAGGAAGGGTATGAAAAATTGAGTTTATTTTTTTAGCAGACTAATTGCGGTGTCGAGTTTTTGCAATATCTTTCGATAACAACCCCCTTCGCTCCCCCTTTTTTGAAAGTGTCTCAAGACATAATTGTAATGATTACCACTAAGACACCAAGGCACAAAGCATTCTGTTTTCAATATTTTTTTCTTAGTGTCTTTGTGACTCGGTGGTAAAAATGGTGTTTTGAGACAGTCTCTTTTGAGGGGGAATTTCTTTTTATGTATAATGAAACGTGCTATTAAAATTTAGACAAGTATATCAAAAAAATTAATTAAAAATTTTGTTGCTCATTTGCGACAAATTTGAGTTCTAATGATTAAAATAAAATTTAAATTTTTATTTTTTTATAGTTTGAAAATTTATTGAAAGTCTTATTATCCAAATAAAATAGTTTGGATAATATTGCTTATTGAAAATTTATTGCATATTTTTCAAAAAAACAAACCGGGGGTAAAAAATGAAAACTTTAAAAGATCTTATCAAGGACAGACCTTTGCATTTTGTGAAATCAGGAATGAAGATAATAGATGTGGCAAAATTCATGGGACTTCACAACATCGGCGCAGTGCCGGTTCTTGAACCGTCTGAAAAGCTAAAGCTGATTGGTATATTCTCAGAGAGAGATCTTTTGAGAAAATGCATTGCAAAAGAGATTGATCTATTTAATACTCCTGTAGATGAGGTTATGACAAGAAATGTAATCGTAATAGAATCTCACGATACTCCTGAATACTGTATGCAGATCATGAAACAGGAAAAGATCCGTCACATGCCGGTTATAGAAGAACAGGATTTAAAAGGGATTATTTCAATCCGTGATCTTATGATGTATGATATGAATCAGAAAGAAGAGAAGATTGAAATGCTGAATTCTTATATACAGTTCAACGGATAATATTCAGATTCAAAAAATTCAGATCTTCTGCAATTAATTATTAACTACCCATTTTAAATTTAATGAATCAAAAAGAAATAAAAACTCTCGGACAATTAAAAAAGTCCGGCTATAAAGTATTAACAGTAAAAGACGAGATCAGAAAAAACCTGATCAAAAAAATTGAAACCAAAGGATCATTTTTTAAAGGAATAATTGGATATGAAAACAGTGTGATCCCGTCTCTGTTGAATTCGCTGTTATCAAAACACGACATAATTTTACTTGGTCTCAGAGGGCAGGCAAAGACTAAAATTGCGAGAATGATACCAGAACTGCTCGATGAATATATTCCAATAGTAAAAGGTTCGGAAATAAATGATAATCCTTTTCAGCCAATTTCAAAATACTCAGTCGATATGATAAATTCGCTTGGAGACGAAACTGAAATCGAATGGATATCCCGTGAGCAACGCTACAGTGAGAAGCTTGCAACACCTGACGTAAACATTGCTGATCTGATTGGTGATATTGATCCAATAAAAGCAGCGAATCAGAGACTGCATTATTCACATGAAGGAGCAATTCATTTTGGAATTATCCCGCGGACAAACAGAGGAATTTTTGTGATCAATGAATTGCCGGATCTTCAGCCGAGGATACAGGTCGGACTTCTTAACATTCTTCAGGAGAAAGATATTCAGATAAGAGGATTTAACATTCGGATTCCTTTGGATATTCTAATGATCTTTACAGCTAATCCGGAAGACTATACAAACAGGGGAAATATTATCACACCGCTTAAAGACAGAATAGATTCACAGATCATAACTCATTATCCGAAAGTTCTGGAAGACGGAATAAAAATAACTGAAACAAATTCATGGACAGATAGAAATGAAAAAAAGAACATTCATATTCCTTATTATTTTAGAGAGATAATAGAGATGACAGCGATGCAGGCAAGAGCCAGCGAGTTCGTCGATCAGAAATCCGGTGTCAGTGCCAGACTTACAATTTCATCTATGGAAAATCTGATAAGTAATGCTGAGAGGAGATCTATTATTAATTCAGAAGATATTATCATGCCGAGAATGTGTGATGTACTTTCTATTCTGCCGGGTATCACAGGTAAAGTGGAACTGGTGTTTGAAGGTGAGCAGGAAGGTTCACTGAAAGTAGCGAAAGCACTTATTTCGAAATCAGTAAGAGAAATATTTAAAAAGTATTTTCCTGACCCGTCATTGAGACTAAAGAAAAATGCTCAGGAGAAACCTCAAAAAGATCCATATAAGGAAATAACGGAATGGTTTCAGTTCGGAGGCAGTGTAAACATTAAAGATGATATGAATTTTAAAAACTACTTTGCTGAATTAAAAAAAGTAGAAGGGCTTGAAACCTTTGTAAGAAAGTATCCTCAGTTTTTTGAGAATGATCAGGAGCTTGCTTCGCTTATGGAATTTGTTCTTGACGGACTTCATCAGAATTCCAAAATTGCAAAAGATGAAATTGATTCGGAGATCCGGTATAAAGATATGGTAGGAAGTATGTTTTCAGGTTCGAAGGATGCTTCGGATTTTAGAGGATATGAAGATGATTATTATAATTGACCTTTATTTGCAATAAAGAAAAAATTTCACCACCTGTTTTCCGCACTTTTTCAATAACTGGATAAATATGTATTCAAACCCTTGTAAACACTGATAATTGATTTGTTGATTGGGTGTTCCATTTCTTTTTTTAGAAAAGTATTAATTTTACATCTTTCCAAAAAGCTTTTAATTACAAAATTCAAGATTCATTTTTTTCTGCTTACTTTTTTTTAACGATCCCCGATAGGAACACTCGAGGACAGGCTCAAAAGTAACAAAAAAAGTCGCCCGCTGGTAATAAATTGCCTAAATTCTTTTCGAAATTGAAATAAAATATCCAACTCAAAATTTGCTTCGCAAATTTCTCA
>JBATSB010000214.1:0-46135 GCA_049293015.1 Ignavibacteria bacterium
TCCTTGAATCCTGTAATCATGGTTCAGACATTACCTTGATTCACCTGATTTCAGGATTACCTGATTTCATAAACAGCCACTATTTTTCAGCAGTCATAAATCAAGAAATCCTTCAATCCTTTAATCATGGTTCAGACATTTTGAATTTGAAGATTCATTAAAAAAAACTTTTTAGCCACCAACAATTGCATTAACATTGTCTTAAATTTCCACTTTAATCAATGATTTATTTAAGTAAATTAAAGGCGATTCTTTTGAAATTTTTAATTTGAATTAATATAAAATGGAAGCATTAAGAAAAAAAATGAAAAGAACCGGTAATAAATTAATAATTGAACTACCTGAAGATTTTATTGCTGACGAAATTGAAATGATAATTCTGCCGGTTGTAAAGAGTTCTGAAGATGATTTTAAATCTGATAAAAAATTATGGGAGAAATTTTCTATAGATAATCTTGAAAGAGCTTATAGTGAAACAGAACCTGATTATACAAATGTTTTAGTTAAAGAGATTAATCCAAAATATGGAAAATGAAAGAAGGCGACATAGCAAAAGCTGCATTACAACAAAGTAACAATTCCTTTAAAATCCGACCTGTACTTTTATTAAAGAAGATGCCGCCATTTGGAGATTGGCTTGTATGTGGCATTTCTACACAACTTAAGCATGAAGTTAATAACTTTGACATAATCTTATCTGATTCTGAGACCGGATTTGAAAATACCGGATTGTTAAAATCAAGTTTAGTTAGATTAGGATTTTTATCTGTCATTCCGGAAAACATAATTGAAGGATCTATTGGAATAATCAGTGAAGAAATTTATCATAAGTTGATCTCAAATTTAACAGAATACTTAAATAATTTTTCTGCTTAATATTTTTTGAGACATTGCCGGTGTTCCAAAAAGTTTTGATATAGATTTTGAATTTGAAGATTCATTAAATAAAACTTTTTGACCACCAACAATCTGAGAACAATAGATCGACAGACAGTCTTAATTTTTACTAATCAAATTTTTCTCACTGTTTTAAGAGTTCAAAAAATTGTTTGAAGAAAATAGAGTTAATAATAGTATTTAGTGTTTTATTGGCGTTGGCTTATTCAATCAATAAATGGAGCTCAGGTGAACCAATATTCCCAATAGCTTTCATTGATAATTTTAAATATTATGATATAAAAATATTATCAGAGGTTAAGTTCACAAAGAATGAGAACATTCAGAAAGATGATACAGCATTGAAAGTTGAGATTGATATAAAATTTCGAATTAAAGATAAGAGGAAGTAATTTTTAAAATTTTATATTTTACAAATTGTCAATTTACGAATACTCAATTAATGTGTATTTAACATTCAATCAACACCTTGTCATTCCAACGCGCTCCTAGCTGGAATCCAGTCACATCGAAAACTCTATAGTTACACCAGTTCTTACTTTTCAATAAATTTGAAAATCGTTTTCAAGCAATTCATCTGTTCCTCCAATCACATAAAACAAATCATTCCATTGTGGATTAGTTTTTTCTATTAATGCTATTTTCTATTTTCGCTTCCAGATCTTTATTTGTTATTCTCTTTGAATAGCAATTCGAATATCATTTGTTTGCTCAAAATAAACCAGACTATTTACACAATACTTTTTCGAAAACCTATTTGCTAATCCCTTTTTATGTTCGATAACTCTTCTCAATAAATTATTTGTAACTCCAACGTATGTCGTACCGTTTTTACTGCTTGCCATTATGTAAACGCAATAAATTTTCATATTTTTCTATTTAATTTTTTTGATTGGATTCCAGCTGGGAGCACGCTGGAATGACAAAGTTTGGAATACAGAATCTTAGTTTCCGTGATGATTAGATTTCAGCTAGGAGCACGCTGGAATGACAAAATATGGAGTACGCTGGAATGACTAATTTTGGAGTACGCTGGAATGACAAAATTCGGAATAAAGAATTTTAGTTTCCGTGATGATTGGATTCCAGATGGGAGCACGCTGGAATCACAATCTGTTGAGTATACTGGATTGACAAAAATTGGAATACGCTGGAATGACAAAAATTTTTACTCCACATCATAGTCTACTTTATTTTTTCGGTACTCCGCAATTTAAATTCCGTCAGAGTTCCCAAAGATTACGGGAGACTCTTTCGATAGTAAAACTATTTAACTCAAATAATTCTTAATTCTTAATTCATACACTGGCATAGCCAGAACCAAAAAGCATTATTAAACTGTTACTGTTCCTCCCCTTTTTTCAAAGTGGAGGGGTTTGTAAAAATGAGTTTATTTTGACTCCACTATTTCTGGTGTTAAATTTTTGCAATTTGTTGTTTGCTATTTTCTTCGGCAACAACTCCCTTCGCTCCCCCTTTTTTAAGTGGGATATACTTTCATATTATTCTGAATCGTGCTCTTTGAAATTTGGAATTCGTAACTAAAAAATTTAGTGAAAATATTCTTACATTTTTGTAAATCTATTTAAGGACAAGACACTATTAACTATTAACTACTAACTGCAATTAAGGAGTAATCTTCCCCACAAAATTAAATCCATTATTATCAGCAAATACACCATCTGCGACATCTACAAATCCGTCACCATTTACATCAGTTGGCATATATCCCGATTCAAAATTAAATGCATCATTGTCTATCAGACTTCCATCAGCAAGATCAATCGTACCGTCCTGATTCACATCGCCGCTGAAAAAAGCAAAACGGACAGGACTTGCATCTACCTGAGTTATATTATTTCCAAATGCGGCGGTCTGAAGATTTGAAAAGTTGTAAGAAGATTGTTTTGTAAAATGATCAAAAGTAATTACAGTGGAGCTCCATGTCTCAATTGAATTTCTATGCTTTAGTGCAAGGAAAAAACCAGTGCCTGGCTGTGCTTTAAAAAATGAACTGTAAGAACGTCCTGCATTGTCTGTCAAAGTTTTTGCTGAATCTATAATGCTATAAGGTGAAACTGATGAACGGAGAAAATATCTAACGCTGTCCGGTATCATCAGATTAGAAACGGCATTATAAAACCCCTCAATCATTGAAGTACAATCAAGTGTAAATGGTAAATTAGTATTATTATTTATTTGAATTCCCCATGCAGAAAAGAATCCTGTATCAGAACCCGCTTCATCATTGACAGTCAATACCCATTTACCTTTTGAATTATTACCTGAATAAATTGATGTGATATCACTAACCGGTTTGATCTTTGGTGAGAAACTCAGATAAGCAGAATTATTCAACGAGCTGTCAGCTTCAGGATCAAATATTGTAATTACATTAGAATTAAAGCCTAACAATTGAGTGTTGGTATAAAGATCAGTAGTAGCACCCAGAGGACTTGTAATGCTGATCTTCAGATTTTCCTCAGCATTGTGATTTAAGGCAACAAAAATATTTATGTCATTAATGATCTCGGATCTAAAAATTTCAATAGTATCTCTTACTATTCCCGAACCACCTGTTGCAGGTAATCTCTTGTTTGGCATGTTCAGATAAGAACCGTTATTAAAATCATTTGTCGTAAAATTCAGAATAGGTGACTGTACAAATCCAAATGTGAATCCGCCGTTAAAAGTAAAAGATGCTGATGCTGACTGACCTAATCTTTTTGAAATATCTGTACTTGGAAGATCTGTTCCATCGAAACTAAATACAGCATTCGTGAAATCTGAAGTACTATTTGTTTCGTTAATTGTAGTGAACATATATCTGTTGATCTCTGCAGCGGATTTAATAGTAGTAGTTATTCTCAGTTCATCCATAAAACCTAAAAAATTTCCTTTTGTCGGATATGAACCAATTATCAGAGAATCAGTCCCATTATTAATGTTGGCAGGAGAAATGTTTCCTGTAGTTCCACGCTTTCCATTTACATAAAATTCATATGCACCTGTAGAGCCAAAATATGTAAATGCAATGTGAGTCCATCTTTCATTTTTTATGGAATCATTTGATGAAATAGAATTATTATTAATAGTTGCTTTCAGTTTTCCGGTCTCGATATAAAGACCATAGTCAGTAACTGTTCCTAAAAAATTACCTTTGTAGATCAGCCCCTGAGTATTTCCTTTTGGATAAACCCATAACTCAATTGTCATTTTATTTGTCGGACTTAGAGATTCATCATCACCAGCAAGAAAAGCACCGCCTGATTGAAAAAAAGCACAGTCATTATATTGTGAAAATTTTGATGGTCTGTCTGACAGATCAAATGCTGTCACATTTCTGGGCTTTCCGTTATTAATGAATTTAGAATGATCTCTAAATGACAGATACGGACTTTTTGCGGTATGAGTCTGAAACGGAATTGACAAAACAAGATTATTAAAATCACCGCCTCTTGAAATGCCTAACTGGGATTTACCGGCAGCAGCAATTGTTATAGCATTAATATCGTTATTCCAAACTCTGACATAATCTATTTTTCCGATAAACGGAGTTGAATTTCCACTTATACCAATGTACAATGAATCAGTATTTGATGGAGGCGATGATCCGGGTACTACTGCAGATGTATCAAGATTTCCGTTGATGTATAATTTGATCTGACCTGTAGCTGAATCAAGCGTAACAGCCACGTGAGTCCAGTCATTAATCGGAATTATTGTAGATACTTTGCTGGAGATCCTCGTTGCGCCGCTTGTAATAAATGTAATACTGGAATTAAAAAAACGCAAACCATACCTTAGTGTTGTACCAAGCGCTCCTCCTTTTGAAATAATACCTTTACTTCCGGTATTATTAGCCGGATTTATCAGTGCCTCAAGTGTAATACTTCCTGTAATATTAAGTGAAGGAGAATTTGGTACTGAGACATAACTGGTTGAATTACCTGCAAAAGATGCTGCCTGATTCCAGTACATCTGAGCTTTCAGCTCAGGATTAATAAAAATTATTAAAACCGTAATAAAGCCTAACAGGGATTTGATGGTATGTTTCAATTTTAACTCCTTATTTTAAATTAATTAAAAATTTTTAGTGAAATATCCGGGTGGGAGGCTTTGCTAAATTTTATGAGCATCGCCTTACCCGGCCATCATCCCTGATGTGTTTTTAAAATCTTCAATGAGGATGATCATCAATAAAATCTTTACAAAATTAATTTTAATGAACATCGAATAAAAATCGAAATATTTCTATTCTTAGTGACCATATTCCTGATCAATCTTTAAAATATTCGATAATTGCTTAATTTTAATATTTTTAGTATGTTTTATATCAAAATCCTTAGTCAAAAATGAAACCTTCAGATGATTTGTTTCTACTGATAAAGTCATTGTCATCAAATGAAAAGAACTTTTTCAGAAAAAAATACATAGCTTTATTAGAAGATGCTGATGGTAATTATCTGAAATTATTTAATGACATTTCAAAACAGACTATTGAAATATCAGAGTATGATGAAAATGAAATTAAGGAAGGAAAGTATTCAGGGAAATTTATAAAAAATCTTTCATTCAATAAAAACTTTCTTTACAATTTTGTATTAAATTCTCTTGCCGATTTTAATAAAGAACATAAAGATATTTTTTACATTCGTAATCTTCTTACTCAGTCTGAAATCCTTTCAGATAAAATGCTGAATGAGCAGAGTTTAAAATTACTTCAGCGTGCCGAAAAGATCTCTCAGGAAAAAGATCTGCATTATAATAATTTTGAGGTATTAAATTTTGAAAGACTAATTCTCAGGAATACCACATCCGTTGAAGATTATATAAAAAGTTCATCAGAACTTTTTACTGAACAGTATGATATACTCGAAATTCAAAAAAATTCATTAGACTATTACAGACTAAATGAAACTGTTGGAATTTTTCTTAGAATAAATGGCTCAGGCAAGATTAGAGAAAAAGAAAAGCTTCTTGAATTTGAAAAAATTTTTGATACTCCTTTGTTAAAAAATATTGATAACGCCAAGACTTTTATATGCAGATATATTTTTTATAATTTAAATCTGCAGTATCATCTTACAAAAGAAAATTATGATGAGGGATACGAATGTGCGCGACTTGCTACTGAATTATGCAGATCAAATATTGAAAAGCTTAAAGGAAAACTTAATAATTATATTTACTCTTTAAGCAATCTGATGAATTGTCAGACAAGAGCTAAGAAATTTTCAGAGTTTGAAAATACAGTTATTGAATTGGAAAAAATAGCAGACATCTATCCTAAAATGATCACTGAATCTAACAGGGTATTCATATTCTACACACTTGCAGTGACGAGACTTTCAAAAAATATTACTGATTTGAACATTAAAAGGCTTGAAGAAATTGAAGTCGATATCCAAAATTCTATCAGTAAGTATGAAGATAAGATAACTCTATATCAGAGAATCATTCTTTACTTTTTTTTAAGTGTTGCAAATTTCATTCAAAGTAAATTCGACAACTGTATATACTGGAACAGTAAAATTTTCAATCTGGGCAAGTCCGATATGTCTGAAGATTATCAGTGCTATGCAAGGATCCTACAGCTTCTTTCATATTTTGAACTTAAGTATTTTGATGCTTTAGAATACACGATGAAATCTGCATATCACTTTATCAGTAAAAAGAAAAAGAATTACAAATATGAAAATATTATTCAGAAATATCTCAGAAGATCATTCAGGATAAAAACAGATTCAGAGCTTAGGGAAATGTTCATAGAGATGAAAGATGAACTTGAGATTATTTACAAAGACGAATATGAAAAAAATGCATTTGATGCATTCAATATTATTTACTGGCTTGAAAGTAAGATCAGAAAAATACCGTTTGTAGAAGCTATTAAATTAGGAATTAAGTAACAGATATGTTAAAATATCCGAAACACAAAAAATTAATGTATCGGATATTTTTAATTTGTAATTCTTAAAGTCATATCTGAAAATACAAAAAATTTGATATTTGAAATATTTGAAGTTTGAAATAATTTAAGTCGTAACTGAAAATCTAAATCATTTATAATTTAAAATTTATAATTTAAAATTGATCATGGTGTTATCTTGCTTATAAAATTCAACCCGTTATTATCAGCAAACACTGCATCCGCGACATCAATAAATTCATCGCCATTATTATCGGTCGGTAAATAACCTGAAGCAAAATTATTTCCATCATTAGCTATATCACTAGTATCGGATACATCTACTACCCGTCCTGAATCACATGGCTGCTTTATTTTGAAAAATATGCAGAGGAAGAATCGTCCTGTATAAAATTCCTTTAATACTTCTTCACAGAGTTGGAAAATTATTATTCATTAGATTACCGTAATATTATGTAATATATTTAATTGTGAGAAGCAATTTTTGTTATTAAATTAAAAATACATAAGCTAAATTATATTTTCTGCAAAACATAAATCTTATAGAAATCTTGAAAACATTTTCTGAAAAGGAAATGAAGGTTTTTGAAGAATTTATAAGATCTCCATACATAAACAATAAAACTCCGGTAATAAAACTATATAGTTGCATTCTGATTTTGGATCTTTCATCGTAATTCTTTAAAAAATAATTGAAATAATAATTTATATCTTAGATTTAAATTGTATTATACGATGTGATAATTACATCTTTAATTCAATTTATATAGAGTTGAAATCCTATGCTAAGTTAGTTATTTTATTTCCCAAAATAATCCTTGATAAATTAAAATTAGTGTTGGATTTACTTTTAAAAAGTTAAAATCAGTATCGAGAGATTAAATTTTTGGAGATTAAAATAGTTTTTCACTATTCAAAAAATAAAATATATTAAAAATGGAAAGTAAAGTCGATAATGAAACAAAAGAAAGATTAGCCGATGTAAGTGATATGGTGCAGATACCGGGCGGTACATTTTTAATGGGATCAGATAATTTTTATCCGGAGGAAAGACCTGTCAGGAAAGTTACAGTTGATGGATTTCTGATGGACAAATATGAAGTCACTAATGAGCAGTTTAAAAAATTCACAGATGAAACCGGATATGTAACTGTAGCAGAAAGACCTTTAAAGCAGGAAGATTATCCTGGAGTACCCTCTGATAAACTCGCCCCCGGAGCATTGATATTTAAAAAATCAAATGGACCTGTAGATCTGAGCAATTATTTTAACTGGTGGGAATGGATGCCAGGCGCATGCTGGAAAAATCCGAAAGGACCAAACAGTTCAGTAGACAGCCGATTAAATTTTCCGGTTGTACATGTAGCTTATGAAGATGCTGAAGCTTATGCAAAAGGGGTTGGTAAAGAATTGCCGACTGAAGCTGAATGGGAATTTGCTGCCAGAGGCGGACTTGATGGAAAGGATTTTATTTGGGGTGATGAGGATATTCAATATTCAAAACCTGAAGCAAACACATGGCAGGGTGAATTTCCGTATCAGAATTTATTGATTGATGAGTATGAAGGTGCTTCACCGGTAGGTACATTTGCACCGAACGGATACGGACTTTATGATATGGCTGGAAATGTATGGGAATGGACCTGCGACTGGTATTTAATAAATTTAACTGATGAGAATGCAGAAAAATTTAAATCCTGCTGTACTCCTAATGAAAAGAATCCAAGGGTTATATCACCTGAAGGCAGTTTCGATGAATGTCAGCCAAATGTGAATATTCCGAGAAAAGTAGTAAAAGGCGGTTCACATTTATGTGCACCTAATTACTGTCTCAGATACAGACCTGCAGCAAGACAGCCGCAGATGATAGATACAGGTATGACTCATATCGGTATAAGATGCATTATAAGAAATAAATAATTATAAAAATTCTTTATATATTTAAATGAGATTTAAAATTTTCTTTAGTCTTTTAATTTTTTCAGTATTGTTTTTTTTTAGTCAGCAGTTTAATTATTTGCAGGCACAGGAGCTTGAACCGAGAAACTATGCGGTAATTCCAACCGGCATGAACGTAGGTGCATTGAGTTATACTTATTCTTCAGGAAGTATCATATCACAAGCCACCTCGCCAATAAAGGATCTTACATTAATTTCTAATTCAGTCACAGCAGGTTATGTAAGGTCTTTCGGATTATTCGGTATGTTAAGCAGAATACAGGTAGGTGTCCCATTTGTATTTTTAAAAGGAACAGCCAAATTAAATGGAAAAGATTCAAACGGTACCAGGACCGGATTTGGGGATTCAAGAATCAGATTCGGTATAAATCTACTCGGATCTCCCGCATTGAAACCTCAGGAGTTTGTTGTACATAAGGAAGATTTTGTATTAGGTGCAAGTTTAGTAACTTCAGTCCCAACCGGTCAGTATTCAGATGAAAAATTAATTAACTTAGGTTCAAACCGCTGGGGATTCAAGCCTGAAATTGGAATGTCCTATAAGTATAGTTCATTTTATTTTGAATTGTATACCGGTATTTGGATGTATACAAAGAACTCCAAATATTTAGTAAACAATACTGTTACTCAGCAACCATTATTTACCTTTCAATCACATATTAGTTTTATTTTTCCGTCTAAGATTTGGATAGCAGCAGATATTGGATATGCAAACGGAGGTGAGACCAGTCTCAACGGAAAACCTGCTGATAATGTACAGAATAATATAAGAAGCGGATTTACAATTTCGGTACCAATTGCTGACGGTCATTCAGTTAAAGGATTATTCAATACAGGTGTGGCAACAAGAATAGGGGGAGACTTTACGACATTTACACTTGCTTATCAGTATTCATGGTTCTGATATAAAATGTATATGTATTGTATCGAGTAAGCGTCTTTATTCTCGATGAATCAAAGATTAAATGTAATATAGTTATCATTAAAATTATTCAGCTCAGAAATTTAAATATTAGAAATACCTTTCAAGAACATTAAGAAATGATCATTAAATTAGTCAGTAGATTTGACAAAGTCCCTTCAATTTAAATTAACGAACTGGATACCCGGACTACAGATCTTTGGTAATTATAAAAAACAATGGCTGACGAAAGACCTTGCAGCGGGATTGTCTGTTGCTGCAATTGCTTTACCTGTAGGAATTGCATATGCAGATCTGGCAGGACTGCCTACCATCTCCGGTTTATATTCGTGCATTCTTCCGATGATTGCATATGCGTTGTTTGGAACTTCCAGGCAGCTAATGGTCGGACCCGATTCAGCAACTTGTATTTTAATTGCTTCTACTCTTGCACCTCTTGCAGCAGCAGGTTCAGCACATTATCAGTCCATTTCAGTTTTACTTGCAATTATAGTCGGCGTGATCTGCATAATAGCAGGAATCGCAAAATTCGGTTTCATTGCTAATTTTCTTTCAAAACCTATTCTTACAGGTTACATAAACGGACTTGCATTAAGTATCATAGCTAGTCAGCTTGGAAAGTTAAATGGTTATAAAATTGAGTCGGGAGGATTTTTTAAAGTAGTATATGAATACTTTTCAAATTTTGAAAAAACTAATAAAGAAACCTTTCTTATCGGAATCATAACTTTTATTCTTCTAAGAGTTTTCAAAAAATATTTCAGCAAAATACCCGCTCCGCTTTTTGCTGCAATTGGCGGGATCGCTGTGGTAATGATTTTCGGACTTGCCAACGCGGGTGTTCAGATAGTTGGTGAAGTACCATCAGGATTCCCGACAATTATTTTACCCGATGTACAGCTTGGAGAACTTGGTACTTTGATCTCACATTCGCTTGGTATAGTTCTTATCAGTTACTGTAGTGGCATGCTTACAGATAAAAGTTTTGCCGTAAAAAATAATTACAAAATAGATGCCAATAAAGAATTTATAGCCCTCGGTGCTGCAAATATATTTTCAGGACTCTCTCAGGGATTTGTCATCAGCGGGGCTGATTCAAGAACTGCTGTCAATGATTCATCAGGAGGTAAGACGCAACTTGTATCTGTCGTTGCAGCAATTACAATATTAATGGTAGTTCTTTTTTTTACAGGTTATCTTACATTTCTTCCTGTCACTACTTTAAGTGCAATAATAATTTCTGCAGCTATAGGTCTTTTCAATCTTGAATATCTGAAAAAACTTTACTATGTAAGCCGCAATGAATTCATTCTCGCTGTCATTACTTCTTTAAGTGTAATTACTATTGGAGTAATTCCCGGAGTATTGATAGCTCTTGGAATTACATTTGTAAGGTTTATTGCTAAAATGTCAAAACCTCACGGTGTGATACTTGGAAAAGTCGAGGGGCACAGAAATTATATGGACATTAGTGAATACAAAGATGCTGAAACATATCCTGGAATATTGGTGTACCGGTTTGAAGCATCTTTACTTTTCTTTAATGCTGATTATTTCAGAGAAGATGTAACTGCAAAAATAAAAAAAGAACATATTAAATATCTTGTTCTTGATGCCAGTTCAATTTTAAGAATTGATATTACTGCTGCTGACATTCTTGAGGATATGAAGAATGAACTTTCTGATAAAGGAGTTGCAACAGTATTTACTAAAATGAAGCCACATGTCGAGCAGCTACTTGAAAGATCCGGAGTAATAAAAGCTGAGGATAAAGATAAATTGTATGAGTCAGTTCATAGTGCTGTAGATTATTGCAGAACTTTAAAATAATAATTCACTTTTTACTGTTCATATCTGTTTATGAAATTATTGCCTTCTTTTATCAAATGAAATTAAATCTAAAAAAATCATCTTGAAATCTTATTTAAAGTAATTAGTAATGAATATTTTAATTCAAGTATTTTATGTAGTTTATCAAAATTTTTTTTAAATTCTTAGATAAAAATTCTTAAAATATAAATTATATTTTGAGAAATTATTTAAATACCTATAAATGAAAATATATTTTATAGTTTTTTCATTATTACTTTTTACGCGAATTATTCACTCACAAGAAAAAGGATTTAATGAATCTAAGTTTAATGACAGTATATTTTTTGCAAACCAAAAAGATATAAAAGATGTACTTAGAGGTTGGTTTGGCTCTAAAAAGGATTCACTTGATCCGAGATTGAAAAATCTTGGTAAAGAGAATAGTTCTTTTACTTTTTTACCCGGAGTCGGTTATAATCCTGCAACATCTGTAGTGGTTGGATTTAATGCTACCAAATCATGGTATATGGGAAAGACTGGGGTAACAAATAATTCATCAGCTAATCTTTCGGCTTCATATACAGCAAAGGGACAGTTCAAATTTTCTTTTCAGCAGAATGTTTTTACTGACAGAAATGACTGGAATTTTCAGGGTGATGCAAGACTTTGGCTTTTCACACAAAATACTTACGGTCTTGGAACTGAAACAAAACCTGCAAATTCACAGGACATGGATTTTAATCTGGTCAGATTCAATGAAAACATTTTAAAGAAAGTTTCAAAAAATTTATATCTGGGAATAGGTTACAGTCTTGAATATTATTATATCATAACAACAGTTGACAGCAGTGGTTTATTTTTATACCCAAATCACAATAACGTATACAGCCGTGATTACGGACTTGACAGCTCGAAAAGTATTTCATCCGGAATTGCTATGAATTTTTATTATGATTCCAGGGACAATACAGTCAATGCATACAGAGGAGCGATGCTAAATATTCACTATTATAATTACAACACTATCTTCGGCAGCCAGGCTAACTGGCAGAAATTAGAAGTAGATGCCAGAGCATATCAGCCATTGAATAAAAAATCAACAAATCGACTTGCATTCTGGCTGTTAGGTACATATGTGTTAAATGGCAGACCGCCCTATATGTCATTGACCTCAACAGGTTGGGATAAATATAATACTTCAGGAAGAGGTTATATTCAGGGTAGATTCAGAGGCAGGCAATATTTGTATGGAGAGATCGCAGAGCGTATTGATATATCAAATAACGGACTGTTTGGTATAGTATTTTTTGTAAATGCTACTACTACGACCAATCCAGAAAACAATGTGAATTTATTTGATTACATAGAGCCGGCAGGTGGACTGGGACTTAGGATAAAGTTTGATAAATATTCCAGAACAAATTTATGTATAGATTTTGCAATTGGTAATTATGGGTCAAACGGAATATTTTTCAGCATTGGTGAATTCTTTTAATAAACTTTTACATAATTATGAAATTAAACAATTATAAATTCTAATTGAAAATAAACAGATCAGTAATCTCAGTTTTCATTTTTATCTTCTTTTATTCACTCGCATTTCAAAGTGACTGTATATCACAGACAAAGTTAGGTATTACAACAGGTTTTACATTTTCTTCCTTAAGTGGTGATGCACCTGAAAATGTGGAATACTCAAAAAGTTCAGGGATAGTTTTTGGACTTACAGGTGAATTTAATATTACAAAGGATCTTAAGCTCAACTTTCAGCCGGAGTATTACAGTAATAAATCTACAATCTCTTATGATATTGGTAGAAAAGAACCTATAGACAGTCTGAAATTAAATTTCGAATATTTAAGTCTTCCTGTGATTTTAAAGATT
Organism: Ignavibacteria bacterium; assembly: GCA_049293015.1. Classification (GTDB taxonomy): domain Bacteria; phylum Bacteroidota; class Ignavibacteria; order Tepidaquicellales; family Tepidaquicellaceae; genus UBA2330. The sequence goes on from JBATSB010000214.1 coordinate 13,407, forward strand.
CCAGCTTTGACCAGTATTACTTATTTTAACAGCGGTTTTAGCGTTTCATATCTGATGAATTCAAAGATCACCGATAATGATGGTGCAGATTATAGTGTGGATCTTAATAATCTGGTAAATAAATTTGACGTTGCTATTTTATTCGGAGTTGGAATGAATTTCCCGGTATATAAACAATTTGAACTTGAGTTTGAAGCAAGATATACTCAGAGTATATTGAATCTGAGTAATGGTTCTACTTCATTTTCCGGTACTTTTCCTGACAGATACAGGGCAAGCGGATTTATGCTGCTTGCTGATATAATCTATTCATTTAAATAATCATTGATTGATGTCCATTAAAATTATATATATAGTATTAATTGTTTTTGTCTTTTTAACAAATTTAAAAGCTCAAAACAATACAGAAGTTAAAATTATTGATCCTAAGTTACAGGAAATTACAAAGCCAAATCTTAATGGGCATAACTTTATAGTTACTTCAGCATTTAAAAGTCCATTCATAAATACTTCAATAAAAACATTAATTGGAGTAGGGCAGACACTTAATCTTGAATTACCCGCTGTAAGAGTAGATACTTTTACAATAGACCGTGATATAGGATCTATCCTGATAACCAGTGTTGATCTGGAGTATGAAGCTAAGATAAGGGATTGGCTTTCATTTTATATGAGTTATCAGATCTATGGAAGATTAGGAACGAAGACAGCCACATTGATAGCTCAGGGTGTTAATCTTTCTTCAGGATATCAGATAGGTATGATGTTTAAGCTCTGGGAAAAGAAGGACATGCTTTTATCGGGCACTGTAAATGTAAGTAATAAGAGTTATACAATTGTAGATCTTGAAAATTATTTAAGCAATATTATTGAAAACGGATTCAGTGAAAATAATAAACTGGTTTATTCAGTTCCATCATTAAGTGTATTAGGAGGGGCAAACTATGCCTGGGCGATCGACAGATCCTGGGGATTAATTGCAACTTTGGAAATGGGATATGGTGAATCGATAAATAAAAATTCGAGTGATAACTTTCTAATAAATACAGGTGTTTCAGTTGATTTTGATCTTCTTCCCAAAAGCAAAGTTCCAATTGGATTTAATTTAGGATATTACAATAACTCTTTTCCTGCTCTCTCAGGGGAAAGAATTGGGAATCCTCAGAATTTCTTTGGACAAATTGCATATACAGGCAGAGACGATCTTGGAATAGGAGTTGAATTGTCTTATCAATTGTCAAAACCCAGTAGTTATAATACTGACGGAAAAACAACAAAATTTTTAACAATATACGGCAACTTAAAGTACTATTTTTAAAGAACCTTTTATTTTTACATTCCCTCCAGATTTTTAATTGTTATGAATAATGATTAGTTAAACTGATTCTGGAAAAATTCATTGAATCAGACAAACTAATCTCCTGCTTATGATTTTTAATTTTCGTATTTTTATCATTATTTAAAACTGCCCTTGTAGCTCAGGTGGATAGAGCAGCAGTTTCCTAAACTGCGGGCCGGATGTTCGAGTCATCCCAAGGGCACAGAATTAATTGCAATCCTAATTTTCACCCTTTATAAATATGATCAGCAGCAATAAAGTCGCATTAGTCACTGGCGGCGCTCGTAGACTCGGTAAACATATTTCGCTTTCTCTGGCTGAGTCCGGATATGATATCATACTTAATTATAATGAAAGTGGAAAACTAATATTAGAGAAAACATTAAAGAGCTTGTCGGAATTTAATGTGAATGTTACAGCCGTTAAATGTGACCTTACGAAAGTGAAGGAAATAAAAAAAATGTTTTCAGTTGTGAGTTTGAAATACGGAAAACTTGATCTGCTTATAAATAATGCTGCAGTTTTTAAGAGGTCTGATTTTTTTGAAACTACAGAAAAAATGTATGACAATTTTCTTGATACAAATCTAAAAGGTATGTTCTTTTGTTGTCAGGAAGCTGCAAAGATAATGTTGAAAAGTGAAAATAAAATTAGCAGAATAATAAATATAGCTTCACTCGGAGCAATTGAAAACTGGACCGGTTATATCCCATATTCTTTGGCAAAGGCAGGGGTTGTAAAACTTACAAAACAGCTTGGAAAAAAACTTGCTCCTGAAATTATTGTAAATGCAATTGCACCGGGAACTATTGATTTGGAAGACGAAGTAAACACCGATAAAGAAAATGTTTACAAATACCCAATGAAAAAGTTTGCAGATACGGGAGATATTCTCTCATTAGTAAAATATTTGGCTTTAGAAAATAAATACATTACAGGTCATACATTTATTGTAGATGGTGGGAAAAGTCTCTGAAAAATTAAATTATAAAATACACACAAAATAAATTTTTTAAAATTAAAATAATTAATGAAATTTTTAAACAAGTCTCCGAAAGCTTATCATGATTTAAAATTTTTAAATTCACCGCAGGCAAGAGACATCAGAATTATAACTGAATACAAAGAGCCACTCGAAAGATTCAGAAAGCATAAAATTTATAACACAGTTGTTTTTTTTGGTTCGGCAAGGACATTACCCAGAAAAACTGCATTGAAAAATCTTAAAGAAGTAAAAAGCAAAATAAAAAGTACTGACAAAATTTCTAAAAAACAATCAGATGAAATAAAGAGTGCAGAAACTGATCTTATGATGTCTAAATATTATGAGGAAACTGTTGAATTGGCTGAGATGATGACAAAATGGGCAATGAGTCTCGGAAAGCCGCATAAGTTTGTAGTATGTTCGGGCGGCGGTCCGGGTATAATGGAAGCTGCAAATAAAGGGGCAAAAAAAGCTAAAGGACTCTCGATTGGATTGAATATTTCGCTTCCATTTGAGCAGTATCCAAACCCTTATATCACGTCTGATCTGAATTTTGAATTTCATTACTTCTTTATGAGAAAATTCTGGTTTGCCTATCTTGCAAAAGCACTGGTAATAATGCCCGGAGGATTCGGAACCTTAGACGAATTAATGGAAATTCTTACATTAGTTCAGACAGAAAAATTAAGAAAAAAAATCACCGTTGTAGTTTACGGAAAAGAATTCTGGGATAAAATTATTAACATAGAACAAATGGCTGAGCTCAATGTGATCTCAAAAGAGGATCTGAAACTTTTTAAATTTGTAAATTCACCAAAAGAAGCATTCGATTATTTAACCAAGCAACTAACCAAAAATTATGTCAATAAATAGTCTGATTTATGATAATTAGTATGACGGGATTTGGGAAATCCGAAGGTACTTATAAGGGTAAGAAATATTATATTGAGATCAGATCTGTTAATAACAGATACAGCGACCTGAGTTTAAGATATCCAAGACAGTTTGCATCTTATGATTTTGAACTTAAAGAGATCGTTCGGAAAAAAATTTCCAGAGGTAAAATAAGTGTTAACATTACTGCAGAAAACCAGGAGACTGCAATAGGAAATCTAAATCTGGATTCCGGACTGATAAAAAAATATGCAGAAGAATTAAATAAAATCAATACGTTGATTGGCTCTGATGAAAAGGTCAGACTTGATCATATTCTAAGTCTTGCTGAAATGTCAAGCCCTGAAATTTCATCGGAATCTGATGAATCCGAAAAAATATTTCTGTTTAAACTTATTGATAAAGCTGTCGATGATCTTAACAACATGAAAAAGAAAGAAGGAGACGCTTTAAGAAAGGATATAGTTGAAAGAATAAATTTTATAAAAAAAGAATCTGAAATTATCTCAAAACTTTCTTCCAGCAAGACAAGTGTGCTTAGAAAAAAATTAAAAGAAAAAATAAATAATCTGCTTTCTGACAAGAAACTTATAGATGAAAGCAGGCTTGAAACAGAGATAGTATTATATGCCGAAAGAATTGACATAACAGAAGAGCTTATCAGATTAAAGAGTCATATTAAATACTTCACAGATAATATTAAGTCAAGCGAACTTTCCGGCAGGAGATTGAATTTTCTAACACAGGAGATTAACAGAGAAGTAAATACAATTTCTTCAAAATCAATGGACGCTGAAATTTCTCAAAGAGGAGCTGTAATGAAAGAAGAGCTTGAAAAGATCCGTGAACAATTACAAAACGTAGAATAAAAATATCAGATGCTTTTTGTTATAGCAGCTCCGTCCGGAGCAGGAAAGACGACTATTGTAAGGGAGATATTGGATAAGATCCCTGATCTGGTTTTTTCTGTTTCAGCGACGACGAGAAAAAAGAGAGAAAAAGAAAAAGATGGAATTGATTACTTTTTTTTTAGTAAGGATGATTTTAAAAACATGATTGCTAAAGATGAATTAATAGAGTATGAAATTATATTTAAAGGAGATTATTACGGTACATTAAAAAAGCCGGTCGAAGAATGTTTGAAAAACGATAAAAGTATGGTTTTTGATGTAGATGTAAACGGTGCCCTTGCCATAAAAAAATTATTTAAAGAAAAAGCAGTCCTTATCTTCATAAAACCTCCTGATAATGAGACTTTGAAAGAAAGGTTAAAGAAAAGAGCTACTGAAAGTACTGAGCAGATAGATGAAAGAATAAAAAGAGTAGATTTAGAAATCGGAAAAGCAAAAGAATTTGATTATATTGTATTAAATGATAATCTTGAAAAAGCAGTAGCTGAAGTAGAGGAAATAATTTTAAGTAATAAAAATAAATAAATAAATATGCCAATAGAAACTTTAGATTTGGAGAAATTCGAATCAAAAACAGCAAATCTTTACGAATCAATAGTTGTAGCTTCATTAAGATCCAGACAGATCAACGATTCTATGAAATTAGAACTTAATCAAAGACTGGAACCAATTATCGCAAAAGAAACAGAAGACGATACTATCATGAATCAGGATAAACTGAATATTTCTCTTGAATTTGAAGTAAGAGAAAAACCTACTATTAAGTCAGTTCATGAACTGATGGATGACAAGTTGAATTTCAGATTTAAAAACAACGACGAAAATAAGTAATACAGATCTTTTAAAACTTTATTTCACATTCAAAATATCCCTGTAAAAACGGGATATTTTTTTTACATCCAAATATGCTAAAAGGAAAAAAAATACTGATTGGTATATCAGGAGGGATTGCATCATATAAAATCTGCATACTGGTAAGATATTTTATCAAACTTGGTGCAGAAGTCAGAATTATTATGACTCCTGCTGCAGTAAATTTTGTTTCTCCTGTTACTTTATCAGCATTATCTAGAAATGAAGTAATAATAAATATGTTTCCAGAATCAGAAGATTTAATAAAAGCCGAAAAGGTTGAAACAAAGACCTGGCATGTAAATCTTGGATTATGGGCAGATGTATTTATAATTGCTCCGGCTACGGCAAACACACTTGCTAAAATTAATCATGGTATAAGCGATAATTTTTTATTGGCAGCAATACTTGCAGCTAGGTGTCCTGTATTTCTTGCTCCTGCTATGGATGATGATATGTTTAAAAACCCTGTTACAAAAAGAAATCTTGAATCTTTAAAAGGATTTGGGTATAAGATTATAGATCCTGAATTCGGAGAGCTTGCAAGCGGACTTATCGGTGAAGGAAGAATGGCGGAACCTGAAACTATTTTAGAAATTACTAAGAATTTTCTTTTAGAGGAGAAAGATCTTAAAGATAAAAAAATTCTTATAACTGCCGGACCTACAGTTGAATTTCTTGACAGGGTAAGATTTATTACAAACGGTTCTACAGGAAAAATGGGATTTGAAATCGCCAGAGCTGCAAGAGACAGAGGGGCAGATGTAACATTGATCTCAGGACCTGTGAATCTGAATGATATTGAAGGTGTGAAAAGAATAAATGTAAAGACTTCAGATGAAATGTTTAAAGCTGTAAAATCCAGATTAAAAAATAAGGACCTTGTTATAATGTCTGCTGCTGTTGAAGATTTCGTACCATTAAAAACAGGTAAAGGCAAGATCAAAAAAGAAGATAATGAAAAATTTGTTTTTGAATTTAAAAAGGCTGTTGATATTCTGGAATATGCAGGCAGCAAGAAAAAGGAATTCAAGCTGATTGGATTTGCGCTTGAAACGGAAAATGAAATTGAAAATGCACGTATTAAATTAAAGAAAAAAAATCTTGATATGATAGTATCAAATAACCCTGATACAAAGGGATCAGGTTTCGGTACTGATACTAATAAAGTAAATCTCATTTCAAATAAGAAAGTAGAAGACCTTCCGCTTATGAGTAAATACGAAGTTGGAAATGAAATTCTTGACAGATTTCTGAAGATGAAATGAAAAGCGGAAAAAATAATATTGTAAGTGAAACAATTGAATATCTGAAATTTATTAAAAGATATAATTCATTTCCTTTATTCAATGACCGTTTATTGTTAGAAGATATACTCAAAAAACTTGATGAAATAAGAAATAGTGATTATACTGTAGAACAGAATAATTTGATAGATACATTAAAACCTTCTGTTCAAAAAGTTAAAGAAGAAAAAGTAAAAACAGATGTACAAACTTATATAGTAGAAAAAGGAGTTACGGAATCTGATATAGAAAAAGCAAATGAGGTAAGGGACGTTACTAAGCAGCAAAATTATAAAAATATTCAGGAGTTAAATTCTATTGTCAGTGACTGTAAAAAATGTACTTTACTTTCAAAAGAGAGAAAGAATGTAGTATTTGGAAGTGGGAATATAAATGCTGATCTGGTAGTAGTAGGTGAAGCACCCGGAGCAGAAGAGGATATGCAGGGACTTCCATTCGTCGGAAGAGCAGGGAAATTATTAACTGATATTCTAAAAGCTGTAAACTTTTCAAGAGAAGAAGTTTATATTTGTAATATATTGAAATGCAGACCACCTGAAAACAGAAATCCAATGACTGATGAAATCAGCAATTGTGAACCATATCTTTTTGCTCAGTTAAAACTAATAAAACCTAAACTGATTCTGGCACTTGGTACATTTGCTTCTCAGACACTTCTCAGATCAAAAGAACCTCTTGGAAAATTAAGAGGCAGATTTCATTTATATGAGGGAATAAAAATGATGGTAACTTATCATCCTGCAGCGCTATTAAGAAATCCAAACTGGAAAAAGCCGACCTGGGAAGATGTAAAAATGCTCAGAGCAGAATATGATAAAATGAAATGAGATTAATTAAAAAATAGGTATAGAAAAATTTAAATTTTATAATAGTTGAAAAAGAATTCAAAATATAATAAAAAGAAATCAAATCCTGACAAACCTGTAAATGAAGACATGGAAATTGAGTTTACAGGCAAGATTCCACCGAATGCACAGGATCTTGAGACAAAGATATTAGGTTCGATATTAATTGATAATAATGTAATAAACGAGATCTTAGAATTTCTGGATTCCAAACATTTTTACAGAAAAAAAAACGAATATGTATTTGACGCTATAAAAAATCTTGATCATAAAAAGGAACCTATTGATCCGAATACTCTGAAAGAAGAGCTTCAGAATACAGGAAACTTAGAAAAAATTGGTGGAGTAGAATATATAATCGATCTTACATCATCTGTTTCTACTTCTGCAAATGCAACATATTATTCAAGAATTGTTCTGGAAAAATATTTACTGAGGAATCTAATTTCAATCTCTTCAGAAATTGCAGATAAGTGTTTTAATCCAACATCAAATACATTTTCAATACTTGATGAAGCTGAACAGAAGATACTTGATGTTTCAGAATCACTTTCTAAAAAGAAAATCGTCTCAGTAAAAGATGAGATAGATAATCTGATGCTAATGCTTGCTGAGCAAAAGGAAAATAAAAGTGGCCTTGTTGGAATTCCGACAGGATTTACCAGACTGGATGATCTGACTGCAGGATTTCAGAATTCAGAATTAATTATAATTGCCGGAAGACCTTCTCACGGCAAAACTGCACTGTCAATGAATATTGCCCGCAATGCTACTGTTGACCATGGAAAATCAGTCGCTATATTCAGTCTTGAAATGTCATTCAGAGAGTTGATACTTCGTATGTTATCCGGTGAAGCACGTGTGAACGGTAAAAATCTGAAAACAGGAAAGACAACTACTGATGAATGGAACAGAGTTATGAAAAGTTTTCATAAGCTGAAAACAAATCTTTATATTGACGATACCAGTGAATTGTCAATTCTTGAGATAAGAGCAAAAGCCCGTAAAATGAAAAAAGAATTTGGGATAGATATGATAATTGTGGATTATCTTCAGCTTGTAAAAGGACCGGAGTCAGCTGAAAGAAGAGATCTGGAAGTTGCATATGTCTCACGGGGATTGAAAGCATTAGCAAAGGAGTTAGAAATACCCGTGGTCGCATGCGCACAATTAAACAGATCTATTGAGCAAAGGGGAAGTAAAGAGAAAAGACCGCAGTTAGCTGATCTTAGAGAATCGGGTTCTATTGAGCAGGATGCAGATGTTGTAATTTTTGTTCACAGACCTGCTATGAGTAAAAGTCTTAACAAAGATGATCCGGATTATTTGTCAGAACTGAGAAAAGCTGAAATTATAATTGGCAAACAAAGGAACGGTCCGATTGATGATTTTGATCTGGTATTTCTGAATGAATATGCGAAATTTGAGAATAAAGAAATTCATCCTGTTATAGAGATACCTGATTATATTAAAACTGATGATCCTTTTTAAAATCAATAAATTAAAAATAAAAAAAACCCGGTTCATTTAAGATCCGGGTTTTTTAATAATTAAATTAAAGAGAAAAAATCTGTTACGATTTTACGTCTGACTTTTTCTTTGAAGTACATTTCGAACCGTCTTCACAATTTCCAGAAAGACCTTTTTCTTTTACTGATGCTGAAATGATCTCAGGATTTGTTTCCTCAGCAGAAAAATATACTTTAACTCCTGTAGTTTTAGAAACTTTACATGTCTCGCCGTATACTACATTTTTTACTCCGCTGATCTCTTTCAGATCTGATGTCATACCTGTTTTACATGCATCGCAAGTTATTTTATCAGTATTGAATTCATATACTGCATAACCTGTATTATCATCATCAGATATACCACTGCTTGTGGTCTTACCGGAACAGTCACTTTTACTTTCTGTAGTTCCTGCAGTTTTGGTACATGTAGATGAACAGTCTTTACCTTCTTTGTCATCTGCAATCAGATTATTGTTTTGAACATAAAAAATACTCAAAGCAACAATTACAACCAGTGAAGCAATTAAAAAAAGTTTTTTCTTCATTTTTTTTTGTTTGATTAATTAAAAAATAATATTTGAAATTTTACAATGTTTCATCGTCCAACGATTGTATCTCTATAAAAATTTCATTTTCATCCGAGCTACATTCATTTTTATTTTTATTTCTTATTATTACTCTGTTCTTATTGTTGTTTTTATTACTATTATAACTTTTAACATTTACCTTCCATTGATTTGTATATTTCACTTTGGTATCTGAATCTGAGTACTTATAGATATGAGAATTATCACAATCTTCAGAATAAGATTCATCAGCTTCATCATAATCTTCTTTTATTTCAGTTGTAGCTTCATCATCATTTACATCTACTGAGATAGTTCCGTTATTTAATTTAAACTTTACATCTCCACCGGAATTGTTACCGCTTTTTACACTGGCTTGATATACATAATTATACTCAAAGCCGTTTCCATTTTTTAAGTCTTTATTTACAGATGCAGAAAAGCATTCCTTATTTATTATAGATCTTTGTAAATAACGGTTGGAATTAATATCAGCATATTCATTATAACTATCCCTTAAACTCTTACATTCATTCAACTCTGAGGTTGAATTTTTCTTATTCACAAGATTATTTAGCTCGGCAGTAAAGTCAACATTTTTATCAGGTATCGGCTTTTGATATATAGCTCGGGATTCTAAACCGGCTTTTGTGATTCCGCTTTCAATAAAAGCATTCTTTCTGTTTATATTATTTTTAACTTTACTAAAAAAATTGTTTAGCTCTGAATCTTCTAGAGGGCTGTAAAAATTAGCGAGATTGTCCTCGCTATTATCAGGTACATTTATTTCCATTTTTTGAAATGAGAATACATCATTTACAGACTTTTGAAAGTCTAAAGCAAAATAATAATAAATGAACCCGGCTAACAGGGAAACAATTACTGAAGACAGATAGTTTTTTTTATACTTCATTATAATTGTAGTTAATTAATAAGACCTGTTTACTTTAATAAATATACTGTTTATGGATAAAAATAAAAACAATTTTTTTAAACTTTTTTTCAATTCTCTTCGAAACTTAAAAAAGGTAACCAATATAATTAAAAACTTTATTTATATCAATTTTATCTTAAATATTCCTATCTTTTAAATTTATCAATAAACTCAGATATTACTTGATCCTCTTTATAGCGACTATAGTTTTATCATCTGAATATTTACCTTTAGAAGAGAAACAGTTAACATCCTGAATAATTTTTCCGCATATCTCTCTGGTGTTTAGATCTTTATATTTTAAAATTACATCTTTCAATCTCTCTTCCCCATAAAATTTAAAATCTTCATTCGTAGCTTCTACGATCCCGTCAGTATATAAAACAAGTATGTCATTAAGTTGAAAGTTTATACTGTCAGAATAGTACTTCTGATAAGGGGCAGGTCCGAGTACCGGACCGGTAGCTGAGAGCATTTCTGTTTCACCGCTTTTAGAATTATAAAAGAGGGGAGGATTCTGACCGGCATTAACATACTGGCAAAGTCCTTTTTTATCTTTGATAAGTTCACAGTAAAATAAAGTAACAAACCTTTCGTACGGGAATGTTTCATATACAAGATTATTGATTTTCTTAACCATCGTAGTCAGCTTGATCTGAAATTCAACTCCCATTCGAAGTGCCCCTGAAACATAAAGAGCCTGAGCCGCAGCAGAAATACCCTTGGATGCTGCATCACCAACAGCAATACCAACTCTTTCCTTATCATCACTTTCTATATAATCGAAAAAGTCTCCTCCTACTATTTTATCAGGGATTGAAAGACCGAACATATCGAAGTTTCCAAATTTCATTTCATGTTCGGGGAGTATGCTCTTTTGGATCTCCCGTGCTTTGTTTAATTCCTGAATATTTTCTTTAGCTGAAGATTCAATATCCTTACTTCTGATGATTGAGCTTAATGTCATGCTGATGATGTTAAGTGTATTCAGAAAATCATCCTCAATAAATGTTGCATTTAGGGCAATCAAATATTCATAGAGATAATAAGTCTCGCCGGAATTATCTTTTAATTTATATCGCTCACCCACTCCAGTTGCAGAGTAATGATAAATTCCTTTGTCAATCAGATATTCGTCAGTTTCTTTTGCAATTACAGATCTGTAGTTTCCGACATTTTTAAACATAGGATATTGATCAATGCTAAGTTTATAATTGTTTTCAATAATATCCACGTCACCCATTTGTTCAAAAAGAAAATAAGAATTTTTTTCGTGATTTAATTTCCATAATCTTCCACCAATAATTTTTATTTCTTCATTTTTAATGATCTGTTCGAGGACATATGTAAGAAGCTGTTCGTCATTTTCAATTTTTGGAGCTTCTTTTATTATGTTTTCTAATGTCCTGTATAATTTTTTCTGTTCCATATGATTGATTTAAATTAATTCTATTTTGATTTAACAGGAGAACTGAGTTTATTTCTTTCCTTATAAATTTCACCGAACTCTGCTCCAACCACAAAAATCAATGAAACATAATAAATAAAGAATATACTAATGACTATAGTAGCAAAAGCTCCATAAATCCTGCTGTAATTAGCAACTTTTAAAATATAAAATCCAAACAAATATTTTAGCAGTTCGAAAAAAATTGCTGTATATACAGAAGTAAAGAATATTACTTTCTTATTCATCTTCCAGTAAGGAATAAAAATATACATAATGTAAAAAAGACAAAAAGAAAGTAAATATCCCCCAATAACCGGTACCAGCTTTTGAAAAAAGTTTAATATAATAGTCTCACCGAATAAGCCCTGCGAATAAGTTTCTACAATTGGAACAATTGATGTAGCTGCAACAGATAAAATCAGCAAAATCAAAGAAATAATTACTAAAAAGAAATCTCTGATTTTTTCTTTGATAAAACTTTGTTCTGAGTTAATCTTAAATATTTTTTTTAATACTTCTCTCATTGCACTGAATACTCCGCTTGCTGTCCAGAATATCCCTGCAGTACCTATTATACCTGTAAGAAAAGTATTGTTTGTAAGTTCTCGGGTCTTATCTATAAGTTCAAAAATTATTCTTTCTTTATACTGTCCGGGAAGAGGGACTATGCTGTTTATATATTCTATTAATTTGATCTGAACAGTTTCACTGTCAAGATATACACCCAATATTGTTAAAAGCATTAATGAAAACGGTAACAGGCAGATAAGAATGTTGAATGAAATTCCCGAAGACATTATCCAGACATGATCATTGTCAAATTTATCAAGGAGTTTTTTGGAATAATATGTGATCCTTTCAACAAACTTGTTCTCATTTAACCCGGAAAAGTAACTATTCATTTTAATTAAGTTTACCCGTTATTTTTTCAACTTCCTCAATTAATTCCATATTGTAAATGACTTTGCAGGTATTTAATATCTGTTCACTAATAAATAAATCTTTATTTATATGTTTAGTATATTTTCTTAAATACAAATAAGCAGCTTCTGTACCTGCTCCGCTTTTTAAAGGTCTAAGAAAATCAATTCCCTGTGCAGCACAAAGAAATTCGATTGCTAATATATTTTTAACATTGTTTATTACATCATAGCATTTCAATGAAGACACTGAACCCATAGAATTATGATCTTCCTGATTTGCGCTGGTAGGAATAGAATCTACAGATGCAGGATGACACAAAACTTTATTTTCGCTGACAAGAGATGCGGCAGTATATTGTGCGATCATTAACCCGGAATTCAAACCGCCTTCGCTGATAAGAAATCTGGGAAGACCGCTTAGACTTCCGTCGACAAGCCGGGCAGTTCTTCTTTCGCTGATATTACCAAGTTCGCTGACAGCAATTGCAAGAAAGTCTGCAATGAACGCAAGCGGTTCACCATGAAAGTTACCGCCTTCTATATGTTCCCCAGATGAAGGAAATAATAATGGATTATCAGTTGCCGAATTTATCTCGATCTCGAGAACTTTTTTACAATGTGCGATTGTATCTTTAACTGCACCATGAACCTGAGGCATACATCTAAGTGAATATGCGTCCTGAACTTTACCACAGTCTTTATGTGATCTCATGATCCCGCTGCCTTTAAGAAGTTTTCTCAGATTTGAAGCTGATTTTTTCTGACCCGGATGTGGTCTGACAGATTGTAATTTTTCTGAGAAAGCTTTACTCGTTCCGCGAAGTGCTTCAAGTGACATGCTGCCGGATATATCTGCCAGCTTTGATAAAATTTCTGCATCATAAATTGATTTACAAATATAAGCTGACATCATCTGGGTACCGTTTATCATTGCAAGCCCTTCCTTTGCAGAAAGCTCATATGGTCTGATCTTTTTTGACTCAAGAGCAGTACGGGATTCAGAAATATTTCCATTAAGTTTACAGGAACCTTCACCAATTAAAAGCAGTGATAAATGTGACAATGGAGAAAGATCACCGGAACTCCCGACAGATCCTTTAGAAGGGATAAGAGGTATTATGCCTGAATTAAAAATTTTAATTAGTGTATTTATTAGTTCCAACCTCACTCCTGAAAATCCTTTAGAAAGTGAATTTATTCGGAAAAGAATCATGAGTCTGGCAATAATGTCAGGTACATATTTACCTACGCCTGCTGAATGAGATAAGATAAGATTTCTTTGAAGAGTTTTAAGATCTTTTTGAGAAATTTTTACATCTTTGAATTCTCCGAAACCTGTCGTTACACCATAGATTACTTCATCATTTTTTATCCAATCTTCAACCATTTCTCTGGACGCTCTGATATTTTTTTCAGCAGAGCTGTGAAGTGAAATCTTTTGACCGCTGGATATAATATCGATCGAATTCTGAATTGTTAAGTTATTACCGTTTATTAAAAAAACGTTTTTTTGCATTTGCCAATATAATAATGTAGTATAGAAGTTTAAAGATACTTAAGGATTGATATTACTTATGTTTTATGAAATGATTTGAAAATGAAAAATTATGAATCTGCTTAATCATTAGTAAGTTTATTGTAAAAAATCTCAGCTTCATCTTTGTCACTAAACCAGTATGAGTTTTCTTTTTTTTCAAAAAATAAAAATTTTTTATAAATATTTACTACCCACATTGCAGGGTCTGAAATCCTGTTTATTAATTCAATGGTCTTTCCGTTTAAGGAAGCTTTTTGTCTGAAATCTTTCATAATGATTTTTGATAATTTATATAAATATATTCACTATATAAACATTAATGTTTTTACGTTTTGGGTTAGATAAAAAAGTTATTATTCAATATTTTAAAACATGTCAACAAATGAAAATATTAAAAAAAATGTATATTTATAATCATCATTTAAAAATAAATTGAACTCATACATATTTTTTCCGTAACAAAACATTTTAAGAATATTGAAAAAAGATAATTTGTTAAAAAAGATATATGACTTTTATTCAGGCGATTTAACTTCCAAAGAATTAGAGAACACTTTTTTTAAAGAAACTCCTGTCAGATATAAATATTATCTGAAAGAACTGGAAAAATCAGGAGAGAAAAAAGATGATACTTCTAAAAAGACAGGTTTATTTAAGCTTTTAAAAAATTTCACAATAGCTTTCCTTACAAAACTATCACCTGTTATAAGAATTTTTTATTCGATTGCGGTAATTGCATTTTTATTTGCCTGGGTAAATGGAAACTGGAAACTTGCTATTCTAACTTTCATAATAGTAAATTTTATACTTATATATGAAATTGCTGAAAAGCTTACATCAGGTGACGAACTCAAAGTCGCAAGGGATGTTCAGACTAGTCTCATACCAAGTAAACCTCCTGCAGATAATTATTTTGATATTTCATATTATTATGAAACAGCTAAAATCGTTGGGGGAGATTATATAGATTTTATAAAAAAAAGTGATGAGATTTATTTCATTTCAACGGGTGATATTTCCGGAAAAGGAATGTCGGCTGCTTTATGTATGATACAGGTAAGACTTCTTATTCGCCAGTTAACAGACATATATGACAATCCAGGCAGTATTTTAAAGGGTTTAAATAAAAATGTTTTCAGACATATAAAAAAGGGACTTTATTTCAGCTCAATTTTAGCAGAAGTAAATAAGAGAAATCTTAAAATTTGCAGAGCAGGTCATACGCCTTTGCTAATGTATGATAGTATAGCCGGAGAATGCAGAGAAATTCAACAAAAAGGAATGGCAGTTGGATTAACTGATGGTGAGATATTTGACAATTCCTTAGAGGAAATTAATATTAACGCAAACCCGGGAGATGTTTTTTGTTTTTATTCAGACGGACTAACAGAATCTATGAACAGTCAAAAAGAGGAATTTGGTCTGGAAAATGTAAAAAAAATAATATGTGAAAATTTTTTCAGACCTGCTGAAGAAATTAAGGAAATTTATCTGAAAGAAATAAATAGATTCAGAGGTTACGCTGAAGTTCATGATGATATTACTATTATTATTATGAAAACAAAATAAACCATTTATAAAGATTACCTATAGATTAAAGAAATAGGTCTGGTATAATGTCTTTAAAGCTTTTAATTTAAGGAGGTTAACATATTTAGATTTCTTTTCTTTTAACAACTCCAATATTAGGGATATATTATATAGCAGATATGAAAATTACTTAAAGTAAAACTTTCAATAAAAATATGTTTTTATTTAAAGAATAAATTTCTATTTTAGCCAATATAAAAATTATTTTTTAAATAAAAGAAAGGATACATTTATATCATTTCTATGGACATTTATCTTAACTTCCAATAATACACAATTCTTTAGATTAAATTTCCTTTTCTATATCCAAAATAGAAAATAGCGGTGGTGTATAAAATAGTATGAAAAAAATTAAATATTTTACATTTGGGGTTTCATATTTTTTAATTTCTTTCTCATTTCTAAACTTTCAAAATTCATTTGCTGATCAGTTATCCTCGGCTTCCAATTCCGGAATCAATTCATCTACTTATACCTTTTCAGATTTTCCCAGGACATATCAGCTTTATGCAAGGGATTCTCAGGATTCTGCATTTGTGACATATTCAGGAACAATAAATGTAACCGGATATGATTCAGTCTATATGGAAGTTTACAGAAATTCTACAATTTGGAAAAGACGATCTGCAAAATTAGTTTATGCTAACGGTTCTGCCTGGTTTGATCTTAAACAAAAGATCCATGCCGAACTTTCAGAATTCAATTTCAAACTTTACTTAAAAACCGGTTCTTCAAGTTCATTAATTAGCAGTGCAAATAATGTAGTCTGTGGAGATTTTTTTATGATAGCCGGGCAATCAAATTCTACTCCGACTGATGCTTTAATGACCTATGAAAATGAGTTTTGCAGGTCTTTTGGAATGCAGACTTTAAATTATAATGCTTTTCCATACAATCCTGCTGATACTTTGTGGGGATTATCCAAAGCAGACGGTGCAGTTAGGGTATTCAGCGGTCCATTCAATGTTGGAATATGGGGACTTGAACTTCAGAAATTAATAAAAGAAAATTTTGGCATACCGACCTGTATAATAAACGGAGGAGGAGCTGCTTCGACTATCGAACTGAATTTAAGAAACAACTCCAATCATGTCGATTTCAATACTCTATATGGAAGACAATTATACAGAACCAAAAAAGCAGGTTTAACAGATAAAGTAAAAGCCATATTCTGGTTTCAGGGGGAATCGAACGGAACGATAAGCTGGTTAAATTATCAGCAGAATTTTCAGACATTATATAATCAGTGGAAAGAAAATTATCCGGGGTTTGATTTTACATATGTATTTCAGACAAGACCTTGCTGTTCTGCCCAGTATGCAAGTCAGCTCAGAGAAGTGCAGAGAAAATTGCCTGAATCATTTTCTGATCTGGAAGTTATTGCAACTGCAGGATTACCATATTATGGAGGATGTCATTATCAGTATAATGGTTATAAAAATATCGGATCAGTAGTTTTCAAATATGTCAGTGAGAAATTTTATACACCGGTTGATACAACGGGTAAGATTGGACCGAATATCAGGACTGCATATTATACTACTCCTCAGAAAAATGAAATAGCTTTACTGTTTAATAATTCAACCGTTTCATACTGGCCCGCAGATTCATTGGGTAACAGTATGAAAAATTATTTCTATTTAAACGGACAGACCGGATTGATTTCATCAGGCCAGAAATCCGGAGATACAATTAAGTTGAAATTATATAATGCCAGTAATGCTACAAAGCTAACTTATCTTCCGACAGTATGGACACATATTGATTCTGCAGTGTATCTCGGACCATTTCTGAGAAATAACAGAGGTATTGGTGCATATTCATTTCATGAATTTCCAATAGCAGATAATCCATTGACCTATTTCAATATTAAAGCAATAGCTGAAGGAAATTATAATATTTCTCATAACAGATTAAATTTGTCAGATACAGTTACGGTTTATATCAGAAATAATTTTTACCCTTATCAGATAAAAGATTCAGGAAAGGTTAAATTTGACTCATTGTCATTTACCGGGAATTTCTCAACTTCTTTATTATCTTCCGGAAATTATTATATTGTGCTAAAAGGTAAAAACAGTATAGAGACATGGAGTAAAAGCGGCGGTGTGTCTGTAACAGCAGGGAAAATTATTAATTATGATTTCACTAATTTACAGTCTCAGGCATACGGAAATAATTTAAAATTTATAAATGAAAAATATTGTGTATACAGCGGTGATGTAAACAGGGATGGATATATTGACCTATTTGATATGTATAAAATTGAAAACGATGCGTTTAACTTAATAACAGGTTTTAGTGATACAGATTTAAACAGAGACGGATTAGTGGATCTTAGTGATCTTGAAATCTCAGATAATAATGTTTCAAATTTTATTTCAAAAATTACTCCTTAATTATTATCTTAGAAAAGAAAAAATTCGTTTATTAAAAACTCTTTATCCCGGCACAGTTAGCCGGGATTTTTATTTGAATTATGCATTAAATTTTAAACATAAATTAATTAAATTTAAATAAATCATTCAGAAAATTTTTTATTATTTAATCAATAACAGTTATGGAAACCATAAACGAAACGGAATTAAAAGTTCAGGATACTGATACTGCCAAAGACTTTCTTCCATTAAAAAGAATTGATCATCTAGAGTTTTATTGCGGCAATGCAAAGCAGTCTTCATTTTTTTATCAGTATGTAATGGGTTTTAAGCTAACCGGTTATTCCGGACTTGAAACCGGCAACAGAGAAAAAACTTCTTATCTTTTAGAACAGGGTAAAATAAAATTCGTTTTATCTTCACCTCTGACCGATGATAATTTCATAGCTGAGCATCACAAAAAACATGGTGACGGAGTCAGAGACATTGCAATGGAAGTGGATGATGCAACCAAATCATATTTCGAAACGACAAGCCGTGGTGCAAAAAGCGTACTCGAGCCGACTGAATTCAAAGATGAAAATGGAGTAATTATAAGATCTGCGATTCAGACTTACGGAGATACGATTCATTCATTTATTGAAAGAAAAAATTACAACGGGTTATTTATGCCCGGTTTTGTAAGTGCTGATCATAAGACAGTAGCAGGTATAAAAGATACAGGACTCAAGGCAGTTGACCATATTGTAGGAAATGTTGAGCTTGGTACGATGAATGACTGGGTAAAATTTTATGCACATACAATGGGATTCAATCAGCTTATCTCTTTTGATGATAAAGATATTTCAACAGATTTTACAGCACTGATGAGTAAGGTGATGCAAAATGGAACTGGTAAAATAAAATTCCCTATCAATGAACCTGCTAAAGGAAAAAAGAAATCACAAATTGAAGAGTATCTTGACTTCTATAAATCAGCCGGTGCACAGCATATAGCGATGTCAACTGCAAATATTCTTGATACTGTAAATGAACTTAAATGCAGAGGTCTGGAATTTCTGACTGTACCTACGACATATTACAGAGAGCTTGTGGACAGAGTTGGTAAGATTGATGAAGATATTTCGGAACTGGAAAAATTGGGAATCCTTGTTGACAGGGATGAAGACGGATATCTCCTTCAAATATTTTCAAAACCGATTGAGGACAGACCAACTGTATTCTTTGAAATAATTCAGAGAAAAGGTGCACGAAGTTTTGGCAAAGGAAATTTCAAAGCTCTGTTTGAAGCAATTGAAAGAGAACAGGAATTAAGAGGAACGCTCTGATTAATTTTAAATGATCAATTTTCAATGTGCAATGATTTAAAAGCAATTGAGAATTAAGAATTAAGAATTTAATATTTTGGTTAGTCATTAAATTCCTTATAATTTTAAATTAGAATTTATATTTAACTTTAAATTTAAAACATTTTATAAAGGGCTTATGAGAATTTTAAGCCCTTTTTTATATAATAAAAATAATATAATAACCAGATGAATTTCAGGAAACGAACTCATAACTGCGGAGAGTTAAATTTAAAAAATGAAAACGAAACTGTCACACTCAACGGCTGGGTCGCAAAAAAACGGGATCTCGGCGGACTTCTTTTTATTGATCTTCGTGACAGATATGGGATCACTCAACTTAAAGCTGTTCCCGAAAATATTGACTTATATAATACTGCATTAAAATTAGGTCAGGAGTTTGTTATTTCAGCCACAGGAAAAGTTTTAAAAAGAGAAAGTATAAACAAAAACATTCCAACCGGTGAGATTGAAATTGAGCTGATTGAACTTGAAATACTGAATGAATCTGATGTTCCTCCTTTTGTAGTAGAAGATGATATTAAGGCTTCAGATGAACTTCGGTTAAAATACAGATACCTTGATCTCCGTAGAAATTCGCTGACAGAAAATTTTGTGATCAGAAGTAAGGCAACGAATATCATTCATAAATATTTTGAAAAGCATGGCTTTTTAGAAGTGGAAACTCCTATGCTTATGAAATCAACACCTGAAGGTGCCAGAGATTATCTGGTTCCGTCAAGAGTTCATAATGGAAAGTTTTATGCACTGCCTCAGTCTCCTCAGATATATAAACAGATACTGATGGTTTCGGGATTTGACAAATATGTTCAGATATGTAAATGTTTCAGAGATGAAGATCTCAGAGCGGACAGGCAGCCCGAGTTTACACAGATCGATCTGGAGATGAGCTTTGTGGATCAGGATGATGTGTTTGAAATACTTGAAGGTATGTTTGGTGAAATGTGGAAAGAAATAAAAGGAATTGATCTGCCGGAAAATTTTCGCAGGATGACCTATGATGAAGCGATGAACAGTTACGGTTCTGATAAACCTGATCTCAGAGTTAAAGGTGAAATGAAAATTGAAAATATTTCAGACATTGTAAAAGGATCAGAGTTTAAAGTATTTTCTGATGCTATTGATAACGGAGGAATAGTTGCAGGTATTAAACTTTCTTCCAAAGAATTGTCAAGAAAGATAATTGACGGGCTTACAGAGTTTGTAAAAAAATACGGCTTTGGAGGACTTGGATATCTGAAGTATAATGAGGATGGAACTGTGCAATCACCAATTGTAAAATTCCTGAATGAAGAAATTATTAACAATATTAAAAAGAAATTTGAAGCGGATAAGGGTGATACAATTTTTATTCTGAGCGGTGAAAAAATGAAAGTTCTTCAGACACTTGGACATCTAAGACTTAAACTTGCAAAAGATTTTAACCTAACAGACGAATCGAAATTTGAATTTGTATGGGTAATAGATTTTCCACTATTCAGATTTGAAGAAGAGGATGGAAGATTTTATGCTGAGCATCATGTCTTTACTATGCCAAAGGATGAGTATATCAAATATCTCGACAGTAAAGATAAAAATGAAATTGAAAGCATCCGCGCAAACTGTTATGATCTGGTACTAAACGGACATGAGGTTACAAGCGGAAGTATCAGGATTCACAAACCTGAGATTCAGAAAAAAGTTTTTAATATTATTGGACTAACAGATGAGGAAGCAAAAATGAAATTCGGATTCATATTGGAAGCATTCAGATATGGTGCTCCGCCGCATGGAGGTGCTGCTGTAGGGTTTGACAGGATCGTTGCTATATTATGCGCTCTGAATTCTATTACCGATACAATAGCATTTCCAAAAACCTTAAAAGCTTCTTCGCTGATGGATGACT
This sequence comes from Ignavibacteria bacterium, assembly GCA_049293015.1. Lineage (GTDB taxonomy): Bacteria > Bacteroidota > Ignavibacteria > Tepidaquicellales > Tepidaquicellaceae > UBA2330. The sequence continues at coordinate 34,681 of JBATSB010000214.1, forward strand.
GTCCTAGTGAAGTAAGTCAGGAACAGCTTGTAGAGCTGGGGATTGAATTAAAATTAAAAAAATAGATTTTTATGATTTCTAAAAAGTAATGCTTATATTTTAAGACAATTGTAAGTAAAGGAAATATTCAAACAGGAACTCACAAAAGAAAAATCAACTGAACGTAATAATATAGATCAGAAAAAATAAATTATATTCTCTCTGATCAGTAATAAAAATTTATAACATTATTCCAGGCTTTACAAAGAAATTTTTTTTAATTTTAAACTTTTTAAAATTTAAAATTTAAAATTTAAAATTGATATGAATCCTTATTCCGAAATCTCATTTTCAGGATTGAATATAGAAAACGGGCTTTCCAACAGCACTGTAAAAACCATTTTGCAGGACTACCTTGGATTCATGTGGTTTGGTACTCAGGACGGAATTAACAGATATGACGGTTATGATTTCAAAATTTACAGAAGTGATTCCGAAAAGAGCGGACATCTCAGTAATAATATAGTAAATGTAATATTTGAAGACAGCTTTGGAGTATTGTGGATAGGCACTGATGACGGGCTTAATATTTATGACAGAGAAATGGATAATATTCTAAGAGTTCCGATTTCTGAATACACGAGTGGTTTAAGTTCGGAATCTATTAGAGCAATTTTTGAAGATGCTGAAAAAAATCTATGGATCGGAACATACGGCGGTGGTCTAATTTGTCTGGATCCTGACAGAAAATTAAAAACTTGTTTCAGATTTAATAGCGATAATGAATTTTCTATAAGCAGTGACAGAGTCTCTTCTGTCATTCAGGATAAGAATGGAAATATCTGGGCGGGAACCTGGGGCAGAGGAGTAAATTTTTTTGATAAAGGTGAAAACAAATTTATTAGATACATTAACGATCCTGATGAAGAATCCAGTCTTTCTGAAAATAAAGTTGATTCTATGTATTGCGATAAAGAGGGAATAGTGTGGGCAGGTACAACAAATGGTTTGAACAAATATGATAAAGAAATAAACGGATTTATCAGATTTAATAATGATCCTGAAGACAGATTTTCATTGAGCAACAGACTACTTTCAAATATGTGCGAGGACAAATCAGGAAATTTCTGGATTGGTACAAAGGAAGGCGGACTAAATTATTTTGATAAAGTTGAAAAGAAATTCTATTGTTATAAAGATGAAAAAAATAATCCATACAGTATAGGAAACAATTCCATACTGAATGTTTATATTGACAGGTCAGGAATCTTATGGGTAGGGACTTTCGGATCAGGTCTGAGAATTTATAAAAATCAGAACAAAAAATTCAACCACTATTTTGAAAAACCTACAGATGCCAACAGTATCAGTAGTAACAAAATTAAGAGTTTTGCAGAAGACAAATCGGGCAATTTATATATAGGAACTTCGGATAATGGCATTACAATGTTTAACAAAAATGATAATCAGTTTATAAGAATTAAGAGTAATGTTGATGATGATAATCCCATAAATGAAAACACGATAGACTCTATCATTCAGCACTCAGACGGAAGTTTTTGGATTGGAACTTCAGGTTCAGGACTTATGAAATTTGATACGGATACAGAAGAATACACGACTTATAATTTTAAAAGAGAAAACGACACTACAAAAAATTATCTTTATGTATTTTCATTATTTGAAGATGAAGATGGTTTTATATGGTATGGTACGGCAGGCAAGGGGATAAACAGATTTGATCCTCAGAAAAAGAAAACAGTTCATTTCAGTATTAATGAAGATGATGAGAATGATGTAAGGGATAAAAGGATCCGGAAAATTATAAGTGTAGATAAAAATACTCTTCTGTTAGGCTCTTCATTTGGAGGATTATTAATTTTTGACAAAGTTGGAAATACATTTACCCAATTCAAAAATGATCCGAAAGATTCTAAAAGCATCAGCGGGAATTTTGTTTTAGATATTTTAATAGACAGTAAAAAAAATATCTGGGTTGGGACAATTGAAAATGGCTTAAATAAAATGACCCCCGGGAAGAAAGGCTTTAAAAGATATTCAACAAATCACGGATTACCAAACAATTGCATTGCCGGAATACTCGAAGATAATGAAGGCTATATCTGGGTCAGTAGTAATAAGGGGATTTCAAGGCTGGATCCTGAAAAAGATATTGTAAAAAATTATGATGTAAGAGATGGACTTCAGAGCAATGAATTCAATCCTTGGGCATGTTTAAAATTAAAAAGTGGCGAATTTGTATTCGGAGGAATTAACGGATTCAATATTTTTGATCCGGATGAAATAAAAGATAATCTGAACAGTCCTGAAATTGTCTTCACTGATTTCAAAATTTTTAATAAAGAAGTAGAATTTGGAAAAAAAGGAAGTATTCTGAAAAGTACAATTATGACGACAGATGAAATAAATCTGACATATAAAGAGAGTGTTTTTTCTTTTGAATTTTCTGCACTCGATTATAATATACCCGGCAAAAATAAATACGCATATAGAATGAAAGGTTTTGATAAGGGATGGATAAATTCAGGAAACAGAAGATTTGCAACTTATACAAATCTTAATGCAGGTGAATATGAATTTACTGTCATTGGTTCAAACAACGACGGCATCTGGAATAAAAAAGGAAAGACTATTAAAATAAATATTTCACCTCCATTCTGGAAAACAATATGGTTTAAATCTCTTAGTGCGGTTACATTACTTGCAGCATCCGGAAGTGTTTACCAAAGTAAGATAAACAGACTCAGAAAAGACAGAAAAGCTCAAGAGGAATTCACAAAGAAACTTCTTGATACTCAGGAAAATGAAAGAAAGAGAATTGCAGGTGAGCTGCATGACAGTATCGGGCAGGATCTTTTAATCTCAAAAAATAAATTACAGATCAGTCTTAACAATCCGTCAGACAGTGAAGGTGTTATAAAAAATATTAATGAAGTCTCCGATGTGATAACTGATACATTGAAAAATGTAAGAGAAATTTCTTATTCACTTCATCCATATCAGATAGAAAGACTCGGGTTATCTAAAGCTATCAGCTCTATTTTTGACAGACTTAAGGGAACAGTTGAAATTAAATTTACTATTAGTATTGATAACATTGACAATACATTGCACCCGGAATCAGAGATAAGTATTTACAGAATAATTCAGGAAAGTATGAACAATATAATGCGGCATTCTAAAGCAAAGGAAGTGATACTAAATGTAAGCAGAGAGAAAAATTATATTTCCATTCTTTTAAATGATAACGGGATTGGATTTAGTATAGAAAAAATTAATGCTGATAAAGGAAAGCACGGTTTTGGAATTCAAGGTATGCTTGAAAGGATAAGGCTTATTAACGGAGAAATGAATATTGAGTCAAATCCTGGAGAAGGAACTACTTTGAATTTTAAAATTCCGATTTAATAGTTAATAGTTAATAGTTTTTGATTATATTTTTTAAATAAAATTGTTTGCCTTTTCTATAAGCCAGTTTTTAGCACCAAGAGGATTGCTGCTCATATTCTCAATTTCTTTTCTCAATACAATTAATCTCGGATCATTATTATTTTTAATATTGTCAATTTTTAGTCTGGTTAATTCACTCAGGAATCTTAAGAATTCATATTGAGCAGTTTTTAGATCTTCAGAGATTTGATTTTCACTTTTAAGATAATGTCTAAAAGTATCAATAGCTGAAATTGTCTGCTCGTACATATCCTGTTCATAAAAAATTCTTATCGAATAACTTTTCACCATTACCTTTACAAGGAATAATTTGAAATTAGTCTTTGCAAAATATTCCAAAGCACAGTCGTAATTCCTTTTTCTATATTCCAGAAAACCTTTACAGTAATTAACAGTATTGAATGTTTCTTCTTTTGGAGAAATACCTTTCTGATGATCAGCCAGGAAATTTTCAGCCCATTCAATTTCTCCTGCCATACAGGCAGAAGTGAAGGTCGAAATAAAATTAACAAATAAAAAATAATTATCCGGTATGAACTTTCTATCAATTATTTCCTTAAAGGATAAAAACCTGTCCCTGTAATAAGATTCGTCTCCGAGTTTTAATTTGTAAACCGAAAAAGAATTTATAATAAGAAGAATATAATACATGTCTTCGTTTGAAATTACACTTTCAAATTTTTCTTTAAGACTTAATAATTCCCTGTAATATTTTTCATCCTTTGACAACTCAAGTAAAATGATGGTCTTATAAATTTTATTGGAAGGGTTATCCTCAAAATCTTTGTCTTTAATATATTCTAAAACATTTTCAAACATTTCCATATTAAAATTTACATTACCGTGATTTTTGTTGTGAAGCATTTTTGAGTACAATCTCAAAAGTCCTGTAAGAGAGTAATCGAGGAAAGCATCAAACTCATTTTGTATCTGTCCAAACTGATAACCAGTCTTTTCAAATTTGAAATGAGAAGTGTTTATCTTAGCTAAAAGATATTTTGAATAAAAGTATGATTCATCCCTTAAAGAATTTTTCATTTTTACATCAAGTTGTTTTTCTCTTTTTAAATAAACAGAATCAAGATCTCTTTCGTGAAGTGCATTTAAGAGAACAATATCATTCTCAAAACTTATATTCAACGTTGAAATAGTTTTGAGAAATAATTCAGACAGTTGATAAATATCAGATATAATATTTTTGATCTTAAAATAGTCATACTTTTCTTTTTTGAAAACGGCTTTGAATATATTCTCTTCGGTAAAATCTTTTGAATTAAATTCAGGGTAATAATTTAAGATCATTTCGCAAACGCTTATCACATTTTTATTTTTATTAAAAAAAGGTGAATTCACAAATTCGCGAAATTTAATGACCTCTGCTTTTGAAAAAGTTTTGAGCAGTTTTATAACTTTTGTATTTTCCAGTTCAGGTATCCTCTTCTAAATTATTATGCATTAGTTGAATAAATCAGCATAAATTAAGCATTTTAAATGAAATAATCATTACGGCTTTCTTTGAAAAAAATTAAAAACAAAAAGCCATTCACCTTTATGACGATCTAAAATAAATAGATTATAACTCAAATAATTTAAAGTAATCAAACTATAAGAATTAGCAGAGTTTTGTAAAATCTAAAATTAACAATTGAAGTAATGAATTGACTTAAGTATTTTAAATGCAAATAAAACTAATTTTCAAAATGGAAAAGCAGCTTGAAATTATAATAGCAGACGATCATCCAATATTCAGGAGCGGTCTAAAACAGATCATTGAAACCGATAAAAATATTATCATTAAAGGGGAATGTGATAACGGTCTCAAAGCTATGGAATTGATCACTGAACATTCTCCTGATATTGCTTTGCTTGACATTGATATGCCAAAGATGACCGGTCTAGATGTCCTGAGAAAACTGAAAGACAGCAAGACGAAAATTATTTTTCTAACTATGTATGCGGAAGAAGATATATTTGATGAGGCAATGAATCTTGGTGTAAAAGGATATGTACTCAAAGACAGCGCTGTGAATGATATCATTAAATGTATCTGGTCGGTCTGGGAAGATAATTATTTTATAAGTCCGTCTGTATCAAATTTCGCAGTCAACAGAAGAAAGCGTTTGAATGATCTGAAGAGCAATACACCTTCATTAGAAAGTCTTACTCAGACTGAACTAAGAATTCTCAAATTCATTTCTAAAAATAAAACAAGCAAAGAAATAGCCAAAGATCTTTTTCTCAGTCCAAGGACAATTGAAAATCACCGAACAAACATCAGCAATAAACTCAATCTAAGAGGAAGTCACAGTCTTATAAAGTTTGCAATTGAAAATAAATCGGTTCTTTCAGATCTGTAAAACATTCACTGGTATATTCAGAACCAAAAAGCATTATTAAAAGGAAATTGCTCCACCACTTTTTTCAAAGGGGAGGCTTGGAGGGGTTTGTAAAAAGAGTTTAACCTGACCCCACTGCTAACCGTGTTGAGTATTTTGATTTTAGTTGTTTCTATTTCTTTCGGCAACAACCCCCTTCGCTCCCCCTTTTTTAAGGGGGAATTACTTTTTAATAATTCTGAAACGTGTTGTGAAAATTAGACACAAATATTTTGCTCTCGCAATGTTACGTGTTTTTCGGACTCAACGGATACTGAGTTAAACATTGTATTTAAATATAAAAACTTTATTAATTAATCATTTAAACTATCAAAATGAATATCGGATTTTTAATAGTAGATATGCAGAAGATCTTTCTTGATGAACTCAGAGAAAAAATTAATGTACAGCGAGCTGTGGAACATATTAATTATGTATCAGAGATGCTGAGGTCAAAGGGACATTGTATAGTTCATATACAGGATATAGAAAGTGAAAATGAAAATAATTCTGATCAGATTGATTTCATTCCGGAAATTGTAATTGCTGAGACCGATCTGAGACTTAGGAAAATTAAATCGAATTCATTTATGGATACTGAACTTGAAAAAATTCTGAAAGACAAAAATATTGAGTTAATAATAGTTTCAGGTTTTTCTGCAGAGCAATGTGTCTTGTTTACTTATAACGGAGCTTTGGAGAGGGAATTTAATTCGGTAATTCTGCAAAACGGAATATTAAGCGCTAACATTTCAGCAGTGAGTGAGACTCAGAGAGACAGAAATTTAATATCATATCCTGTCGTAGAGTTTTTGACCCGTTCTGTATAATTAAATCAAAAAAACAATCTGTATTTATAAAAAAGAGATTATTTTAGTACGAATTGGCAGATTGTCTCAAAATAATTTATATAGAATAAACTAAGTATTTAAAAATAATACTAATTTATCGATTTATTTAAAAAATTATATGTGTTATCTTTACAGTTCAAAAATCTAGACAACCTATTAATAATTAAAATAATAAAAGGAGTAAAACCTTGAGTACATCAACAATAGACAAGACAGAAGTATTACCTTACAAAGTAAAGGACATCTCTCTTGCAGAATGGGGAAGAAAAGAGATCAGACTTGCTGAAGCAGAAATGCCCGGTTTAATGTCGATCAGAGAAGAATACAAAGCAACAAAACCTTTAAAAGGCGCAAGGATCGCAGGCTGCCTTCATATGACAATTCAGACAGCAGTATTAATTGAAACACTTATTGAACTTGGAGCTGAAGTTACATGGTCCTCATGTAATATTTTTTCAACACAGGATCACGCAGCAGCAGCTATTGCAGCAGTGGGAATTCCTGTATATGCATGGAAAGGAATGAACGAGGAAGAATTCAACTGGTGCATTGAGCAGACATTATTCTTCGGAGCTGACAGACAACCTTTAAACATGATCCTTGATGACGGTGGTGATCTTACAAACATGGTATTTGATAAATATCCTGAGTTAATTGCTGGAATAAAAGGTTTATCAGAAGAGACAACAACCGGTGTATTGAGATTATATGAGAGAATGAAAAAGGGAACACTTTCAGTGCCGGCGATCAATGTTAATGATTCAGTTACGAAGTCAAAATTCGACAATAAATACGGATGCAAAGAATCTTTGGTAGATGCAATCAGAAGAGCTACAGATGTAATGATGGCAGGAAAAGTAGCAGTAGTCGCTGGTTACGGAGATGTTGGTAAAGGTTCAGCTCAGTCACTTAGAGGTGCCGGAGCAAGAGTAATGGTAACTGAGATCGATCCGATCTGTGCACTTCAGGCAGCGATGGACGGATATCAAGTAATCACAATGGACGAAGGTTCAAAGATCGCAGACATAGTAGTAACTGCAACCGGTAATTATAATATCATCACTGACAGACATTTCAAAAGCATGAAAGACAAAGCGATAGTTTGTAACATTGGTCATTTTGACAATGAAATAGACATGGCTTGGCTGAATAAGAATTACGGAAATACAAAAGATACGATTAAGCCTCAGGTAGATATTTATAATGTTGACGGAAAAGAGATCATCATACTTGCAGAGGGAAGACTCGTAAATCTTGGCTGCGCAATGGGACATCCTTCATTTGTAATGTCAAATTCATTTACGAATCAGGTACTTGCACAGATCGAGCTGTGGACAAATACTGATAATTATGAAAACAAAGTATATGTATTACCTAAGCATCTTGATGAAAAAGTAGCAAGACTTCATCTTGAAAAAGTCGGTGCGACATTAGAGACTTTATCAAAGGAGCAGGCTGATTATATTGGTGTTGAGGTTGACGGACCTTATAAGTCGGAAACATATCGATACTAATGTTTAATGTTCAATGTTCAATTTTCAATGTACATTGTGATAGATTTAAATTACGTTGATTAATTAGAAATTAATAAAAGATCTATATTAAATGTACAATGTGTTATTCATGTTGTACATTTTTTTATATGTATATTTGAAAGTAAATCAGATTTATATAGTAAAAGAAATTTTAAATTTAATTATATAAATTTGGAAAGTTTGTAATGAACTATTAGAATAATTTTTGAAAATATTAAAAGGGAGGATCGGATGGAACAGCAAAATGTAGTAAAAGAAAAGTCATATGATTTTGCAATAAGAATTCTGGAAGTATATAAATTTCTTTTGGCAAGTAATTGCGAGAATGTTCTTTCAAGACAATTGTTAAGATGCGGGACTTCTATTGGTTCAAATATTGAGGAAGCTGTAGGAGCACAATCTAAGAAGGATTTTATCCATAAAATATTTATTGCATATAAGGAAGCCAGAGAAACTCATTACTGGATAAGGCTTTTAAGAGATACAGATTATCTGGATAAAAATATTTCGAAATCTTTATTAGAAAATTGTGATGAACTCCTGAAGATCACAGGCAAAATAATTTCAACATCAAAAAAATCTCTAAGCACTACTCGCATTGAACATTGAAAATTGTATATTAAAAATATTCATTGCACATTGAACATTAACAATTGAAAATTAAAAAGCTGGTGTAGCTCAGTTGGTAGAGCAGCTGATTCGTAATCAGCAGGTCAGCAGTTCAATTCTGCTCACCAGCTCTAAAAACCCTGATAAACATTGAGTGTATCAGGGTTTGCAATTTTAGAGATTTTCTTGTTAGCAGTTTTGTTAGTAGTTTTTATTTGTCTAAAGCTTCCATTCTGCCACGAATTGCGTTAGCATTTTTACTTTTATAGAAAGCCCTTGTAGTAGCAGTCGTTGAATGACCCAATAAATCTGCAAGATCCCCTTCGCTTAGTCCTTTATCAGCAAACGAGGATGCAAAAGTCTTTCTAAAAGTTTTTAAATTGTAAGATTTATCCTTCAATTCTATCTCATCAAGTATCTTCCTGAAAGTTTTACCGATCCTTTCTACACTGTAAAGATTAAATACTTTCTCTGATGGTGAAAAAGTTTTAATCCGTGAAAGGTTTTTGTTTATGAAATTTCTCAGTTCTTTGTATATTGGAAAGTCGATAGTTCTGGATGTCTTTGAAATATTCAGTCGGAGGATCTTATTCTTGAGATCAAAATCTCCCGCAGTTATTTCAAAAAGATCTCCCGGACGGATCCCTGTAAGCAAAAGGAATTTATAAATTATAAAGTACTCCGGACTTTTTAATTTTGCTTGTCCTAAGATAAGCTCAATATCGTTTTCCTTGAATATCTTTATCGATTTAATAACAGATTTTGGAACCAGTCTTTTTACAATCGGGGATTTATCCAAAAACTCTTCTTCAATCAGGTAATTAAAAAATCCCTTTAAGTATCTTATATATGTATGAACTGTCGCGTTTTTGACTTCATTCTCTTTTCTCCGGATGAACGTGCTAATTTCTGATTTTGTAATCTTGGTTACGTCGGTATCCGGTTGTACATCCTTCTGAAACTGCCTCATTGCAACTTCAAATGTTCTGAAGTGATTATTCCGATTACCGCTGGCTGTAGTATTTTTAAAAGTTTTCGAGTACAAACTGATTGCATCTTCGAGAGTCAATTTTTCATCATTCGAGTTACGCTTAATTGCACCGTACTTAATTTTCATCTTATTTTTTTGTTCAAGTTTTTCAATTTTTACTTTTGCTGTTTCTGCTTTTGATTTGTTTGCCGGAACAAAATCCAACTGGGTAGATTTTGTAATTCTCTTACCATTTATGTGATAAGCTATGTAATATTTGTTTCTGTATTTAAATAGTGATGCCATTTCAATTCCCGTTTAAGTTTTCAATAATTGACTGAGCTTTATCCTCGTCATCTTTATATTTGATTTTATGTCCATTATTACCATTAATAAAAGTGTTCGGTTGGTTGATAAATTTCTCGAGTTTAATCTCCGGCACTCTAAGTGTACCATTCATATTGACTGATTCAATGTTACCGCTTTCAATTAAGCTCTTAGCTCTACTGTATCCGACACCTAGTTTTTTACTGACTGCGTTCACTGATAGGAGTCTGAATTTATTTTTCTCCGGTGGAGCAGTTTTTGCTTTTCGTGTTGCCATTTTTCAAATCTTGAAATATTAAAAATTATCTTCATTATCTTTGGTTTATAATTTATAGCTTATGTTTTTGAAAATTTGCTTTACATTTTACTAAAAGTTATCATGATGATCTTCTTCATATATTATACCATTTTGTAACTTTAAAATATGTCCTGCATGATTTGAATCTGTGCCAGCGCCTGTAATTGTTTTAAAATAAATCTGCGTTAGCCTGAAATAAAAACCCGGGTTGATCAGACCCGGGGTTTTGAAAACAGATGATTAGATTAATTCATCAATATCATCCTGTAAAAAATCATCTAACTCTTCTCGAGTTTTATCTAATGATTTTTTTTCTGCAGCAATCTTAAATATAAGACTGATAATAATATCCACCATGGCATCTATTGAGGCATGGCTTTTATTATGTTTAGCAGACACTACGTGGATTTCATCACAATGACAGGATTCATCATCATGATTTTCTGAAGTGTCTATGTTCTTAGACTCGTCAAATGTTTCTGAGTCTTTTTGGAGCTTTTTTCCTTTTTTCATATTTTCTTAAGTAAGTTTAAAATATTTCTGAACACCAAATTTCTTCCGGTGTTAAGAAGTTGAATTACTTTGCATTCAATTATTTATGAGCGTTTCGATATTTAGGTTTAAGTCTAAGCAACCATCTAATGTACCCGGTTTTTTTTGCCTGCGGTACAGTTCCATTTTGCTTATACTTTGGAAAAATTATACCGGCTATCAACCTGTTTGCCAATCGGCTATTGACTTACCGGCATGATTTTTCCGTTTAGAGCAGCCTGATCCTAGATATTTATACCTGGATTCTGCTGAGTGTTAATTTTACTGCATTCACGCAGCATAATATTGAATACCAAATTCGCTGACCCTTTATAATCATAAAGTATATTTATGTTATTCGAGTCAACAAAATTTAAGAATTCGTTAATTTGATCCTGATCCCAATTTACGTCAGTGATGCGAACATCTACTGAGGGATCTTTTGATCTTTTCTCAAGTTCTTCTTTGACAGAAGATACTTTTGCCCTGCGATGCAGGGTAATTAATTT
>JBATSB010000215.1:0-3409 GCA_049293015.1 Ignavibacteria bacterium
CTTCTGTAAGTTCCTTTTGTACTTTCTCTACTATCTCTTCAATTCTTGCCGGATGAATTCTGCCATCTGCTATAAGTCTTTCCATAGAAACTCTTGCGACTTCTCTTCTGAATGGATCGAATCCGGAAATAATTATTGCTTCAGGAGTATCATCAACAATGATATCCACACCTGTCACAGCTTCAAAAGCTCTGATATTTCTTCCTTCTTTTCCGATGATCCTGCCTTTTAATTCATCTGAATTTATCTGTAAAACACTAACTGTAGTTTCCACAGAATGATCAGAAGCAGTTCTTTGAATTGATTGAATTATAATATTTTTAGAAATTCTGTTTGATTCCAATTTAGTCTCTTCTCTTATCTCCTGAATCTTCTGAGCAGCTTCTATTTTTGCATCGCTGATAAGACTTTCAAACAAGACTTTTTTTGCTTCTTCTTCAGAAAATCCTGAGATCCTCTGAAGTCTGTTTCTTTGCTCTTCAAGTATTTCAGAGTTTAATGAAATTAATTTCTCGGACTCTGAGATTTTATTCTCAGCTTCTTTAGTTTTGGAGTCACTTATTTCGACTGATTTATTTAGTTTGATTTCTAACTTGGAAAGTTCAGTTTTAGCAGTATCGAGATTATCTTTTTCAATTTTAATCTTCTTCTCATCGACTACAAGATCCTTTTCTCTTTCTTTTACTTCTTCCTCATGCTGCTGTTTCTTTTTTAGAAATTCATCTTTGACTTCAAGAAGCTTTTCTTTCTTTAATGTCTGTGATGCTTTTTCAGCATCTGAGAGAATTTCCTTTGACCGCTTTTCAGCAATTTCTATTTTGTCTTTTGATTTCGACTCTGCATCTGATAATATTTTTTTTGCTACGTTATCAGCGCCTTCAATCTTTGTTTTATTTGATCTTGAGTTTATATACCAGCCGAGGAAAAAGGTTAACAGGCATAAAGCTACAAGAATTGGTAATAATATGTATAATTCTAGATCCATAATTTATTTTATAACCTCCATAATAACTGTGTGTTTTTTTAATTAAATATATTTTTATAGTTTGTTTCATTTTAATTTAGAGATAATTTTTTATTCCAAAATGAATAAAAAAAAACCGCTGCAGACTGGATAATAGCGCAAAGGGTATAAAAAAACCTTTCCTATCATACGGTGGGTGGTGCCAGAATGTCTTTTGCTTCCACTGATCGCTATTGATACTTATTCAGAATCAGCGATTCCGCTAATGCGGTCGAGGCCTGTAATTGACATTTTCCGAGCTTGCCTCCCGAATAGTTAAACCTGTTGGTTTTTTATAATGTTTGACTAATGAGTCTGAGCGGTTAATTAAAACCTAAACTTTATATAAAGAACGATATTTTCAATTTCACAAATTATCATCGATCATATCTGAAATGGAATTTGATTTTGAGATCAATTCATCCAGAAGATCTGAATAGTCTTTTTCAAGGTCGAGCTTAATGTCCTTTTCCTTGAAATATTCTTCGGCTATGTTTAATGCTGAAACTACTGCTATAGTTTCCTCCGATTGATTTGGTGATTCACTGTTGAGGCGATTCATGATTCCGTCCACGAAATCAGAAATTCTTTCTACCTTCTCAGTGCTGTCACCCTGCAGATTATATTCATTATTGAATATCTTAACTCGAATTTCTTTTTGGCTCATATCTCAATAATGATTTATAATTAGTGAATTTGAAAATTGTAAAGTCAAACATTTTAGTTGTCACTGTATTCTCCTTCGTTATCATATTGATCTAAATGCGTGTCTATTCTTGTAATAAGATCTTGTATTCTTGTTTTTGCATAATCTTTATCTTTCATTGGAATTTTATTATCACCTGAATTCAATACAACATTTTTCAGATCAGAATTTTCTTTATCTCTGTTAATGATCTCTGTATTTAGCTTTGTATGCAGTAATTTTAATTCAGAAATTTTTAAGTTCAGGTTCTTAATATTTTCCTTTAGTAAATTATTCTCATTTTTCAGGTCTTTATATTTAGAAATTAATGATTTGATCTTGGAAAAAAGGTCATCAAGAGATACTCTCAATACATTTTTCTGATCTTTAAAAAAATCCTTATTCGTTTCCTGATTGTTAAGATTCATTTTTTTTGATTAAGACCTGATTTCAGCGTTTAACTTCTTTTTAAGGTCTGTTATTATTTTATCCATAGTAAATGAAATTTCCTTATCGGTTAATGTCTTTTCTTCAGAGGAAAATTCCATGCTGAATGCAAGACTCTTATTACCTTTTTCTATCTTATCACCTGTATATATATCAAATAGTTCTAATTTCTCAAGTAAACCCTTGCCGCTGTTTAGTATCTGTTCGCTGACGTCTTTAAATGGAGTTTCACTTTTTACTATTACCGCCAGATCTCTTTTGACTTTTGGAAATTTTGAGATCTCTTTGTACAAGACAGTTTTTAAAAAATACTTTAAAATTTTATTAAGACAAAATTCAGCAATATAAACGTCAGAATCAATCTCAAATTCTTTCTTAAGTTTGCTATCTGCTTTATAAATAAAACCGATGTTATTTTTATTTAAACTTATATCTATCCTGTTACGGCTTATATCGTTGTCATAATAGTAAAATAATCCAAGTTTATCAAGATTTAATTTAGACAAGAACATTTCCGTTTCACCTTTCATATCAAAAATATCAAAATTCTTATCTCCACCATATAATGCTGATTCATCATTCTTTCCTGATATTGCAAGTATCAGTTTTTGCTCTTCAGAAAATTTACTTTCCGTATGGGTAAATACATTTCCGGCTTCAAATAGCTTTAGAGAAATATTCTTTCCGTTATTATTGAAATTGTTTCTGATAACTCCAAGCATTCCGGAAAGTAATCCAGACCTTAGCGTATTCATTTCCGCTGAAACAGTATTCTCGAGTTTAATAGGCTTTTCAGGAATATCTGTATTATTCGATATTTCTTTACCCTCTGAAAGGGGAGAGGTCAAAATTTGATTGAACCCTCTTCCTACAAAATATTCTGAAATAAATTTCATTAATCTGTAACTTTTTTCATCTATAAGAGAGGAGTTTTCTGTATTCACATTGAAATTATATTTAGCAGGAATATTATCATAACCATATAATCTTGCAATTTCTTCAATTAGATCAGATTCTCTTGAAATATCTTCTCTTCTGAATTCAGGTATTTTGAAATTTAACTTATCATCAGACTCACCTGTAAACTTTATATCTATTTTTTCCAGAAGTCTAATAATCTCATCTCTGTTTAATTCAATTCCTATTAATTCATTTGCTTTGGAAATCCGGACACCTGTTTCGATTTGTTCAAATTTTTCAGGAAATTCATCATAAAGACCTTTGGAAATTTCTCCACCTGCTATTTCGGAAATGAGTTTTGCTGCTCTCTGACT
>JBATSB010000216.1:0-22084 GCA_049293015.1 Ignavibacteria bacterium
CTCCAAATAACAATATTTTAACTTTTAATTCCGGAACATTTGAAATACTCAGTGGTGGTACTGTTTCTAATTCGGGTACTTTTAAAACTGAGGATACAGTGAGTTTAAATTTAAGAAACGGTTCGAGCTTTAATGCTCCGGTTGTTGTTAGTAATGGTATTACTACTGCAACGGATCTTTACTCCCCTATAATAGGCAGATTGTATGGTTCTGTAACCATAGATAATGGCGCTACTTTATTTGTACAGAATGGAGGATATTTTCTCGAAGTATATGGTGATCTGATTAATAACGGAACTATTAGCGGTATTGGCTCAACTTTTATATTCAAGGGATCTTCATTCAATAATTCAGGCAACGTGAATGTAAATGTTTTAAGTTTTGATTCCACTTTAAACCTTTCAGGTATAGGTAATTTTACAGGAAATAATGTATATATCGGATCTTCCGGAAATGTTACTTTAACCAGTGAAAATGATTTTTCGGTAAATAATTTGTTCTCAATAAAAAATGGCGGAGTACTCAATTTAAATAATAACATTCTTAAATTTACAAGTGGAACATTCGAAGTTCTTAACGGAAGTACTGTTAACAATTCAGGAAGCTTTCAAACAGAAAACAATGTTACTCTAAATTTAAGAGACGGTTCTAATTTTGCAGCCCCTTTGAAAGTCCTGAACGGAATTACTTCAGCAACAGATAATTCATCTCCAATTACCGGTAAATTATATGGTCCTGTCACTATTGACAGCGGCGCAACTCTATCAGTAAGAAACGGTGGTTATACACTAAATTTTTATGATGATCTGACTAATAATGGAAGTCTAACAGGATCAGGGTCTACTTTGAGATTTTTCGGTCCGGTATTCACAAACAATGGAAACGTATCTCCAACGAATTTTTTCTTCGAAACCGGCGCACATACACTTCAAGGCACAGGAGACTGGTCTGTAAATGCTAACATTTTAACCGGCTCTGTTACAACTCTTGGAAGTGATCATCAGATGCATTCTGTTTTAATTAATGCCGGAGGAACTTTTGATATTACTTCTTATACATTGAAGTTATCTCAAAACGGAACTCCTCTGATTAACAACGGCATATTTACTACAACAATGAGTACTGTAGAATATAATGGTGTCGCAGGACAGTTAGTAGCAATTACAAATGTTGAATATTATAGTCTTACTATAAACAATCCGGCGCATGTCAATATATTCGCTCCTAAAACTATTCCGGGTACTTTGTCAATTCTCGATGGTGTATTTACAAACGGAGCAAATATAACTATGGGCGACGGTGCTGCGATTGTCAGACGTGACGGTAGCTTATCCGCTGTTCCGACTTTTGGCGTATCTGTAGATGTATTTTATATTGGAACAAATCCAACTGCGTCTTCAGTTGAATTACCTGCAGCAACTTCAGTACTCAGAGATTTAACTATTAATAATTCAGGAGGTGTAAATCTTACAGATTCAAGAACTGTCAACAGAACTCTTTATCTGACTAACGGAACTTTCACCAACGGTGCATATCTTACTTTGTTTAATGGAGTAATTATTGACAGAGCCGAAGGAGTTTTAAATTCTGTTCCGTCTTTCCCTGTAACTGTTAATGTAGTCTATTCAGGAAATTCAACTATATCAACCGGTGCAGAACTTCCGGTTTCAACAACTGTATTGCAAAAACTTGAAGTCAACAAATCCGGCAGTGTCTTACTTTCATCAGACATTACGGTTAACGATACTATGAAAGTTATATTAGGAAGTTTTAATTTAAACGGATTCATAATAACTATGGGACCTGCAGCTTATCTGACAGAAACTCCGGGTAACACTGTAATGGGTAGTGCCGGATATCTGGTAGCAAACAGAGACCTTAATGCACCGACTGCTTTAAATGTAGCCGGACTTGGAGCAATATTTACAACTTCTCAAAACATGGGAATGACTGAAGTAATAAGAGGTCATACCATTCAGGTGGAAGACACTCTTGAAAGCATGGAAAGATATTATGACATTTCTCCGGCTAATAATTCCGGATTGAATGCAACGTTTGTGTTTAAATATGATGATTCGGAGCTGAACGGATTTAATCCAAATAATCTTGTTTTATTTAAATCCACTAACAATGGTGTAAACTGGTTTTATGAGCCAAGTTCTAATAATCCATTCGCTAAAGAGATTACATCCGTAGGTGTAAATTCATTTTCAAAATGGACAGCAGGAGATGCAACGAACTCACTTCCTGTTGAGCTTGCTTCTTTCAGCTCAAATGTAAACGGAAGGAATGTCAGCTTAAACTGGTCTACATCTTCTGAAATAAACAACAGCGGATTTGAAATAGAGCGTTCTTTAGTTTCAAATTCCGGAAATTCAACATGGAAAAAAATTGGATACAGAGAAGGCAATGGAAATTCAACTTCAGGAAACAGTTATTCATTCTCAGACAACAACCTTAATACAGGAATGTATTCTTACAGATTGAAACAGATTGATTTCAATGGATCTTTTGAATATCATAATCTGAGTAATGATGTAGAGATAGGTGTTCCGACTGAATTCAATCTTTCACAAAACTATCCGAATCCATTTAACCCATCTACAAAGATTGACTTTCAGATTCCTGAGAATGGAAATGTAAAGATCACTTTGTATGATATGACCGGAAGAGAAGTTGCAGTGATTCTGAATGAAGTGAAGGAAGCAGGATATTACAATGTTAATTTCAACGGATCTAATTTATCTACCGGTGCATACTTCTACAGAATTAATGCAAATGATTTCACAGCAACCAAAAAAATGACACTGATCAAATAAAAGAAGACAATTAAAATAACATAGAGACCTCATCTATATTAAAGATTAAAGATGGGGTCTCTTTGTTTTAGGTAAATAATAATTTGCAAAAAATATTATTCAATAATTAAAATAAATCTATTTATCTATCCGACACATTGGATTTACCTCTATGGCACAACGACATAAAGTTTAATAGCATTTGAGCTGCTGCTGATGTTTAAAAAGTTTGCGAATACAAAAGTGCAATATGAATTTAAATTCTCTTCAAATTTTTTGACCAACAACGGCTCGAAATCTGAGATATTAAGATCGCAACCTAAAGGATGCGGCTACAATCTTTAATTATGTATTCGAAATTCCCAACAAAAAAAGGTTCCGCTTCAATTAAGAAGTGGAACCTTTGGTGTTAAATTAAAACTGTAAAACAGCTGAATGTTACTTCACGAGCATCAGCTTTTTAGTAGCTATAAAGTTATTTGAAGAAATAGTATAGAAGTAAACTCCGCTTGATAGTGATGATGCATTGAAATTAACTGTGTAATATCCTGCATTCTGTACTTCATTTACTATTGATGCAACTTCTCTTCCTGTCATATCAAATAATTTCAGACTTACCATTCCGTCTACCGGCAGATCATAGCTGATCTTTGTAGAAGGGTTGAACGGATTTGGATAGTTTTGTGACAATGAATATTTGTCAGGAATTCCAATTCCAACTTCGTTACTTAAATTAAAGTATTCGAAATTGCCGTTGAAATCAATTTGTTTCAGTCTGTAATTGTATATGCCTGTTGTCAAACCTCTGTCTGTGAAAGAATAATTCTGAGGAGTGCTGACGGTTCCATTTCCTGTTACATTTCCAACTTTGCTCCAGTTTCCTGATTCTGCATTCTTTCTTTCAATATCAAATCCTGAATTATTGGTTTCAGAAGCAGTTGTCCAGTTAAGAGTAACATCAGTTCCTGTTACATTAGAAATAAACGAAGACAGTTCTACAGGAAGTAATGTTTCTGTATATTCCCACGCTCCTATAGTAGGAGTAGCACCTCTTACAGACAGCGGATCTGAACATTCATAAATATCGAAGTTCACTCCGGGAATTGGAGCTGCAGCTGTAAGCAGCGGAGATCCTCCCATTGGAATTAATGGATACGTGGTTGGAAGTAGAGTGTATAAAGGATCCAATTGTATAGAAGCACCGTCTTGAGCTCCGGGCACAGTAAATACCGGCTGCCAGTCACCCAGTGCAGCAAATGAACTACCTAAAGGACTATTAGTACCAAGTCCACCTGTTCTCATTTGAACAGTTGGAGAAACGAAATAATAATCATTATTATCGCATCCGCCGGTTCCCCAGTTGTATGTAGAAGCCGGAGCAGAGATACAGTAATGTAATAGTGCCGGATTTGTAGAAGTTACATCTGAATATATTGAATTGTTCTTTACAGTAAGATTGCTGGATGCAGCTGTACCATGAATTTTTATTCCAACTGAATTCTGAGTAGATACAGTTGACGGTGCCGGATCCATCAAACCGGTCATATAAATAGAATTATATACAATCCTGTCACCATTTGCGTTGACGGTTGGAGTTCCACCTGTATATCCAATGCCGACTGTTTGATCAGGAGCAGTTCCATTTCCCTTAACAGTATAAATAACATTATTACTGATTTGATTATTAGTTACACCGCCATTTATAGGAGCTGCTGAAGCGCAAATAATTCCGACTGATGAAAACTCGCGGGTTTCGACAATATTCATAATTATATTTCCATTAACGACATTGTTAGTTCCGGAAGTTGTGGTAGTAGTGGAAGTTGACCAGTTTTCCTGACCAAGTCCAATACCGCATCTGTCAGCACCATTTGTAAGTCCTGAAACAAGATCATCTCTTCCAACATTCTGAATTAAATTACAGGATATCCGACAGTTATTCTGTCCGTTGACATATATTCCGGCTTTTCCAATTTGATCAGCTCCAAAAGCAGCCGGACCAATTGTATTACCGGCAATAAGATTATTCTGGTTTAGATTAAAAAGAGTACCGCCTCCAAGAAATATACCATATCTGACTTTTACAATATTGTTATCAAGATACTGGTTATCGTTATTATTTCTGGATGCTGTTCCGAGTCCACCTGATAAACCACTTGTAATTCCAATTGTTAGTGCTAAAGTTGTTGTTAAGTTTTGAGGTGAATTACATGAAATTTCTAAATTTCGGATCACATTGCGTGTGCATCCATTTGTATCACCTACTGCCGGAATAAAAGCAGAAAGAAAAATCGCAGCAGATGTTGCAGTACTATTATTATTATTTCTAACGGTAAGATTTCTTCCGGTTCCGGCTATTCTTCCGTCTATAGTAACATTATCAGCACCGTGAAGTCTTATTATAGCACCGGTAGTGGAGCCGGATAAATTCCCTTCGATAATCCTTGGTCCACCTGATGGTGTCATCAATATCGAAGTATAACTTGCAGCACCTAATCCGCTTGCATTTAAGACTGCAGTTGCTGTTTCGGTTGTATTTCCAACTACATCAACTGTAAGTGCACCTGTATGTGTGCCTGCATTAATAGCAGCCAATGCATCTTTTAATGTTGGGTAGCTTCCGGCTCCAGGATTAACATTCACATTTTGTGAATTTGATTCCAATACAAAGCAGAACAGAAAAATAAAGCTGAAAAGCAAATTGATTTTTTTCATTTTTGTTTTTTTTGGGTTAATGTTGAAATTAGTTAATTTAATCTGGAAGGTTTTTATAAATCGCTTTCATATTTTTTTATTTTCCTCCCTTTTAAAAATAAAAAAATATTTTTTTCAATGTAAGTTATTGAATTTTATCTCCTTTCTCTTATATTTTTACTTTAAAAATAAGTATATAAATTTAATTTCAATTCTAACAAAATTCTAACAAAATATCTAGGGTAATTATTTATTGATCCGATGATGGTATTTCAAAAAGATTGTGAATCTAAAAGTGAATTATGAATTTAATATTTCTTCAACCTTTTTGACCAACAACGGCTCGAAATCTGAGATATTAAGATCGCAACCTAAAGGATGCGGCTACAATCTTTAATTTTGTATTCGAAATTCCCAACAAAAAAAGGTTCCGCTTCAATTAAGAAGTGGAACCTTTAGTATTAAATTAAAACTGTATAACAGCCGATCGTTACTTCACGAGCATCAGCTTTTTAGTAGCTATAAAGTTGTTTGAAGAAATAGTATAGAAGTAAACTCCGCTTGAGAGTGATGATGCATTGAAATTAACTGTGTAATATCCTGCACTCTGAACTTCATTTACTATCGATGCAACTTCTCTTCCTGTCATATCAAATAATCTAAGACTTACCATTCCGTCTGTCGGCAGATCATAGCTGATCTTAGTCGATGGGTTAAACGGATTTGGATAGTTTTGTGATAATGAATATTTCTCAGGAATACCAATTCCAACTTCATTGGATAAATTAAAGTATTCGAAATTGCCGTTGAAATCTATCTGTTTCAATCTGTAATTGTATTTACCTGTTGTCAAACCTCTGTCTGTGAATGAATAATTTTGAGGAGTGCTAACGGTTCCGTTTCCTGTTACATTTCCAACTTTGCTCCAATTTCCGGATACAGAATTTTTTCTTTCAATATCAAATCCTGAATTGTTTAACTCGGAAGCAGTTGTCCAGTTAAGAGTAACATCTGTTCCATTTACATTAGAAATAAATGAAGACAGTTCTACAGGAAGTAATGTTTCAGAATATTCCCATGCTCCAATTGTAGGAGTAGCACCTCTTACAGACAGCGGATCTGAACATTCATAAATGTCAAAATTCACTCCGGGAATCGGAGCTGCTGCTGTAAATAAAGGTGATAATGCCATTGGTATTAATGGATAAGGAGTAGGAAGTAAAGTGTACAAAGGATCCAATTGTATCGACGCACCGTCCTGTGCTCCCGGTACAGTAAATACCGGCTGCCAGAGTGCAAGTGTAGCAAATGAACTTCCTAAAGGACTTGAAGTGCCAAGACCGCCTGTTCTCATTTGAACAGTTGGATTTACGAAATAATAATCATTATTATTGCATCCGCCTGTTCCCCAATTGTATGTAGAAGCCGGTGCTGAAATACAGTAATGTAATAAAGCCGCATTAGTTGAAGTTACATCCCAGTAAATTGAATTGTTCATTACAGTAAGATTGCTGGAAGCAGCTAAACCATGGATTTTTATTCCAACTGAATTCTGTGTAGAAACATCTCCGGGTGCCGGATCCATCTGACCTGTCGAATAAATTGAATTATATACAATCCTGTCACCATTTGCATTAACGGTAGCAGATCCACCTGTGTATCCAATACCGACAGCCTGGTCTGGTGCAGTTCCGTTTGCCTTTACAGTATAAATGACATTATTACTGATCAGATTATTAGTGACTCCACCGTTCGCAGGTGCAGAAGATGCACATATAATACCTGCAGCTGAAAACTGGCGGGTTTCGACAATATTCAGAATTATATTTCCATTTACTACATTGTTAGTTCCGGGAAGTGTGGAAGTAGTGGAAGTTGACCAGTCTTGCTGACCAAGTCCAATTCCGCATCTGTCAGCACCAGGTGTAAGACCTGCTATATTATCATTTCTTCCGACATTCTGTATAAAATTACAGGATATCCTACAATTATTTTGACCAAAGACATATATTCCGGCTTTTCCAATCTGATCATCTCCAAAAGAAGCTGGACCAATTGTATTACCGACAATAATATTATTCTGGTTTAAATTAAAAGCAACTCCTCCACAAAGAATTATACCATATCTGACTTTTACAATATTGTTATCAAGATACTGATTATCGTTATTATTTCTACCTCCGGTAGTGTTGGAGAGACCAGTAGTAGCTAAACCGCTGGCTATTCCATAAGTGACACCCGGAGTTGTAACTATGTTTTGAGGTGAATTACATGAGATTTCTAAGTTTCGAATCACGTTGCGAATGCATCCGTTCGTATCACCGATAGCCGGAATTACTGTCGATAGAAAAATCGCACCAGAGATAGCTGTGGTACCATTATTATTTCTTACAGTAAGATTTCTACCTGTACCGCCAATTCTTCCGTCTATAGTTACATTATCAGCACCGGCAAATCTTATAATTGAGCCGGTAGTTGCACCTGATAAAGTTCCTTCGATGACTCTTGGTGCACCTGAAGGAGTAATCAATATTGATACATAACTTGCAAGACCAGTTCCGCTTGCATTTAAGACTGCAGTTGCTGTTTCGGTTGTATTTCCAACTACATCAACTGTAAGTGCACCAGTATGTGTGCCTGCATTAATAGCATCAAATGCATCTTTTAATGTTGGATAATTTCCTCCACCCGGATTAACAATTACATTTTGTGAATTTGATTCCAATACAAAGCAGAACAGAAAAATAAAGCTGAAAAGCAAATTGATTTTTTTCATTTTGTTTTTTTTTGGGTTAATGTTGAAATTAGTTAATTTAATCAGGAAAGTTTTTTTTAAATCGTTTTCATATTTTTTTATTTTCCTTCCTTTAAAAATAAAAAAATATTTTTTTTTCAATGTAAGTTATCGAATTTTATCTCCTTTCTCTTGTATTTTTATTTTAAAAATAAGTATATAAATTTAATTTCAATCCTAACAAAATCCTAACAAATTTTAGACATTTTTTTCAGGATACTATTACAGCTTAACAATTTGTTTAATAAAGTATCCATTTAGAATTTGATGTAAATTCTGTTCAGTCGGTAAATTTTATTTCCCGGGAATTTAATTTTTGACTTTAAGCAAGCCTGTCGCTATATCCGACTAAATGTCCGAGTCGTGAGACGAATCTGACGGAATATGAGGTGAATCCGACGGACTGTGCGGCGAACTCGACGGAATATGCGGCGAACTCGACGGATTGTGCGGCGAATCCGACGGAATGTGCGACGAACTCAACGAATTACGCGATTAACCCGACGGACTGTGCGGTGAACCCGACGGACTTTGCGACGAACCCGACGGATTATGCGGCGAACTCAACGGGATGCACGATTAAATGTCCGTTAGTTGAATTTATTAGTTCTGAGAGCCCAACTATTAGTTCAAATGATATATATTTTTAGACTTTATATTATTACTGTCTGATGAATAATTAAAACTGATATTAAAATACAGAATCATTAATTTTGTATTGTGATAAATACTTAATGACCATTAAGTGTGATTTATTTTGATATCTAAAAGAGATTAAAATTTATCTGAAAAAAAAATAAAAAATATGAAAGTAATAAATATTTTATTTCTGATCTTTTTCCTTTGTCCTACTGCTTTTTTGAATTTAAGTATTGCTAAAAATAAACATCATATAGAAAACAGTTCCTATAAAAATGATACTGTAAATATTTCAATTAAATCTTCTAAAGATGTGTATTTAGAGTCTGAAGCTATATGGATAGAATATTTAACAATCATTGATAAAAATATGATTGTATTTGACGAAGCACCATATATTCAACCTTATGGAGATTTAAAATTCAGTTTAAAAAATTCAAAGAATGAATTGATTAAATATATTGGAGGTCAAGGTGGTAGGATTCATAGTGATTATTATCCTGACACTTCATGGGATGTATTTAATTTGTTAAATTTTTATGGTTTCGCGGACAGATTTCAGTACTCGCAGCTTCACAGGAAATTCTATTTACCTGAAGGCAGATACACTATACAGGCATATCTCTCCTGTGTTGTAAAAAATCAGGAAGTAATTTTCACTTCTAATACTATATCTTTTTCTGTACTAAAACCACTTGGTGTAGAGGAAGAAGCACATGAAAAATTATTAGATATTTACAAACAGGGAGGTAAAATGGAATATGAAGAAATTAAAATAGTTGTTAGTGAATTTGATTCAACTTACAAAAATTCTGTTTACACAAGCAATGCAAAATATTTTTTATTCACCTGGTCTTTTATAGATTCAAATTATAAAAATTATGCTAAGGACTTTTTAATTGATCTGATTAACAGTAACCCTGATTCATACTATAATTTTTCTTATATAAATTCTTTAAGGAAATATACGGAAAGTTCAGAGGAGTACGAAAATTTATTGAAAATTTTAGACAGGAAATATTTTAATACCATTACCAATAAGTTTATTAAATATAGAATTAATGGACATATTGATATCAATTAATAAGCTTTCAATGTAGTATGCGATTATAATAATTTATTTTAAAATTTAGGTTTGCATTTATTATTTATTCAGAATGGATTATTATCTATACACTTTTTAAAAACAAAAATTTTAAATTCTAAATATTACCCGGAGATAAAATGAAAACACTGATCGCACTTTTAATTTTTTTAGTTTCTGTATCAAATATTTTTTTCCTGAGCAATGAAGTCAGAGCAACTAACGTAGTTCCGCCCGCTTATAAAAATGCAAATGGTGATTTAAGTTTTACTGGTCCGCTTGCAGCAGATTCAAGGACTTATCAGATGTTAATTCATTCAAGCCAGTTAACGGATTATACTGGAAAAAAATTAACATCGATCGCATGGAGATTACCTGCAAGTGCCGGTTCAAACTGGCCTGCAGCTAATGTTACAATTTCGAATTACCGAATTTATCTTAGCGGCAGTGTGGATCCGGCAAATAGAAGTCTTGCTTATTTTGCTGATAATGCAACAGGACCACAGACACTTGTAAGATCAGGTTCTTTGTTCATTCCTGCAGGTTCATATCCTTCCGGTACTTCACCGAATTCATTCGCTCCTGAAATAATATTTGATATACCTTATTCTTATACCGGAGGAAATTTACTGATCGAAATTCGCCAGTCAGGATTTATAGGTACTACGCAGACTGTTGATGCTATTTCTTCATTCGTACCTGGTTATGGGATACAGTATAGTGCCTGCTGGAAAAGCACTGATACTGCTACTTATGGCGCTGGCTCAGGTAATTTTTCTATTGCTAAAATTTTCACAGCTGAAATAGTACCGACTGACAATGAACTTACAATTGGCGACACTCAGTTTTTAGGTCCGCTAAGTAATGATGACTTGACATATCAGCTACTGATTCATTCGAGTCAGCTAACGGAATTTACCGGGAAAAAATTAACTGCCATATCCTGGAGATTGTCTCCAGTTGCAGTTTCAAACTGGCCGGCTTCAAGTGTAACATTCTCAGATTACAAGATCTTTCTCAGTGGAAGTGTGGATCCTGTAAACAGAAGTCTGGCAAATTTTAAAAATAATGTAACAGGTCAGCAAGTACAGGTAAGATCAGGACCTTTAGTCATTCCTGCAGGTAAATATACATATGGAAATTTTCCAAACCCAACCGGACCTGAAATAACTTTTAATACTCCTTATATTTATCAGGGAGGAAATTTACTGATCGAAATTCGTCACAAAGGGTTTTCAGGCACACCTCACTCTGTAGATGCAGTTGATAATCCGGCTGTAGGATACGGTACAGATTTCAGTGCATGTTATGCGATTGATGATACTGCTAACTACAATGGAAATCAGGGAGGTTTTTCTATTGTCAGAATCTCATCTTCTGAAGTTTTGAATCTGAATTTAAAAGCAATCATTGAAGGAAGATATGCCAGAACTACAAACATCATGGTTTCGGATACTTCAAAAGTATTTCTCAGACAAACAAATTCTCCTTATGCAATGGTTGATACGTCAGTTGCAGTTTTAGGATCAAATGGTATTGGGAATTTTAAATTTAAACTGGCACAAAACAATAACGGCTATTATATAGTGGTCAAGCACAGGAATTCAATCGAGACCTGGAGTTCTGCATCGGGAGTATTTATTGGAAATAATCTGAACTATAATTTTGCCGGTAATACTGCAAATACTTTTGGAAACAATGTTATACTGGTAGATAATTCACCGACGACTTATGCAGTATACAGTGGAGATGTAAATCAGGATGGTACAGTAGATATTACAGACAGCGGACAGATAGACAATGATGCTTTTAATTTTGGATCCGGTTATTTGTTGACAGATATTAATGGTGACTTAATTGTGGATGTGGCAGATGGAGTATATGCTGATAATAATGGGTTTAATTTTGTGAATAAAATAACGCCGTAGAATAGCAATTAAAAATTAATCTGTTACAACCTAAATTAATCGCAAAATGTTAAGAAAATTTTTACTCGATATTTTAGAAACGAGTTCTAAATTTCAAAGAGCACGTTTCAGAATAATTTATAAGTAATTCCCCCTTAAAAAAGGGGGAGCGAAGGGGGTTGTTGCGGAAAGAAATAGAGTAGACTCAACGTCGTAAGCAGTGGGTTCAAATCAAACTCAATTTTACAAACCCCTCCCAGCCTCCCCTTTGGACAAAGGGGAGGAGCAAAAACTATTTAATATTTCTTTTTGGTTCTGGCTTTGCCAGTGTATGAATTACGAATTTTGAGCAAACAGGAAATTAAGATTTTCTGTCTGTTTAATTTTATTCAAATTTTCCAAACCTGCTTATTCCCGTTTTTTACAGGATTTGCTTTAATTGCCATTTTCTGAAGCTCAACTAATATCCTTATTTTTTTCTCTATAGGAAGTTTCGATTTATCATTATGATAATCTCGTTTTGACTTAAAAATATTTTCAATTATTTCCGGTAATTCATTCTTGTTTCTCATAGAGTTATTTTTTTAATTCTTTAAATTTATCAAGCAGATTATGCTTCTTCAAAATCATCAGTAATTGAGCCGCTGTTGGTGTTTCAAAAAGTTTGGGAATCTGAAAGTGGATTTTTAATTAATATCTCTTCAAACTTTTTGACCACCAACGGCTCGAAGTTTACTGCAATAACAATTTCAACAATATCCATTCATATTTTTGAAACCTACATTTTTGAATTTATTAATCGTAAATATTAATTTGAAATATTTATATTTGTACAAGTAACAAATTGTTATAAATTTGTATAAAATAAATTTATAAAAATGAAATCAGTAATCGCAGCATACCTTTTAATTTTGTTATTTATTACTCCTGTAAATTCTAATGCGCAAAATTTTGAATGGGTGGATTATCAGACACATTCATATACTATTAATCCGGACTATACTTCTTTTGTCTCCGCTACAGATCAGCATGGGAATTCTTTCACTGCATCTGCACAAAACAGCAAAACTATATACGGCCAGGCTTACCTTGGAGATCTGAAATTAAAAAAACTTGATCCTTCAGGTAATGGTGTTTTTGATAGAATGCTTTATGGTAAACTCAATGTCAAAACTATTGAGACAGATAAACATGGTAACATTTATTTGACCGGGATATTTATGGATACTCTTATTATTGATTCGGTGAATTTTATTTTCAATACCGGGAGCGGATTAAATCTAAATTATTTCCTGATCAAGCTGAGTGATAATGGAAATTTTATCTGGAAAAAAAATGTAAGTGAAATTTTCGGTTCGGATTATAGAATAGATGCATTAAAAATAAAAGGTGATTTTTTTTATGCAGGGATATCAAACTTTACAACCGGATATTTAAAAAAATATGATCTTAACGGGAATGAACTAATGAGTATATCTCAGCAGCCGGTAAGAGGTATATCCGGAATTGCAGTTGATGATGACGGAAATATTTTTACGGCAGGAGCTTGCAGCAACGGGAATATTAATTTTGCAGGTCAGATTTATTCTACATCATTCTTTTACAATGTTTATTTCGCAAAGTATGATCCGGCAGGTGCAAATCTTTGGGTAAAGTTTGTCGAGGATATCACTTTTTCTAATACACATATTGCATGCGATAATTCCGGGAATCTGATAGCATCAGGTGATCTGTTCGGAGCATTCACGTTTGGAAATATTCAGGCTCAGGGTAATCAATGGGTATATGATTTCTTTCTTACTAAGATCGATCCTTCGGGAAATTTTCTCTGGCTGAGGGAAGTCCCGAATACTGCATCTATAACAGGTGACGTATTAAAAGCAAAACGTAACAGTATAGCTGTCGATAAGTTTAATAATATTTATTTTACGGGGTTTCTCAGAGGATCGGTTGATTTTGGGAATGATGTACAGGTTTTTGCTGCCGGCACCAGAGACATACTTATTATGAAATTTGATACTCATGGAAATTCTGATTTTGGAAAAACAGCCGGCGGAACATTTATAAACCATCCTTCATCTATTTCATTAGACAGTAATTCAAATATTTTTATCTCAGGTAATGTTACTGCACCTGCAGATTTTGGCTCAATACATATCAACGGAACAGCTTCTATAAATTCATTTCTTACAAAAATTTCTTATCTGCATTCTCCCTCCATGTTAGATCTTTCTCTTTTAATAGAAGGGTTTTATGATGGTGCTGAAGATAAAATGAGAATGAGTGATACAGTTACTTTATCTCTTAGAGAATCAAATTCTCCTTATGTATTAAAAGATTTTTCAAAGTCAGTTATTGATAAGAATACTTTTAACGGTTATTTTAATTTTTCAAATGTTCCATCTGGGAATTATTATCTACAAATAAAGCATCGCAATTCAATTGAGACATGGAGCAGTCTGCCGGTGAACTATACTGAAGGTTCTGTTATGAATTACAGTTTCATAACTTCAGATACGCAGGCATTTGGTAATAATTTAAAAAACATAAATATTTCTCCTGTAAGGTATGGTATTTTCAGCGGCGATACAGATCAGGACGGAGCTATTGATCTTTCAGATCAAACTCTGATTGACAATGATTCCTATAACTTTGCAACAGGATACATTCAAACTGATGTGAATGGTGATAGTGTTGCAGATCTTTCAGATGCGGTAATTTCAGATAATAACGGGTTTAATTTTGTAAGTAAGATAACACCGTAAACAATTTCAAATTTCAAATTACAAATAGTTTTAATCAGCAGACAGGAAATTAAAATTTTCTGTCTGATTTATAATTAACAGATTTTTTCATTTTGAACTGAACTGCAGATTTATTTTTAAACCATTTTATTTATGAAACTTAACGAGTTTAATTCCGATCTTTTCAAAAATTTTTAAAATATTTTATATCAATAAATATTATATTACTCATGATCATTTTAAAATATTTTAAATTTCTCAAAATGAATAAATTTCTAAAATCTTTATTACTTGTTTTGTTATTATTTGTGTCAGTTACAAATTCTAAAGCAGTCATCAGATTTGTAACTCCTTCAGGTGCAGGTCTCATGAACGGTACAAGCTGGCTGAATGCTTTTCCCGGAACCTCTCTACAGAATGCTGTAAATATTTCAGGATCAGGAGATGAAGTTTGGGTAATGGCGGGTACTTACTTTACTACTCCCACTAATAACAGAAACATTTCTTTCAGCATGAAAA
This sequence comes from Ignavibacteria bacterium, assembly GCA_049293015.1. Classification (GTDB taxonomy): domain Bacteria; phylum Bacteroidota; class Ignavibacteria; order Tepidaquicellales; family Tepidaquicellaceae; genus UBA2330. Next base: position 15,180 of record JBATSB010000216.1, read on the forward strand.
ACGGAGTAACTGTTTATGGAAGTTTTGCCGGTACAGAAACTTTACTTAATCAGAGAATAAATTCATGCGGACCAAACAGTATCCTGAGCGGAGAGATCGGTGCAGCAGGAATTTTTGATAACAGCTATCATGTGATAAGTAATATCAATCTCGACAGTACTGCAGTTATAGACGGATTTGAAATCAGAGGTGCGAATGATAACAGACCTGCTACAATTACAAACGGACTTGGCGGTGGAATTTATAATAACGGCGGATACGGCGGCGGAATTTGCAGTCCGGTGATCAGAAATTGTCTGATCAGAAATAATCAGGCAGTTTTCGGCGGCGGAATTTTCAACAGTGGTCACACAGGGGGAAATTCAAATCCTCTGATTTTAAATTGCATAATAACTGAAAATAATGCTCTAGATGGCGGCGGCGGCGTTGATAATTTTGGGCTTGGAGGAAATGCTAGTCCTGCATTGGTCAATACTTTAGTTTATAGTAATACAGCAGTCACAGCAGGTGGAATGTACTGCTGGGGAGGTAATGTAAACGGAAATTCAAACCCGTTAATTCTGAATTGTGTATTTGCAAATAACAGAGCCATTGGCGGAAATGCAGGCGGAATTATCTGTGATAACTCTAATTCATCTGGCGGAGGAAATTCGGGCGCAAGTAATGTCATAATAAAAAATTCTGTTTTCTGGGGAAACACAGTAACAGGTTCAGGTCCGCAGTTTTTTATAAAAGGTACCGGTACTTTTAATGCAACTTACTCTGATGTGGATCTTACGAATCAGAATTTTCCTCATATTATTTCAGGTACCGGCACAGGTAATATAAATTCAGATCCGTTTTTTGTTTCCATAATAAATGGAAGAGGTGCTGACAACTGCTGGTTTACAGAAGATGACGGTCTTTCTTTTCAAAATATTTCTCCATGTATAAATAGCGGAAATAATACAGGAGTAGTAATGACAGATATTCTTTCAAATTCACGAATTGTAAATGCAGTTGTTGATATGGGTGCTTATGAATTCAGTCCTGCTGCAAAGACATTGAATCTTTCTTTATTTGTTGAAGGATTTTATAATCCGACTCTGAACATATCAGTCACCGATACTTTGAGAGTAAATTTAAGAAGCAGTTCTTCTCCTTATAATTCGATTGACTCCGCTGTGTCATATTTTAATGATACAGGTTTTGCAGTTTTATATTATAATAATGCTGTCGATAGTACAGATTATTATATACACATCCGTCACAGAAATTCTGTAGAGACATGGAGTTCAGATACTTTAATTTTCTCCGGTGGAATTCTCAATTATGATCTTACAGATATGCAGTCCAGAGCTTTCGGCAGTAATCAGATTCAAATCGATACTTCACCTTTGAGATTTGCAGTCTACAGCGGTGATGTAAATCAGGATGGCACTGTGGATCTGAGTGATGGAAGTCTTATTGACAATGACGCATTTAATTTTGTATCAGGATATCTGCCGACAGATCTGAACGGTGATGGATTTATTGATGTCGCTGATGCAGTGTTTGCCGATAATAACGGGTTTAATTTTGTTGGGAAAATTACACCATAAAAACACTTACGAATTACAAATTATTAAGAAATTAAAGTAACGATTTAAAAATCCAAAGTCTCAATTTACAGAGGTTTTGGATTTTTTAAATTGAAAAATTCTTTATTGAAAAAATTTACAATGTTATAAAAATTGTACTATGAAAACTCTATAGCTTTCTTTAACAGCCAGGTCTGGGGAGTTAATTTAAGTTCAGAGATCAACTTTTCTGCTTCAAAAGAATTATTAGAATTGACATCATTTAATTTCAGAATCCTACTGAAAAAGTTTATAAATACTGAGCTCTGAGTCTTATACATCTCAGGTAAAAGTTTATCTGTCTTCACAAAATGACGGTAAGAATCAAGCTGCTCTTCAGCGGATACAAACATTTTCAGTTCATAGCTGATCATGAGATTCAATTGTTTTGAAGCAGCTTTGTAAAAAACATTTTTTATCTGACCGCTGTTTCCAAGATAATCCATCGCTTTTTTAAAATTACCCTTTTCAAATTCTAATTTTGCTGAATTATATGCTGATACATATTCTCTTTTTTCCGGCTCAATTTTATCAATATACTTCTTGATAAATTTCTCCGTAAATTCAAATTCTTTTACTAAGAGTCCTGACCAAACAATTGTCATAAATCTTGTTTCAGTCATATACTTACCGGAAGGAGTCAGAGAAGTGATCTCTTTTTTAAGAGAAAGTTTTAAAATTTCAAATGACTTTTTCATATACTCCGAATGTCCTTCGTGAATTTTTTGCTGAGCATGATTTCTTAAACCTGTGATCAGATTATGCTTTGAATTTAATTTCAAATCATCTTTATCTTCAAATAACTTGTTAAACAGTTCATTAAAATATTTATCTTCTTTTGTAATCAGCAGCATTACAAGATTGAAATACAGGTTAAGTTCGGGGTCTTTTATATATTCAGGATTTTGTTTTAAAAATTCCAGTATCTCAATTATCAGATCAGGATAGCCGTCAGTATTTACTACAAAGTTTTTTTGATTTAAAAAATATTGAAAAAATTTTAATGAATTTATAAAAAAATAAGTGTTGAAAAATTTCTGTTCCATCATAAGATCTTTATTAAGAGCATCTTTGTAAGTGATCATCTTGGTATCTCTCGATTTAATATCATTCCTAAAATATTCAAGTTTATATTTTACATAATATGTTTCAGAATCTTTTGCATTCTGTTTTTCTAATTTTTTATCCAGATCATTTACTGATTTCATCAGAATATTATTCAGCTCTCTGTTATTTAATTCATCCATGAGGATAGTTTCTTTAAACTCATAATTGCTTTGTAAATTTTTAATAACAAGAAATTCCTTTGCAAGCTCCAACAGTCTGAATATTGTCATCCTCATAAAGCTGTCGTCAAATTCAATTTTTCCGAATGCCTTTTCAAACAGTAATTTTTTGTCAGTTAACTTATCATTAAAATCCGGATACTCTTTTTTTATCTGATCAAAAAGTTTTATTACACTTTGATTTGTATTAAAAAACTGAGACTGAATTAATAGTCCAAATTCTTTTATATCCTGCTTAGTGAATGTTTTTAAAACTTCAATAAAAGCTGATCTATTCATTTTAAGAATGTCTGGTTACGTTTAGATATCAAAATTGCTCAAAATTCTTTCAAAAACAATCAAATTAGTTTAGTATGAAATCTATTTCCTGAAACAAATCAAAAAAACATTCTTTGTAATCTCATTACAACTTCCATATTTTAGCATGTAAAAATTTAAACCAATAAGTAATGGATAATTTATCAGCAGCAAAGGGATGCAGTAAAGGTGAAATAAATCTTCACTGGGATTCAGACGAAAATGCAGATTCGTATATAATTGAGATCGCCTGCATAAGCCGTTCAAAAAATACGAAGTGGGAAATTCTTGATATCATTTCCGATTCACATTATACGGTCAGAAATCTGAAGTCAAAAAAAGACTATATGTTTAGGATTGCATCTGCAGATGAGAAGGGAAAAAAAGAGACAAGTCCTTTTATTACAAAGAAAGCACCATAAACAGTTTCAAATTGCAAATTTCAAATTACAAATATTTTAAAATTATCAGACATGACTTTTAAAATTAAGAATAAGGAATTTAAATAATTAAATAAACTAAATAATATTCTGAAAGGAGTATTTTCCATGAGTAAAATATTTACAATAATTATCATCGTTTTAATTTCAGCTCACATAAATGTTGATTCAGTTTATTCAAACTGGATACAGCAGGAAAAAAGTAACAACAACAATACTTTTATTGAAGCTGATAGAACTCAATTACCAAATAAAAGTAACGATATTTCTGATGATCTGGTAAGAGGATTTCTTGATGAAAACGGTGTACCATTGTTTTCTCAAAATGATAAAAAAGATGTTAAGATAAATACCGAAGACTCACTTCAGTCCGATGCTATCAGTGAAAGAATTCTGAACGGACTTACTGCCGGAGATTATTTGGGCTCGAGTGTTTCAGGAGCAGGTGATGTCAATGGCGACGGATATGAGGATGTAATTGTCGGCGCACCATTGAGTGATTATACAGGTGCAAATGCTGGCAGGGCTTACATTTATTTCGGAGGGGCGGTTTTTAATTCAACTCCCGATAAGATACTTAGTGGAATAGCCGGAGAACTGTTAGGAGCTTCTGTCGCCGGAGCCGGTGATGTCAACGGCGACGGCTTTGATGATGTGATTGTCTCCCTGCCGGGCTACTTATCTAATACAGGCAGAGCTTATATTTATTACGGCGGATCGGATATGAATACCACAAGAGATGTAACTTTGACCGGTGAGGCAGTCGGAGATTATTTTGGAAACAGTGTGGCAGGAGCAGGTGATTTGAATGGAGACGGGTTTGCTGATGTAATAGTCGGAGCTCCTTACAAAACTTCGAATACCGGAAAAGCATATATTTATTTTGGTGGAAGTGCCATGAACAGTGTTGTGGATGTGACTTTAATTCAAAATATTGCGTCAGAATTTTTCGGATTTTCTGTTTCATCAGCAGGTGATTTCAACGGTGACGGATTCAGTGATGTAATAGTTGGAGCTTATGGCTATAGTAATTCAGCCGGTAGAACTTATATGTATCTCGGAGGAAACACTGTGGACAATATAGCTGATATGACACTTTTGGGATTTATAATTTTTGAAAGTTTTGGGTATTCAGTTTCATCTGCAGGTGATTTTAACGGTGACGGTTATAGTGATATTGTAATAGGAGGTTATGCATTCTCAAACTCTATGGGGAGAGTTTATTTATATTTTGGAGGAGCTGTATTAAATTCAAATCCGAACATTGTTTTTACAGGACAGAATTCATTAGATCAATTTGGAAAAAGTGTATCAGGTGCAGGTGATGTGAATGGAGATGGATATGATGATATAATAATCGGAGCAGAAAATTTTTCATCCGGAGCAGGTAAAGCTTATGTATTCAATGGCGGAAATTCATTGGATAACAATGTAGATAAGATCTTACCAGCCGAATATGCAGGTGATAAATTTGGTTTGTCAGTAAGCGGCTGCGGAGATTTAAATGGAGACGGTAATTCTGATTTTATTGTCGGCGCTCCAAATAATGATCAAAACGGCGCAAGCTCGGGAAGAGCATATGTTTATTTTAATTCAATGTCCGGATCGGATATAGAAGATCTGACTTTTACCGGAAGCGCATTGAATAATTATTTTGGAGATGTAGTTTCCAGTGCCGGTGATGTAAATGGAGACGGATATGACGATATAATAGTTGGAGCTTATGGATATAATTCACTTCAGGGAAGAGCATATATTTATTTTGGAGGAAGTATTATGAATAATGTTGCAGATGTAACATTAACAGGCGTTTCTGTGGGGGATCGGTTTGGATATTCTGTTTCTACAGCAGGAGATGTAAATGGAGACGGTTATTCCGATGTGATTGTTGGTGCTTATGGTTATAATTCAGATCAGGGGAGAGCTTATATTTATTATGGAGGAAGTTCTATGAACAGTGGTATTGATGTAACGCTTACAGGATTTACTCCAACAGATTATTTTGGAGTTTCTGTCTCATCAGCAGGAGATGTAAATGGAGACGGTTATTCCGATGTGATTGTTGGCGCATCAGGATATAATGCTGCGACATTTCAGGGAAGAGTATATATTTACTTAGGAGGAAGCGCAATGAACAATACTGCCGATGTAACGATGACAGGTGCATCTGCCGGAGATTTATTTGGATATTCAGCCTCAACAGCAGGAGATGTAAATGGAGATGGATTCAGTGATGTAATTGTTAGCGCAAAAGCATATACTGCGGGGACATATCAGGGAAGAGCATATATTTATTTGGGAGGTAGCACAATGAACAATACTGCCGATGTAACTTTAACAGGTGCATCTGCCGGAGATTATTTTGGAGGTTCAGTTTCAACAGCAGGAGATGTAAATGGAGACGGTTATTCCGATGTGATTGTTGGTGCTGAAGGATACAGCTCAAACAGGGGACGGGCTTATATTTATTATGGAGGAACATCAATGAATTCAACTTCCAATGTAATTCTGACAGGAATCACTGATGTTAGTTTCTTTGGTAATTCTGTTTCGACAGCAGGTGACGTAAATGGAGATGGTTACAGTGATGTAATTATTGGAGCATTAAATCCGGGTACATCCTATGTTTATTTCGGAGCAGCTTCAATGAATAATACGGAAGATATAACTTACACCGGAGAAAATATTGGCGATGATTTTGGAAGTTCTGTTTCCGGTGCGGGAGATGTAAATGGAGACGGATTAAGTGATGTGCTTATTGGAGCTTATTTAAATGATGAAGCGGGAAGTCAAGCCGGTAAAGCATATCTATATTTTTCCACTGCCCCGGTAGTCAATCCAAGAATAGTATCGGTCAAAGATGTGCCTTTTGATCAGGGAGGTAAAGTAAAAATCAAATGGAACAGAAGCGGATTTGATTACATTAATCAGAATGTAGTTACAAATTATCTTGTCGAGATCAGTGATCCTCCGGGAACAGAAGGGTTTTACTGGGAAACTCTTACAACCATTCCGGCTAATACGAATCCTTCTTATCAATATACTGCTTCTACTCCGAGTGATTCATTAGGTGGATCAGGAGGTGGATTTTTTTACAGGGTTACTGCGAAGACATCAAATATAAATCAGTTCTGGAGTTCCAATATAATGTCCGGCTACAGTGTGGATAATCTTTCACCTGCAGCTCCGTTGAATCTGGCAGCATTTCCTGATCCGAATTCTGTTTATCTTTCTTGGGATTCAAATACAGAAGTTGACATGCATCATTATAATGTTTACAGAAA
>JBATSB010000217.1:0-39415 GCA_049293015.1 Ignavibacteria bacterium
ATGTATAAGATTGCAGGAGAATTAACGCCGACTGTTTTTCATGTTACAGCACGGTCTCTTTCTGCTCAGGCACTTTCAATCTTTGGAGATCACTCTGATGTGATGGCTGTCAGACAAACAGGATTTGCTATGCTTTGCTCCAATAATGTACAGGAAGTTATGGACTTTGCACTGATCTCACAAAAGGCAACTCTCGAATCAGGAATTCCGATCGTTCACTTTTTTGACGGATTCAGAACCTCGCATGAAGTCATGAAAATTGAACAGCTAAATGTTGAAGATATCCGAGAAATGATTGACGATAAGTTTGTCAAACTTCACAGAAGTAAAGCTCTCAATCCAAATAATCCATTCATACGCGGTACTGCTCAGAATCCGGATGTATATTTTCAGGGCAGAGAAACTGTGAATAAGTATTACAATGAATTTCCCGCTGTAATGAAAAATGCAATGAATAAATTTTTTGAGATTACAGGAAGACAATATGATCTATTTGAATATTATGGATCACCTGAAGCTGACAGAATAATTATTATGATGGGATCGGGCTGCGGAACTGTAGAAGAAACTATAGATGAACTTTCTAAAAATCATGACGAAAAGATCGGACTTCTAAAAGTAAGACTATATCGTCCTTTTGATCTGAATGATTTTGTAAAAAATATTCCGCATACAGTAAAAAATATTTCAGTTCTCGACCGAACAAAAGAGCCGGGCAGTATTGGCGAACCGCTGTATCTTGATGTAGTTACAGCATTGAATGAATCAATGAACAGCAAAAACAAACCATTTGAAAAAATGCCTTATGTGACAGGTGGCAGATATGGTTTGTCTTCAAAAGAATTTACTCCTGCAATGGTGAAAGCTGTCTTTGATGAAATGAAAAAAGATGAACCAAAAAATCATTTCACTGTCGGTATAAATGATGATGTGACTTTTACCAGTCTTGATTATAATAAAAATTTTAAAACTGCGGGTGATAAACAATTCGGTGCAATGTTCTTTGGACTCGGGTCAGACGGAACTGTCGGTGCAAATAAAAATTCCATAAAGATAATCGGAGAAGAGACTGACAATTTTGCTCAGGGATATTTCGTTTATGATTCAAAAAAATCAGGCTCGACCACTGTCTCACATCTAAGATTCGGTAAAGAGCAGATCAAATCTTCATATCTGATAGAGTCACCCGACTTTATCGGCTGTCATCTTTTTTCATTACTGGAAAAATTTGATATGCTTAAAGATATAAAACCCGGCGGTACTTTTTTACTTAATACAATTTATAACAAAGATGAAATTTTTGATAAACTCCCTGCAAAGGTCGGTCAGCAGATCATTGATAAAAAACTAAATTTTTATATTATCGATGCTTTCAAAGTTGCTGGTGATACAGGCATGGGTCTGAGAATTAATACGATCATGCAGACATGCTTCTTTGCTATCTCTGGAGTACTTCCGAAAGATGAAGCTATTCAGCATATAAAAAATTCTATAAAGAAAACATATCTTTCCAAAGGTGATGAGATCATTAATAAAAATTTTGAAGCTGTAGATAAAACTCTGGAAAATCTTTTTAAAGTTGATATCACAGATAAAAAGCCGGGAGAAATTCTGATCAAAGAAACTGTATCCTCAAAAGCACCTGAGTATGTAAGGAATGTATTGGGAAAAATTATTGAAGGAATGGGAGATGATGTAAAAGTAAGTGAGATGCCTGCTGACGGGACATTCCCTACAGGCACTGCTCAGTGGGAAAAAAGAAATATTGCTCATCAGATTCCTGTCTGGGATGAAAGTATTTGTATTCAGTGCGGCAAGTGTGCTATGATCTGTCCTCACGCATGTATCAGAATAAAAAGTTATGATGAAGAATATTTAAACGATGCTCCTCCGACATTTAAACACATGCCTGCAAAAGGAAAAGAATTTGGTGTGGATAAAGTTTATACAATACAGGTAGCTCCCGAAGACTGTACAGGATGTACTTTGTGTTTTGAAATTTGTCCTGTTAAAAATAAAACACAAGTTCGTCTGAAAGCACTGAACATGGAACCTCAGCTTCCATTAAAAGAACAGGAATCCAAAAACTGGGATCACTTCCTTTCCATTCCTGAATTTGACCGTAGAGAAGTAAATACAGGTCTTGTAAAAAGCAGTCAGCTTTTTCAGCCGCTGTTTGAATTCTCCGGCGCATGTACAGGCTGTGGTGAGACACCTTATGTAAAACTCGTTTCACAACTCTATGGTGACAGAGCAGTGATCGCAAATGCTACCGGCTGTTCTTCAATATATGGAGGTAATCTTCCCACTACACCATGGACTAAGAATAGTGAAGGCAGAGGACCTGCATGGTCGAATTCACTTTTCGAAGATAACGCAGAGTTTGGTCTGGGTATGAGAATCTCCGTTGATAAACATAATGAATATGCAAAGGAATTACTTTTAAAACTTAGAGAAAATATTGGTGATAATTTAGTTGATGAAATTTTAAATGCTGATCAATCCGACGAACCGGGTATTTATGAACAGAGAAAAAGGATTGAAGAATTAAATAATAAATTGAAAGTAATGAATACTCCTGATGCTGAAGAACTACTTTCAATTTCAGATTATCTTGTAAAAAGATCTGTATGGATAATCGGCGGTGATGGCTGGGCTTATGATATTGGATTCGGCGGACTGGATCATGTAATCGCAACGGGAAAAAATGTGAATATACTCGTACTCGATACTGAAGTTTATTCCAATACCGGCGGTCAGATGTCAAAAGCTACCGGACTTGCAGCAGTTGCAAAGTTTGCTACTTCAGGAAAGCCGACTCCGAAAAAAGATCTTGCAATGATGGCAATAAATTACGGAAGCGTCTATGTTGCAAAGGTTGCAATGGGTGCAAATGATACTCACACTTTGAAATCATTTCTAGAGGCAGAATCTTTTGACGGACCTTCTCTGATAATTGCATATTCACATTGTATAGCACACGGCATTAATATGGAGAAAGCACTTGATCATCAGAAGAATGCAGTGAAGAGCGGTTACTGGCCTCTGTTCAGATATGACCCGCGTCTTATTGAAGAAAATAAAAATCCCTTCAGACTAGATTCAGGTGAACCTGCAATCAAGCTTGAAGAATATGCTTATTCACAGGCAAGATATAAAATGCTCACAAAATCAGATCCCGAGCATGCTAAGAAATTAATGAAACTTGCACAGGAAGATGTGAAAAAAAGATTTGATATTTACAAAAAGCTTGCTGAAGTAAAAACAAATTCTATACCTGAAACAGAAACTGTAACTGAAAATAAATCTGAGAATATATCTGAAAATATATCTGAGAAGATTTCTGATTCTAAATAAGAGTAAGCAACAATTAAATAAATAATTCTTAATTCTTAATTTTTAATTCTTAATTTTTAAAAATGGATCTTTCAACAATATACATGGGCATGAAACTTAAAAACCCCCTTGTCGCATCAGCATCTCCGCTGTCCAAAACAATAGACAGCGCAAAGAAATGTGAAGATGCCGGTCTCTCAGCAATAGTCTGCCACTCTTTATTTGAAGAACAGCTTACTCATGATGCGGGTGAACTTGATCATTACTTAACTACAAATGCTGAAAGTTATGCTGAAGCTCTTACATATTTTCCCGAGATCACTGAATTCAATCTTGGACCTTCTGAATATCTTGAGCATGTAAACAAATTAAAAAGTTCTCTTGAAATTCCTGTGATTGGCAGTCTGAATGGTGTGAGTAACGGCGGCTGGATAAATTATGCGAAGCAGATCGAAGAGGCAGGAGCGGATGCGATAGAATTAAATATTTTTTACATCCCGACAGATTTTGAAAAAGACAGTACCGTTGTAGAAGATATGTATGTAGAAATTGTAACTGCAATTAAATCAGTTGTAAAAATTCCTGTAGCCGTAAAGCTCAGTCCTTATTTCTCAGCGATGGCAAACATGGCAAAGAAAATAGATAATGCAGGAGCTGATGCGTTGGTACTTTTCAACAGATTTTATCAGCCGGATATTGATCTGGAAACTCTTGATGTATTTCCGAATATTGAATTAAGTAATCAGTGGGAACTCAGACTTCCGCTAAGATGGATAGCTGTCCTTCACGGAAATATCAAAGCTTCCCTTGCAGCTACGAGCGGCATTCATACTCACACAGATGTTTTAAAGGTAATGATGGTTGGAGGTGATGTAGCAATGATCTGTTCAGAATTATTAAAGAACGGTATTCACAGGGCAACTGAAATTCTTAACGATCTGAAGATATGGATGGAAGAAAAAGAATATGAATCAATTGAACAAATGCAGGGCAGCATGGATTACAGATCGGTCAGTCAGCCGGCAGCATTTGAAAGAGCTAATTATATGAAGGTGCTGAATAGTTATAAGATTTGATTTCAATAATAAATTTTAAATTTTAAATAAAAAATTCACCATGCCCGAATGCTTTTATCGGGTATCCAAGTATATATCGAAACACTTCAAATTTTGAGATAGCTTCGACCGAAAATCACGGTCTCGCAAAGGCAAAGAGATGATTTTGCGGGCGAAGCGGAGCAATCTCAGAATCTACGACTGTAAATTCTTAGCATCACATATCTTAAATTCGGAGATTGCTCCGACCGAAAAGCACGATCTCGCAAAGGCATTATTATTTAACTCAGAAAGTAAATCATAATTCGTGACTCATATCTCGTAACTAGTAATTTGAAATTCGTAATTTGTAATTAATTCAAGGAGTGACCACATTCACAAACTCATATCCATTATTATCAGCAAAAACTGCATCCGCAATATCAACTGTCCCGTCGCCATTGAGATCAGATACTACATATCCGGTTACAAAATTAAAAATATCATTGTCGATCAAACTTCCGTCAGCCAGATCGACAGTTCCATCCTGATTGACGTCGCCGCTGAAGACGGAAAATGTTAATGGTGTGACATCTGTGAGTTTGAGATTATTTCCAAATGCTGAAGTATCGGAAACTGTAAAATTATAAGTGAGATAGTTGATATTAAATCTTATAGTATTCTTACTCCATGTCTCGATTGAATTGCGGTGTTTTAATATCAGAAAATAATCAGATGCATTATCAGCTTTTGAAAATTCAAATACGCCTGTACCAATGGAGCTTAAAAAACTTTTTGATGAATCAATTAATGCATAAGGAGTTACATTGTTTCTAATAATTACCATTGCAGTATCCCCAGACATTACATTATTATCCGGATCATATCTTGCTTCTATAAAAATTTTTAAAGACAGGCTTTTCTTTTCAGGAATAATTTTAAAATTGTCTATCAGACTATTATTAATATTAATAAATTTTATTACAAGACTATCATAATAAGCATTCACAAGCATTGCCCCATAATTGGCTCTGTATCTTACCTGACTTCCCGAGATCGGAATTCCGAAATATGAACGGAGATTTCCGCCAAGACCATTTACATAATAAGGCAGTCCGCCTACATTTAATCTTTCATATAAATGTTCATGTCCGGCCATGACAACTGACGCTCCCCATTTTTTATAAGGCCATCTCATTATTTCCTCAGATCCCTGAATCAGTCCTGAGCAGTAAGGCGGATGATGAAGATATACAACATTGAATCTGGAAGAAGACTGGGCAAGAGCATTTTTCAGCCACTGCGCCTGAATGGAATTACTGTCAATTCCGTCATACTCATTCGTATCACTGTCTATCACAAAAAAATGGACAGGACCTTTTACAAATTCATAATATCTTTCATTACCAGGCAACTGAAAATAATTCAGATAAGGAACTGCACCGGGCGTTCCCCAGTCGTGATTTCCTAAAGATGGAAAAAACCTATTGACAGTATCCCCAGCTCCGTAAGTGCCGGTATATGGATAAATAAATTCATGATAATACTGTCCGATATTTTCATCGATTGTAAATACAGATCCGACATCATAATTATTATCACCTGTAGTAATTACAAAATCCGGTGTCAAGCTTTTTACAAGATCTGCAACAGCTTCTTCATCGGGACCAGCGTTGCCGTAGTCGCCGATTACAGCAAACTTTACAGATTCCTGAGCAGCACTTATTTTACAGGTAAATATGATTAAGACTGCTAAAATTATTTTCTGCATAAAATGAATATTCAAATTTTTGAATTTATAATTTGTAAAATATGAAAAATGGATTAAAATATTTAGCACATCCGTCTTAAAACATTGTTTAGTTTATTTATTAATGGATATACCATTCTAGATTTTTTTAAACCACTCCCTGCAGAATGCAATCGGAGACAGGCTCTAAAAGTAACTATAAAAATTAATTTAATGTAAAAAAAAGGAACCGTAAAATTACGATTCCTCTTCGTTGATAAAATTTTATAAAATATTTATTTATTATTAAGGAGCCACTTCACTCACGAAATTAAAGGCATTATTATCTGCATAAGCAAGGTCAGAGATATCAACAACATCATTACAATCCAGATCCGTTGAAAGATAACCTGTGGAAAAATTGAATGAATCATTGTCTATCAGTCCCACATCGGTTACGTCCACGACGCCATCCTGATCAACATCACCGGTAAAGATGGACCATTTACCACCGATGTTTACCATATTATTTCCAAAAGCCTGCGAGCTTGCTGAAATGAATGTATAATTTATGTAATCGGAATTAAAAGATGGAGTGCTTCCGCTCCAGGTTGCAATTGAATTTCTGTGTTTGACCTGTATATAATACGGAGTACCGTTTACAGGAGTGTTAAATTCAACATCAACAGAATTTCCCAATCCGGCAACTACTGTTTTTGACTCTATAATACCGAAAGGAGAAGATGAATCTCTGATGTCAACATTTACAGTATCAAGAATAGAACATGCTTCGAGATTTATTCTTAATCTAAGATATGGATTAGGGATTTCATATTTTGTAGCGTACTGGAAATTCGGACTAAGAGTAATTGTTCTGACAAGACTTCCAGTTGCAGAATCTATCTCATGCGCCCCTGTACTGTTAGTAACTAAAAAATTTCCGTTTCCTAATAATTGCACTCCCCTGTTTCCGGTGACACCAGCAAGCAGTTTTACAAATGCCCCGGCAGAGTTAAGTATAGCTAATCCTGAGGGAGTCTGGAATGATGACACCGCAACGTTTCCATTTGCAGGTACTTCATACATCTGCTGGGAAATTCCAAAATCCGAACCTGTGTAAAAAGAATTTAAAAAAACTCCTGCTGTGTCAAACCTGCTTACTCTGTTTGTCCCTGAAAAATTAGAAACTAAAACGTCATTAGCTCTTATCAATATATCAAATGGAGTTACCAGATTTCCTGTAATGTATGTTCCAATGTGATTTCCCGATGGATCGAATTGTTGAATTGTATTTTGATTAACACCGCTTCCAACAGAAACAACTATATTATTATTTGAGCGGTACCGCATTCCTCTCATATTATCTACAATGGAAGTATTAGGTCCTGTAGAAGGCGCATAGTAACCTTTGTAAGTTCCGTTAAGATTAAATTCCTGAACGACATCGGTAATCTGGTCGCAAACAATAACATTTGAGCCGGTATAGTGCTTAAGTGCTACTTTAGGAGTTCCAAGCTGTGGCCGCGTCGAAGGAATAAAAGCTGTATCAATCAGATCGCCGTTATCAGCATTGAATATGGATACCCTGTCACTTGTGGATTCAGTTATCATAATAAATGAAGAAGCCGCATTCCTGCCGGATAATACAGGCGTAAAAAATCCATTTGTATTATCAACAATATTTCTGTTTCCGTAATCTATTCTTGCATTTGCAAAATTAATCTTTGATACTACATCTTCATAATAAGCGGCATATCCTCCGTCATATATATCGGTGAAATTTGTAAACACTGCATAAACCGTTCTTCCATCTTCTACATATTTGGCATCAATCATTAATCTGTCAGTTGTAATAATAGAAACAGGAATACCCTGTCTAATGGCGGTTTCTCTCGCTAGTAATACATTTTGGGGGTTTATTTCACTCTGAACCAGCAGATCTTCAAAGCTGATTCGGGGAGAAGCATTTGCGGAATCTAGCAATGCTGAACAAATAAAGCAAAAAGTTAAAATAAAATTTTTCATTTCTTTTTTACTCCTTATTATTTTATATTTTATGAATGCAGAAAGATAAATAATATTGATAAATATAAGTATGTTTATATTTTTCAAAAAAATGATTAGCAAATCCGTCTAAATACAAAAAAACCGCAGTCGAATTATCAACTGCGGTTTCTGTTTTACATCGTGAGACCGGGTGGTCTCGAACCACCGACCCTCTGCTTAAAAGGCAGATGCTCTACCACTGAGCTACGGTCCCTCCAAATATTACTTAAACTTATTTTCCTTTTTCTGCTATCTTTAATCTGTTGATCGCTCTCTGTAATGCATCTTTAGCTTCTCTTACTTCATCTTCATTTGCTTCTGCCATTGCAAGTATCTCTTCAGCACGTGTCTTTGCAAGCTTTGCCCTGTCTATGTCGATCTCTTCAACAGTTTCAATCGATTCAGCAAGTACAATTGCTTTGTTATTTTTTACTTCAAATATACCGCCGCTTGTAGAATAAATAATTGTATCCTGACCTTTTTTAATCCTGATCTTTCCAAGCGAAAATGTTGCTATCAATGCTGCATGATTTTTCAGTACCTGAAAACTTCCGTCGGTGCCGGGTATAGTCACCGAATCCACCTCTTCACTATAAACCATCTTCACGGGACTCACTATTTCAAGATATAAATTCTGATCCAATTTCTATAAAATAATTTCTTTTTCTAAAATTTAATTTTATTACTTCTAAATCTTTCCTTAAAATTACTCAGAAAGTTTTTTACCTTTTTCTACTGCCTCTTCAATTGTTCCAACCAGATAAAATGCATTCTCAGGAAGGTCATCATAATCACCGTTGATAATTCCCTTAAAGCCTTTGATTGTATCTTCAAGTTTTACATATTTTCCGGGAAGGTTTGTGAACTGCTCTGCAACGAAGAAAGGCTGTGATAAAAATTTCTGAATCTTTCTTGCCCTTGCTACTGTCAGTTTATCTTCATCTGATAATTCATCAATACCTAAAATATTAATAATGTCCTGCAGATCTTTATAGGTCTGCAATATTTTTTTCACACCCTGTGCTGTATTGTAATGATCTTCACCTACTACAAGCGGATCAAGAATTCTTGATGTCGATGTAAGCGGATCAACCGCCGGATAAATTCCAAGTTCAGAGATCTTTCTTGAAAGCTCAGTTGTAGCATCAAGATGAGCAAATGTTGTAGCCGGTGCCGGATCTGTATAATCATCCGCCGGTACATAGATAGCCTGAATAGAAGTAATGGATCCTGTCTTTGTAGAAGTGATCCTTTCCTGTAAAGCACCCATCTCAGATGCAAGTGTCGGCTGATATCCCACTGCCGAAGGCATCCTTCCGAGTAGTGCCGATACTTCAGAACCAGCCTGTGTAAATCTGAAAATATTATCAACAAATAATAGAACGTCTTTTCCCTGATCTCTGAAATATTCTGCAATAGCCAATCCTGTCAATGCCACTCTCTGTCTTGCTCCCGGAGGTTCATTCATCTGTCCGAATACAAGTGCAGTCTGTTTCAATACACCTGACTCTTCCATCTCAAGATAAAGGTCATTACCTTCTCTTGTTCTCTCACCAACTCCTGCAAATACTGAATATCCACCGTGATGCTTTGCAATATTATGTATAAGTTCCTGAATAATAACCGTCTTTCCAACTCCCGCACCACCGAATAATCCTGTCTTTCCGCCTTTTGTATATGGCTCGAGAAGATCGATAACTTTAATACCAGTTTCAAACATTTCTTTCTTTGTAGAAAGCTCACTGAATTTTGGAGCAGGTCTGTGAATTGGATATTTAAGATCTGTATTAATTGGTCCTTTACCGTCGATCGTTCCGCCTGTTACATTTATAAGTCTTCCCAGTACTTCATCACCTACCGGAATTGAAATCGGTATTCCTGTATCAACTGCTTCCATTCCTCTTACAAGTCCGTCAGTGGAATCCATAGCTACTGTTCTGACTCTTGATTCACCAAGATGCTGCTGAACTTCAGTAATAAGTACTTCATCAACTCCTTCAGTATTTTTTCTCTTAATCTCAACCGCATTATTAATTGCCGGTAAAGATCCTCCGCTAAAATCAATATCAAGCACAGGTCCGATAATTTGTAATATCTTACCTTTGTTATTTGTATTATTTGACATTAAAATGTTGTATTAAAAATTCGTTGGTTATTCAACAAATATAATGATTATGATATTTAGTTCAAATGTAGTTTTTAATTCTTTCGTAACTTTTTTCAATTATTTTTAATCTTCACCTTATTATGCAAGTAATAAAATTTGAAAATATTTAACCTTCAGAAGCTAGCAGCTTATCTGAAACACTGAAATTGCCTCAAAAGCTCTAATAACTCTAAGATAAAATACATTTTAATTAAATTAATTTAAAACCCCGAGATTTAAATGCAGTTTTAATTATTTTTGTTTTCGGAAAGATTATGAGCTTGTGAAATTATGGAAATTTTATTTATAGAAATTTTTAAAAAGTTATAAAACCCGAAACTTACATTGCCTTATGTCTGTGTTCATTTTTTTTTATATTAATTGAAATTAATTTTTAAAATATCGGAAACCAAAGTAACTTTTAAAGCAATCTAAATTTTCTAAAATAAAAATACAAATGAATACTCTTGACAGCTTCATTAGAATAACTGCAAAACCTTTAATGATCATATTTGGTCTTGCCACATGTCTTCCTCTGGTATTTGCATTCAAAATAAATTTACTTCCTGACTTTGCTGAAGGAATTGAGTTCACTGCTTCAAGTGTACCTGCTTTAAGACACTGGGGATTTATGGTATTCGGGATCGGCGCATTATTAATCGCTGCAGCCTTTAATCCGTGGCTCAGATTTTATACAATGCTTTTTTCAATACTCGAAAAATCTTTCATGGTATTTTTATTTATCTCAAATATGAATGAACCCTGGGGAAGTGCTTATACAGGCATGGGAATAATGGACAGTATTATTGTATTTTACAGCCTGCTATATTTTGTCAGCAATGAAGGACGACCGGCGAAATGGGTTTTAGCGGATAAAAAATAAAAACGATTTTTTTTTATAAAAATAAAGCTGCGAAGAATTTCCCTCACAGCTTTTTTTTAATTTATCGAAAATGTCTATTAACTACTAACTACTAACTATTTCAAAAGTGTCATTTTCTTCACCTCATTAAAATTACCTGCACTCAATTTATAGAAATAAACTCCGCTCGAAAAATTACCTGCATTCCATTCTATAGAATAGCTGCCCGAAGAAAGTCTCTCATTTACAAGTGTTGCAGTTTCATTCCCAAGTACATCATAAACTTTCAAGATTACATTTTCCGAAAGATTTATATTGTCACCAATGTTAAAAGAAATTACTGTATTTGGATTAAACGGATTTGGATAATTTTGATTAAGAGAATAATTTTTTGGAATTTCCACACCTGAAGAAATTGAAGTAAGGATCATATTTCCAAAATACGGATTCAGATTTTTTCCTGTGATCACTATATTCACAGGTAAGCTGTTATTTATCAAATTAGAATTAAAGGAATAATTTCCAAGACTGTCAGTGTAACCTGAAGACTTCAGTTCACTATTTTGACTTATAGCAATCAAAGCACCATTATAATTTTCTGTACCGGTTTTTATATTAAATTTATGCTGACCTCCGCTGTAATCACGAAGCATTGCAATATTTTTGGGTACGTCTGAGAATGCTTCTTGAGAAGGATCTCCGAGAACCATGAATTGATTTATAGTAGCAATAACAGTTCCGTTTCCATTAAAATAATTGTAAGCCTGAATTTTTCCAAAGTTCAACATCGAACCAAAATCATAGATGCCATGCCTGAAATAACCGTACAGCATTTCCCTTCCAATTGTATCAGTTGTATAAAAAGCACAAAGCTCAGTAGACGCAGCAATGTTTATTGCAGTATTCTCTGAACTCCTTTCTATCCATGCTTCACCAAAGCAATCATTTGTCTCTGAATAATCCAGATCTGCATTTGAACAGGCAATAGAAATTATTGTAGGTTTTCTATTTCCGTAATTAAGATTTACCATATTAGACATATTCCAAACCGGACTTGCCCACGAAGTTTCATTCCCATGACCAATGAACCAGGTCCAACTCACTCCACCATTAATAAAACTTGTAATCTGATTTTGTGAAGTGCTTTCCATTGCGATATCAACATTTGTAAATCCGCCTTCATTCAGAAAAACACTTCTGGCTACCTGAGCGTTGATCGGATCAATGCCGTCATTACTATGAAGTACCAAAGCTCTTTTATACCAGTCAGTATTATCCATTTCAGGATATTTTTCATACTGCATTAAACTTGCCAAAGCTGAGTCAAGCTCTGATACAGATTGTACGGAAATTCTCCCTACCACAATATCAGGCAGAATATCTGTTCCATCAAGGCACTGATAAGGATGATCAGATTTTCCGCCGGTTGCTGTAAACCATGTCAGAGTATTCCGTCCCCTGGCATCTCCGACAAGTAATACATATTCAGTTCTGTCTGCTGAATTATACCGGGTCGTCAAATAATTTTTAATCTCCAATGAAGTAGGATTTCCGTTTGCATTTATTTCTGACCTAAGTGCAATAGTCGTCTTTATCCCCTTTTGATTTTTCCATTCAGCAAAAGGTAAAATGCTGTTGTAAAGTGAGTCCGGTGTTATGATAAGCATTTTAGGGGCTACAAGAAAAGTGTTATCATTATTTATACTGCCGTAATTAAAAATCGTATTTTTATAAATATTTTCAAAACACTTTGATCTGCTGTAAACAGGATTAGTGACATTATTCACATTCGAATATCCGTCATAGACTAATTCAAATTCAAATTCATCATATACTGTCATTTCATTCTTAGCCGGATTATATCTTACAGGGTTTATTGAGATTACCGCGATTCTGTGATCACGCATTACTGCTATCTCTCTTATGCTGACAATTCCAGTAGGATAATTTCTGTCGGCTGTATAAAAATTTTTATCATATGAAAATTCTTTTACTTCTGCATTTGAATTTCGAAGCGGAATCTCCTGAGCCGGATAAATTTTATTTACACTGTAATTCTTTTCAAATGAATTAAAAATTTTTAAGCTGACATTTTTAAAATTAGGAATGCTGATCATCTTTGTCATGACAGGAAGTGAAGCCTGTCCGGTATTTCCAAGAGAAGTATAACCTTCAATATTAATAACATCAAAATTTTTACCGACCACTTGTCTTTCCTCTTTAGTATATCCGGCGACTTTGACAGATATTACAGTTTTATTATTATCTGAACTGATAAGCCGGACTTCATTTTTTGCATCAGTTTTTTTTGAGGTTGAAATATATTTACCGTTTGCAAATACTCCGCAATATGGAAGCATAATTAATGCAAGTATCAGAAGTGTGGAGTGTTTTAGATATTTCATAGATGTGTTTTGATAATTATTAAATACATGGAAAAATTTTTGGATTTAACTGATAAATAATTTACCGGATAAATTATTAGTTATCTATTATAAACTATGGTCTCATGTAGAAAATCTAAGAAATATTGATTGATCTTGTCCATAGCAATATCATTGATCTCTATCTCATCAATTTTAATTCTCGGCTCATCTGATTTTATGGAAAGTTTCTGAGTTATCTTTATATTTTCTTTTAATGGACTGTATGCAAACTGCAGGAAAGGAGCATTCACTCCAAGAGTGATCTTACTGTGACCATACGGATAAAATAATATCTGAATAAAAATTCTTTTCAATGGATCTCTTATAACTGCCAGTTCATTTGAATAATAATTCATCGAGCAACCGGATCTGCCGATTATCATATTACTTTCTTTTACAAGTGGTATAATGTGGTTAGTAATAAGTTCTTTGAATTTTGTAGAATTTTCTGTTGCAACCAGTTCAGGATTATCATCTCCTTTGGATTTTCTAATCTCTACTATCTTGTCTGTAATTTTCTTTATTTCCTCTTTTATTTCCGGCTTCATAATCATAAGAGATTTTCTTTAGTGATTCGTTTTTGATATAATTTTCCGGTTTAATAAATCCGGTGAATAAAATTCAATTTCTTTCAATTTAACAAAAATTAATATTAAAAGTAATTGTCTGATTAATTTAAATAAATTTTCATTTAATGTAATTTAATATTATTTCCGTTAACATTAAATATGATTATTTTAAACAGTAATTATCACACCGGCAGCCCTGCAATTTCCATAATCTTAAGAGCATTTGTAGTCGGACAAGGTCCGTTATGAATTTTATAATCAAAGATCATTTCGTTATTAAGGATTTCTTCTCTGAAATGATAATTGACTACGCTGTCAATCTCATTTGAAATATTTACAAGCTCCAGATCGTGAGTAGTAATAAAGCCTGTACAGTTTTGCTTGGACAAATATTTTATAAATTCTCTGCTACCGTGAAGTCTCTCTCGGTTGTTTGTACCTTTGAAAATTTCGTCAATTAAAAAAAACTTAACTTTACTTTCTGAATTTTTTATTTCATCTATTAATTCCTTAAGTCTTTTTACTTCAGCATAAAAATATGAAATCCCGTCTGCTACAGAATCATTTACTTTTATACACGTGAAAAGATCATACACAGATGTTTTAAAACTTACTGCATTCACAGGAGCTCCGGCATTTGCAAGACATTGATTGATCCCGACAGTTTTGAGAAAAGTACTTTTGCCTGACATATTCGATCCGGTAATTATCACAGTTTCACTTTCCTTTAAAAATTTAAAATCATTGCAAATCTTCTGACTCCTTGGCAGCAAAGGATGACCGCATTCTTTAATTTCAAATTTAAATTCTCTATCTCTATCAAATTCAGGATAATTGTAATCTGGATTTAGATATGAAAAATTAGAAACTGAAATAAGACATTCTAATTCATAAAATCTGTCTAACCAATCAGGAAGTTTATGTTCAATATCCGAAATAAGTGTCAGAATTTTTTTACAGACAATGAAATCATATGGAATTAATGCATTAAAAATTATTCTGTAAATCGGATTATCTCTAAGCCTGATCAGTGATAGAAGTTTATCAAGCTTCTTTAATTCATCAGCAGCACCTTCCTTTTCCTCTCGGAAAAAATATAGAAATTTTTCTAACTCAGGAAAATTTTTCATGTTATATTTTCCTGCAAGCTGAATTAACACCGAGAATTTTCTAATGTGATCTCCAAGTAGGGCAGACTCTTCAAAAACTGATGAAGCCGGCTTCTGATATTTCCCATAAAATATCAAATACATTAAGAAAACGGCAAACCAAACAGATCCGAGAATACCTGCGATATATAAACCAAAAAGAATTACATATGATAAAATGAATATTACTGAAACCGGTATTACAAAATCCGGAATCGTAGAATGCTCAGTTTTTTTCAGCCATTTTAAAATTGTAGTACCGTTGAGAGGCTTTACTGAGATTAGTCTTGCTTTCAGAATGAATTTTTCTCTGAACCTTTTCATTTCGGAAAGTTCTTTAATAATTTTCTGATTTCTTCCGATGCGATTTAGATCAGGTGAAAATTGTGAAAGTAACTTTGCAAGCAGTGAGCTGCCTTCATATGATACTGAATTATCAATCAATTGATGAAGAGATCTTTTTCCCATAATATCAAGATCTTTAAAAGTAGATGATTCGTCAGGAATTATTCCGCTGACATTATCAGGAATACCTTTCCAGTCAAGCTTCATACGGAAAATATTTTCATTCTGTAAAATGCGAAAGTAAGTTATTCTTTTTACAGTATGCAATAGTCTGTTATGCAGATGTACAGTGATCCCGAAAGTAAGTACCGACACAGATGTAATTATCCAGCCTGCAGTCTGATCAATGTTGAAAGCAATGACTGACAAAACAAGACCGGTCAGAAATATCCATAACCTGTTAAAAGAAAATTTATTACTTTTCTTTTTCAGATATTCTATTTTATTGCCCAGCTTACCGGATAATTTTTCCAGATAATTTAATCTGCTTTCATATAAATTCATAATTAAATATAAAATTTATATTGCTTAAATTACATTTCTTTATTTTTGCAATGACAGCATTTTTAAAATTTAATAATCTTCCTAATTGATAAAAAAAAATGTAATTATAATCGGAGCCGGAGCAGCAGGACTGATGTGTGCAATAGAAGCAGGTAAGAGAGGAAGGACAGTGACTGTTCTCGAAGGTGCAGAGAAACCCGGGAAGAAGATCCTTATCTCAGGCGGAGGCAGGTGTAATTATACAAACAGGATCGTAACCTCAGAAAATTTTATTTCAGATAATCCTCACTTCTGCAGATCCGCACTTGCAGGTTTTACGCCTGATGATTTCATCTCAATGGTCGAATCATATAATATCAGCTACCATGAAAAAAAACTCGGGCAGCTTTTTTGTGATGTCAGTTCAAGGGAAATTCTTTATATGCTTACTGATGAGTGTAAAAAATATGGTGTGGAAATTATAACTGACTGCAAAATTTCAGAAGTTAGAAAAAATGAGAATAATTCTTTTGAGATAAGCTCATCTTATAAAAATTATGTCTGTGATTCTGTTGTAATTGCTACAGGCGGACTTTCTATTCCCAAAATGGGAGCAACAGATTTTGGATATCGTATAGCAAAGCAGTTTGGAATAAATATTGTCAATACTTATCCTGCACTTGTTCCGCTTAGATTTAATGATAATGATTGGAAAGAATTTTCCGGTATCAGCGGAGTATCAGTTGATTCAATAGTTTCAGACAAATCAAAAGGGAAAATAAAATTCAGGGAAAATATACTCTTCACGCATAAAGGTCTAAGCGGTCCGGCAATACTTCAGATCTCTTCTTATTTAAAAAATTCTGACACATTTGAAATAGATCTTTTGCCTGAAAAAAAATTATCTGAAATTTTTATTGAAAATTCCGAAAGTAAAATACAGCTAAATAATTTTCTTTCTGCATATTTCCCTAAAAGATTTTCAGATGCATTTGTAGGGAAATATTTCACATCAAAACCGGTTTATCAGTATTCTCAAAAAGATCTGTTGAAAATTTCTGATATGATTCATAACTGGAAATTAATTCCAGCAGGAACAGAAGGTTATGAAAAAGCTGAAGTCACAGCAGGAGGTATTGATACCAAAGAACTTTCCTCTAAAACTATGGAATCAAAAAAAATAACTGGTCTGTATTTTATTGGTGAAGTAGTTGATGTGACAGGCTGGCTGGGAGGATACAATTTTCAATGGGCATGGTCATCAGGAGCTGCTGCTGGAAAAGCATGTTAAATTTCAAATTACAAATTTCAAATTACGAGTTTTTCAAAAGGACAAGTCACTATTAACTATTAACTACTAACTACTAACTGTTTTTCATAGCATTTTTCGCTGCAGGTTTTATTAAATTTCTTATCACATTCTTCACAGCAGATAAAATGCATGTGGCATTTAAAGTTTGAACAGTTTACATATCTGTCTGAATGATTTCCGCAACGTAAGCATTTTCCTACAATTGAAGTCCCTTCAGCAAAATTAACATCAACTGCAATTCTTTCATCAAAGACATAACATTTCCCTTCGAAATTACTACCGCGTGTATCAGGGTGTTTTGCATAAGCTATGATCCCCCCTTTGAGCTGATTCACATTTGTAAATCCTTCTCTTACAAGAAAGCCTGAGAATTTTTCACATCTGACACCACCAGTACAATATGCAAGAATTTTTTTATCCTTTAACAGATTCTTATTTCTCTTTGCCCATTCAGGAAACTGTTTGAAATTTTTTACATCCGGTCTGACTGCATTTTTAAAATGTCCGATGTCATATTCATAATCATTTCTTACATCTATTAATAATACATTGTCATCATTCATTGCTTCAAGAAACTGTTTCGGTTTAAGTCTTTTACCTGTGATCTGATTTGGATCGAGATCATTTTCCAGATCCATAGTTACTATTTCACTTCTTGGTCTGACAAATAATTTTTTGAAAGCATGTTCTTCCACATCATCAATTTTGAAAGTCATATCTGTAAATCTCGGATCCATTCTGATAGCATAAATGTATGCATCTGTCTGCTCTGGAGTTCCGGAAAGAGTTCCGTTGATCCCCTCTTCTGCTATCAATATCCTGCCTTTTACACCGAGGGATTTGCAAAATTTCAGATGAAGTTTTGCATAAGTTTCGTGTTCTTCGATAGTAACGTACTTGTAATATAGTAAAACTCTGTAAGGTGAAATTTTTTTCATGTACAAAATTAATTCTATAAGGTTTATTATTCAATTTATAAATATCGTCTTAAGGTTTTTTAAAGCATACCTTTTAAAAAGTTTAATTTTAAAATATGATAATTGAAGTGTGGATATAAATAAAGAAGATCATTCTGATAATTTTAAGAATGATCTTCGTTGATAAAACTTATTTATGTAAAAATTGTCTAAACAAGATCGTATTCTTTACTTACATTCTCTAACCAGCCATCAGCATAACTTACAATAGATTCTACTACACTGGATTCAAACGGTGATTCAATATTTGCAATTTCCACTAGCTCAAGAAATGGTTTACTGCCGCCTTCTCTGCAAAGATCAAGATAATCCTTCCAGGCAATGTCCCTGTCGTGATTACATTTTCTCCAGAACTGCAATGCACAGATCTCTGCCAGACAATAATCAATATAATAAAACGGCATTTTAAAAATATGACCCTGCATAAACCAGTATCCACCTCTTGAAAGAAATTCATTTCCTTCATAATCTTTATGAGGCATGTATTTTTTCTCTATCTCTCTCCATTTTGATTTTCTCTCTTCTGGAGTTGCATCGGGATTACCGTATACGAAATGCTGAAATTCATCAACAGTAACTCCGTAAGGAATAAACATCAGAGCTCTATTCAGATGTGAGAATAAAAATTTATCTGTATCTTCTTCAAAAAATAAATTCATCCAGGGCCAGGTAATAAATTCCATACTCATTGAATGTATCTCACAAGCTTCAAGAGTTGGATGCTGATATTCAGGAAATTCAAACTTGCGGCTTTCATATCCCTGAAACGCATGACCTGCTTCATGTGTCAGAACTTTTATATCATGATCTGTGCCGTTCATATTTGCAAAGATATATGGACTTTGATATTTTTGAATATATGAACAATATCCGCCGGCTGATTTACTCTTTCTGTTATAAAGATCCATTACGTCATGATCTATCATGAAATCAAAAAATTCCGATGTCTCAGGAGAAAGCTCATCATACATTATTTTTGCTTTCTCTATTATCCAGTCTGGTGATCCTTTCGGAGTTGGATTTCCATTTTTGAAATTGTACTCACTATCGTAATAATGAAGTTTATCCAGTCCTGTTCTCTTTACCTGAAGTTCTTTAAGTTCAGTTGTTAATGGAACAAGAAATTTTAAAATTTCTTCTCTGAATCCGGTGACTTCATTACTTGTATATCCTGTTCTTTTTAATCTGTCATAACCAAGCTGAATAAAATTTTCATATCCAAGTGCATGAGCGATCTTAGTTCTTACCTTTACCAGATCATCAAAGATTGTATCAATTTCTTTTTCATTATCTTCAAAGAATTTCCATTTTGCATCATAAGCTCTTTTTCTCATTTCCCTGTCATCGGAATTCATAAATGAAGCCATGCCTGCAATATTTCTTTCCTCACCCTCAAACATAATTTTAGCCGAAGCAATAAGACGTACATATTTAGATGAAAGATGATTTTCTTTTTTCAGATCTTCAATTATCTCAGGATTAAAGGTCTTTACAGAAACTTCAGCTACATTGAAAAGCTGCTTACCGCATATCTCTTCAAGTTCTTTTCTGAAAGGTGAATTAATTAATTCAAAATAAAATTCTTTGACTAGCCCGGAATAAACCGGTCCGATATCATCAAAATAATCATGTTCTTCTTCATAAAATTTATCGGAAGTATCAATTGTATATCTGATATTTGCAATACGTCCCATAGAGTCAAACTCATTCCGTATCTCTGTAATTTCTTTCATAACAGAATACTGCTCTTCAGCACTATCTGAGTTTTTTAATTTAGATAGCTTCTCATTAAAATCTAACTTAACAGATTCAATGTCCGGTCGCTTATATTCAAATTCATTAAATTTTATTGCCAAAATAATTTCCTTTCTGTAAAAATGTTATATGTTATTTTAAATTTTTATTCTGTATTCTTCTACAATGTTTCCGTTGATCAGATGTTCTTTTATTATTCTTTCAAGCACTTCAGGTGTACAGTTTCTGTACCAGACACCTTCGGGATAGACAACTGCTATAGGTCCGTCCATGCATATTCTCAGACAGTTTGCTTTGGTTCTGTTTATACCGCCTTCATTTATAAGTCCGAGTTCTTTAAGTCTGTCCTTAAGATATTCCCATGACTTCATTCCGTCTTTGTAGTCGCAGCATTTATCTTTAGCCTGATCACAGCAAAGGAATATATGTCTCTTTGTTTTTCCTAATGCAAGCTTTTCTACTTTTTCGTCTAAAGATTTAGATCCCATTTAATTCCTGTACTACTTCACCTAATTTTTGAAATGCCTTTCCCCTGTTGGTATGTCTTGTCTGAGAGGAAAGAATTGATTTTCTTAATCTAATATTTTTTGGAGTTACTTCTACCAGCTCATCATCTTTTATAAAATCAATAGCCTTCTCAAGTGTCATCGGAGTAACAGGCGTCAGTATCATGCTTTCATCTTTTCCGGACGCTCTCATATTCGAAAGTTTTTTTCCCTTAGTCGGATTTACATCAAGATCATTATCACGGTTATGCTCCCCTACTATCATTCCTTCATATACCTGATCATTTGGAATGCAGAACAATGTTCCTCTCGGCTCCAGATTGTATAGTGAATAAGAAAGCGCTTCACCCATCCTGTCGGAAACAAGTGAGCCTGTAAGTCTTGCAGGAAATTCTCCGCGATGTTCTTCATATCCCTGAAGATACGAATTCATTATTCCTGTCCCGCGTGTGTCAGTAAGAAATTCATTTCTGTATCCAATCAGTGATCTCGAAGGAATTGTAAATTCCACTCTTACTCTGCCAGTGCCATGATTGACTAAGTTGATCATTCTTCCTTTTCTCTTTGATAGTTTTTCTGAGACAATCCCAACAAAATTTTCATCACAATCTATAAATAAATGTTCGATCGGCTCAAGTAGTTTTCCGTCTGTCCTTTTAAAAATAACCTGCGGTCTGCCTACGCTCAATTCATATCCCTCGCGTCTCATCGTTTCTATAAGTATTACCATCTGAAATTCACCACGACCTTTTACAATAAAACTGTCACCTTCTTTTGTATCTTCCACTTTCAAAGCAACATTACTGAGAGTTTCTTTCATAAGACGTTCGCGTATCTTATTCGACTGAACGATCTTTCCTTCCCTGCCCGAAAGCGGTGAAGTATTTATAGAAAACATCATTGAAATAGTCGGCTCATCGACTGCAATTCTCTTTAGAGCTTTAGGAAATTCTTTATTACAAATTGTATCACCTATATGAACATCTTCTATCCCAGCTAATATCGCAATATCCCCTGCTTCCACAATATCAGTTTCCATAAAATTCACACCGTCATAAATCTGCAGCTTTGATATTTTTAATGGAAGTGCTTTTCCGTCTTCATTGATCCTTACAAGTTCATCATTCTTTTTTATCTCACCGTTTGCAATTTTTCCGATAGCAAGTCTTCCTACATAATCCGAATAATCAAGATCAGCTACTAATAACTGGAATGGTTCATCAGGATCATAAGAAGGAGGAGTAATTTCTTCTATTATAGTTTCAAATAATATAGAAAGATCCTTCCCGTTGTCTGTAAGATTTTTTTGAGCAATACCGTCTCTTCCAATAGCATACAGCACCGGAAATTCTATCTGCTCTTCATTGGCATCAAGGTCTATAAAAAGGTCATAGACTTCATTCAAAACTTCCTGTGGTCTGGCATCTTTCCTGTCGATCTTATTGACGACTACAATTATTTTTAAATTCGATTCGAGAGCTTTCTTCAAAACAAATCTTGTCTGAGGAAGCGGACCTTCTGATGCATCCACCAATAGTACAACACCGTCCACCATCATCAGTGCTCTTTCCACTTCACCGCCGAAGTCAGCGTGACCTGGCGTATCAAGAATGTTGATCTTTGTATCGCCCCAAGTTACGGAGCAGTTCTTTGCAGC
The DNA here is from genome assembly GCA_049293015.1 of Ignavibacteria bacterium. Classification (GTDB taxonomy): domain Bacteria; phylum Bacteroidota; class Ignavibacteria; order Tepidaquicellales; family Tepidaquicellaceae; genus UBA2330. The sequence goes on from JBATSB010000217.1 coordinate 22,332, forward strand.
AATGGTGATCCCTCTTTCTCTTTCAAGATCCATACTGTCCATAAGTCTTTCGGCGACATCCTGATTTTCTCTGAACATTCCGCTCTGTCTGAACATATGATCCACGAGTGTTGTCTTACCATGATCAACGTGCGCTATAATAGCTATATTTCTTAACTTATCGTTAAATAAAAGATTTTTCAATTATAATTTTTTATTGGGGTTTTATAAATAGTTAATTCAGTTTTTTGGAAATTTATGTCGGAAGGTATTACTGATTTTAAAGTATGTAAAATAGCTTTATTTAGTGAGTGTTACAAGTGAGAATTAGCTCTTAAAATGATTTAAATATTAAATAATATATTAAACATTAAACATTAAACATTAAATCTTCAATTTGGCTAAACAAATTTATCTTTTTGAATATATTTTCTTGAATTTCTCGAAGATATTTATTTTTAATTTATTGATCATAATTAATAATTCGCTTTTTTTACTACTACACAGTTACATTTATTATGACTCAACGACCTACTTCTAAAGTTACTTTGGGTTACATTAATTATGACTTAATTAGTTTTTTTAAGCAGTTCAATTTCAAGTATTGAGTTTTTATATAAAAATCGCTAATTTGTAACTAATCAAATTAACCCAATTTTATGAATTTTAACTTAAAAGATATGTTCGGAAATAAATCAAAAGATTCTGAATCAAGAGAAACAACTTACGTTGAAGAAACAAGACCTGCAGCGAGAACAACTCCTTCACAGGATAAAATTTTAACCCTAATCAGCGAAGGCTGTAAATTCGAAGGGAACCTTTCTTCTCCTTCCACCACAAAGATTGACGGTCATGTAGTCGGTAATCTCCGTGGTGAAAGCGGAATTATAGTTGGTGAAAAAGGAATTGTGGAAGGAAATGTGAATGCGGTTGATGTTACAATTTACGGCACTGTAAAAGGAAACATCAAAGCTCATAAGCTTGAATTAAAAAGATCAGGAATTCTCGAAGGTGACACGAACATTGAAATTCTTGTTGCCGAATCAGGTTCCAAATTCACAGGCAACAGTAAGATGGGTGAACTCAAACCAAAGAGCAACATCATTGACATGAAAGATCCTGAAATTGAGATTCAGGATGAGTCAAAAGAAAAGGATAAACCTGTTTTAAAATTTCATTAATAAATAGTTTTTTCAATATAAAAAAAGGCTTTGATTATTCTCAAAGCCTTTTTTTATTTTTGTTTAAAATTCTGACTATTCCAGTTTAAATTCTATTTCCTTTTCAGATCCTTTTCTGATAACTTTTAATTTCAGATATTCACCTTTTTTAAGATCATTAACAATAAACAAAATATCCTGATCATTTTTAACTTTTTCTCCATTTGCTTCAATAATTACATCTTCAGATTGAAGACCAGCTTTATCAGAAAGTCCTCCTTTTAAAACGTCTGTAACTACTACACCTTCTGTGGAATTCAGATTAAGATATTTAGCGATCCTTTCATCTATCTGCTGAATTCTGAATCCAACATTAAAATTTCTGTCTATAGCACCAAATTCTTTAATCTCTTCCATTATCTTTTTTACTCTGTTAATGGAAATTGCAAATCCAACTCCGATGCTGCCGCCGCTGTATTGTCCGCCTGTGTAAATAATTGTATTCATTCCGATCACTTCGCCGTCTGCATTTAAAAGCGGACCTCCGGAATTTCCTGAATTTATAGAAGCATCTGTCTGTATCATTTCCTTATATACCCTGTTTCCTTCTCCTGTAGAAATCTTCATATCAGTAGCACTGACCACTCCGACCGTTACAGTAGGCTGATCATTTATATCAAATAACCCGAATGGATTTCCAAGTGCTATTACCCATTCACCTATAATTACATCATTCGAATTTCCTAATGTTGCAAAAGGGAGATTATTTTTATCTATTTTTAAAAGAGCTACGTCGCTGTTCTTATCCGAACCGATCAACTTTGCATCTATCGTTTCGCCGTTGGTCATTGTAACAGATATTTTTGTGGCGTTACCTGCAACGTGATCATTGGTAAGAATGTAACCGTCGGAAGAAATTATATACCCCGACCCTAATCCTCTAACGACTCTTTTCTGTGGTTGTCTATTTCCAAAAAACTGTTTAAAGAAAGGGTCATTATCAAACATTGAAAAAGGATCTTGTACTTCTCTTACTTCTTCCACATTTATTCCTACTATTGTTGGAGAAACTTTTTTTACTGCTCTTGTAATTGCAGTTTCTCTGGTCTCTGAAATATTATTATTATTTTCCTGAAGTGAATTCTGTGTTGAGTTAACAATTGTATTTCCATTATCATCAGGGGATAAAAAATATTTACCGATAAGGACACCGGAAGTAAGTATAAGAACCGTTAAAATTGCAAGAAGTATTTTACCCGTCATATTTGCAGATCTATAATTTTTATTGTTTTGAATATTTACAGAATCCGAAATTAAATTATTATTCATTTTATATAAGAAAACTATATTATTTTTTTAAGTGACTTAGTACTTTATTGTATATTGCAGCACTGTCGATTTTATACTTACTCATAAGTTGAGAAAATATTATACCGCTTTCTCCAAATGTATCATCAAGAGCAATATAATCCATTTTTACCGGATGGTATAAAGCTGTAACTTCAGCAACTGCACCAAACAAACCGCACTGCCATTGATGATCTTCACATGTTATTATAAGACCTGTTTCTTTTGCACATTTAATAATTGTATCTTTATCAATCGGTTTAATCGTATTCATATTTACAACCCTTGCACTGATACCTTCTTTTTTCAATTTTTCAGAAGCTAAGATCGCTTCCCAAACCAAAAGTCCGCTGGCAATCAAAGTTACATCACTGCCATCGATCAATGTATCAGCTTTTCCTATCTTAAATTCTTTTTTGATATCAGTAAAATTCGGAGATTTCTCCCTGTAAAATCTTACATAAAAAGGTCCAACAGTTTTTATAGCAGTTTTTACTGCATTATAGGTTTCATTATAATCGCAAGGTGTAAGTACATTCATATTCGGGAGTATCCTCATAATACCTACATCTTCAAATGACTGATGAGTAGCACCATCAGGTCCAACAGTAATACCACAGTGAGAAGCACAAATCTTTACATTCATTTCACTGTATGCTACTGATTGTCTGATCTGATCGAAAGGTCTTCCTGTGGCAAATTCCCCGTAAGTGGAAGCAACCGGAATTTTACCGGCAAGAGCAAGACCTGCTGCAGTACCAATCATATCCTGTTCAGCTATTCCAACAGAAATAAATCTGTCGGGGTATGCATCTCTAAACAGATTTGTTTTTACAGAACCCGTAACATCTCCGCCCAGTACTACGAGATCCGGTATTTCTGCACCTAATTCTAACAGAGCATCAGCAAATCCCTGTCTTGTTTCTTTTAACTCAGGTTCTTCTATGTTAAACATCATATTAAAATCTTTTAAAAATTTTATAATTGTAAAAATACTTTATTTAAAAGTTCATTTCAAATCATAAATCACTGCTTTTGACAGCTTTTATTTATTAAAACAAAAGCCGGACTACTTAGCCCGGCTTTTGTTTTATAGTGATCTAAAATTTTTGGTTTACTTTCCCGAACTCGTACTTCCGGGAAATGAATTTTGATCAATTACCAAAGGGGTGTTATATTTTATAAAATTGAAAGCATTATTGTCAGCAAAAAGTATATCAGCCAAATCTACAAGTCCATCACCATTAAGATCAGATATATTATATCCTGTTAAGAAATTTTCAGCATCATTAAATACTTTTGAATAATCTGCGAGGTCTATTAAACCATCCTGATTAATATCTCCGGAGTAGATATAATAACTGCCGTTGACAAATCTCATATTACTTCCATATGCATTTGAAGCGCTGCTGCTGAAATTATAATTCAGATTAAATCCTGTAAAGAATTCACCATTTGTTTTACTCCAAGTCTCAATCGAATTTCTGTGTTTAAGTGCAATATAATATTGATAGTTTTCTGCCGGAATAGAAAATTTTCCGGTTAATGTGCCGTTGCTGTTCATATAGATTTTTTTGCTTTCCAATATATTATAAGGATAGAAAGTATCTCTGATCTGAACAGTTACAGTATCTCTCCGAGGTGTGAAACCTTCAAATTTTGCTGTCAGGTTCAGGTCTGATGATTTGTTATCTAAATTCAACTGACTTGAACCAAACTCAACTGCAACTGATGAATTAAATAAAGTTCCATGATCTAATAATCCGGTAGAATCTTTGAATCTGTATTTCAAATAAAAATTACCTGTTGTGTTTTTAAATCCAACGAAATGTGGACGCAGAGAATTGTCAGAATAGTTTTCAAGAAAATTCTGTCCAGTTGATTCTTTTTGATATTGCAAAATAAATCTTGAATTTGCAGCAGGACTATTTACAAGCTCCAGTGAGATCTGAAAACTTAAATATTCAGTAGTTTCACCTGATCTTAAATGAGCTTTGTCATAGGTAATCACAAGATATTTGCCTGCGACTTTATAACTTAATCTGTTATTTGCAGACAAGGGACTGCCAAAATCCAGATCAGTCCAGAATGCACAAATAGCCGGTAGCTGAACATAAAAGAGAGAATTGATCTTGGTTGGATCTGAAGATAAAAGAGCATCATTCTTTTTAAATCCAATTATACCGTTTGTTGAAATAAATACAGAATCAAAATTTTGACCGTAATATCTAAAACTGTAACCAGTCGGCAGAATATTTCCAATACTGAAATATCCGTCATTAGTATTTCCGGTAAAAGGTATGCTGTTGTTTCTCTGTTTGTTCAATATAAGATTTACACTATTAATAGTATCTTTCCAACTGAACTGCGGTTTACTTTGAGCATTTGCAGCACATTGAGTAGAGTTTGAGAAATAATATCCTCCGTTATAGTATAGACCACCACCGTAATCCGCCTGTACAATTTCAAAATTAGAAAAAATTGTGTCATTACTTTTATCCGGATCATTTGGCAGAGATGAATAAATTTTCACATTATATAATCCGGGAACTGAAATGTTAGTCGTATCAAAATTTATTACTTTTAACTCTCCCCCGTTTAGATTTATTAGTTTTGTGCTTGTGAAATTTACCGGTCCTGTAATTTTATATGTGACATTAAATTCAGATAAGATATTTTCTGAACTGTTATTTCTAATACTGGCTGAGGGTATTAAAAACTCATTTGAACAGGAACCAAATTTACCTAATGGAAAAATATTATTCACCATACTCACTTCAAGTTGTCCTGGAGTACCTACACTTATATCATCTAATCTAAGATTATCACCGTTTTTATTTTTATGCTGAAATGCAATCCATACAGTTTGTCCAGCAAAAGCATTCAGACTTATCGCATACCTTCCATACTCTAAATAATTTGGATAATTAATATTTTCATGGAAAATGCGAAGCACTGTACTCATGCTTTGAATAAGAGAATCAGTATTGGAAAGAAGTACATTGAACGTATCATTATAATTATTCCAGAATGTCTGTTTAAAATAAAAAATAAGTGAGTCACCTGATGCAGGAGTAAATCTTTTAGAAATGAGATAGTTTTTAGAACTATAGATTGAAAAATTTGAAACTGCACAACCATTACCTAAATAAGTATTTCGATTGTTTGATTTCCATTCACCGTCGTCACCGGCAGTGTTTGCAACTGTCCATCCGGTTGGAGGAAATACCCCGCTTTCAAAATTTTCGTAAAGTTTCAACTGTGCTTTACTCTCAAAAGCGTAACAAAAAATAATTAAAACGCATAAAAAAGCGCATCTGTATTTACAGATCATAAAATCTCCTTTTTAGTTTGTAAAAATATTTTTTGGGGTTAAATCTTTGGTTCGGCTAAAAGTAGGGGATTACTTTACTCCGAATCAGTCTTATCAGGATGATAATGAAATTAATCCTCTGAATTTATATCCTAATTCAGTAAGATCAAAAAATTCGATACTTTATTTATTTATAAATATAAATTATTATATAATTATAGTTTTATTTTTATTATAAAATTTCATTCTCTTTTATTTTATATTCTAATATAAGATTGAATTTTTATGATTAGAATATCTAGTAAATCCATCCATATGGAAATAATTATTCTGTTAATTTTTCGGGTTGAATCCTGATAGATACAGAATAAAAAATCTTTCCATAATTTAGTATTAATAAAATTTCCATTTTACAGAAATTTATTAATATTTCATTATATATTTTTTCTATTTACTCAATAGAAAAAGCACATAAAATGCATCAAAATTTATTCGGGGAAAATAATTTGGAATTGAATGTGAATAATATATAAAAAAAAAAATTAATATTCCCTATAGTAAAAATTTTTCCTGTTTCTTATTGTACACTTGAAATTTTTAAATTAAATTACTCTCTTTTGAGCTTTCACATTATTAAAATTACAAATCCAGAATTTTCTCATTATTTTACCAGTAATATTTTTAGTCTTTTCTTGCACTAGCATTCTGATGATTAGAAATATTTTGTCCTTAATCTTCTTTTTAATCAATAATATTTTAAAAAAATATATTCTTACTCAAACTATTTTTGAATTTAAATTTTAGGTTTTTAATTTAATTAAATAAATTATTGTAATCATTTTGTGTTTAGATAAATTTAATTTAAAACTATTAAAACCTTAAAAATCTTCCATTTCTAAATTGAAATTACACTTTATAAATCTTAATTTTTCTTTACAAATTAAATTTAATCTACAATGAAAATTTATAAAGCTTTAATAATTGTAATAGTTGCAGCGTTTATATTTTCTATTTATCAGAATATAACTGCTTTCGAGAATGGTATAGTAGGATTCACAAAAAAGAACGGAGAAATGGTCGGCTGTGTTTGTCATACTTTTGAACCGAGCCCAAAAGTGTCTGTAATTATATCCGGACCCAATGCTGTTAATGTAAATGATACAGCAACTTTTTATTTAAAGATCTCAGGAGGTCCTGCAGTCAAAGGAGGCTGCGACATTGCGACCAGTCTCGGACAAGTGATTACTTCACCTCTGGATAATACATTAAAAAGTGAAGAACCTTTTACCAATGCTGGATTTGAGCTGACGCATATTTCTCCGCAGAGTTTTATAAATGATACTCTTACTTTTATATTCAGATATATCGCTCCTGATAAACCATTTTTAATTGACACAATATTTGCAAACGGAAATTCTGTAAACGGAGACACAACTTCTGAAAACGATATCTGGAATTATGCTGATAATTTTATTGTAAATATTACTCCTTCTTCGATTGTTTCACAAAGCAGCACTATCCCGGGCGATTTTGTTCTTTCTCAAAATTATCCAAATCCATTTAATCCTGAGACTAAAATTAATTTCACTCTTCCAAAAACATCAGATGTAACTTTATATGTTTATAATTCTGCCGGAAAAGAAATTTCAAGATTAATTGTCAACGAAAGATTAAGTCAGGGACAGTATTCAGTTTCATTTAATTCCCGTGAATATGGATTGACAAGCGGAGTATATTTTTACAGAATTACGACTGCTGATTTTTCGGAAACAAAATCTATGGTTCTGATAAAATAAATTTATTTCGAAGTTTTTAAGAGCCGGATATTTCATCCGGCTTTTTTTTGCCAAAATACTATTCTCAATTGTGAAATTCGTTTTACGATAATGAATATTCAATCTCAAACTTAACTGAAAATGGGGATTTGAATTTTTAGATCTCAAATACTTAAAGTTTTACTTTACCTAAATTCAATAATCAATTGTAATTCAAAATATTATTAATTATTTTTGTAACTGTCTTTTTTACTGCGTGATTGGCGGAACTGGCAGACGCACTAGACTTAGGATCTAGCGGGGCGACCCGTGGGGGTTCGACTCCCTCATCACGCACTTTCTTTCATATTATTTAATCAATCTATTTAATTCATTAATATGAGTTCAAAATCCGGATCTAAAAATCAGATTGCAAGATGTTCTTTCTGTGGCAGGAATGCCGACAAAGTTACCAATATGATAAAAGGACCTTCTGATCACAACGGAAAAGAAGTTTTCATCTGCGAGATCTGTGTAGGAAATGCGATGCAGATCATCAAAAAAAATACACTCAGCAGCGCTACAAAATCCATAAATAAAGTCAGATCAGATCTTACTCCGCAGGCAATTAAAAAATTTCTCGATGAATATGTGATCGGACAGGATAAAGCAAAGAAATCACTTGCTGTAGCAGTTTACAATCATTATAAAAGAGTTGACTCAATTGATTTCAATTATATTGACGATGTTGAAATTGAAAAAAGTAATATACTTTTAATCGGACCTACAGGAACAGGAAAAACTTTTCTTGCTCAGTCACTTGCAAGACTTCTTGATGTACCTTTTGCAATTGCAGACGCTACAACATTAACAGAAGCAGGATATGTAGGCGATGATGTTGAATCTATTTTAGTACATTTACTTCAGAATGCAAACTTTGATCTGTCAAAAGCCGAGCGTGGGATTATTTATCTTGATGAGATAGATAAGATCTCCCGAAAGAGCGACAGCACATCTATCACCCGAGACGTTTCAGGCGAAGGCGTACAACAGGCACTGCTGAAATTACTTGAAGGTACTGTTGCCGGTGTCCCACCAAAAGGCGGAAGAAAACATCCAGAGCAAGCACTTATTAATATCAGTACAAAAAATATTTTGTTTATTTGCGGAGGAGCTTTTGACGGGATCGATAAAATTATTGAGAAAAGAATTTCTAAAAGTTCTATAGGATTTGGTTCAGATATTTTTTCCAAAGACAAAAGCGATCAGGATCTGCTGACGTCTCAGGTCGAGCCGGATGATCTGATCCATTACGGACTTATTCCAGAACTTATCGGCAGACTTCCTGTCATTACTACTTTAACTTCTTTAGACAGAAAGTCAATGCTTTCAATACTTACCGAACCAAAGAATGCAATTACAAAACAATATCAGAAACTTTTCAGAATGGAAGGCGTGGATCTGGAATTTACAGAAGATGCACTTGACGGTGTAGTTGAACTTGCACTGAAAAGAAAAACAGGAGCAAGAGCTTTGAGATCCATTCTTGAAAATATCATGCTTGACATTATGTATAAGATCCCGTCAAAAGAAAATGTTTCTAACTGCATTATTACAAAAGAAGTTATTACAGAAAAAAAAGAACCTGTTTATCTTAGTGGTAACAGGAAGATCATAGCTTAGTATTTAATTCAAAAAATCATCAAACAATATTTACTTTATACAATTAGTATAATATCTGTTTATAAATTATCTGTTCAATTCAACCCACATAAATTTTTCCAATGCCTAAATTAAAATCCGGTTTAAAAAAAGATACTTTATTTGAAAAGAGAGAAGAATTTTATAAAGATCTTATAAAAAAAACAATTGCACTTAAAAAGGAAATTCATTCGGGTGGAGGAAAGAAAGCAATTGAGAAACTTCATTCCAAAAATAAACTTCATTGCAGAGAAAGAGTTGATCTTCTGATCGACAAAGATTCATATTTTATGGAGCTTGGAGTATTTGCAGGGTATGGAATGTATAAGGAATACGGCGGAGCACCTGCGTCAGGTACAATATTTGGAATTGGAAAAATACATGGAAGAAACTGTGTTATAGTTGCAAACGATGCTACAGTAAAAGCAGGTGCCTGGTTTCCAATTACCTGTAAAAAGAATTTACGTGCTCAGGAAATATCAATCGAAAATAAATTACCAATTATATATCTCGTTGACAGTGCAGGAGTTTTTCTTCCTATGCAAGATGAGATATTTCCGGATAAGGAACATTTTGGAAGAGTATTTAGAAATAATGCAGTGATGAGCTCAATGGGAATTCCGCAGATCTCAGCTATCATGGGACCTTGTGTTGCTGGCGGAGCTTACCTTCCTATCATGAGTGATGAAGCATTGATAGTCGAAGGCACTGGAAGTATTTTTCTTGCCGGATCACATCTTGTGAAAGCAGCTATAGGTGAAAAGATCGATAACGAATCATTAGGAGGAGCTGCAGTTACTACTGAGATATCAGGAATCACAGATGAAAAAATGGAAGATGATAAAGAATGTATTGAAAAGATCCGGGAGCTTGTAAGTAAATTCGGTAAAATGCCCAAAGCAGGGTTTGACAGAATTCAAGATAAAAATCCGAATCATAACGAAAAGGAAATTTACGGTGTACTTCCGGAAGATACATCAAAGCCATATGATACATATGAACTTATCGGCAGAATTATTGATGACGGTGATTTTGATGAATATAAACCTGAATATGGAAAGACAATCATTACTGGTTTTGCAAGGATCGAAGGATGGGCTGTAGGAATAGTTGCAAATCAGAGAAATATTGTAAAAAGTAAATCCGGTGAAATGCAGTTTGGCGGTGTAATTTATTCAGACAGTGCTGATAAAGCTGCACGATTTATTATGAATTGTAACCAGAGAAAAATCCCTCTTTTATTTCTGCAGGATGTAACAGGCTTTATGGTTGGATCCAGATCAGAGCACGGAGGTATAATTAAAGACGGTGCAAAAATGGTGAATGCAGTTGCAAATTCTGTAGTACCAAAAATTACAATTATCACAGGCAATAGTTACGGTGCAGGAAATTATGCCATGTGCGGAAAAGCGTATGACCCGAGATTTATTTTTGCTTATCCGAATGCGCAGATAGCTGTAATGGGCGGATCTCAGGCAAGTAACGTATTGCTTGACATTAAGATGGGACAGCTTAAGAAACAGGGAAAAGAACTTACTGAAGAAGAAAAAAAATCTTTTCTTGAAGAGATTCATAACCGTTATGATGAACAGACAAATGTGTTGTATGCTGCATCGAGATTATGGGTGGATGAAGTCATTGACCCAAAGGACACACGAAAGATAGTTTCATATTGTATTGAACTTGCCAACAATAATTCCGAGATAAAGAAATTTAATGTCGGTGTTATTCAGACTTGAGAATAATTTTTCAGATAAAATAAATCAGAAATTTTTAAAATATAAAAGTTTAACCAATATAAACTTTTACTATTCTCCGCAAGACATAACTTCCGAATAGTTTTAAATTAATCAGTAAACAGAACCTGTTAAATTTCAAAATATTTAGACCACGACCTAAAAAGTTTATAGCTGCTATTTTTCTTTTCAATGCTGTTCATAATATTTTAAATAAAGAAATAATGTTTCAATAAACTTCTAATTCAAACACATTAACATTATTGTTTTAAAAACCCCCTAACAATAGTAATTAAAAAAAAATAGGAGTTTTTTGTTTTTAAAAATCCCGCCTGTAATAAATTGTCGTTAAAAATTCTTGAGAAATTGAAAAAATAAAATATCCTTGTTTGAGAAATTTGCGAAGCAAATTTTGAGTTGGATATTTTATTTCAATTTCGAAAAGAATTTAGGCAATTTATTACCAGCGGGCGACTTTTTTTGTTACTTTTTTTTGTCGTTAAAAAAAAGTAAGTAGAAAATGATAAATCTAAAATTTAGAATAAAACGTTTTGGACAGCACTGATTTCTTTTACAATTTATTCAGATTTTAAGTATTGGAATATTTTTTAAAATACAACCAGGTAGTTCATTTATATTTTTTCCAAAATTAATTTTCAGCGAATAAATTTTTTGTTTCTTATTTAATTTTTAATCACTAACTTGAGTCCGGTCAGGGATTTTAATTGAAATCTATAATCCACCCCAAGATGACCTTATAAAACAATATACTTTTTAATAAATTTCGGTAAAAATATTACCCCAATGTATTTTTGACGAAGTTTTAATAATGATCTTAAAATTATTCAAAACTTATGAGTTCAAAATTCTTGGGAATTTTTATTTTAAGTCTGATTTTCAGCAGCAAAGTATTTTCTGATTCACCTGACAACAGGGTTTTTCCATCAGGAAATTTACAGGTAGAAACCTTTCTGGCAGCACATCCGACAAATCCAATGATCATGACAGGCACTGCAATTACTGATGTATATCCGGGTGGTTATACTACAGGAGCTTATGTTACTACAGATGGAGGAAATTCATGGAGCGGTACAAACTCAATTAAAACTGCTCAGAATAATATTATATCTACAGTCGGGGATCCGACAATTGTTATAGATAAAGACGGAGTCATGATCATTCCATTCATAGGACCGCCAACTACACAGGGAGGCAAAGATTACAGAATTGGAGTCAGCAGATCTACAAATAATGGAATCAATTGGTCTGCAACAATTTTCGTTCCGGATGTTGATTCTGCAGATAAAGTAATGTCAGGCACAGATGATTTTCCATCCAGTCCTTATTACGGCAGAAGTTATATAGTTTACAGTGAAAAGACAGGAATTCATTTTTCATTTACAACTAATAACGGACAGACTTGGTCTGCAGCGGCAAGAGTTTCACCTCAGCCTGACAACAGAAGAGCAGGTGCTTCTATAGTAACAGGTACATCAGGTGAAATTTTCATTACCTGGCCTTATACTTATCAATCATCAAAATTTATTGGTTTTGCAAAATCAACTGACGGAGGAGTAACATGGACTTCAAGTGATCATGCAATTCCAGTCTGCCCATCACCTTATGATTTCAGATTTAATCTGAACCTTGTCAAACTTAATGGACTTCCAGTGCTTGCAATCGATAAATCAAACGGACCAAATCAGGGGAAACTTTATGTCGTTTGTAATCAGGGACTTGACGCTTTGTCGCCAGCTTTGGATGACTATGATATAATTATGTATTCTTCACATAACAGCGGGCTGACATGGTCAAATGCAAGTCTTGTACATCAAAGTACATCCGGTATTACCAGGCATCAGTTTTATCCAAATATAAGCATCGATAAAGGAGGCGGAGTTAATGTAGTTTATTATGATAACAGAAATACTCCAACCAATGATTCAACAGAAGTATTTATTTCAAGGTCAACAGACGGAGGAAATACATTTGAGGATATTCTGATTTCTGATCATAAATTTAAATTGACTCAGCTTCCGGCATCAGAAAGACTTTTTGGAAATCCGCCTTATATTGGTTCGTACATTGGAATATCCAGCTCGGGTAGTAAAGTGCATGCTCTATGGTTTGATAATTCATCGGGCAAATATCAAGCATGGAATTCTTATATTGAAACTGCTCCCGAAGTCAACATTACTTTGATTCCGCAGGGTTTGTATAATTCATTTTCAAATTTACTAAACAGAAAAGATTTTGTAAAAGTATATATAAGATCAGCTTCAACTCCTTACTTAATTATTGATTCTTCATCATCAGCATTAGATTCTGTAAATTATTCAGGGACATTTACTTTTTCAAATGTAAGTACTGGACAGTATTATATTTCAATTATTCATAAAAATTCTATAACAACATGGAGCAGCGAACCTGTGAATTACAATTCCTCATCTGGAATGAATTATAATTTTACTGATCTGCAGTCAAAAGCTTTTGGAAATAATATGAAGTTGATAGATTCGAATCCTGTAAGTTACGGTCTGTATAGTGGAGACGTAAATCGTGACGGAGCAGTGGATCTTCCTGATTTAATGCAGGTTGAGATTGATGTTGAAAATTTTATGACAGGAGATTTAGTTACCGATATTAACGGAGATAATCTGGTAGATAATTCTGATTATACAATTGTTGAAAATAACTCATACTATTTTGTATGTACTATGACACCTTAACCGGTTTAATTAAAAACAAAATTGAATCTTAAGTAATATATCATTCCGCTTCACCGGTTATAAGAAATTTAATTTCTCTGTAGTCAGCAGTAGTAATCACAATATCTCCGGACATCCATAAATCTCCATAGATGCTTCCCTTAAATTTTAATGTTACATTTTCATTTTCATAAACACCCTGGCATTCTGAAATAAAATTTATAACTTTTACGGCAATCATTCTGCGTTCATCTATTTCTGCAGAATAACTGCATTCACTCACAGAATATTTATTTAAAACCTCTCCTGAGATCTTACCATCAGCAAATATAATAAGTTCAACCAACATGATAGGCATTCTGTCTACGTCAGGCGGAGTCTGCTCTTCAGCTTTACCTCTGAATCTGCTGCCATTCAGATCTGCCGAAGTTTGAGAATAAGTATTTTGTATATTAATAAATATTAATGATAGTACAAGAATAGAAAATAATGTTAATTTTGTGTTCAAAATTTTTTTGTTTAATTAGTTAGACTATACAACTTAACTATAAGAACGATAAAATTCATTAAGTAGATTTACTTAATTTTATTTTTTTTATTTCACTAAAAGTATTTTCCTGACAGATGTAAAACTACCTGCTGAAAATTTAATAAAATAAACTCCACTGTTCAGATTACTTCCATTCAAGGTATATTTATATTTTCCGGGTGATAAATTTTCATTCAACATATCAAAAACCTTTTTTCCGGTAATATCATAAAGTTCCAGACTTACCGCTTCGGATACAGGCAGATCGAATTCTATATTTGTTGAAGGGTTAAACGGATTTGGATAATTATTATACAGTTTATATTCACCTGGAATGACTTGAGAAATATTATGAATACCGACGGAATTTCTCTTTAGCTTAATAATACTTTGATTAGATGAAATTAAAGAGTCTGTTATATTATATGCCATAGCTTTAAATCTAACCATAAGTGAATCCCCTGTTAATCCAAAACTCTGAGCCATGCTGTCAAGAAAACTTTTTGTCAAAAGAGCAAAAGTATCAAGTCCGTTATTCCCTGAAAGGAAAAATTTTTCAGATCCATTTTCTATTTTTCTGAAATTCAGTTTATAAGTAGTCTTAGGATCTATTGAAGCTTTTTTCCAGTTGAATAAAACTTTTGATGTATCTTCAGGAGAAGTAATAAATGTCGGATTTCCTAACGGGCTTGTAACTTGAAAAGAAGTTAAAGGGAACGGAGCAACATGAAATGAATTAGTCACTTCAACAGAATCAGATCCTAAGGAATTTGTGACTTTGAGTTTTACATTGTAATCTCCTGCAAGATTAAATGTAAATTCGGGATATTGTAATGTTGAAGTTTTATTTTCCGGACCTGTAACAGTCCACTGCCAGCTTAATGGAATACCATCAGTTGCATCTATAAATCTTAAAGTGTCTAGTTTCATTACTTTTTTACTGCTTAATGAAAAATTTGCAACAGGAAAATGAGATACAGGATTTGTCAGATCTGGTCTGAGCACAAATAAGCCACGAGTCATATCTGAGGCAATTATTTTCCCTGAGTTAAAATAATAAATTCCCCAACAGCCGTCATAGATCGCATCATTATTTTCAGGATAAGTATCAAACCATCCGATCTCTACAGGATTTGTCGGATTTGAAATGTCTAGAACTTTTATTCCTGCAGTATAATATGCAAGAAAAGCATAATTTCCAACTACCTCTAAATTATGTACAATAGAATTTTCAAAAGGAAAAGAATTGAATGATCTGATGTATGTAATATTTTCCTGATCCGAAACATCCCATATTTTTAATTTTCCTGAAGACGGATTTGTAGTTTCATCGGTGACGTAAGCAATATTTCTGTTACTATTTAATGCAATATTGTGAGGAGCACTGGGAAGAGGATTATGAACCCAGCTTCTGATTGTTACAGGATTATCCTTATTTACTGCATTAATAATTGACACTTTTTTATCGGAAATATTACAAGCCCAGATAGTGTCATTAATTATTCTCGAATCATGCACATACATATCCATCCATTTCCCCCTTAAGACAGGTACTTCAGGATTTGTCAGATCAAGAATAGTAATTCCATGAGAAAGGGGAATGTTGCTTCCATTCAAATAAAGAAAAGCTCCTGACTGTGAAATAGAATGAGTAGAAGTATGATCGGGAAGTATGAATTTCCCAACATACCGGATTGAGTCGGGCAAATACTGAAGATCAACTATCTGAATATTACTGTTATGTTCTTCTGAAACTATATAAGCATAATGCGAATATGTTTTCATCTCTCGCCAGAAATTTCCAAATCCAATAGGAATAGGAGTTGGAAGAAAATCAACTTCATGAATATTATTTGTATCTGTTATATCAATAAAAGCTGTACCTGTATAGCAGCCAAGTAATGCGTATTCACGGTTATCAGGTGCTGTGTAACCCCACAAAGCGGAATAAGACGCACCTGCTGAAGTGAAATGCTCATTTAGGTTTGCAAGCATTCTGACTCTGTAACCGGTTTGTGAAAATAAATTGGAAGCTAAAATCAGCAGGATAAAAAGTAATAATTTTTTCATTTTGAAATAAATAAGGGTCGGTGGTTTTTTAAGTGATTAAACTTAACTATCTATTTGAATTTATTCAACTCTTTTACTTTGGTAGTTAAAAAGATTTAATACGGTCAAAACAGAGGTATTTATTTCTAAACTCTCACTTCTAAAAAATTTTCTGAAACAAAGAAACTTATTCTGATCAAATAAAAAGTCAGTTAAGATAAATTAACAAAATAAGCAGAGTCCTTAATTCTTCTGACTCTGCATTTTAAATTTTATTAATACATATTGAAATTCGTAACTCGTAATTTATTATTTATAATTTGCAATTTGAAATTTGAAATTAAATCAGACTTCTCTTTTAAGCGCTTCCTTCTCAATCTCAAGCTGTTTGATCTTTCTGTCAAGATTGTCAAGCTCTTCAGGCATTGAGTCAATTTCAATTCTGAGTTTGGAAGCAGCTTCATCTACCAGGTCAATCGCTTTGTCCGGAAGGAATCTGTCCGAGATGTATCTGTCCGAAAGCTGTGCTGCTGCAACGATTGCACCGTCTGTGATCCTTACTCCGTGATGTACTTCATATTTCTCCTTCAGACCTCTCAGTATAGAGATCGTATCTTCCACATCAGGTTCACCAACAAATACCGGCTGAAATCTTCTTTCGAGTGCAGGATCTTTTTCAATATACTTTCTGTATTCATCGAGTGTAGTCGCTCCTATAGTTCTTAACTCCCCTCTTGCAAGTGCCGGCTTTAGCATATTCGATGCATCGACTGAACCCTGTGCAGCACCCGCTCCGACTACAGTATGC
>JBATSB010000218.1:0-13381 GCA_049293015.1 Ignavibacteria bacterium
GCCTCAACAGTTTTACGCAGTGCCCTAAGAGCACTTGACTCTGCGAAGAAAAATTAACAATTAACTATTAACTACTAACTATTAACTACTAACTATCAACTGATTCAAGAATTTTTATTTCTTCTACAGTCACAATATCCGAACTGCCGTTCTTTCTGTCAATTGAAGGATCAGCTTTTTTCATTACATTAAGTTTTTCCTGAAGCTCAAGATTTTTTCTGATCTTCATTTCAAATTCTTTAAGCTTCTCTTCTATTGTATTTTCTTTTTCAGAGTTCATTACAATATCTTCTCTGTATCTTTTCAGAAAATATCCAATGGTCTCAACTCTGATCTTGATCGAGCCGGCTGGTTTATTCTCATCAATGTCTTTAAAAGAAAAATACGGTGTTCCTGAATCTTCGACAATCTCCTGTATCACTGTATAAATAGGAGCATCGTGTCCGCATTTAAATGAAGACAATTCCAGTGCAATAAGATTCGGATGACGTGCAGTATATTTTGCAGCCCATACTTTTCGCGATGTATTTTCTGAATAAGAATTTTTCCAAACATCTTCAATATCAAAAGCTGTTCTGATAATTCCTGCTTTGATCTCATCACCGAATAATTTATCAAGAGTCTCTTCATCTGTCGGAAGTGTATCCTGATAAAATACAGGATAACCCAGCTTCTGAAACTCTTCTAATATCTCATGATTAATTCCAGGATCATTGTGATAAGGTCTGGCAAGAACTACAATTCCAATTTTATTTTCTTTTTCAAGTCTCTGCAGCACTTCATGAGATTTATCTTTATGATTATTTATAAATTTGTCATAAGCAATATATCCTTCCTTAACTGCATTCATATTTTCTTCCTCTGTAAGCCCAAGTCTTTTCTCAAAACATTCAAACATCTGCCTTGCCGTCATCTGCATATTGTAAAGCTGAATGAACGGATTTACATATTCAGTTTCATGCTGTTCAAATAGGTCTCCCTCTTTTATAAATGCAGCCTTTGCAGCTTCGACAGTTGCTGTGATAGTTGGACATGCAGTATGCGCTTGTGCAAACTCAAGCTCAGACGGCATATTATCCACTATCGGAGAAAATATGAAATCAATTTTTTTCTTTTTGCTTTGAACATAAAGAAGATTATGAATATGAGGTATCGCAACTTTTGAAGGGAAACACGGATCAATGCTGCCTCGCTTTGCACCTGCTTTGTACATCTCTTCAGTTGTGAATTCAGAAAAAACAAAATTACCGGATTTCACACCTAGTGATTCAAAATACGCAGTAAAGAATGGAGTATGCTGATACATGTTCAGGATCCTCGGAATTCCGATTATCAGCTTTGACCTCATTTCAAATTTTGCAAGTCTGTCAGAATATTCATCCTTTTGCTTTTTAGAAATGAACATTCCTTTTGGCTCAGGTACAGGCTCAGCAACGATCTCAGGCTTGTATGATATCCATGCATTTTTTGCTGCTTCCTCAATAATATTCGGATTACTTTTTTTAATATCATCTATTCCCTGCTTGATGCCTCTCATATCAGTTACATCTTCTACAGTTCCTTTCTCACACGTTGCAATGATAAGTCTTTGTGTGCCGTTTGCCATTGGAACTTTTGACTTTGGATTAGCGATCTGCTCAGGTTCAATGACAGTCAATTCTATAAATTTCTTTTTTTCTTCTTCTACCTTATCCGGCGCAATGTTTTCAGTTTTTACGTCAATGAATGTTCTCAGACATTTATTTTTACAGAAATAACATCGTGTAGATTCCTCTCTGGTTGTTTTATATAAAATATTTGAGACTCTTTCCATGCCGATGAATTCTGTTCTTTTGCCGTTATGATATAATCTCGCTGCTTCGATTCCGCAGCCTATTGCCCCTGCTTCACCTGTATGCTTATGAACAAAAACCTTTGGTTCAATGCCGCTGCCCTTAAATCTTTCTTCAATAAAATCTACCTGAGTTTTTACAGCAGCTAAGTTATGCTGAGTACCGCCCTGCAATACAAATGTCGAACCAAGCTTCGCAAGATTCGGAATCTGAGAAACATACAGCCATATATTTTTTGGAAGTACATTCGCAAGTCCCGCCATGATCTCTTCAGCTCTCCAACCCTGTCTCTGAAAATCTACAATATCAGACTGCATAAATACTGCACATCCGTATCCAAATTTCGGGAACGTCTTTGCTTCAAATGCTTTTTCCGCAAATTCCTCAACAGTATATCCAAATCCCTGTGCAGTTGACTGCAGAAAATATCCGTTACCCGCAGAGCACTGTGTGTTTAATTTAAAATCGACAACCCTTCCCTGATTCAAAATAATTATTTTAATATCTTGTCCGCCAACGTCACAGATCACATCAGTCTCAGGATAAAAATGCAGCCCCGCCTGAGTATGCGCAACTGTTTCCACAAGAGCAACATCAGCCTGCAATACATCTTTCAAAATATCTTTTGCATAACCAGTCGTACCGACTCCGAGAATTTCAAGAGTTGCTCCCTGATCCTCAACCTGTTTCTGAATATTTCCAAGAATGTCAATTGTGTCTTCTATTGGATTTCCTTTGGAAAGCTGATATGCTTTAATGAGAACTTCCTTATCCAATGAAACGAGTGCAGCTTTTGTAGAAGTTGACCCTCCGTCAATTCCTATACATCCTCTTACTACTTCACCCGGCTTAAATGTAGCCGGCGTAAATTTTTCAATCTTATGTTTTTCTTTAAAAGCTACTAATTCATTATCTGTACTATATAATCCAGTTGTATTTCCGCCGTTCATTTTTTTCTTTTCTTCTTCACGACCGACTAATATATAATGCTCAAGTCCTTTCCATCCTGTATAAACTCCAATATGCTCTTCTTCTTCTTTACCGTATTCCACCGCCCCGATTGCTGCAAAGTACTGAGCATTGTCCGGTACTTTTATAAGATCTTCCGGTGCAACTCCTTGAGGAAGGATAACCTTTCTTTCTTCCCATATCTTTGGAATGTTATATTTCCAGCAGTCCTTCATTCCTTTGATATAACAATTTGGTCCGCCAAGTAAAAGTACCTCAGGCATTAAAGTATGACCTCTTGTCAAAACAGAAATATTCTGCTGAATAATAGATTCAAAAAGCGACGCCATTAATTGATCTGAAGGTACTCCTGATTTTTGTAAACCATTGATATCAGTCTCTGCAAACACGCCGCACTTACCGGCTACCGGATGAAGTCTCAGATCGTTATATCCCATATTACAAAGTTCAACAGCTGGAATTTTCAGCTTGGCATTTATTTTATCAATGACAGCACCTGTACCTCCGGCACATTTATCATTCATAGACGGAATTTTTTTCTTCTTACCTGTCTCTTCATCCGGCTTAAAAATAATTATCTTTGCATCCTGACCACCGAGCTCGATTACAGAATGCGTGGCAGGGTAAAGTTTTTCCACTGCAAGAGAAACTGCATTTACTTCCTGTACAAATTTACCGCCAATGTGCTTGCCGATATTTCCACCGCCTGATCCTGTAATAAAGCATCTCATTCCGGTAACGCCTTCCAGATCAAGATCCCTTTCCATTGCTTTCAGAAGTTCAAGAGATTTCTCAGGCTGCTTTGTATCATGCCTCTGATAATCCGACCAAATGATCTCGTCTTTTTCAGTATCTATGACTACAGCTTTTACAGTAGTTGAACCTACGTCAAATCCAATCGAATAATTTCTTTTTTCCGCCATTGGTTTAATTTTTTATTTATTAAAAATTTTTTTGAATTATTTAATTATATTTATACTCTTTTATTAAAATACACTTCTAATTTCTCGGTCGCGCCACAACCCCCTTCGCTCCCCCTTTGTTAAGGGGGATGGATCTCTAAAATAATTCTTCATTTATTCTATTAATGTTTTTTAATATTTACTTTTTCTTTTACTTACAATTTCTGTTTACTCTTCCCAAAAGTCTCTCCCCACTTAAAAAAGGGGGGCAAGGGGTTTGTTGCCAAAACTGGCAACCTAAAACTAAATCTATTTTAAAACTCTTCAATTTTTCTTATTACAATTTCTGTTTTCTCTCACCCAAAAGTCTTTCCCCTTAAAAAAAAAGAGCGAGGGGATAGTTGCGAAATCTGGTTAACAATTTCTAATTTCAATTTCTTCCATTTTCTTAATTAATCTGTAAATTACTTGACTCATATTATTTTTAACTTCATGATTCTTAAATCTTAAAAAATCTAAATCCTTCGATTCTAATTTCAACTGTCTGTATGCATCAGAGTCTTTTTTACCTTTATGTACTTCCCCATCAATTTCAACAATCAACCTAAGTTTACTGCAAAAAAAATCAACTATATAATTTCCAATTGGTTTTTGCCTCATAAACTGATAGCCTTTTATCTTCCTGTTCTTTACTTGATTCCAGAATAATATTTCTGATTCTGTACTGTTATTTCTTAAATCTCTTGCTCGTTGCTTTAAAGCAGGATTGTAATTAATCTTCAAACTACAACCCCCTTTATAACCGCCTTAGTTAAAAGGGATGAATCTTTAAATTTATTTTCCATTTGTTCTATTAATGTTTTTTAATTTTAACTTTTCTTTTTACTTACAATTTCTGTTTTCTCTCACCCAAATGTCTCTCCCCCTTAAAAAAGGGGGGCAAGGGGGTTGTTGCCAAAACTGGCTAACTTAACTAAAAAATTTCTAAGCAACTTCTTTCTTCACACTACTCACACTCTTAATCCCATCCTTATTCATCATCTCAGCTACATCAAGAATGAAATTTGCACCCATGCCTGATACTCCTTTTCTGTGACCTATTTTGTGAAATGGTTTTTGCAATTCATCATGTGATTCGACATAAGCTTTTATTTCGTCAAGACCATATCCGGTTTTATCCAGACATTCCTTATATTCGATCTTCGCTTTTGACTTTGCTTCACCCAGCGCCATCTGAACTCTTGAATGTGCATTGACGTCTCCTTCACCTGATGTTTCGATCGGAAGGAAGATCATATCTTTGTAAAAATTCGATACGGCTGACTGCACTCCGTCAGACTGAGTCGAAGGCATACAACCAAACGGCTTCAGTGAAAGGATCATATGACACAGATTATTTTCTGTATAGTAAATACTTTTACCAACTTCTAAATGTCCTTCACCCCCTTCTACTCTTGAATTATAAAATTTATGGGCAAGTGATTTAAGAATTTTCTGATCTACCAGCTCGTGAGGAATATTATTGAATGTCTTTCTGTAACGGTTATACTCTCTCTCAAATATTTTTTCAGCAAGTACAAGAGATGCCTTACTGCTGTTGTATTCTTTCATCAGTTTCATTTTCTCTTTCAGAGATTTTTTACCGTCAAGTTCTTTATCTACATTAAGACCTTTCTGATCTTCATTTACAAGCTGACCCTGATGAATCATATACATAATCCATGTAGAGATCGGTTCTACCAAAAGCTGCGCACCTTCTTTTTCGAGGAATGGGAACATATTAAAATTACCATCACCTTCAGTCGTCTGTGCCCAGAATTCACCGGTGATCTTTACGATCGGCTTTAGTCTTGTCCTGTCGACTTTGATCGAATTAAATTTATTGAATGCTTCTTCACCGGCTTCTAAATAATAATCGCCGAGTATCTGATCTATAAATTTTGTGAAATATTCTGATGCTGGGATCTTTTGTAAAAACTTTCCCATCTTAGAATTAAAATCAAAATACTTTTTCGATTTTAATTTTTCATAAAATATATCAATCACTTCTCCCATTACTTTATCAGTCTCGCCTTCATTCACTTCAAAAGGTCTTATGTTATATCCAAGCTCATTAATAATATCTCCTAGCATCATAGCGTTTACAATACCAAGGAAAAAATCCAGATTCATTTCCAGTCCGGCTTCAAGTTCATTCTGTGATAGTCCGCCTGTCTGCTGAAACAGCAGCACTCTGAATCCGTCGAATCCTGAATTTCTCAAAGCAAGTCTGTACTCAGCTTCATACATTCCAAATCTGCACGGACCACATGCTCCTGCAGTAAAAAATACATGATTATTTATTATATCTTCTTTACTCATACCTTTTTCTTCAAGTCCCTGCAGATACTGCACAAGATTTCCAACAGTAAAATAAGTCGGATTACACTGACCGTTATTTCCGTATTCTTTTCCGAGCTGAAATGCTTTTTTATCAGGAACGGGAATGTAATCGGTCTTGTATCCGATTCCCTGCAGTGCTCCTTTAATAAGCTTTTCATGCTTCCATGTCAGTCCGCCAAAGAGAATGGTTGTACCCTCTCTCTGATCTTTTGTAAATGCTCTTTCAAAAGGTCTTTTAAAATGATTGATCTCTTTTTTGTCAATTTCATTTTCCTTCTCAAGCCTTTTTCTTTCTTCCATAAGCATTTTCTGAATCAGTTGCTCCTTGTCTGTCTTTTCCGAAAGATCTTTATCGATCATTGGAATTGAATCGGGGATCAAAGTTTTGGTTTCCATGAGTTTTTTTTTAATGAATAAATATTTTTTATAAAATTTATTTGTTAATTATTTCACTAATTATCTTAGAACTTTTCACTGCACTTTCTATAGTTGAAGGCAATCCTGTATCTGTCCAGTCACCTGCTATAAATAAATTATTGTATTTTGTCTTCTGATCAGGTCTGCAATTTTCACTGTCTCTGTCCGGTATAAATGTAGCACGTTTTTCTTTGATCACTTTATAACCTGATATTTCAAGTTTGTCAAAATCTTTAATGGTCATATTCAGATCACTCTGACAAATTACAAATATCTCTTCCGATGATTTATCTGTCAGACCCGTTTCGTCAGCACCGCTTATCACAAGACTTATGTGCCTCCGGTTTCTCAGGAATACCCACTGAACTGATGTACCGATCAGCCCTGTCATACCAAGGGAATTATCAGGTATCATCGACTCAAGTATATCATCATTCAGAAAAATATGAACCGATACTATTGCAGATGATCTTAATTTATCCGCTTCAAAATTATTTTCCGAATAAATATTTTCATCAAACAGTTTCTTAAAAGTAAAGAACGGTACTGCTGTTATATAAAAATCTGAAACTATTTTCTCGCCGCTTTCTGTCTGTATAAAATTCACTTTGTCAGTTATATCAATTGAACTTATATTACTTCCGGTTTTAAATGTCACACCTTTTTCTTCAAAATACTTCAGAGTATTATTGACAAGTAAAGTATTCAGATCGACTGTAGGTATTACAAGGTTCGAATCTTTCCCCTCTTCAAAACCGGTCTTCATCACATTGACAAACAATGAAGTTCCAACCTTCTCAGGAATTGTATTAAATACTGCAAGTATCAGCGGCTCCCAGAAATATTTTATAAGATTATCTGTCTGCTTGATTCCTTTAAGCAGTTCAGCAGTATTAGAATATTTCCTGAAATCATTTTCATCTCCAGTCAGGATCTTATTGATATTTTTCAGATAAATTTTATCAATAATATTCAGCGCTTTAAATTTCAAAAGACCTTTTAAAAGATTCATCGGTGGCTCATCTTCTGTGCATTTTAATTTAAATATCTCTCTTTTGGTATTAATAAAATTCACCTCAAGAGTTTTCTGAAAATCCAAAAGTTTATAGCTGTCAGTTATTTTCAGATATTCAAAAGTATTTTCGTACCATCCTGCCAGAATATGCTGCCCGTTGTCAAAGAACATTTTTCTATCCGGATCATAAAAGCTGTAAGCTCTTCCGCCGGCTTTTGGAGATGATTCAAGTATCGCAACTTTGAATCCTTTTTCAGTCAGAAATACTGCCGATGAAAGTCCGGCTATTCCTGCTCCTATTATTGTTACTGTTTTTACGGAGTTCATTTCCCGTTAACTGCTAAATTACTTTCATTGATATTATATAAAAGCCTGTATTTCATATAGACACCTGCAGTGATCATTATTTTTTTAAACTTCGAAACTTTTAATTCACTTTCGAAGACGTTGTAATTTTTTTTCTCAATCTTTTTTAATATCCTGAAATAAATATGCTGCATCACTCTTGCTGCAAGCATAAGACCTTTATCAGATCCGTCTAAAGATTCATCAGCTTTCTTATAATACATATGTGCCCTGTCGCATTCAAACTTCATTAGTTTTCTGAATTCCTCATTATAATTAAAATTCATAAGTTCGCTTTCTGAATAATTAAATTTCTGAATATCCTCCAGCGGAATATAGATCCTTCCAAGCTGAGCATCCGTTTTTATATCCCTTAAAATATTTGTCAGTTGCAAAGCAATTCCAAGATTGACTGCAAAATCTTTTGTCTTCGGATTTCTATATCCGAAGATCTCTATACACATCAGTCCTACAGTAGATGCAACTTTGTAACAATAATCATTCAATTCACCAAAAGTATTATATCTGTTTTTAGCAATGTCCAGCTCCATTCCTTTTATAAGATCAAAAAAAGGTTCGGACGGAATTTTAAATTTCTTCATTACACTGCTAACCTTATTCAATAGTGAAAATTTTGAGTCTTCATTTTTAATTGCTATTTCAAGTTCAGATTTCCACTCCTGAATTTTTGATCTCTTTGTCTCAGCACTTGTATCAGTTTCATCGACTATGTCATCCGTTTCACGGCAAAAAGCATATACAGTATTTATAGCTTCATTCTTCTCTTTAGGAAGCAATGAAAATGAATAAAAGAAACTTGATCTTTTATTTGACTCCGGCTCTGTAAACTTTTCTTCTTTAATTCCGCTGTTCATTTTATAAACGCTTTAAAGATTATTTTGAACTTATCTCTTTTGCTCAATGAAACTCTTTTTGTCAACACGTTATATTTAATTTCTCTTATTTTATTAATAATCTCTCTGCCGCCGTTTATTGTAGCTTTAATTTCAAGTTTTAATCTGCCGCTAAGTAAGCCTGTTAATGCTGAACCTGTTTCAAATAGTTCATCAGTACTATCAGCAAGCTCATTTATAATTTTCCTGAAATCTTCGTTTTCAACTTTTTCTGAAAGTAACTTTGCTGAATAATTATTTTTTAGCATAATATCTTCAGGTACATAGATCCTGTCCATTTTAAGATCTACAGAAACATCCTGCCAGAAATTTGCAAGCTGCAAAGCTGTACAGACTTTATCAGAAAGCTCAAAAACTTTTGCATCATTTTCCGGATCATATCCAAATATATAAAGAACCAAATGACCAACTGGATTTGCAGATCTGTTGGAATAGTCAAGTAACTCATCAAAATTTTTATAGACTTTTCCGACTGAGTCCTGCTTAAATGCGCTGAGTAAATTTCTGAATTCCATGACAGGAATGTTCAGCTTATTTACAGTATCAAAAAGAGCGAGAAAAATATTCTTTGTTTCAATAGAAAATCCATTTGCACTTTTGTTTTCTATTTTATCAAGTTCCGTTTCAAGACCTTCTAATTTTTCTAACTTTACATTTGCATCAAGATCAGAAGAATCAGCTATATCATCGGCATATCTTGAAAATGCATATACAGCATAAACATATTTTCTTTTATCTTTAGGGATCAAAACCGATCCAACCGGAAAATTTTCATAATGACTTACTGCTAAGTTCCTGCAGTATTCATAAGCAGATTCATACTCTTTTTGCATCGCGAAATTAAACTAATCGGAAATTGATTTTAAAGATATGAGAAATAGGAAAAA
This sequence comes from Ignavibacteria bacterium, assembly GCA_049293015.1. Lineage (GTDB taxonomy): Bacteria > Bacteroidota > Ignavibacteria > Tepidaquicellales > Tepidaquicellaceae > UBA2330. The sequence goes on from JBATSB010000218.1 coordinate 9,664, forward strand.
TCCTAGATCAGATAGGATGACTCTAAAGTAATTATATCAGGTGATTTGAATTTTATCCGTTCTGTATCAACAAGCGAACCGGATAATAGAATTAATTTATTGGAAATAAAATTAATATACTTTTTTACGCAAATTTTTAATCCGTAAAATAAATTTGCCAGCTTAATGAAAAAAGATGATCTCTTTAGATTAGCCGGATCAGTGGGAGAATAGAAGAAAGAAAAAAATAAGATAGGGATGATCGATAAAACAAGTAACAATGACTGTTTGAAAACATTATGCTTATCTGAATAAACACTGCTCCAGTAACAGTTATTACATATCTTCCTGTAAAATTCCATTGTTAAAAAATTCTGAATACACCAAATAGTTTTGGCGACAAAAGATATTTTCAGAAATTTTTTTAACAGGTAGATCATTAAAATTTATTTTTGTAAAAACTAATTTTTCTAATCTTAAATGTCAAGATTCATTTTTGAGTATTTTCAAAAATTCATAAAAGTATCAAAGTTAATTGTATACAAAAAAACCTTTCGGCAATCTATACCGAAAGGTTTTTCAATTTTATAAAAATGATATTTATTTTACTAAAACAAATTTCTTAGTTGACACAAAATCACCTGCCGAAAGTGTATAGAAATAAACACCAGAATTTAAGTTGCCTGCTGCAGAATATTCTACTGAATAATTACCTGCATTTTTAAATTCATTAACAATTGTACTAACCTCTTTACCAAGTGCATTATAAATAACTAATTTTACATTTGATGAAGTTGGCAATGAGAAATTGATCTTTGTAGATGGATTAAACGGATTCGGATAATTCTGATCAAGCTTATATTCAGAAGGCAGATTACCGTTCAAATTAGTGATACCGGATGGTCCGGTATATTTCAAAAACAAACCTCCAGCACATCCTGCATATCCAGTCGTTTGATTTACAAATTCCATGTGCTGTATTTCATTAGGAAGAGCCTGAGGTGGTAAAGTTTCTCTTATCCATGTAACTCCAAGATCACTGGTTCTATAAACCCAGGCAGAATCATTTAATCCCGAACTCATAGCTACTCTTACAACATTTGATCCGTCCTTAAAAGAGTGCATATCATTTACCGCATAAGAATTTAATCCTACAGGATTTGATACTATTTGCCATGAACTTCCCCCGTTAGTTGTTCTGTTCATCTGACTGTTATTCGTTCCCATCAAACCATTATTTGCATCGACAAATCCAATTCCCTGAGAATACAAGCCATCCTGAGACGGTGCGCCACCAAATTGTCCAAATGTAAAATTACCAGTAATGAATCCGCCATTTGATTTATAAACTTTTGAAGATGTAGCACCTGAAACGACATTTGCAACTCCGAGCCAGATCGTATTACTGTCAAGCCAGTCCCATGCATTTAGTACTCCGTATTCACTTGTTACAATCGGAGCATTTGCAGCAAGTATCCAATCAGTACCACCGTTTGTGGTATATCTATACTGGAAAGGCTGACCGGTGGCAGCAGTAGGATCTGCATAATAAATTCCATAGTTAGCATTGAACATATGAATCCCGTCAGAGAAACTATTCGCAACTGCTAACTGCAAAGTCCATGAATTACCACCGTCACTTGTTCTGTAAATAGAACCGCTGACATTTCCTACCCAGCAGTTTGAAGTATCTAATGCTGAAATACCGTAGACATTTCCTGTGGGAAGTCCTGTATTTCTCTGATTCCAGTTTACACCGCCGTTTGTGGTTTTAAATACTCTACCGCCGTCGCATGCAACCCAGATCAGATTTTCATTAACTACAGAAATGGAATTAATAAGTGCAGATGTAGGCACAGTGCTGACTACAGTCCACTGTGTAAATCCGTTACAAAAAATAAATGTGAAAAAAATTACAAATAATTTTTTCAAAGTATATCCTTTCTTTTTAAATTTAATATTATTTGTAATCAGTTAATACGTTGGATGTATAAACACTTAAAGACCCGTTTGTTCCGAACGGGTCTTTAAGATTTTTTTTAAAACAAAAATTATTTTACTAACATGAGTTTTTTTGTAGCACTGAAATCACCTGCGGTAATTGTGTAGAAATAAATACCTGAAGTAAGATCTGAAGCTGCTGTAAACTTTGAAGAATAGCTGCCTGCATTTAGATTTTCATCCACAAGAGTTGCTACTTCTTTACCTAATGAATTATAAACTGTTAAATTTACTTTACCTGAATTCGGAATTGAGAAATTTATAGTTGTTGATGGATTAAACGGATTAGGAAAATTCTGATCAAGTGTATAATCAGCCGGTATAGTACTACTGGTATTATGTACACCGGTAATTGTTTCTACTAATTTTAAAACTGCACCGTTTGCAGTCACTGCAAATCCATAAACTGTTGTACCTACTCTTCTGAATTCCATGTGAGTTATACCTGTAAGACTTGATGTACTCATTACTGTCCAGTTAAGTCCTCCGTTTGTACTTTTTTGAACAACTCCAGACGCGCCAATATTACTTGAAGCATATACAGTATTTGTACCTTCTATCCATTTAATTGTGCTGTATCCGGTAAGTCCTGCAACACCTGTTACATTTGTAAAAGAAACTCCACCGTCAGTTGTTCTGGCGATTGTTGGAAGAGAAGTACTTGAAGATACAAGTCCTCTCATTTTATCATCACTGAAAGCTACACCGGAAGTAAAGTTACCGGCTGCTCCTGTATTACTTTTTTGCCAGGAGGTTCCGCCGTTTGAAGTATAAATAAATGCCGGAGGAGTAGTGTTGCTTCCAAATCCATAAAACATATTATCAATACAAACTATGGAATTCTGTGCGGAAGCTGTACCTGCAAAACCTGTAGGTGCAGTAGCTGTCCATGTCAGACCACCGTCAGTAGTTACACCAAGATAATATGGCTGTCCTGCTCCTGTTGGTGGATCACTTTGAGCGACACCAAAAGAAGGCATTGTTTTGGAGAATACAACACCGTTAAAAAATCCTGCTGATCCGCCGGTAGAACCGACCACTGTCCATGTTACACCTGCGTCTGTTGTTTTATAATAAGATGCATTTCCGCCTGCACCACCTGCTGCTCCGCCGTTAGCGACATAACATGTGTTTGCGTCAATACCCCATACACAGTATAATTCTAAAGGAAGCTGACTTGTCGGAATTGATGTCCAGTTTGCACCGGCATTTGTTGATCTTGCTACTACAGGTGTTCCTGTCGGTCCGCCTGCTACCCAGACTATATTCTGATCTACAACAGAGATACTTGGAAATGTACCGGGATTCGTTACAAGTCCTGCAAGTGTCCATTGAGAATAAACTTCGGAATTAATACTTAAGGCTAAAGCTAAGATAAAAAGAGATGTAAAAAATTGTTTAAAATTTTTCATTTTTGGCTCCTGATTTTAGTTTATTTAATAAATTATTTTTTTAAAATATTTTGACTTAATTTACAAATTATTCAATAATAAAACAGTGTTAAATATTTGTGAATTTTTTGGAAATATTCACATCTGTCCAAAACCTTTAGTTGCAAAATTTAAGATTCATTATTTTCTACTTACTTTTTTTTAACGACCCCCGATAGGAACACTCGAGGGCAGGCTCAAAAGCAACAAAAAAAGTCGCCCGCTGGTGATAACTTGCCGGAAATTCTTTCACAATGGCGGCAAAAATATAAACTCCTCATCCGTTAGAAAAACACTAACGGATTCGT
>JBATSB010000219.1:0-10986 GCA_049293015.1 Ignavibacteria bacterium
TAGTTGTAAAAAAATTATAATATAAAAAAGAAAAAAAAGTTTTTTCATAATGAGTTTAGTATTGTTAATAAAAATATTTAATCTTATTACGGTTTGATCTTTTTTTCCAATTCAGAATCTTCAATAATTACCAAAAATTCTGAAATAGTTGAGTTTGTTGTCTTCATTAGAGTACAAGTTATTACTTTATTACCCTCTTTGAGAAGTTCATTAAATTTTTCAATTGAATATTTCTCCTCCATTTCATTTTGGTTATAAGAAGTTACTATTATAGCTTTTTGCATTATTTACCTCCGGTAAAATTTAATTTATAAAATTTTTTAATATTTGTATTTCTTTTTCGTTTTGGGGTAGCTTTACTCCTGAGAGCTCTGCTAATTTTTGTAAAACTTCTCTGTTTGTATTAAAGCTGGATATATTTTATTCTGTAAAAGTTCTGTAGTTTTACTGCTCATCTGCTTTTATTATTGTTTGTTTTCTGCCTTTAAAAAAATTATAAATCATTTGAATAATAAAAGATATTACCAAAGAAATTAAAAGTAAGATAATTAATGTTTTTATATCTATAGTTCCAACAGGTTCAACAGATTTAACTAAATCCTTAAAAACAAATGTAAAGTGTTTTCTTGTAATTATATAATTTCCAGTCCCTTCAATTACAAAAGGAGGAAACAATAAATTAAATAATGCTAAAACTAAAAAAACACTGATAGCTACTTTATTTTTTTTCATAGTATTAAATGTTTTAATTCTTTAATAGCTCTATCCTCTGCCTCAGCTCTGAGGATCCCTGCCTCATATTCATATATACCGGCTCTCTCATCATACAAATATTTTTGCTCATCTGTAAGCTCTACTCCGTTTATGGCTACCAGCTCCAAAGAAAAAAGCTCAGTAAGTTCAGATATTAAATTTCTATTATCTGCCGGAGAATCCGGTTTAAGAAACTTGGGGAATTTCTTAACTATTTCTTTACTGAGCTTTTTATTTTTACTCTGTTTATAAAAATCTACTCTCTGTAGTTTTAGCTTATTTACATTTTTTATATTTACATCCTTAAGGCTCAAACCTATATTATTTATATTATCAGTATTACTTATATTATCAAACCTGCTACAATTTTTGAAAAACTCTTTTCCATATCCAGCCTAAAAATAAAGTTAGTGGTATTCCTATTACGGCTAACATCAAATATTTTTCTGGGGTACCCCAGAGCTTATCGGATACTTGTTGCCAGATAAGAAAAAACACTAATCCAGCAATAACTATGTATCCAAGGAATAATATAGGTGATGGCTTTACTATTTGAGTGTCTTTTTTTTGGTTTTCATCCATTTTTAAAAGTTTTTGAATTTTTTGGGTACTTAACTTTATTATTTATTATTATTTTTAATATACTTCATCTAATACAGCCTCTGTATTCTCTTTTAGTCTTGTCTCCTCAGCTATTGAGCTTAAATAAATTTGTGTAGTCGCTGGGTTTGAGTGTCTTAGTACTCCCTGTATATGTTCTAAACTTACTCCCTTTCTAATCAAACTACAGGCTGTAGTATGTCTCAAACTGTGAGCTGTATAGTTTCTGTCATTAAGTCCTATGGCTATTAATCCCTCTTTGGCTATTTTACTTATAGCTCTGGTAGTTAATCTGCCTCCTAAGTTGTTATTAGATACTGAGGTAAATAATGGCTCCTTAACTTTATAGGCTCCTCTGGTCTTTAAGTACTCTTCTATAGGCTCAAAGGCTTTACCTGTAATTATTACAAAATTATCTTTCTCATCCCTGCCTTTACCCTGAATAAATAAAATTCTTTTACCCTCTTTCATTGTAACATCCTCAATATTAGCCCTTATAAGCTCTACAGTCCTCAGCCCAGTTCTCAATAATAAACTTATTACAGCATAATCTCTTAAAGCCTCAAACTGCTTATTTTTATAGTGATCCAGTAAGCTCTTAGCCTGTGAATCCGTTAAAGATTGTTTTTTAAATTGCTGTTTACGTCTGGGAGTTTTTATATTCTTAGCTACATTTGGATAGAGCTTATTAGCCTCAGTCCATTCATAAAATTTTCTAACTACTGTAATATAGGATCCTACTGTAAGAGAGCTCATACCGGATTCTAATAGCTCCTGCTTATACTTTAAAACCTCAGCTCTGGTAATTTCATTTTGCTTAAATTTATTTCTATCTATCCATTTAAAATATTGACTGATAGTTCTTTTATATAAAGCCTTTGAGCTGTCTTTTACATCCTGAGAATTTATAAAAGATCCTATGAGAGTATTTAATCTCTGTGAGGTGTTTGTGAGGGCTGAATTTTCTATATGTATTAAGTTATTATCTATCATTATCTTTAATCTACTTACAATATAAATACTTTAAATAATACATACAAGTATTAAATTTAAGTAATATTGTATTACTAAGTAATATTGTATTACTAAGTAATACTGTATTTTTAAATAATATTGTGTTATTAAGTTATCCTGTATTACCATAATTACTGATATGATTTTCAACTCATCCGGATTAATACCGGAGAGGTTTGTATATATACTTATTAATTTTGTAGTTTTAAAAAAATGGAGCTTAAGCGAAATTTTTTTACTTAGAACTTCTTAGAAGTTCTAAAAGATTATTAGAAAAATTTTAGGCTCGTAACTGTTATATAAATAAGGGAGTTATTTTTTGCTTTGCAACAAATTGTGATTGGTATTGCAACAAATTGTGATTGGTAATAATACTATATTAACAATATTACTAATATTATTAAGTTTTTATTTTAAGCTGAGGATTGTAGTATTTATCTGGGTTTAATTCCAAAATATCTACCTCCTCCCTCCTATAGCTCAAAAGGTAGCCTGTTTGTAAAGCTGTTTCATATGCTTTATCCAGTATAGCTATAGCCCTCTTTTTATTTCTTATATATATTGTCTCTGGCATTTTAAGAGTTTTTGCTATACTCTCCCAGTTTAGCCTTATTTCCATTCCATTATAATTTTTCCTTCGTTTCTCCTCATACTGATAGCGTAACCATAATAAAAACTTCATTGTGTAACTTGAAACTTCTTTTCCTCCTACAGCCATTTTAATTTCTTCTCTCCAGTTGTTAGGTATAAGTAAATAATAACTCTCTATTTGATCTAAGAATATAGCTGAGGGCTCTACTTCATAATATTTAAATTCCTTTGTTTCCTCATCTCTTACAATTTTAATGGTAAATAAAGTATCTACAGCCATTACCTCTTCTTTTTTATATTTACCTTTCTCATCTTTTATTGGTTTTCCGGAACTGTCTTTACTTAGCCTGTGATAGTAATATAAAAACTGAGTAGTGGTTAAATAATTAAGAGCCTCTATTGTTCTCTGTCTCTCAGCTATACTATTCTCCTTAGCTCCTGTTAATCTAATTACTTCTGATTGTTTAAGTATAACTCTGGGTATCTTTGAAATATTATTATATATTACTGGTAAATTCTTTCCTATATATTTATTTTCTTTTAGGAGATCCATTTTATCTTTATCCTCAGTATTTCCTTTATATCCAATTTCTTTAGAATGTTTAAATGCTCTTAATAAGCCTTCCATTACCTTAAATTGAAAATCTGTTAAATCTATTCCGTATTTATCTATTTTATTAAATAAATCTAATCCATAAATTTTACTAAACTTCTCAGAGTTTTCCTCCGGATTGCTAAATAATGAGGGCTGATGAGAAGAGGAAAAAAAATTATTTACTGCGTGAATACCTATAGCTGTGTGTTTTATTCTCTCCGGCTCCGGAATATTTAATTTATCTCTGGAAATAAGAGGAGGAGTTTTAGAAAGTTCCTCTAATTTTTTTAGATTAGGTTTAGTATTTTTATTTATTCTTTTGCCCATATTATTTCTGCATAGCCTCTCTTATTTCTCTGTAATCTTTTTCATTTATCACCAGCTCATCATAATCTGGAAAGACAAAATATTTTTCTAATAATTCTATTGTTTTCTTATCTTCTCTTAGTATTTTACTTACTTCTTTTTTACTATACTTAGATATTAAGGCTTTGCTTTCCTGTAATGGTTTTTCATAAGAGTTTATTAAATCTTTATAACCTTGTATATATAAATCCTCTTCAATTAAATAATCTCTTATTGCTTTTATATAAGCCTTACCCTGTCTAAGAATATTCGTTGCTTTATTGTTATATGCTTTTACTAATACTTCAAAAGTATGCTCTTTATCCTCACTGTTCATATCAAATTTAATAAAGCCTTCCTTATCTTCTTTTAAGTAGGCATAAATATAACTTCTATTTAAAATAATTTTTTTAATTTTATTCTTTAGTTTTTTTTCCGGTATATTGTAAAGAATAAAATTAAAAGTTTCCTCTGTTTGCTGGTAATCCTCCCAAGATATAATTAATCCGTTTAAACTGGCTATAGCTCCCTCATATTGTAATTTTTTTTCTAATAATAGAGGTATAACATAATAAATATTTCTATTTACCTTAGCATATTTATTATAAAAATTTATCTCCTGAGGAGTCTTAAAACTATTAAACAATTCATCTCTTTCTTGATTTGTTAATATCTCCCCTTTTCCCATTAAAGCATGGGCTGTATTAGTAGATAATAATGTTACTCTTTGTCTTTGGGAGCCCTGAGTTAATATTTTTGATATGTTTTTTTTAGCCATTTGTTTTAAGTGTGCTTTCAATAGTTTGTAATCTTATCTCTAAATCAGTAACCTCAATTGCTTTCAATACTGAGTTAAGTATATAAGCCTCCTTATATGCTTTATTTTCGTTTATGTCTCCGTTTGAATATTTCTTATAAACTCTCAGAAGTAACCTTTTTACATCTTTAGCCTCTATGTCTTTGTTCATTTATAGTAAATTTTTATACAGCTTTTAGTTTTCTATATTCTGTCTCCGGAGCTGTAAGTTCATCCAGTAGATCTTTATTCTCTTTCTCCTCTGCTATCTCTCTGGAGCTCTTAAAAGAGGGCTCTGTAATCTCATCCTTAGCCATAAGAAACATTTTATTATATATATCTATAAGTTTATCTGTAGAAACATCCTTTAAATCTCTCTTATCCAGCTCATTCTTTACTTTATTTAGGATAGTTCCAAAATGTTTTATTCTGTACTCTTTCAGGAGATAATATTTCTCATATAGAGCCTCCAGCTCCAGAGCCTTGAGATTAGCTATTTCTCCCTCATATTCCTTAGCCCATTCTACCAGAGCTACTTTACTTTTTTTCAGCTCTTTAGCAATCTTATCAAAACTATAGCCCTGAGCTCTGAGCTCTATAAATTTATTTTTTGTGTTTAGTGATTCCATTATTCCTTATCGATTTTATAATAATTCTTAGCCTCTAAAATAAAAGAATAAGGAGCTTCTAATAATTCAGCAACTCTTCTTAGGTCTGGAGATATAAAATGAGATTCCCCAAAACTAAAAGTAAAAAATATAGCCCTCTTAATAAGAGTTTCACTATTCATAATTTCCTTTTCCGGCTCTTTTCCCCTCTCCCAGCTTTTAGGGAGTTCATAGTTTTCCGGCTTTAATTTAATGAGATCTTTATACTTTGCTCCTTTTTCTAAAGCATTTTTTATAACATCATAATATTTCATTTCTCTGGCTGAGTGAATAGTCTCCTGTAAGCCTTTTAATGTTTCCTGTTTAATTCCAGTGAGTTTCTTTAAGTGTTTAACATTCTCAATTTTTGTTTTATATATATGTTCTACTATATCTATAAAAGCCTCATTACTTTGGCTGTCATCCCAGTAAACTACTGTAGTTATTACTTCATCCCAGCAATGTGTTTCATTATATTTATCTTCTATTTCTTTTCTTCTTAATAGATAAGTATTTAAATCAATTTCACTTTTTGGTTTAAGAGTGTGTATAATGTCTGAATAATGTTCTTTAAGTTGTTTATATTCTTTTTCTCTTTTATTTAATATATCTTTATACTCTTCTGTCATATTCCAGTATTTTTATTTTAAAATTTAACTTCTGTAATGCAAACTTTACAGAAGTAGAGCCTGTTCTATATCTGTTTTTAATAGCAGTATGTAAATACATCATAAGATACATCTGAGGCATAATTAATTTTAATCTGAACTAATATTTTAATAAACCCATCATACTCAAGCAATGAGTAATCATAAAATAAATTACCATCTTTTGAGAAAAATTTTTCTTGTTTAAATCCATATTGAACTAATCTTCTTAAAAGACTTCTGTAGTTTTTAATACCAGAAATTTTATTGACATAAAAATCATACCTCTCATCTACAATAGGTTGCCAAGTCTCAAAATACTCTTTCATCTCCTTTTCTAATTCTAATCTATCTTGATAAAAAGGGCTATCAGATGAGATTTTTTCTAAATATTTTATAGTCCTCTCTTCTCTAATCCAAGGCTGATATGAAAATAAATTATATGGAGATACCCATTCTTTTTTAGCGTTGATTATTCTTAACGAATCTGATTTTGGGGTTTGGGAAAAAACATTATTATATATAACTAAAAAGAGTAAAATTAATATATACTTCAAAATAAATTACCTCTCCTCTTTTTGCTCAGCTACAGCCTCTGAGCCATTTAAAAACTCTTTAAGAGCCTCCTCAGATACTAAAAAAGGTCTGCCTATCCTTTGCCCTTTTAATTTACCCTGTTTTATATAGTTCCTTACAGTCATTGGAGTAATTCCTAATTGTTTAGCTATCTCCAATACGTTATAAAATTTTATGTTTTGAATTATAATCATAATATTATTTATTTATAGATTTTTTATACTCTTCAATTACTTTTTTTATTTGCTCCGGATCTCTGCTCTCTATGAGATTTAATAAAGCCTCATCCAGCAAATCTTTTAATTTCTTTCTTTCCCAGTAAGCTAAGGCTTTTAGTATCTCCAGCCTATTCTCTTTAACTATGAATGTAGCCCTTATATCTCCCTCATAAGTTCCCTCCTGAGTGGTCTTAGTTATTTCTTTCCGTTTCTGAGGCTCAGTAGAGGGAGCTTTTACAGATTCATTCTTAGCCTCTGTATTCTCTCCCAGTAAATTACTTAAGCCTCCTTTAAAATCTTTCTTAGCCATTATATTTAGTTTAATTTTTAAGATTAGTAAATATTAAAGTCTTACTCATAATCAGCTTTCGTAACTCTTACATCTTATACAATCATACAAGATTTTATCGCTTTGTATAAAATTTAGAATATCACTAAAACTTTTATCCATTCCCTCTTTAGTAGAAAATATTAATCTTATATTTTTTTCTACTCCAGAAAAACAAAAATTAATAAACAAAGGATCAGAAAGATTTTTTTTCATCCAGCCTAAAATGTTATCTTTATTTTCATCTGTTTCCTCTTCAGTTTTAAAATTTAAAATCATATCACTTTTATAAAAAGTTACAGCGTTTTCTATATTAAGATATTCCTCCCAATTCCTTTTACTATATACAATTTTTATTATTTTCATATTTTTTATTTTAATTATATTTTTTTAAAATCTCTTTACTCAGCTCTAAATAATCCTCAGCTCCATTACTGTTAGGGCTGTATTTAAATATATCCTGCTTAGAGCTGGGAGCCTCTGCTAAGGCTACATTATCTCTAATCTTTGTATCAAATACCTTATTCTGAAAGTGTGAGCTTATAGCCTCTACTACATCCCTGTTTAAAATCTTTCTCTTATCAAACTGAGTAATAAATACTCCTCCTATCTGTAGATCTTTATTAAGCCTCTTCTGTATCTTTCCTATTACCTCCATTAGTTTAGTTAAGCCCTGTAGAGCTAAGTACTGAGCCTGTAGAGGTATAAATACCTCATCTGCTACAGTTAAGGCGTTCACTGTTAAAAGACTTAATGAGGGTGGGCAATCAATTAAAATAAAATCATAGTTTTTTCTAACCGGCTCCAATAAATCTTTTATTATGTACTCTCTGCCTGTCTCTGAGCTCATTTCTATTTCTGCTCCGGAGAGGTCTAAAATAGAGGGTATTAGATCCAGCCCAGTAGATCCGTTTACTGAGGCTATACATTTCTCCAGAGTATAGGCTCCTCTGATAGCTCCATAAATATTAAATTCCGGATCTATAAAGCCTAAGCTCTGGCTGAGATTAGCCTGAGCGTCTAAGTCTATTACTAAAACTTTTTTACCCAGCTTATTTAATCCGGCTCCTATGTTTACTACTGAGGTAGTTTTACCTACTCCTCCCTTATGATTACTGATAGCTATTATTTTATTCATTACATTATTTTTTTAATTCTGTCTGTCTCATTTTCAGTTATATTTTCTCTGTCTATTATTTTTCCTCTGTTTCCCTCAAAATTAAATAAAAATTCTGTACCGGCTTTACCCTCTCTCATCTTTAATACTTTAGCATAGATAGTATTAGGCTTTATAAAATTTTCATCTATACCTTTTAAATCAAGAGCCTTAAAATTATTATTCCACATACCAATTATAGTATTGGCTACCCTTTCTATGTCTCCAGCCTCTCCTATATTTGTAGCGTGTATTTGAGAGTGATTAACTACAGTCCTGTTAAATTGAGCTCCCAGAATAATAGGTAATCCTGTATTTACTGCTACATCTTTAAGCTCTAAGCATACCTGCTTAAGCTCCTCCTGTCTGGAGTTGTATTTACCATTACCTTTTTTTAATAATTGCATATAGTCTATAAATACAGCTCCTATATTATCTCTCTTACTTAAAAATTCTATAGCCTCAATTAAAGTATCTGAGCTATAATTTACATAATGAATATTAAGCCTCCGGCTGTTCATCAACTCATTAAAAAACTGATCTTTTTTGTTTTTAAAATCCTCAATATTTGTATCTGATTTAAAATACTTTGTAGCATTATCAGAGTAGTAACTTTTTAAAGATCTTGTATTATTATGGCTGAGTTCCATATCAATAAAAGTATTGAGAGCCTTAAGTGTTACTGTCTCCTTATCCTCTTCATAACTGAATATATGAAATTTTCTATCAGTATATTTTTGAGCTGTATTAATTGCTAAGTTAATTAACATAGTAGTTTTACAATGAGAGGTAGGAGCTGAGAAAATAGTAATAGCTCCGGCTGGGAGTAAAAGCTCTTCATCTTTACTTATATTATAGCCTGAGCTTAAGCTCTCCGGTCTCTCTCTTAGATTATTTATTATCTCATCCTCAGTAACCGGTAATAATAAACTTTCAAAGGTAGCCCTGTTACTCTCTGATTTTATTTCTCTTGTTTTAGATTGTAATAAATCCAGAGCCCCCTCTGTATTTCCCCTGTCTTGTAAGTCCTTAGCTGTTTCTAATAAGCTCTTTAGGTTTCTCTCTTGTTTCTCTTTATCCTTTTTAAATTTTATTTTTTCTACTGTAGCCTCTAAGGATTCTTTAGAAATTCCCAGATCATTTATAGCCGGTACCTTTAAGAATGTATTTATAAATATATCTTTATCTACCGGCTCCTTTATATTTGAGGCTGAGGTTATTACATCCTCTAAAAAATTATCTTTGTTCTCTTCTGTAAATTCTCCCTCATCCTGTAAGTTTGCATATTTATTTATTATATGCTGGAGCTCATAGTTATAATAAGATTCTGCATTATTAATTACTCCTGTAAAAGCCTCCTCTCCATTTTTTCTTATTAACTCATCCGGATCTTTTATACCCTCTGGGAGCTGAGCCACATATATTTTTAAATCAGAATTATTTTTAATGAGATCTATAGCCTTTAAAATGTTAGGTATAGTACCCTCCTCATTATCATAGCAAAGGGTAATTTTCTCAGCTCCGTATTTTATGGCTGTTTGTAGCTGAGCCTCATTAAAACTTTTACCTCCCAGAGCTACTACATTCTCTATACCTCTGGCTGAGGCTAATAAACAATCTAATAAGCCCTCAACTAAAACAATACTTTTTTTATTTCTGATAGGTCTTAAGTTAAATAGCTTATCTGTTTTACTCAGTCCTGTAGAGTTTAAATATTTTCCGGTTTTATCTCCCTCTTTATATTTAATATTTCTAACTGTAATTCCTAAAAGATCCCCTACCGGCTCTCTTAGTGGAATTGTTAGAGTGTGAGTTTTACCTATAGCCTCAGTAAGTTTTATAGAGTTTATCTCCTCCTCTGGATAACCTTTATTCTTTAAATTTCTTTTAAGTTCTGCCTGAGAATTTAAGTAACCCAGCTCCATAACTCTTACATCCTCTTTAGAGTAGCCTCTATTTTCTAAGTACTTGAGTAAAACTCTGGGCTTTGGGTACTCAGCAGTAGATAGGGGAATCTCATAAACTTTTTGTAAAGTTGTTATTAAGTAACTGTTTACATCCTCCCAGATCTGAGCTTTCTTTTTTTCTTTCTCATACTCTCCTGTATTAAAATCTCCCTGAGGTAGCTTTACTCCTGAGAGCTCAGCTAATCTTTGTAAAACTTCTCTGTTTGTATTTAGCTTATCTCTTTGCTGTATGTAATTCCAGAGAGATATAGAGGCTCTGGTATAGTCTATTAAGTGAGAAATATTATTATTATAAATATATACTTTCCCTACTTTTCCCTTCTCTCCGGTAATCTTTATATCTGTAGTAGAGATATAGCCATTGCTTGTTTTCTTAAATTTAAACTCCGGTAAAGCTCTATCTATCTGGCTATATAGGGCTGGATAGATTTCATCATTTAACAATTCCTTAGTAGTACTCATTTATCAAAATCTTTAATTTCAATTTTTTTTTGTGGATATTCGGTATTATAAAACGGTATTTTATATATATATCCCTCCTTGTATAATATAGCATTTCCTTCATACACTGACATTTTAACTTCATTTTTTGTGTTAGAACTTATAAATAAAAACACTATTAAGAATAGTTGTAAAAAAATTATAATATAAAAAAGAAAAAAAAGTTTTTTCATAATGAGTTTAGTATTGTTAATAAAAATATTTAATCTTATTACGGTTTGATCTTTTTTTCCAATTCAGAATCTTCAATAA
>JBATSB010000220.1:0-4145 GCA_049293015.1 Ignavibacteria bacterium
TAGACTAGCCATTTTTTATTTTAAACGTTTTGGACGGATGTGAATATTAACTAATTCTCCCTCCTTTTCTAACTTTTAAATGCCTTTTTTTATAGATACTTTATCCGTTTATGAATAATAGCGAGTCTAAGGATCCCGTAGTAAGTATCATTATTCCTACTTATAACAGAGTAGATATGCTCGAGAAATCTATCGAAAGTGTATTCTCGCAGACATTTACTGACTGGGAACTCATTATTATTGATGATGCATCTACTGATGAAACTGAAAAAAGAATGACTAAGCTTTCTGAAAAGGAACCTGCAGTTAATTATATGAGGATACCAAAAATTACAGGTAAAGGAATATCGGAATATCTGAATATTGGTCTTAGAAATTCTAATGGTGAGTACATTGCAAGAATAGATGATGATGACTTCTGGTGTCACAAAGATAAGCTGAAAATGCAGGTAGAGTTTCTTGATAAAAATAAAGATTATGTAGTGGTTGGCGGTGGCGTGATATTGGTTGATAAAGACGGTAAAGAGCTATTTAAATATCTGAAAAAGGAAACTGACGAAGAGATTAGAAGCTTTGCACTGTTTTCAAATCCATTTACACACGCTACTGTAATGTTCAGGAAAGAAACTGCAATGAAGCTCGGCGGCTATAAAAATCTTGAACATGTAGAGGATATGGAACTATGGCTGAGAATGGGAATGGAAGGGAAGCTTTATAATTTCAAAGAATATTTTATTACATACATGACAGCCGGTCAGAATAAGTCATTCACACAGCAGAGGGAAAATTCAAGGACGGTAGTAAATGTAGTCAAGATGCACGGGAAAAATTATCCTAATTATTACAAAGCTTATATGCTGAATTATACCCAGTATATGTATTCTTTTTTACCGGTATTTTTTAAAAAACGGTTACAGTCATTTATGTATTATTTAAAACGAAAGAATTTTTAAAATTTAATTTTTATTTATTTATAATTGGGTAAAAAATATTTTATAGCAGGCGGTGCGGGATTTGTAGGAAGTCATCTCTGTAGAAATATATTGGAAAATGAAGCTGATGCTCAAATTACAATCTATGATAATTTCAGCTCCGGTCAGATGTGGCATATCGAAGATTTTAAAGATAAGATAAATATTGTCAAAGCTGATATTAAAGAAAAAGATATTTTGAATGATGCTATGAAAGGTCAGGAAGTTGTTTATCATTTCGCATCAAATCCTGACATTGCAAAAGCTATGACTCAGCCCGACATTGACTTCTGGGAAGGTACTTATCTTACAAATAATATCATTGAAGCGATGAGGATCAACGGAGTTAAAAATTTACTTTATGCATCGGGAAGCGGAGTCTATGGAGATGTTGGTTTTACTGAAACTGCTGAAGATTTTTCACCTCAGCTTCCGATCTCTACTTACGGTTCGAGTAAACTTGCATGTGAAGCAATGATCGGTTCTTATTGCTATATGTTCGATATGAATGCAGCAGCTTTCAGATTTGCTAATGTAGTCGGTCCAAATCAGACACATGGAGTTGGATATGATTTTACAAGAAGACTGTTAGATGATAACAGCAAGCTGTCCATTCTCGGAAACGGTACACAGAGTAAGTCTTATATTTATGTTACTGACATTATAAATGCTATCAGAAATATTCAGTTGAATCATCTTAAAGGTTATTCTTATTTTAATGTATCGACTTTGGATTACATCAGTGTGAAAGAGATAGCTGATGTGACACTTGAAGTATTGGGACTGGAAAATGTGAAGTATGAATTTACAGGCGGAAACAGGGGATGGAAAGGTGATGTACCAGTAGTGAGACTAAATTCAGAAAAAATAAGAAAGACCGGTTGGTCAAATGAATTTACTTCACGGGAAGCAATTAAGAAATCTGTTCAGTCTATTTATGAGGATGCAATGAAAAATAAATTCGGATGGAAAGAGGAGAGTGTTAAATGATCTTATCGAGAGCACCAGTCAGAATTTCAATGGGCGGCGGAGGAACAGACCTTCCTTCATATTATGAAAAACACGGCGGATTTTTATTGGCGGCAAGCATAAATAAATTTGTTCATATAATGCTGAATAAAAGATTTGAAGATTCTATACGACTTTCATATTCAAAGACAGAGATAGTCGATAATGTAAAAGATATAGAACATAGAATTTTCAGAGAGTCTATGAAATTTGCAAATGTAAAAAAACAGGTAGAGATCGTGTCAATTGCTGATGTTCCATCAAACTGCGGACTCGGAACTTCTTCTACATTTACAGTTGCTTTATTAAGTGCATTATTTTCTTACAACAGAGATCACAAGACTCTTGAGGAAATTGCAGAGTGTGCATGTAATATTGAAATAAATTTACTTAAAGAGCCGATCGGAAAACAGGATCAGTATGCTGCTACCTTTGGCGGATTTAATGCTTATACATTTAATAAAGACGGATCGGTAGAAGTTGATGCTGTAAAAATTTCCGAAGGTGCATTGATGGAGCTGCAGAGCAATATGTTTTTATTTTGTTTGAATAAAAACAGATCTGCAAGTGACATCCTTAAACATCAGAATAAAAAGACCAAGGAAAAAAATACTGACGTGCTGAACAGACTTCATAAAATAAAAGACATTGGACTTTATACAAAAAAGATATTAGAAAAAAATAAGATCGATGAATTCGGAGATCTTCTTCATGAGCATTGGCTTATTAAGAAAGGTTTATCTGATAAAATTTCTGATCCGTTTATAGATGAAGCATATGAAACTGCAAGAAATAATGGAGCAATTGGAGGAAAGGTTATTGGTGCAGGCGGCGGTGGATTTCTATTATTTTATTGTCCAAAGGAAAAGACAAAGCTTGTATCAGCTATGGAAAAGATGGGATTGAAGGCGACATGGTTTGCATTTGAATATGAAGGAGTGAAGAACGGATTTTACAATTAGTCTTACAAAGTGTAAATGGAAATAAATAATCTTGCTTTACTTGCAGGCGGACTTGCTACAAGGTTAAAGCCGGTTACTGAGACAATTCCAAAGTCTATGCTTGACATTACAGGATTACCGTTCATTCAGCAACAAATTAATCTGTTGAAAAAAAAGGGAATTAAAAAAATTGTAATCTGTGCAGGTGCAATGGGAGATCAGATTAAGAATTACACTGATGCAAATCCTGCTGAAGGGATTGAGATAGATTATTCATTTGACGGTGATAAACTTCTTGGTACAGGAGGTGCATTAAAGAAAGCTCTGAGTAAACTGGATGAAAGATTTTTTGTAATGTATGGTGATTCATATTTAGATACTGATTTTAATGATATAAATAAATACTTTTTAGACCAAAATAAAAAAGGTCTGATGACAGTTTTTAAAAATGAGTGGAAATGGGACAGCAGTAATATTGAATTTGAAAACGGTGAACTTGTCAAATACGATAAAGTCAATAAGAATGGAAATATGAGATACATTGATTACGGACTGGGGATATTGAATAGAAATGCATTTGAGGATTTTGGCAATAAAGAAGTTATTGATCTTGAAGAAGTATATAAATTATTATTAAAGAATAATGAATTGGCAGGTTTTGAAGTTAAGGAAAGGTTTTACGAAATAGGTTCATTTGCCGGGCTTGAAGAAACAAGAAAGTTATTGTCTAAAATTTCAGATAAAAAATAAATGGATTATGTAAGTAAATATTTAACCGAAGTAAAAGAGATCACCAATAATCTTGATAAAGAACAGATAGAGAAAATGGCGGAGATCATTTCAGGATTAAAAAAAAGCGGTGGGAGATTATTTTTCCTTGGAGTTGGAGGAGGTGCTGGGAATGCTTCACATGCTGTAAATGATTTCAGAAAAATAGCTGGGATAGAAAGTTATTCGCCTTCAGATAATGTATCTGAGCTGACAGCAAGAATAAATGATGATGGATGGGAAACTTCTTATGTGAACTGGCTTAAGGGTAGTCGATTAAAAAAAGAAGACTGCATATTTGTATTTTCTGTCGGAGGCGGCAATGAAGAAAAAAATATCAGCGTGAATCTTGTAAATGCTCTTAAACTTGCAAAAGAAACAGGTTCTAAAATTATCGGTATAGTCGGAAAAGATGGCGGCTATACGGCTAAAGTAGCTGATGCAGTAGTAATAATTC
>JBATSB010000221.1:0-13858 GCA_049293015.1 Ignavibacteria bacterium
GTGCTGTATATTTTGCTTCAAATAACGACAGGTTCAGCGTTCCATAAAAATCATTTGTCAAAGCTTTCTGAATAAATAATTCAATACCTTTGGAATATCCAGTACCGGCTGAAACTAGCGGCTCTAATCCAAAGTCATCAGTCTGTTCAAAATCTCCTCCGGTATTTGCAAGAATTATATAAGGACGTAAAGTACTGACGGGATAATCAGAATAATTTTTATAATAAGCCTCTACTGTAATTCTAAAATCAGCGGCGAATAAATATTCTAATCCGGCAATGTAATGATCAGCCCGTATATCATCCAAATTTCTATTAGCCGGATTCGCGATCAGCCAAACATATGACGGAGACTGATAAAATGTACCGTATGCAAAACTCATATTTAATTTCTCAGAAAACGGATAAATTACAGAAGCTCTCGGTGAAATATAATTTTTATTATTTATGAATCCGAAGTAGTCATATCTCAGTCCTGCATTAAGCTTTACCTTACCAAATAATGTCTGAGTAACCTGAGCAAATGCATATGCCTTATCAGTTTTATTATCATCATTGATATCAAGTGCAGGCAGGACGTATCTTTCATTCGTCGTCTCAGAAATATAATAAGTTGTATCCACATCCTGAAAAATCTGATTTTCAAAATCGACAAATCTCCAAGCAGCTCCAAACTCAAGCTGCGTATCGACTTCAGGTGTTAAAAAATATTCAGCTTTTAATGTGGTCTCACCTTCTTTGGAATTGTTAATAAATATTTGATTAAAAGAAGAATCTCTTCCCTCATAACTAAAGTTATTAAACGTCCTTCCAAGATTAAATAAAGCAAAAGATTTTTTTGATAAAAGTGTTTTAAACTCATAAGTATTTACATATCCCTTTTGATCATTATCAAGAATAGCCTCGTTGTCCTGTATATTTTCTTCCGTATCATTATTAAAAGTTACATTATCTAAATTACCAAATATATTTACAGTCAGTGAATTTTTTTTATTAAAATCATAAACTCCCTTTAACTGCATTGAAGAATAGGCAGGTACAAATCCAAATCCTGAAGCATTAAAAATAAAATCAAGATAACTTCTCCTTGCAGAAAATATCCACGAGCCTTGTTTATCATTACCTAATGGTCCTTCAAATACTGCTCCAAAGCCAGTCGCGCTGAGATTTATATTACTTAGGAATCTGTCGCGGTTCCCTTCTCTCAGCTTCAATTCAAGCACTGAAGAAAGCTTGTCACCAAACTTTGCAGGGAAGCCGCCGGTGACAAAGCTCACATCACGGACAAGTTCAAGATTTATAATACTGACCGGACCGCCGGTTGCACCCTGAGATCCGAAATGGTTTATATTTTGAATAACTGCATTATCGACAAGAAAAAGATTTTCACTCGGAGCACCGCCTCTGACGATAAGATCATTTCTACCGTCATTGACAAATGCAACTCCAGGCAGCGTCTGAACTACTCTTCCTATATCTTCAAATCCCCCAGGTGCACGCCTGATTTCTTCGTAAGTTAAATTTTTAAATGAATTTGAAACATCGTTGGGATTTCTGAATCTCTCTTCTGTAACTTCAATTTCCTCAGTAGTAACTGCTTCAAGCTCTGCTAAAACATCTGCCGGTGCTCCGCTGTTTACTACGATATTGTCAATAAAATATGTAAAATATCCAGTGAGACTGAATCTAAGAGAATATTCGCCTACGGAAATATCCGTTATTACAAAAAATCCTTTTTCATCAGTTACAGATCCGCCGATGACTTGTTTGTCCTTTAACACTGAAACAGATACATCTGATAACGGCTGTTGGTTTGATATATCAATTACCTTACCCGATATCTCACCTGTGACCTGTGAGAAGCTCTCTGCTGTTATAGATAATATTAAAAGTAATATTAAGTTTTTAATCATAATTTAATTGAATTGTTTGCAATTTTGGGAAGTAAAATATAATAGAAATAGTTCCAATTAAATATTAAATATTAAATATTAAATAATATTTTAGTGCATTTCAAAATCTGTTATTAAAAACATGTAAAAATTTACTGTTTTAAAAAGTTTTGCAGACAACTGTAAAATGTTTTATGCACTGTTAAAATTAATTAATAGATAAAATTAATTAATAGATAAAATTAATTAGTAGATAAATTTAGATTCAATTTATAAATTCAAATAAAATTTTTCTATAAATAATTACATTCTGTTCTGTAAGATTAATATGAAATCAATTCTTAAACCTCAACAAATCCGGATCAAAGATTTCACTTATGATCTTCCGGACGAGCGAATCGCCAGATATCCTTTAAAGGAGAGGGATGAAAGTAAATTACTGATTTACAAAGACGGAATTATTTCCGAAGATGCTTATAAAAATATTGATAAATATTTACCTGCAGATTCACTTTTGATATTTAATGACACAAAGGTTATTCATGCCAGATTAATTTTTAGAAATTCCAAGGATGAAAAGATCGAGATCTTTTGTCTTGAGCCTGCTGAGGAAAATTCTGAACCCGTGACTTCAATGGCAAGAAAAAAAAGTGTTAAATGGAAATGTATGATCGGAAGAATGAATAAGTGGAAAGAGAAAACTCTTGAACTGAAAACAAATGAACTTTCTTTGTGTGCTGAAATTATTGAAAAGAAAATTGATTCTTATGTGATTGAATTCAAATGGCATCCGGAGGAACTGACTTTTTCAGAAGTAATTGAGAGCATTGGTGAAATGCCAATTCCTCCTTATCTTAAAAGAGTCAGTGAAGAAATTGACGATTTGAGATATCAGACTGTCTATGCCCGAAATGACGGCTCTGTTGCTGCACCTACTGCAGGTTTGCATTTCTCTAACAACATTCTGAATAATTTGAAATCAAAGAAAATAGAAACTGACTATGTAACACTTCATGTCGGTGCAGGAACATTCAAACCGGTAAAAAGTGAAACTCTCGAAGATCATGAGATGCATTCGGAATGGATCGATGTAAAAAAGGAAACTATTGAAAATATTTTAGAACAGCTTTTAAGATCATATTCAGATAGAATAGATAAGGGAATTATCACAGCAGTCGGGACTACATCACTCAGGACTTTAGAATCTCTTTACTGGATGGGAGTAAAAGCAAATCAAGATCCCGATTCTCAACTTCATGAAATTGAAATTAAACAATGGGATCCTTATGAGATTAATACAAAACTTTCTGCCGCAGATTCCTTAAAGAAATTACTTATCTGGATGGAAAGAAATAATCTGGACAGATTAATTTGCAGGACTCAGATCATTATAGTCCCCTCTTATAAATTAAAAATAGTTGAAGTTTTAATTACTAATTTTCATCAACCTGATTCGACCTTGTTGCTGTTAGTTGCAGCAGTAACAGGTAATGACTGGAAGGATATATATAAATATGCTTTGGAAAATAAATTTAGATTTTTGAGTTATGGTGACGGGAGTTTAATTTTTAAAAATGATGCAGGGAATTCAGAATGACGGATTATTCAAAACTTGTTTTGACAAGATTAATTCACACTGTAATATGGCTGATATTTAATGTTGTCATATTTTATTTATTGTATGCTGTTATTGTTAATAAAATTGACAAGTGGGTCTGGTACGGACTTGGTTTCTTTTTAATGGAAGGGTTAATATTAATTATCTTTAAGAATTTTTGTCCTTTGACTTTAATTGCCCGTAAATATTCTGATTCAACCAAAGCTAACTTTGATATTTATATACCTGAATGGCTTGCCAAAAATAACAAACTGATTTATTCAGGTATTCTTGGAATTGTAATTCTAATTTTGATTTACCGTCTTTACACAAATTGATTATAGATTTTAAATTAATGTTTCCACAAAGTCACGTGTTCGTCGGACTTTACGGGAACGGTTGAATTAATGTATCAGCAGACTCACGTGATTTTCGGACTATCGGGGAACGGTTGAAATGTAAAGATTATTTCAACCTTTTAGTTTACATTGAAATCAAAAATCATATTAACTAAAATAGTTATACTAAATTCAGAAAAATTAAATCATTAATCATTTTAAAAATGGGAGAGTATAAAAGATCAACACGCGAAGCAAATATCAGTAATCTTAATCCTAATGCTGCAGAATTTTTAAAATCCCATTCAGAAAAATATGAACTGGGAAATGTAGAAAACTCGGTACTTTATTGCTGTGAGACAACTTCTGTCAAAGAAATCAAAAAACTTTTCAAGACTCAAACTGAAACTACTGTCTGCAGTATTATTCTCACTCCCCAATTTCTCATCTGGGCAACTTTTATAAATGACGAAACACCTGTTGTTATGTCAGCAAGAATAAAGGATATTCAGATTCAGGATTATGAAAAATCTGAATTTTACAAACTGATTCAGGACAGTGGGATTAATGTCAAAGGGATTTATACGGATATCGCTAATCCGGGAAATACTTTTATCGGATTGGGTTCTGAACAGGCAGCAGTTAATTTCAGGAATAAGCTTAAAGAAATAGCGGCAGAAATGGACTAAGCTGCAATTTATATTATCCAAATACTTAAGAATAATTATTAACTTTATATATTTTTTTTCAAGTTCATAAAACGCTGCACTTCTTTATTTTGCAGATCCCATATTGCTTATGATAGTCAGTTAAAGAATCTTATTCATTTTTAATTCATCTTTTTTAAACAATTTTCACATTCAGAAATTTACATTATACTTGACAAAATTATAATATATATTATCCGAAAATATTCATTATTTCAAAATATTAATAATATGAAAAAGTTTTTCCTGCTTGTCTTAATGTTCGCATTTACAACTGCTTACAGTCAATGGACTTTTGTAAGCAGAGTTCCCGGTAATCCAAGTGTAAACTCAATTTCCGTTGCCGATCAGGATGTCATCTGGGTTTCCTGTAACGGAGGAATTCTCTATAAATCGGTAAACGGTGGTGTAAACTGGATGCTGAGAAATTCAGGATTACCGGTAACAGGTCTCATCGGGATTTCTGCTTTGGATACTTCCAGTTGCTGGGTTGGAACTGAAACCGGCAGTATTTATCATACTTCAAACGGCGGGATTAGCTGGACTGTTCAGTTTTCTTTAGCCGGAAGTTTTAGTAATGGAGTAAAAATGTTTAATCATAATTATGGAATGTATTACGGAGATCCCACGGGAAGCGGACAGCCTTATCAGTTCAGATATACTACAAACGGAGGCTCTAACTGGTTACTTTCTCCAAACTCACCGCTATCAACAAATGATTACGGAGTGGTAAATGCATGGGACTGGACAGATACTGCAAGTATATGGCTCGGTATCGGAAATCCTGTTGCAAATGCAACTTCAACAAGAATTATAAATACGACTTCAGGATTTGCCGGCGGAGTCTGGAATTCAACACCTATTACCGGTACAGGAGAAAACATTGGACTTTATTATACTGCTATCGCTTTTACAGATGCCAATAACGGAATGGCAGGTTCATTCGAAGGTGATATGAGGAAAACAACTGACGGTGGAGTTACATGGACTTCAGCTCTGAATGTTCCACTGACCGGAGTTAAAAGATACAGGTATATGTCCGGGATTAAAGACGGTTCAAATGTGATCCGTGTAAGTGTAATTTTCGGATCGAGTAATTATTGTTTTAAGACTACTAATTTTGGAGATGTCTGGACTACAGATACTTTACCATCTGCCGGAACTTCAGGCGGAATTAATCAAATGGAATTTTTAAATGGTTCGCTCGGATATTCAGCAGGAAATGCGGGTGTTTTTATGAGATTCGGAAATACTGTTGGTATTAATAATATTAACGGTCAGATTATTTCTGAATATGATCTGGATCAGAACTATCCAAATCCGTTTAATCCAAATACAAAAATTAATTACCGGATTTCAAAATCCAATTTTGTTTCAATAAAAGTTTTTAATGCACTTGGCAAAGAAGTGATGACTTTAGTTAATGAAAATAAAACAGCCGGGAGCTATTCTGTGGATTTTGACGGAAGTAATTTTTCGAGCGGATTATATTATTATACATTAACTGTAACAAGTGGGACAGATAATTTTACATCTACAAAAAAAATGCTTCTTGTAAAATAGATTTACCAGACATTTTATACTTTTAACATACCCGCAGAGTCAAGTTATTTCGGACTCTGCGAAATAGCTTGCAATTATTATACCTCATTACCGTCTCGTGATTTCGGATTCTGAATATACAGAATTTACTTTCGTTTATAAAAAGCATCCTGAATTCTATCAGTATTTTCTTCTTAATTGTTATTATTTTTAATTATTAATCACTTAAATTTTATATACTTTTTTTGTGATCAACTACTTTTTAGCTGACCTAATTTTTAAATATAAACCCATTTAATAAATTCACCAAAATATTTAAATTGAAATATGCTAGTTCCTAAATTATTCACAACTCTAAAAACTTATAATAAAAAACAATTTTACAAAGATGTTATAGCAGGAATTATTGTCGGGATAGTTGCTCTTCCTCTGGCAATTGCATTTGGTATTGCATCTGGCGTTTCTCCTGAAAAAGGTCTTATTACTGCTGTAATTGGTGGGTTCTTAATTTCAGTATTAGGTGGAAGCCGGGTTCAGATTGGCGGTCCGACAGGTGCATTTATTGTAATTGTTTACGGAATTGTTCACAATTACGGACTTGACGGTTTGATGATAGCTACAATAATGGCAGGTGCCATACTTATAATTATGGGATTTATGAAACTCGGTAATCTTATAAAATTCATACCAATTCCTCTCATCGCCGGATTTACTTCCGGAATCGCGCTAATAATATTTACAACAGAATTAAAAGATCTATTTGGTTTAAAAATTGAAAATCTCCCTGCAGAATTCCTGGAAAAAATCCCTGTATATATTCAAAATTTTAATACAATAAATACTGATACTGCAATAATTTCGCTGATCACCTTACTGATAATTATTTTTATGCCTTATGTTACAAGAAAGATCCCTGCAATATTTCTTGCACTGGTCGTTGGAACTTTGGCTGCACATTTTTTTGGATTTAATGTAGAAACTATAAGTTCAAGATTCGGAGAAATTTCCAATTCAATACCATCTCCTTCCTTTCCTGTTTTTTCTTATTCAAAAGTTTATGCTTTGCTGGGACCTGCTTTTACAATTGCCATACTTGCTGCAATTGAATCTTTACTTAGTGCTGTTATAACAGACGGTATGACCGGAGGAAGGCATCGTTCGAATATGGAACTCATCGCCAACGGTGCGGCAAATATTGCTTCTCCAATTTTTGGAGGAATACCAGTGACAGGTGCGATTGCCAGAACTGTGACGAATATTAAAAGTGGCGGAAGTACACCTGTTGCCGGAATTATTCACTCAATAATTCTTTTTCTTGTCATAATTTTTTTCGGGAAATATGCCGGTATGGTGCCGCTTAGTGTACTGGCTGCAATTCTTGTTGCTGTAGCTTATAATATGTTCGACTGGAGAGAATTCAGATCACAGCTAAAGATGCCAAAAAGTGATGTGATCGTATTTCTGTCTACTTTTTTTCTGACAATATTATTTGACTTAACTATTGCAATTGAGATCGGGATGATACTGTCGGCATTTTTATTTATGAACCGGATGGCAAAAGTTGCGAACATTGGAATTATTACTAAAGAGTTAAATGATGATTCTGAAACAGAAGATGCTGAAATGAATTCTATTCAAAACAAAAATATTCCGGATGGTGTTGTGATATATGAAGTAAATGGTCCGTTCTTTTTCGGTGCTGCCGGTAAATTCAATGATGTTTTAAGAACAATTCATTCTAAATCTAAAATATTGATCTTACGTTTGAGAAATGTCCCTGCAATCGACGCTACCGGAATCAATACTATAGAAAATATTTACGAAGATTGCATAAACAAAAAATCTGTGCTGATCCTGTCAGGTATTCACGCGCAGCCTTTGTTTGCTGCAGAGAAAGCCGGACTTATAGAAAAAATCGGAATTGAAAATGTAAAAGGTAACATAGAAGATGCTCTGAACCGGGCAAAGGAAATATTGGGAATTCCTGTTGATACATTGAGTCAGGATGATGAAAGTTTCGAAAGTAAATAAATTCAACCGTACCCGCAGAGTCTCGTGATCTTCGGACTCTGCGGATGAATTTAATGCTAATCTACCGTACCCCTGAGTCTCGTGATCTTCGGACTCTGCGGATGAATTTAATGCTAATCTACCGTACCCGCAGAGTCTCGTGATCTTCGGACTCTGCGGATGAATTTAATGCTAATCTTACCGTACTCGCAGAGTCTCCTGATCTTCGGACTCTGCGGATGAATTCAATACAAATCTTACCGTACCCACAGAGTCTCGTGATCTTCGGACTCTGCGGATGAATTTAATGCTAATCTTCATTAAATACTTCTGAGTAATGTATAACATCATATATTCCCTTTTTACCAAGTTCATAAAATGCTGCACTTGAATGAACATAATCAGTATATTCCTCAACAAGCTTCCACTTGCCAGAGATCGGGTTCTTATGAATATAATTCAATTTCTGTCTTAAAAACTTTTCAGTTAGTAATTCCTTAATGTCTGCAGATGGCATGAATACTTCATGCAGTTTACCTTTCTTTTTTTCATTTGGGCTAACAGCATTTTTTAGAAATTCTAATAAATCATTTTTCTTTAAATCTTTTAATCTTCTGATGATTTCATAAGCCAAAAATCTTTTCACGTTGCCAATAATATCATTTATTCGCTCATGTGTATTTTTAGTAAATACAATTATGTGTAAATGATTTGGCATTATGACATAGCAGGTTGTATAGACTTTATTAGTTTTTAATATGTCAAAACTTTTATAAATGTAATCATAAATATTTGTCATCTCAAATAGTTCGATCCAATCATAACAGGTGAAAGTTATAAAGTAAAAGGTATTTGAATTGGTACGTTTTGTTCTTACACTCATGTGATATTGTATAGAAATTGTTAAAGATATAAAATACTAAAATCAGGATTTGGTTTTTCGCATTCATGTGACTTAAATCTTTAAGTGGTATCGTTCTTACACCGCAGAGTCCGAAGAACACGAGACTCTGCGGAAACAGAAAATGGTATTGTTCTTAAACCACAGAGTCCGAAGATCACGAGACTCTGCGGAAACGGCAAAAGAAAATGAATTGAGATACTAAAGTCAGGATTTGGTTTTTCCGAATACATGTTACTTTATTTACCGTACCCGCAGAGTCTCGTGCTCTTCGGACTCTGCGGAATCAATTGTTGTCCTTCTTTAAATTAACCATAAAAAAATAATAAATACTAATATCCAAAAAAGCATACCAGTTATTCCAAAAAATATTTTCCTTTTTACATTTTTTTCATTCGAAAAATTTTTGATACGGTTAAATAAATTATAAATTATTTTACCTGTTTTCACAAAAAATCTTTCAAAAACTTCTTCCAATATTTCTGAAATAAAATCAATAATCATAATTCAAAATCGGCGACAACCATCTTTCTGTCTCCTCAATAGTCATCCCCTTCCTCTTCGCATAATCTTCCGCCTGATCTTTACTGATCTTTCCAAGACCAAAATATTTTGATTCGGGATGTGCAAAATACATTCCGCTTACTGATGAAGCAGGATACATTGCCAGGCTCTCAGTAAGTTTTATCCCTGTATTTTTTTCTGCTTCAAGCAGTTCAAACAAAGTCCACTTTTCAGTATGATCAGGACATGCCGGATAGCCCGGTGCAGGTCTGATGCCTCTGTATTTTTCAGTTATGAGATCTTCATTTTCAAGTCTCTCATTTTTATCATAACCCCAGAATTCTGTCCTCACTTTTTTATGAAGCATTTCAGCAAATGCTTCCGCCAGTCTGTCTGCCAGTGCCTGCATCATAATTTTATTATAATCATCATGATCATCCTGATATTTTTTTATCCACTTTTCTATTCCTATACCTGCCGTAACTGCAAATCCTCCGATGTAATCTGTTAGTCCAGATTCTTTCGGAGCTATGAAATCTGACAATGCAAAATTCGGCTGACCTTTGCTTTTTTCATTCTGCTGTCGCAGAGTATGAATTGTTTTCAATACTTTACTTTTGCTTTCATCTGCATAAACTTCAATATCATCACCGACAGAATTCGCAGGCCAGATCCCGAATACAGCTTTAGCTTTTAATCTCTTCTCCTTTATAATATCCTTCAAAAGATTCTTTGCATCGAGAAACAAATTCGCCGCCTGCTCACCGACTACCTTGTCTTCTAAAATCTCAGGATATTTTCCCGCCAGCTCCCATGTCCTGAAAAACGGCGTCCAGTCTATGTATTCCGAGATCTCTTCAATTGAATAATCATCAAATACTTTCAGACCTGTCATTTCAGGTACAGCTATTTCTTCTTTTTTAAATTCTATTGCAAATTTATTTTTCTTTGCATCTTCATATTTCAGATAATTTTTCTGAACTTTATTTTTCAGATGATGCTCTCGGAGTTTTGTATATTCATCTTTTATTCCTGATTCAAAAGATCCTTTATTTTCATTCAGTAAATTTCCAACTACAGGTACTGACCTCGATGCATCAAGCACATGAATCGTCTGACCTCTTTTATAATTCTGTTCGATCTTTACTGCTGTATGAACTTTAGAAGTAGTCGCTCCACCAATCAAAAGCGGAATGTCAAAACCTTCGCGTTCCATTTCTTTTGCAACGTGAACCATCTCATCAAGAGAAGGTGTAATAAGTCCGCTAAGTCCGATGATATCAGCTTTTTCTGCTCTCGCAGCTTCAAGTATTTTCTCACAGGGCACCATCACGCCGAGATCCACGACATCATAATTGTTACAGCCAAGTACAACTCCGACAATATTTTTTCCAATATCATGCACGTCACCTTTCACAGTTGCCATCAGAATTTTTCCTTTGGGTTTCGAATCAACAGTCTTCTCCGCTTCGATATAAGGCAGCAGATATGCTACAGCCTTTTTCATAACTCTCGCACTTTTTACAACCTGCGGCAAAAACATTTTCCCCTCACCAAAAAGATCACCGACTACATTCATCCCGTCCATCAGCGGACCTTCGATCACCTGAATAGGTTTATCAAACATCTGTCTCGCCTCTTCTGTATCTTCTTCGATATATTCCACTATTCCTTTTACAAGCGAATGCGTAAGCCTTGCTTTCACATCCATCTTTCTCCATGTTTCATCTTTGACCTGAACTTTCCCTTTATGCTTTATATTTTCAGCAAACTCTACTAACCTTTCAGTTGAATCAGGTCTTCTGTTCAGTAAAACATCCTCCACTCTCTCAAGCAGATCTTTTGGAATTTCCTCATACACTTCTATCATACCCGGATTTACAATTCCCATATCCATACCCGCTTTGATCGCATGATACAGAAACGCTGAATGCATTGCTTCCCGCACTACATTATTCCCTCTGAATGAAAATGAAATATTACTGACACCACCGCTTACCTGAGCACCCGGCAGATTTTCCTTTATCCATTTTGTTGCCTTGATATAATCGACTGCATAATTATTATGCTCTTCAATACCGGTTGCAACAGTTAAAATATTCGGATCAAAAATAATATCTGAAGGATTAAAGCCGACCTTCTTTGTAAGAATGTCATAAGCTCTCTTACAGATCTCAATTTTTCTTTCATAAGAATCTGCCTGACCTGTTTCATCAAACGCCATCACAATTACAGCAGCACCATACATCCTTACCTTTCTCGCACTTTCTATAAATTTCTCTTCACCTTCTTTCATTGAAATTGAATTCACAATTGCCTTACCCTGCACACATTTCAAACCGGCTTCTATCACTGACCACTTTGAAGAATCTATCATAATTGGAAGCTTTGCAATGTCAGGCTCTGATCCGATCAGATGTAAAAACTTTGTCATCACCTCTTCCGAGTCAAGCATACCTTCATCCATATTCACATCTATCACCTGCGCACCGCCTTCTACCTGATGTCTTGCTATGGCTAGCGCATCTTCATATTTTTCATCGACAATTAATTTTTTAAACTGCGCTGAACCTGTAACATTTGTCCGCTCACCTACATTCACAAAATTACTTCCCTTATAAACTTCAAGAGGCTCTAACCCGCTAAATCTCGGAATATCTGTAATGACCGGCGGGACTCTCGGCTTGAAATTTTTTGTAACTTCATAAATTGCATTAATATGTTCGGGAGTCGTACCGCAGCAGCCGCCTACAATATTCAAAAGTCCTTCGCTTAAAAATTCTTCAATCTGTTTCGCAGTCGATTCAGGAGTTTCATCATATTCACCAAATTCATTTGGAAGACCTGCATTCGGATGAGCGCTGACAAGTAAATCAGATTTTTCTGAAATAGTGGAAATGTGCGGTCGGAGCTGCTTTGCGCCGAGTGCACAGTTGAAGCCAATACTAAGAAGTTCAAGATGATTCACTGAATACAGAAATGCTTCCACAGTCTGACCTGACAAAGTTCTGCCGCTTGCATCTGTAATTGTACCAGACACCATCACAGGAATTTTCTTTCCTGTATCCATGAATAGTTTTTCAATGGCAAACAAAGCTGCCTTGGCATTGAGAGTATCAAAGATAGTTTCAACTAATAAAATATCTACTCCGCCGTCCATCAGTCCTTTTGCCTGTTCATAATATGCTTCCATGAGCTGATCAAAAGTTACAGCTCTGAATCCGGGATCATTTACATCCGGTGAAAGAGATGCAGTCCTATTGGTTGGTCCCATAGAGCCGGCTACAAACCTCGGTTTGTCCGGCTCATTTTTTGTAAACTCATCTGCGACTTCTTTTGCAATTTTCGCAGATTCAAAGTTAAGCTCATATACAATATGCTCAAGTTTATAATCCGCCTGAGCAATCGTCGTGGAACTGAAAGTATTTGTCTCTGCAATGTCAGCACCTGCTTTGAAATATTCTGTATGTATCTCTTTTATAATATCCGGACGAGTTATGGAAAGCAGATCATTATTCCCTTTGAGTGGATGCGCATGATCTTTAAATCTTTCCCCTCTGAAGTCTTCTTCTTCAAGTGTATGTCTTTGTATCATCGTACCCATTGCGCCGTCGAGTACGAGTATTCTGTCTTTTAAAATTTCTTTAATGTCATTCATAAAAATTATTTGATTTTAAAAATGTTCACTGCAAACTGTTCATTATACCATTTAGATCAGCCTTACCGAAAACTTTATTCTTACCACAAAGGCACTAAGACACTAAGACTTAATGGCTTAAAGATTTAAAGATTTAAAAAAATACAGATTAATCTTATTTGCACCTTTGTGTCTTTGGGTCTTGGTGGTAAGAAAAGTGATTTAATTTCGGGCGGACTGGATTTTAAAATAAAAAAAATCTCATCCTGCAATAGCCGGAAAAGATTTCAAAATTTATATTGGTATATAATGTTTGCAATCTTCCGACTCATCTCGTCCCTGAATCATCAGGGTAGGAATTGGCACCTTTCATTCTCGTAAAAGAAGACGGTTGCCAAGGTATCATAGGGCCTAATCCCTCCACCTTTCTCCATAAGTCAGAATAACTAAGAACAATTTTTGTGTCTCAATATAAGCCAAGCATATCTCAATTTCAATTTAGATTTTAATACATGTTTGACTTAATGATCAATGTTCAATTTACAATGTGCAATGTATATTAGAGAAATTCTTAATTCCTAATTTTTAATTTTTTTATTTTTTCAAGCACCTTTCCGGGTATTGTTTTATTTAATTCAATAGTTTAAGTTTTAAGTAATTTTAAAAAGGAGAAATTATGAAACACCATTTTACTACATTAAAATGTGCTTGCTTGCTTGCTTGCTTGCTTG
>JBATSB010000222.1:0-3370 GCA_049293015.1 Ignavibacteria bacterium
CTAGTATCAGCGAACTTAGTCTTTGCAACCACTCCGTGTTCCTCAACAGCCCTGTAAAGACTCTTCCCTATTATAGCTTTCGATGGTTCAGGAGTTGAGAAGAATCCAAGATTATGAGAATAAAGCACAATAGGATTCTTAGAATAATTTTCATCAAACATTCCCTTAGGATTCAGAACCTCTCCATACCGGTCCACAGTATCAGTAGATATGTAATGCTTAATTGT
Source organism: Ignavibacteria bacterium (assembly GCA_049293015.1). GTDB lineage: Bacteria > Bacteroidota > Ignavibacteria > Tepidaquicellales > Tepidaquicellaceae > UBA2330. The sequence continues at coordinate 228 of JBATSB010000222.1, forward strand.
CCTCTCCGCCTCATTAAAATCCTTCTTCTCACTTACAAATGTTTTTTTATGAATTTTCATAATTGTTTATTTGAAATTATTTAAAAATTCTTTGAATACTTTGTTAATTTAATTTAGTCTCTCATAATTATCATTGAACATTGATAATTGAAAATTGATAATTGAAAACTGTCATCCCCGCGTGCTCCTGGCGGGGATCTACTCCGCCAATTTCCCCTTCCTTAAAAAGGAGGAGGCAGGAGGTGGTTTATCTCACCATAAAATTTATTTATGCTCTTCATTTGAAATTTGTAATTTGAAATTTGAAATTATTTTTTAGCCCCAGTATAATAAACAGGAATAATAAGCTCATCCGCCCTCGGATCTTTCGACCGCTCATAATTCCTCTGCAGTCTTATCTCATTCCTTGTCACCGTCCCCGTCTCCAGCAGCATTCTTTCAAACTGGATCTTCGTCTTCTCATCTTCAGCTGTCGCAAACTCCCATCTGAGCTCAAACTTTTTATTGTAATTTTTCTTAATGAAATTATCATAAGGAGTGAAAACAAAATTGGATAAAGGCAGTATCGTATTCACCGTAAAGCTTTGCAGCGAAGCGTATGCATTTGCATAGTTAACCTGATCCGTAATCGCCATTATCACTTTCGGTACGCGGAATATGCTGAACACTTCATCTCTGACCGCAAGTCTGGAGTTGATGTAATCAACTTCCTTTGGATTATCCTGATACTTTGATCTTTTGATACCGCCTTCGAGAATTGTCATCCTCCCGGATTTTTCCGGACCTTTGAATCTCTGTTCCCACTGTTCTCTCAATCTTTCAAAGATATCGTCACTTAGTTTCTTTTCAGTTTCCAGAAAGAAACCGGGACGTGCATCGTTGCGGTAAAAGTTGCTTTGATAACGTGACTGATAAAAATCGCTTAAGAGAGTATCGGCAAGTGCGGAAATGGTTGCCTTTCCTTTCAGATTACTGAGAGGATCAGGCAGGCGGAAATGAATAATTTCATCTGAAGAATATACTATCTCTTTTCCCTTATCTGTGTATTTATAAATGAATCCGGATTTATCTTTATTGAATTCCATCCTGACACGTTCAGGATTCAGAAGCAGAATTTCATCCGGCATGTCCAGTTTATTTCTGACAATATATCCGTAAGCGTTTCCAAAGAGATCAAGATGAACAATCGTCAGATAAAGAATATCCTTAAAAGTCTGTCCGTACATATTTACGCTCTTCATCAGATCCAGGAAAGGGTGATGGATCCTTTCATTTAGCTTTTTCCCGTTTCGCTCATAAAGATAAACTTCCGCCTTAGCAACATTCTCAGCCCTGGCATTTATACAGGAATAAGCAAATGATCTGTAATACTTAAATATGCTGTCAATCTCATTACTGCCAAATACATCTTTCCAGGCTACTGCATCACTTAATGAAAATGAAGATTTCTCTGAAGCCGGAAAGTTTCCTGAAAGGTGACTGTTAAAGAAAAGATTTTTTACAATGTTAAGTGACTGCTTCAGCATATAAGTTATTTACTAACTTAATAATTTATGTGTGAGTAAATTACATTTATACAAACATAAGAATAATAATTTTTAAAATCAAATAGGAAATTTTTGAAGAGGAGTATTATTTATTTGTAAACACCATCAATGTTAGGATTTCAATAGACTATAGATAAAGGAGTGAAGGTTTGAGGTGTTTTTTCTTGTGAGGTTGCGGTGGATAATATTTTTAATTTGATTGGGTTTTGTGTTAATTAAACTAGTTAGATAAAAAAAAATAAATACGTTAATATATTATTGATAATGTCTAATTTGATAATATTAACTATATGGAGTCAAGCAGTAAAAAAAAGAAATTAAAAATAAATTCCCTAAAACTTTTAAGATAGGTTTGATCTTAAAAAATATAATAAAAATATTACATTAATTGTTGCTACATAATCTCTTCTATTAATGACAGCAGCTAAATCAGGAATAATTAAGGCAATATTTACAAATATCGCAAAAGGTCCCGAACCTAAAAATCTTGCGAAAAATTTTCTAAAAACTGCATTTTGAGCGTATGTCATCCCTTTTCCCATTATTTTTTTCAAGATTAAATTAGTAACAATGACTGAAGTATTCATAAAAGCCCCTTTTCCAATGGAAAGGCGAAGAACTTGTAAGATTGTTGTAGAAAAATTTCCAGTTAACTTAGTCGAATTATAAACTGCTTTAATTTTTTTTGATAGATCTTCATTAGTTTTACTTACTTCACTTGAAACATCATCAAGTAATTTTTTAATCTCATTTTCATTATAATCTTTAGTACTTAAGTCTATCAAATAACAAATAAAATTAAGTTCAACTTTTTCTGCTCCTTCCCTTGAAGAGACATATTCCTTTTTTATTAACTCTGGCTCATTTTCTAAGAGCAATTGGTATGCAGTTTTTTCTTTACTAAATGTTTTAAAAATTGACTTGGAAGTGATTGTTTTAAATAAGTCTAATACAAGTATCCCATAAGGAGAATTATTGTTTTCAATTCCTTTAAAACGATCTACAATTGTAAACCCCCTTTGGTATCTGCTTACAAGTCTATCCGATACAAGAATTTTATCATTAATAAAATCAGTGTACTTTTTAATAGCTTCCTCTAATATCACATCCTTTTTCTTACTGTAATCTTCCATTTCCTTTTCACAATCTCTAATAATTTCATCATTCTCTTTTATGTCAGTATACTTTTTTAACTTTTTCATTAACTTCATTATCTTTTTCGTATAATTCATATAATTATCAGATAGATCATCCTTCCTGTAAACATTCAAAAATATCTCCGTTTTTATATTTACATTATCACTATTTTCGTAAGCATCACTTATTGATTGCCTTATTGAATATTCCATTTTATATATTTAATAATTTTTGAGGTGCATTTGCTAGAATTTGTTCGCCTCCCTTACCTCCAACAGATTTGTAAATTATATAAACAAAAGATAATGCTATTACTGAACTTGCGCCAATCATCATTTTTTTAAGATCTCTATTGCCTCTAATTGTTTCATCTAATGTTTTCTTATATTCGTTTAAAAGATCAAAAACTCTATCTTTATCTTTATCGGAAAGGGAATCCTTTTCTACTAATTTATTTAG
>JBATSB010000223.1:0-5243 GCA_049293015.1 Ignavibacteria bacterium
AAATTATCAAACCCCGCAGGGGTGACATTATTATAGAAATGCGATTTACAAAATTATCAAACCCCGTAGGGGTGACATTATTATTCGTAATGATCATCAGTAGTCGATTAAAATAATTGTTCAAATAAAATCACCCCTTCGGGGTTAGTTCGTATATTATTTTTGATCTATAAAAATTTCACCCCTTCGGGGTTATCGGGGTTTAATTTATATTATTAATAATCATTATAAAGAAGAATTCGAATCAACGAAATCATTTTAATCTGGTTAATAAAATCATATTTAAAATTATCAAACCCTGTAGGGGTGACATTATTATTCGTAATGATCAGCAGAAGCCGCTTACAAAAAATTGTTTAAATAATTTCACCCCTTCGGGGTTAGTGCGTATATTATTTTTTTCTATAATAATTTCACCCCTTCGGGGTTATCAGGGTTTAGTTTAAATTATTATTAATATTAAAGAATTAGAATCAGCGAAATAATTTTAATCAGTGATAGTAGCACAGATTATCAATCTGTGTAATACTCATCAGTAGTTCAGACAAGCGAAATGAGATTTTTCTGAACCGCTGATTACGCTGATTTGCCTGATTAACATGATTTCTATATAGAAGAATTAGAATGTAAACGAATCAGCGAAATCATATTAATCAGCGTCATCAGCGGTTCAGACAAGCGAAATGAATTTCGAATTTAGAATATTTAATATTTAATATTTAATATTGACTTATGATGTTTGATTGAAATCCGCTGCCCGGGAAAGAAAGCTTCATTAATAATAACAGACAATTTCTCATTTTATTAAATAGAATATTATCTTTGATCAAATACCTTTTGATTATATATCTAACTAAACTGCAACTTAAATATTATAAAGTGAATATGAATCGAAGTAAAGTGAATGTGAAAAGAAGCAAAGTGTATGTGAAACAATTTTCAGTGAACGTCAATCAAAACGAAGTGAACGTCAATCAAAACGAAGTGAACATCAATCAAAATGAAGTGAACATCAATCAAAATGAAGTGAACATCAATCAAAACGAAGTGAACGTCAATCATAACGAAATGAACGTCAATCAAAATGAAGTGGACGTCAATCAAAATGAAGTGAACAACAATCAAAACGAATTGAACGTCAATCAAAATGAAATGAACGTCAATCAAAATGAAGTGAACATCAATCAAAATGAAGTGAACGTCAATCAAAACGAAGTGAACGTCAATCAAAACGAAGTGAACGTCAATCAAAATGTCGGGAACGTCAATCGAAATGGTTGGAACGTCAATCGAAATGGTTGGAACGTCAATCAAAATGAAGTGAACGTCAATCGAAATACTGTGAAACTGAAAAATGTCAGAAAAAGTGAAAAATTTTTCAGTGAAAGTCTTAAAATAGTAAAAAAATGCAGTGTGGAAGTTTGAATGTCAAAAATTTGTATGATATAATTCTAATTTGTAATAAGGAGCTAAAATTTTTATTTTAGCAGAAATCAATTTCAAATTTGAATTCACGAAATCCAAAATGGCATAGGGATGAGATAATATTAGCATTGGATCTTTATTTCAAATTGGAAAAGAGAAATATAACTTCAGGTAATCCAAAGATCGTTGAAGTTTCAAATATTCTAAATAAGTTACCTATATTTGATGTGAGACCTGATGAGGAGAAATTTAGGAATTCAAATGGAGTAAGTCTAAAGCTTTCTAATTTTTTGGCGTTTGATCCGGATTATAAAGGAAAAGGAATGAGCAGAGGTTCTAAGTTAGATAAAGAGGTATTCGAAGAATTTTATAAAGATAAAGTACGACTTCACAGAATTGCAAATGAAATTAGATCTGTAGTAGAAAATGAAGATCTTAATTATAAAGTGAGAAGTATTGAAAATGATGAATTTTCAGAGTTAGATAAAGTTATTGAAGGTCAGGTATTGTACAGATTACATAAAGTTCGTGAGCGTGATCAAAAAATTGTAAAAAAGAAAAAGGATCTAACATATAGAGTGAGTGGAAAACTTGAATGTGAAGCATGTGAGTTTGATTTCTCAAAAAAATATGGAAATCATGGAAAGGGATTTATCGAATGTCATCATTTAGTTCCTTTATCAAGTGAAGATGTAAAGAGAGAAACAAGACTTGAAGATCTTGCGTTAGTTTGCTCAAATTGTCACAGGATGTTTCATAGGAATTTAGCAATCAACAATGTAAATGATTTTAGGAGAAATGTGATTCAGACTTTGAGGAGTTTGATTTTTGCGGTTTCTTGAGTTTAAGTTTAAGATAATTTTAGATTAAATACGAAATATTTGAAACAAATAGAAGTCGTCGCAGCAATAATAATCTTTGATAGCAAAATTTTGTGTGTAAAACGAGATCATCACAAATATAATTACCTATCATTTAAGTATGAATTTCCTGGAGGAAAGGTTGAAGAAAATGAAACTAATGAAATTGCATTGATAAGAGAGATTGATGAAGAATTAAATATGAAAATAAATATTGAAAACAATTTCTTGACTGTAAATCATATATATCCGGACTTCAGTATTAAAATGTATAGTTTTATTTGTTCATGTGAGAATTCTAAGTTGAAACTTACAGAGCATGTTGAATATAAATGGCTTACTAAAGATAGATTATTAGAATTAGATTGGGCTGAAGCTGATTTACCAATTGTTCATAAATTAATGGAAATGTAATTGGAAAAATTTGAAGATTCATTATTGCAAAGTTTAAGAACAGGATTTATAGATCAATATATTCTTTCCAATAATGAATACTTACCAAAATTATTAGTAAACGATAAAAGTATTGGTACAAAAATACTGACAACTATTGAACATGAATTAAGAAAATGTAATGAGTTTTGGTTTTCAGTTGCATTTGCTACTGCTGAAGGAGTTGCAAGTATTATTAATACATTACAAGAACTTGATCAAAAAAATATAAAAGGTAGAATCTTAGTTTCTCAATATCTTAATTTCACAGAACCAGAAGCATTACGAAAATTATTGCAATTTAAAAATATTGATTTAAAAATATCTACTAGTAACAATTTTCATTCTAAAGGTTATTTGTTCAGGCAAACTGATTTTCATAATTTAATTATTGGAAGTAGTAACTTAACTGCAAACGCTTTATCAATAAATACTGAGTGGAATTTGAAAATATCTGCAATTACAAACAGTTCTATTATTTTCAATTCTATAAATGAATTCAAATCAGAGTTTGAAAAAGCAATTACAGTTGATAATGAATTTATATCCAATTACGAGAAAATTTATTCTAAGAGAGTTGAATATTCCCAATTACTTAAAGATAATAAAAATGAATATTTAATAGAAAAAATTGTACCTAATAAAATGCAAACCGATGCATTAAATAATATTGAACAATTAAGAGCTCTAAATAAAAATAAAGCACTTCTAATATCTGCAACTGGAACTGGGAAAACTTACTTGTCCGCTTTTGATGTAAAAAATTTCAATCCAAAAAAATTTTTATTTGTAGTTCATAGAACAAATATTGCAAGGACTTCTATGGAAGCATTTAAAACAATAATTGGTGATGGTAATAAAATGGGAATCTATTCTGGAAGTGTGAGAGAAATTGAAAAAGATTATTTATTTTCAACTATACAAACAATTTCAAGAGATGAACATCTTAAAAAGTTTTCGACTGATCATTTTGATTACATAGTAATCGATGAAACACATAGAGCTGGAGCAGATTCATATCAAAAAGTGATTGATTATTTTAAGCCAAAGTTTTTATTAGGAATGACAGCAACTCCTGAAAGAACTGACGGAAATGATATTTTTAAATATTTTGATCATAATATTGCTTATGAAATTAGACTGATAAAAGCATTGGAAGAGAATATGCTTAGCCCTTTTCATTATTATGGAGTAACTGATATTAGTGTGAATGGAGAAGTATTAGATGACAATTCTGATTTTACTAAACTTGCTGCTTCGGAAAGAATCAATAACATTATAGAAAAATCAAAATTTTATGGAACAGATGTGGGAGTAATTAGAGGATTAATATTTTGCTCTAGAGTAGAAGAATGTATTCATCTTTCAAATGAATTTAATGATCTAGGTTTTAAAACAATCGCACTTACCGGAATTAGTACTGAAGAAGAAAGGAGTGAAGCGATAAAACTTATTGAAAAAAGTGAAAATAGTGAGGATAAAATTGATTACATATTTACTGTAGATATATTTAATGAGGGTATAGATATTCCAAAAATAAATCAAATTATTATGTTACGCCCAACTCAATCTGCAATTATATTTGTACAGCAATTGGGAAGAGGATTGAGGAAAGCAGAAAATAAAGAATATCTTACTGTGATTGATTTTATAGGAAATTATAGTAATAATTATCTTGTCCCAATCGCATTGTATGGAGATAATTCTTATAATAAAGATACATTAAGAAAGTTAATGACAAGTGGTAGTAGTCTAATTCCAGGTACATCTACTATTAACTTCGATAAAATTTCAAGAGAAAGAATATTTGAATCGATTGATTCTGCAAAAATGAATTTCAAAAGAGATTTATTAAAAGATTATAATTTATTGAAGTTTAAACTTGGCAGAATTCCTATGATGAATGATTATGTAGATCATGGCTCTCGTGATCCTATGTTATATGTAGAATATTCTAAATCATATTTTAATTTTGTAAGTGGTCAAGAAATTTTATTGAATGGAAAATTAAATGAACTTGAAGGAAAATTATTAGAATTATTCTCCAGTGAAATAAATAATAGTAAACGAGTGGAAGAAAGTCTTATACTTTTGGAAATTATTAACAATGAAAGGATTTCAATTGATACATTTAAAAAGAAAGTAGAAGATGAATTTGGATATAATGTAAGTGATCAAACAATTGATTCGTGTATATTGAATTTAAATTTTCATTTTATAACAGAGAATAAAAACAATAAAATGTTAAGCTTAAATGAAATATTAGGTGTTGAAATTATTGAAAGAGAAAAAAATATATTAAGTATAACTGATAGATTTAAAAAATTATTAGAGAATAAAACTTTTGAAGAATTTTTGTTAGATAGTACAGAATATTCAATAGATGATTATAAGAGGAAATATGACAAATCTAAATTTTTTAAAGGGTTTGTTTTGTATAGAAAATATTCTAGGAAAGATGTTTTTAGAATATTGAATTGGGATAGAAACCCAATTGCTCATAGTGTTGGCGGATATATGTTTAGT
>JBATSB010000224.1:0-19652 GCA_049293015.1 Ignavibacteria bacterium
AAATTATATTTTCACGATGTGCAGGCGGAGCGGGAATCCAGGAACAAGTTTTTTGCAGTATATTTTTTATTAGGAAACATATTCCCAAAAAGCTTCTACATTATAAAATTAAATTAAACAGTCTCCAGCATCTTAATTCTATAATTAAGATATACATTGCTCATCCTGGATTCCCGCTCTCGCCCGCCCTAAGATTATAAATACACATAAAATTAAAGTCATCAGGCGAGTCGGGAATGACGTGTTGATTGACTCCAACATCATAGTTCTCAAAATTAAAATAAACAGTTCTACTCCTGGATTCCCGCTCTCGCCTGCCTTAATATTCAAAATTTATCGAAAATTAAAAACATCAGGCGAGTCGGGAATGACGAATTATTTCCCTGCATAGAATCTCCGTAGTCCATTCCTATACTTTTATTTATCAAAAAAACTCTGTTTTAAAAATAAATTTATATTATGTATTTTTAACAAACCCTTATCACGTCTATACAAAATCCACGTCCAAAACCAAATTTTCACAAACAGTGTTTTTTACCATTTGACTCGTTTCACTATTTTTTATAATTTTGCACAGAATCGATTCAATTCTAATTAGGAAAGATATTTCCTTCTGTTCTTTGACATTATCGCTATTTTATTTTTCAATATCCCGATATTTAATTTGATAAACGCGTGTATTAATTTTTTTAACGGGCTTTGAAAAAAGAAACCTGCATTATTTAATTTTGGGGAAGCAATATTTAATTTTCTTAATGCATAAGGTAAATCACCGGAAGCTATATGTGATTTACTTATTGCGTCAGGTAAATCACCCGAAGCTATATGTGATTTACTTATAGCGTCAGGTAAATCACCGGAAGCAATATGTGATTTACTTATTGCGTCAGGTAAATCACCGGAAGCAATATGTGATTTACTTATAGCGTCGGGTAAATCACCGAAGGCAATATGTTATTTACTTATTGCGTCAGGTAAATCACCGGAAGCTATATGTGATTTACTTATAGCGTCAGGTAAATCACCGAAGGCAATATGTGATTTACTTATAGCGTCAGGTAAATCACCGGAAGCTATATGTGATTTGCATATAGGATCAGATAAATCTTTTGATGCAATAAAAAAATCATAAATGCCATTAGTTGTTCGTGCTATTGTTCTAAGCTTGTTGGTGGCCTGAAAGTTTGAGTTCAATTATAAAGTATTCTATATAGAAGATTTTTCAAACTTTCAGGAACACCAACAAGGGCTCTGATAAATGCCATTAGTTGGTCGTGCTATTGTTCTCAGCTTGTTGGTGGCCTGAAAGTTTGAGTTCAATTATAAAGTATTCTATATAGAAAATTTTTCAAACTTTCAGGAACACCAACAAGGGCTCTGATAAAAGCCATTAGTTGGTCGTGCTATTGTAGTCAGTTTATTGGTGTCCTGAAAGTTTAAGTTCAATTATAAAATATTCTGTACACAGGATTTTTCAAAATAAAAAAATTAATGCAGGTTTCAAACCGGTACAGGGTTGTTTGGATTAAGCAGCGGTAGCTTATGAAGACAGTTTTGTATCGTAAAAAATAATTAAAAATAATTTACCGCAAATTAAGGAGGACCTTAAATGGTCAAGTACATTGATTCCGTGATCAGCAGACTAATATCTCTGAAATCCGGAATGGAAATCAATCAGGCATTATGGAACGGATTGCCTGAAACGCCCGACTCTGTTCAGGCAAAGATAGACGAGCTATTGGCAAAAGAGAAACTGATGAAAGACGCACATATCGAATGGAAAGTGCGGATCTCAGAATCTCATTCTCTGAGTGACAAGGCAGAGAAATTTGCTGACAAGATCGAATCACTTGCAACCGGACTTCACAACGAGGATCCCGAAAAGCTTGAAGAATATGATGTAGCCCAGAGAAAAAAAGGTTCGTCTGTTCCAAAGCCCGGGAAAATCATTTATCCGGTACTTTCGGATGATTCTGATGGAGTCGGATTTATTGTATCTACTCAAAAAGATCCTGATGCAACATCATATCAGTGGTTCAAAGGTGTCGGTACAGATCCGAAAAATGCAAATAATGTTCCGGAGCTGCAGCCATACAAAGTCTCTTCAAAGATCACTTTTGTAGATGACGATGTGGAAAAGGGAGTCAGGTATTTTTACAAAGTACAGGCTTTCAATGCTCACGGTACCGGAATCATGAGTGAAGCAGTAAGCAGAATACAGCAATAAGGTCACAGGAAAGTACAGCAGAATGTATTAATGATAAATATAAACAGGAAAAGTAATGAGCTGAATGTAAGATGATTTTCAGGATAATTATATAGATAGAAATAGAACTGCGGCTAAATTATTTAGCCGCAGTTTTTAATTATAGGACTTTACAGACTCTTGTGTTTGAGTCATGACAGAATACTTTTCTGTTATATATTGTATATTGAATATTTAAAATTTCTTAATATAACAGTCAACTGAAATTTGCATTCTGATATAAAATAATTATATAGAATTTGAATAAACTTTGAATAACACCAAATTAAAACATTGACTAATAAATCATTCCCACTTATATCTGAATAAATTTGCAATACAAGTTATCATAAATTTTATCTTTATTTTAGATATATGTGTTTCTATATTTGCATATTATATAATTAAAAACAAATATGCCTAAAATTATTTTTGAAATAAATTACAGCATTTACCCGGAAAAGAGAGAAGCTTATTTAGAAACGATCAGAGAAATAAAGAATAACATAAACGGATCTATGGATAGTAGTTATTCTGTATTTGAAAGTAAAAAAAATCCGAATAATTTTACAGAAGTTTTTCATTGTGAGAATGAAGATGAAATAGATTCCATTGAAGATAATCAAAGTGAAGAGACGAAAGAATTGATCAGCAAATTATTTGATGAATATATTCAGGATAAAAAAGTTTTATATTCTACTAAATATGAAGTTTGAACTTTATTCCTGATTATTTTTTATATTTTACATTTACAACAGAGTAGTCTATAAAACTACTCTTTTCTTTTTACGCAAAAGCATCATGAATTTAAAAGACAAATTTAGCGACGGAGAATTTTTAAAACAGTTCAGCAGAATTGATCTGAAAACCAGTAATCTTATCAAACTGTTTATTGCAATAATTACCGTTACTGCTCTTTTTCTCATGATACCAAGTTATAAAAATATTGAATCTAAATACGAAGTTGGAGCTATATGGTCTTCGGAAGACCTTATAGCTCCTTTTTCTTTTCCTGTTTATAAAGATGAATCTGAATATGATCAGGAGAAAAAAGATGTTATAAAAAACATTGCTTTAGTATTTGACAAGGATGATTCAGAAAAAAATATTTCAGACAGTCTTGATAATCTTAGACTAGGAATGACTGAAGTATTTGTAATGACAGATGAGATCATTAAAAATAATGAAGGATTTATTAATTCAGAGAAGCTTGATGTATATAAAGGTAAGATCGGAATAGATTTTACTTTTGCCGAATGGGAACAGTTTTATACTATTTATAAAAATTATAAAAATTCCGATGAAAATAAATTAAATATTTCATTTCCTGAATTCATAAATATTGTTTCAAGTGTCATTATAAAAAATTCAGATGGTGATATTATTAATCTCGATAAAAATAATATCTCTTCAAAAAAAATAACTGTACAGCATAAGAATGATAAGCTTCAGGAGCTGACAGATCTCGATAAAGTGAAGGATAAAAATGAAATTTTATTTAAATATGAATCTGATTTTAAAAATATATTAAGTGACTCAATGCTTGTTACTTCTGCATTAAAGATCAGCAATAAATTCACTTCGGAAAATCTGATCTATAATAATGAACTGACTGAAAAGGAAACTCAGAGCCGTATTGAGCAGATCCCAAAAACTATTGGTATTGTAAAAGAGAATGAACGAATTATCAGCAAACATGATCCTGTCAACAGGTTTACAAAAATGAAACTTGATTCATATAAAAAGGTGCGGCTTGAAAAAATCGGAACACAGGATGTCATACTTCAGTATGTTGGAAAATTTTTTACAGTATTAATACTTTTGATAGTACTTGGATTTTTTCTTTATTATATCCGACCGGCAGTATTCAATGATAATTTCAAACTCATGATTATTTCTTCGATGATTCTCATTGAAGGATTTATTGCATTTCTCAGTATGAGTTTAGATCTGAAACTGCCGATTGAATTACTTATTTTTGTACCGGTAGCATCTATTTTGCTTACGATTATTTTTGATTCCAGACTTGCATTTTATACTGTAACAATAATATGTTTCTTTGTTGCTACAATTCGGGGTGGAGATTTCTCGATAGCTTTTATAGCATTCTGCGGATCGGTTCTGGCAATCTTCAGTGAAAGGGATATTAAAAACAGATCGCAGATATTTCGTTCATTCTTTTTTATTCTGATCGGATATACTATTTCAATACTTGCGATAAATCTGATTCGGATAGAAGATTATCAAAAGCTCTGGGTCAAGTTAATGTTTGGCGGAATTAATGCTGTGATGTCTCCTGTCATTGCATTCGGTCTGCTGATCTTTTATGAAAAGGTTTTTAAAATTACTACTGATCTGACGCTGCTAGAACTTTCTGACTTTAATCATCCGCTGTTAAAAGAACTTTCATCAAAAGCTCCGGGAACATTTCATCACAGCATAATAATGGGAAATTTATCTGAAGCTGCTGCTGAAGCTATCGGCGCTAATCAGATTCTTGCAAGGGTCGGATGTTATTATCATGACATTGGAAAGATTATGAAACCGCAGTATTTTATTGAGAATCAGCTTGATGAATATAATAAACATAATGAACTCAATCCGACAGTCAGTACTAAGATCATAATCGCACATGTTACTGACGGAATTGCACTAGCAAAAAAATACAAACTGCCACAGGAAATTATTGATTTTATTCCAATGCATCACGGCACTACACTTGTATCTTATTTTTATGACAAAGCAAAAAAATCCACCAAAGAAGAATTATCTGATTACATTTACAGATATCCTGGTCCAAAGCCTCAGACAAAGGAGACCGGTATTGTAATGCTTGCAGATTCAATCGAAGCGAGTACAAGAGCTATTGAAGATCCCACTCCTCAGAAACTTGAAAGTAAGATCCGTGAAGTTATTAAAGTCAGATTTATGGAAGGCGAATTTGATGAATGTGATCTTACACTCAGAGACCTTACACATATAAAGGACAGTTTCATGAAAGTACTAATCGGAATTCATCATCACAGAATTAAGTATCCTGATAAAAATCAGCTTGAGCTGGTTTCAAATTCTTCCACATAAAAGTTTTATGAATACTGACATTGAATTTCATAAAAAACTTTTCCTGAATTTTCTGATCATAGAGAAATCATTATCAGAAAATACACTTTATTCTTACAGATCTGATCTTGAAAGATTTATAAAATATCTTAAAGAAATAAAAAATATCAGCAATATAAAAAAGATTGATGATAATATTATAAATCAATTTCTAAAACATCTGAATAAATATGGAGATAAAAATGAAAATAAATATTCATCTAAATCAGTAGCGAGATTCATTTCAACTTTAAAATCTTTTTTTAAATATCTTGAATCTGAAAATCTCATTTCCATAAATCCTGTAGAAGAGCTTGAGTCGCCAAGGACTTCGAGGACGTTGCCTGAAGTTCTGACGATTGAAGAAACTGAATTGCTTCTTTCTATGCCGGATGAAAATGATAAACTTGGACTAAGAGATAAAGCATTATTGGAAACAATGTATGCCAGCGGTCTCAGAGTCAGTGAAACATCTAATCTTGAGACAGGAAATATATTTTTTGATGAAGGTTATCTGAGAGTAATTGGCAAAGGATCAAAGGAAAGGATCGTACCGATAGGGGATATTGCTTTAAATTTTATTGTAAAATATATTAATGAAAGTAGATCAGTTTTGAAAAAAAATAAATCAGGAAATATACTTTTTTTAAATTTCAGAGGAGGAAAGCTGTCCAGGATGGGAATTTTGAATATCATTAACAAGTATTCGAATCTTGCCAGAATAAAAAAAAATGTTCATCCTCATACCCTTAGACATTCTTTTGCGACACATTTATTAAAAGGCGGGGCGGATATCAGAATAATTCAGGAAATGCTCGGACATTCAGATATTTCTACAACGCAGATCTACACACATATTGACAGGGAATATCTGATAGAAGTACACAAAACATTTCATCCAAGAGGTTAAAAATAATTAACAGGTTAAAAATTGTTAAATTGAATAAATGTCATATAATCCGTATATTTACAGCACTAAAAAATTTAAATCATCAGGAGAAATTTTATAATGAAATCAAATAAATTATCATTATTTGTATTACCACTTATTTTTGTTTTAGCACTGGGAGCAATATATTTTCAGGGCTGTTCATCTGCACAATCTACAACAGGAAAATTAGCTTTTGCGCAGCAGGATTATTTGAAAGCTGAAGCTGAATTAAAGAAAGGACTTGAAATAGATAAAGGTGACGCTGAAGGCTGGTATATGCTCGGCTATTCGCAGGTGGAAAACGGAAATTATGCAGATGCTCAAAAATCATTTGCACAAAGTCTTACTATTTCAAATGCTTTCAGCAGTTCAATTCAGTCATTCTGGGTAGATAAATTTAATGCCGGTGCCAAAGAGTTTAAAAATGGAATTGATGCCGAGGAAAAAAAGAATATGGACGGAGCCAAAACATTTTACAATAATGCACTCAGGAATTTTGAAGCATCTTCAGTAATATTTCCTGATAGTTTAAAATCTTATTCAGCAATGGGTGAAACTTATCTTGCATTAGGAAACTCAGAAAAAGCACTTGAGATTTTTAATGATTTAGCTGCAAAATCAACAAATAAGGAGGATGCAGAAAGAGTTGCAAAAATACTTTTCGATTCAGGTTTAAATATGATGTCACTCAATAATTATAAGGCAGCAAGTGAGACTTTCAAAAAAGTTTTAGCAATTCCAAATTTACCTAAAACAGATGAGTATTATGAAACATCTGCATATAATAATGGACTAGCTCTCGCTAAAATGGGAGAAGATGCAAGAGTAAAAGATGAAAACGGGAATTATAAAGAATATTTTAATGAAGCTTTGTTATCATTAGAACCTCTTACTTATAGTCTGTCTAAAAAGGATCTTGAAAAGCAGGTATATGAATTACTGGTTTCTGTATATGCAAATCTTGGCAGGACTGAAGATGCTCAGAATGCCTTGAACAAGAAAAACGCAATTTTAGGTAAGTAAATAAAAAATATGGAAAACGAAAATAATCAGCTTGTGAAATCAAATTCCGGAAAATGGTTTTGGGGAATATTTATTTCGCTTATAGTAATTGCGTTATTTTTCGTTGGTATTTCATTTTTATATCTTACAAAAATAATTTCAGATTCTGACGGATCTCTTGAAATCAGCGGTAAAGGAAATGAAAAAATTGCAGAAGTAAAACTAGATTTTACAATTTTTTCATCAGAAGGAATTGTCAGGCAATTCAAAAAATACGGTGAGGACAAGTCAATAAAGGCAATCATTCTCAGAATAAATACTCCCGGAGGCGGTGTAGCCGCTTCTCAGGAAATTTATGAAATAGTAAAAAAGACCAGAGATGCAGGTAAACCTGTCATTGTTTCTATTGCAAGTCTAGGTGCAAGCGGTGGATATTATGCTGCCTGCGGAGGAAGTACAATTATTGCCGATGAAGGTTCACTTGTTGGAAGTATCGGAGTAATTATTCAGCTTGTAAATTATAAAGAGCTTGCTGATAAGATAGGCATTAAATCAATGACAATTACCAGCGGAGAACTCAAAGACGCAGGAAATCCATTTAAGGATTTTTCAGAAAAGGACAGAACTTATTTTCAGGAAATAGTCGATGATACATTCGACCAGTTTCTTGAAGTTGTATCAAAAGAAAGAAAAATTGATACAGCAGATTTAAAGCAGTATGCCACCGGCAGAGTGTTTACCGGAAGACAGGCATTAAAGATTGGACTGGTAGATTCGATTGGTACTTATGAAGATGCGATCAGAATTGCATCTAATATGGCAGGAATAGATGGTGAACCGACTATCGTAAAAGAAAAAGAAAAATCGACTCTTATAGAAAGAATACTTGATACATTTTCTAATAATGAGTTAAGATCTATAAAAGAAGAGTTAAGATCTGAATTTATAGATCAACCGCTTTTACAATATAAATTTGTTTATTAACTGAATTAAGGAGAGTTTATGACCAGATCTCAGATCGCTGCTGCCATATCAGGAGCTACGGGGTTAAGTAAAAAAGAAACTGAAATAATTGTTGAAGGATTTATCAGTTGTGTTATTGATTCATTAAAACGAAATGAATCTGTGGAAATACGGGGCTTTGGCACTTTTAAAAATAATATGAAGCATCCGAGAGTTGCAAGAAATCCAAAGACAGGCGAAAAAATTTCATTGGGAAAAAGATATATTCCTATGTTTAAAGTTTCTAAAGATTTTAAGAAAGTTGTACAGGAATCACTTGTAAAATAATATTTTAATCAGAATTTTAATTTAACAACTATACACAAGAAAGGAAAAAATTAATTATGCCTTGCGGAAAAAAAAGAAAACGTCATAAAATGGCGACGCACAAAAGGAAAAAAAGACTTAGAAAAAACAGACACAAAAAGAAAATTAGATAGTTATAAAGTTTTTTTCATGCCGTCAGAATTTATCTGACGGCATTTTTTTTATTACTAAATCCATTCCGATAAAAATCTTATTACTTTTTCTTTACCGAGTATTTCAACTATTGAAGGCAGATCAGGTCCGTTCTCACTGCCAGTCAATGCAACTCTGACAGGTTTGAATAATAATTTACCTTTTATACCTGTAACATTCTGCACTTCACTTATCTTTTCTTTATAAACTTCTGCAGTAAGTTTGTCAATATTTTTCAACTTCTCTGTCAACTCTTTAAAAACTGTAACTGAAGTATCTGCGCTAAGAATTTTTTCCAGCTCAGGATCTTCAATATTTATTTTATCCTGTGTGAAAATTTTTGTATGATCAGGAATTTCATCAAGCTTATTCAGATAAACCCGTATAGCTAACAATATTTTTTTCGCATGCTCTCTATCAGATAAGTTCACACCTGTATCTTTAAAATAGGGGAGAGAAAGTTCAAACAATTTATCAGGATCATAATCTTTTATATATGAATTATTCATCCAGTTAAGTTTATCAAGATTAAATACTGCTCCTGAAGACTGTACTTTTTCCAGAGAAAATTTGTCTATAAGCTGCTCCATAGAAAAAAATTCATTTTCTTCACCCTCACCCGGATTCCATCCGAGCATCGCAATGAAGTTGATCAATGCCTCTTTTAAATATCCCTTTTTTAAAAAATCTTCAACTGCAACATCACCCTGTCTCTTACTAAGTTTGGATTTATCAGGATTTAATATAAGAGGAACATGCACCATAGCAGGTACTTCCCATCCCAAAGCTTTATAAATTAGTATGTGTTTTGGTACCGATGTGACCCATTCTTCACCTCTGATAATGTGTGTGATACCCATCAAGTGGTCGTCCACTACATTTGCAAGATGATATGTAGGAAAGCCGTCAGACTTTAAAAGTATCTGATCATCAATAATATTTGTTTCAATTTTTATAACTCCTTTAATTACATCATTAAATCTGACTTCCTCATCACGCGGAACTTTCAGTCTTATCACATAAGGCATTCCTTTATCAAGATTAGTTTTTACTTCTTCATCCGTAAGATCACGTGCTCTGCCGTCATACATAGTCTGTCTGCCTTCTAGCTGCTGCATCTTTCTCATTTCATCAAGTTCCTCAGAAGTTTCAAAAGCATAGTATGCTGCTTTTTTTTCTATGAGTTCATCACAATATTTTCTGTATATATCAAGACGTTCTGATTGAAAATATGGTCCTACGTCGCCGCTTTTTCCGGGTCCTTCATCAAAATCTATATCAAGCAATGCAAGTGAATCCACAAGATTTTCTACTGCTCCTTCGACCTTTCTTGTCTGATCAGTGTCTTCAATTCTTAAAATATTTTTACCGCCCTGACTACGTGCATAGAGATAGTTAAAAAGTGCAGTCCGGACAGATCCTATATGAACATATCCGGTAGGGGACGGAGCAAATCTAACTCTTACTTTACTAATATTATTCATTAAATTTTATTAACTGTTATTTACTATAATTACAAATTCACCTTTAGTTTTAAACTGTTTAGATATTAAGTCTTTCACTTTGCCTCTGATGACCTGTTCAAATTTTTTTGTAAGTTCCCGGCATACAGCTACTTCTTTATTGCCGATATGCTCATAGATTTCATTAAGCGCTTTATATATTCTAAACGGAGATTCGAAAATGATCAGTGTCATTTTTATTTCTGATAATTCTTTCAATGCTGTCTGCCTTCCTTTCTTGTGCGGAAGGAATCCCTGGAAATAAAATTTACCTGTTGGTATTCCGGATAATACAAGTGCATGTATCAATGAGCTGCATCCGGGAACAGAAAAGATATCTATATTTTCATCGATACATTTTGAAACTAGTAAATTACCCGGATCAGAAATACCCGGTGTGCCTGCATCAGAAACTAATGCAACAGTTTTACCGCTTTTGATTTCATCAATAATGAATTCAGATTTACTTGATTCCACATGTGAATAATAACTTACTGTCTTATTTCTAATACCGTATTGAGTCAGCAGAAAATTGGTTTTCCTTGTATCTTCGCAAGCAATAAAGTCAGCATTCTCGAGTATTCGAATTGCCCGAAAAGAAATGTCCTCAATATTTCCGATTGGAGTAGATACAAGATATAACACTCCCTTGTAGAAATTCTGTGAATCAAATTTATCTTTGAAATTATTGTAAACGGCTGATAGTCTTTCGTTCAAATACTATGAATAATATTTTGCTGATATATTACGGTATATTATAATTATATTTAAAATACTTAATTAAAAAACCATTTTAAATTTATATATAAATGTTAGTAATTGGTAAAAATCCGGTACTCGAAACTCTTAAGTCAAATCCTGATGCTTTTAACAAAATAGTACTATTAAAAAAGATCAAGCCTGACAATAAATTGAAAAGCATTGTAACTATTGCAGAAAAAGAAAAAATAAATGTAGTCTATTTGAACTATACCGATTTTAAAAAATTCTTTGATAATAAAAGCAAAGAAGAAGGCGTAGATCAGGGAGTAATAGGTTTTATAAAAGATTATCAATATGTACCGATCAGAGAAATGGTTGAAGCAAATAAAAAAATTACAAATCCGCTTATACTTGTCTTAGACAGTATTACAGATCCCCATAATCTTGGTGCTATTGCTAGATCAGCAGTATGTCTTGGTGCTGATGGAATTGTCATCCCTCGACACAATGCGGCTGAAGTAAATCATACTGTTTTAAAAACATCTTCAGGTGCTGTAAATTATATAAGCATTGCCAAAGAAACTAACCTATCAAATACACTTCTTTTTTTAAAAAACAACGGCTACTGGATAGCAGGTACTGATCTGAATTCATCCAAATCAATATTCGAAACTGATCTGAAATTACCTTTAGCATTAATAATTGGAAGCGAAGGTTCTGGGATCAGAAAAAATTTACTTGATAAATGTGACATAAAAATCAGAATTCCGATGGCAGGAAGGATCGATTCTCTCAATGCATCTGTTTCGGCAGGAGTTTTTCTTTATGAAATTTTCAGACAAAAAAATTCATGATCCACCTGATCTTTTTTTGGGAGTAGGTATATCATATTTTGCCAGAAGTTTATATAAATGACTTCGCTGTATCTTCAAGGCGTCAGCAGATTGTGAAATATTATATTTGTAATCATTCAGCATCTTCAGAAGAAATATCTTTTCAGATTCATTCTGAAAGTCATTAAGCGTCATGTTTTTATTAAAAAGCTCACTGAATTCTTTTAAGTGTCTGCTGCCAGGAATCTCAATATCTTCATATTCAATTTCTTTTTTATCAACAGAGATGATAAGTCTTTCGACTATATTTTTTAACTCTCTGACATTACCTGCCCATCTTAATGAAAGGAACAGGTCAATTGCACTCTTACTGAAACTCTTTAAAGGAATATTATTTTCGTCACAGAATTTTCCTGCGAAATATTCAGTAAGCTCTTTAATGTCTTCAGGAATTTCTCTAAGCGCTGGAAGTTCAATCCTGAATACATTAATTCTGTGATAAAAATCCTCACGCAGATTATTATTTTTCACCTCTTCAAGTAGATCTTTATTTGAAGCAAAAATAAATCTGGCATTTAAATGAATTTCAATATTAGTCCCGAGTCTTGTAATTTTATTTGTCTCGATCACTTTTAAAAGTTTTGACTGCACTTCTTCAGAAAGATTTGAAATTTCATCCAAGAATATTGTCCCGCCTTCAGCAAGCTCAAACTTACCCTTATGAAAATTTCCATCTTCCATTCCACCGAATAATTCCATATCAGTTTTTTCTTCTGAAAGATTTGCACTACTGATCTCAATGAATGGTTTATCGGATTTATCTGAATACAAATGTATAAGTCTTGCTGCAAGCTCTTTACCGGTACCACTTTCACCTGTAATCAAGACATTGGAATTTACTGCAGAAAACTTTCTTACAAGCTCAAGTGCAGTCTTTATTTTTTCACTTTGACCGACTATTTTATAAACTTCTATAAGTTCTTTCCTGACTCGTATTAATTCTTCACGTGATTTTTTGAAGTCAATCGCATTTTTAATAATGAGTTTTAATTCATAAAGATCAGGCAAAGGTTTCTGTAAAAAATTGTAAGCTCCCTTTCTGATAGCTTCTACAGCGGTTTCTATAGTTCCGTGACCAGATATCATTATTACAACATGACGATTATTTATCTCCATTATTTTCTCAAGAACTTCCAGACCGTCCATCTTTGGCATTTTAATATCAAGAAGTATCAGATCATAATCAGATTTTTTAACTTTCCTTAAAGCCTCTTCTCCGGACTGGCATCCTTCAGTTTCATATCCTTCAGATTCTAGTATCATAGAAATACTGTCTATGATGCTTTGCTCGTCGTCTATAATTAAAATCTTATCCATTTATTTGATCAATTTAATTTATTGATTTATATTTTTATTATCTGAATTTATCATTTCAGAGACAATCTTTCCGGAAAGAAAACATAATGGAACTCCGCCACCCGGATGAGTATTGCCTCCGGTAAAGAATAAATTTTCATAATAGTCTGACCTGTTCTTAGGTCTGCGAAACATTGTCATAAGTGAATTTGAAGATAATCCATATATAGATCCGAATTCTGTACCATACATATTCATCATATCTTCAGGAGTTATTATTTTAAATAATTTAATTCTTTCTCTGAGATCATCTTTAATAATATTAAAAGAATTTATTTTATTGATAATCTTATCTAAGTATTCAAATTTGTGTTTCTCATTCCAACTGAATTTATCTGTAACAGCAGGTGCATTCACAAATACGAACCAGTTTTCCATTCCTTCCGGAGCATCTTCCTGAAAAGCTTTTTTAGTTATAGAAATGTAAACAGTCATATCTTCTGCAGGTAATTTTTTTTCAAATATATCAATGAATTCTCTTTCATAATTATCTGAAAATAAAATATTATGCTGTGAAAGGTTTTCTGAAACTCCTTCAAATCCCATCATTGCTATAAATCCTGAATTTGACCAGTCAGTAGATTTAAAATATTCTTTGCCTGCCAGTTTTCTGCTGTTTGTAAAGTTAGAAACTAGCATATCGAAATCTGTAACTTCCATTATTTCATTACTACCGGTTTCAAAAATACATTTATTTATTTTGTATGATGAAAACTCAATATCTTTGAGATAGTGTCCGTAATTAATTTTGATATTGTATTCATTACACAATCTTATTAAAGCTTTAGCAATTTTATACGTTCCTCCTTCTACATAACTTGTCCCAAATTTGAATTCAATATAAGGTATGATGGAAAATATCTGCGGAGACAGGTAAGGAGATGAACCGTTAAACGTAGCGTATCTGTCAAATAGCTGCTGCAATTTCGGATCAGTAAAAAATTTATTTGAAAGATCGTTTATTGATTTACCTGAAAAGAATTTATTAATATTTTTTATTCCTTTTGCATTCAAAAAATTCTTGATCTTAAATTCACTTTCCAAAACGTTCTTCTCAGAAATATCAAAGAAGAACTCGGCGTAGTCAAGGTAATCTTTAAATCCGTTATATTCATTTTCTCCAAAGACAGAAATGATCTCATTCTTTAATCTGTCTGAATCAGAGTATGCATTAAATATTGTATTATCCTTCCAAAAATATCTGCAGGAATTTCCAAGCGGAATTAGTTTAAAATAATCATCAATATTTTTTCCGATATCTTTGAAGAAATCCAGAAAGACATAGGGCATTGTAATTAGAGATGGTCCCGTATCAAATCTGAATCCTGATTCAAAATATTCTCCCATTTTTCCACCGGCAGAAATATTTTTTTCATAAATTTCTACATCATAGCCATTATGAGCCAGTCTTATTGCTGTAACCATTCCACCGATCCCTGCACCGCAAACAATTATTTTTTCCATATACTCTTAAATAAAATTAAAAATAATATCAGTTTGATCATTTAAATATTAAATTTCTAATACAGTCACGCCTGTATCGCCTTCAGACAATCCTCCGAGTCTGTAAGACCTTACTGACTTATTTGATTTAAGTAAGTTATGAACTTCATCACGCAGCTTACCACTTCCTTTTCCGTGAATGACGCTTACTTCTTTCAAACCATTTCTTATTGATTCATCAATAAATTTGAGCAATGAATCTGAGATCTCAAAAGTATATTTTCCGCGAAGATCAAGAGATCTGTTTATAATACCTTCATTTACTTCCACATATGTATTTACAGAATATTCCTTTTTCTCTTTTACAGGTTTCTTAATTTTTTCGAGTTCATCAATAGTTGTTTTTATTGCAAGACCATTTACATTTATAGTGACTGAATTTTCTGAAATGGAAATGATTTCACCTGCAGAATTTGTATCTTTGATCTGTACAGGGTCATTAATTTTTAATACACCTGAAATTACTTTATTTATTTCTTCAGTATCTTCTTTGGCATCTTCAACGTCGGGTTTTGTTAATAATGCAGCAGCTTCAGAAAATTGTTTTTTTATTTCTTTATGTGAATTTTCATTTTCTCTGATCTCCTTTATAGTTTTCTCGATCAGCTTATTTGCATTTTTAATAATATTCTCAGCATCAAGCATTGCTTTATATCTAAGTTCTTTTTCATTCTTTTTAAATTCCTTAATCTTCTGATCATAAATGTTTGTTAGTCCGGCAAGTCTTGTATTTTCAATGTCATACTTACTTTTAAGAGATTCGAACTTTTGTTTTGTTTCATTAAGTTCTTTCAGCAGATCTTCAAGTCGGCTTTCATTTTCGGATAAATATTTTCCGGCATTATTTAAAAGTGTTTCAGGAAAATCAAATTTTCGTGCAATCTCAAAAGTAAAACTCTGTCCGGGCACACCGGTTGAAAATTTGAAATTTGGAGAAAGATTATCGACATTAAATTCAAGTGAACCGTTCTCAATATTTTCTGTACTGTATGCAAATTCTTTGAGTTCGCTGTTATGAGTGGTTACTATGCTGATGCAATTATTTTCAGATAAAAATTTTAGGATAGAAGCTGACAGGGCACTTCCAAGAACAGGGTCAGTACCGCTTGCAATTTCATCAATAAGTACAAGTGAATTTTGATCAGACTTTGAAATGATTTCTTTGATGTACTTTAAATGCGAACTAAATGTACTCAGATCATTTTCAAGAGACTGATCATCTCCAATACTTACAAAGATATTATCAAACAATCTGAATTCAGACTCTGGCTCTGCCGGAACGTGAAGACCTGACTGAAGCATAAGTTGATTAAGTCCGACAGTTTTTAAAACTACAGTTTTACCACCGGCATTCGGACCTGATATAACCATCGTATTAAATTCATCACCAATGCTGATATCGAGCGGAACTACTTCATTTCTTTTATGAGTCTGAAGTAAAACAGGGTGATAAGCATCAATGAGATTTAAATGATTATCAGAAATTACTGGCTTAGAAGAAATTGTTTCAATAGAATATTTAGCTTTCGCCTGAAGGAAATCAATCTCAGCAAGAATTCTGATATTATTTTTTATCGGTTCAATATTTTTAGAAAGCTGTGAAGCAAGTTCACGAAGAATAGATTCGATCTCTCTTTTTTCTTCAAAATAAAGTTCAGTAATTTCATTGTTGAGTTCGATAGTCTCTGTAGGTTCGATAAATACAGTAGCCCCAGTAGAAGATGAGCTGTGAATAATACCTTGCACGAGTCGTTTATTTTCAGCTTTAACGGGAATTACAAATCTGCCGTCACGCTGAGTGATGATCTCTTCACGGGCATAATCTTTTTCAGATACTTTTTCTAATACGTCTGCAAGTGTTTTCCTTAACCTGCCTGACTGTGAAATGATCTGCCTTCTGATTTTTCTGAGATTAGATGATGCTGAATCTTTTACTGCACCGGTTTCATCGATGGTGATATCAATATTATGTTCAAGTATTTTATCAAAGAAGAGATCACTAGTAATTCTTTTCAATACAGAAAAATCTTCATTGAAATCTCTGCTGTCTTCAGAGATCATCTTTTTAATGATCCGTGATATTCTCAGAAAATTCAGAATATGTAAGAATTCTTCAGGCGAAATGTAATGACCTTCGATACCTGCTTTGCTTATGGATCTCCGAATATCTTTAAGTCCGTCTAACGGAACGTCACCTTTGGCATTGAGAAGTTCCTTCATCTGAGATACTTTATCGAGTTCATATTCCAGTTCACCTGACTCTGTATAAAATTTCATTGAGTCACAGAGCTCATCTCCAAGATCAGAATATACTAAATTCTTCAGACGTGAAGTTATTTTTTCAAATTCTAATTTATTTTTTATGTCGGTTAAATTCATTTTATTTGTATAATCTGTTTTAATACTATCCAAAATAATTTATGCAAAGATTTATTTCTAATAAATTATATATAAAATATTGAAATTCAATTCTTTCTTCAAATTACCCCACCCTTGCCCTCCCCTTGGTAAGGGGAGGGCAAGGGTGGGGTTTTGAAAGAAATTTAGAACTAATTATATTAACTTAAATTTTAATCGTTATTATTTAAATAACTTTTTAAACTTTTCTATAAGAATTGGGATCTGAATGATCTATTTTTATCTGATTACACTCATTATTTTTTATTAAAATCTTTCAGGAAGTCAAATTCCTGATAGAAATTTTTTGCATTGGGTAGTACAGTCATTATATTATTGTAAATACCGGGAGCTGCATCTATAACGTAAGGATAAATCTTCGAATCATCAATAGTTTTTTTTGAGAATGCAGAAAATAATTTAGTGGTTGCAAGGAGAAATAAACTTATAAGTATAATTCCTTTAAACATCCCAAACAAAAATCCGAATAGTTTGTCAATAGATTTTGTAGCAAAATTAAATCCTGATATCTTTTGAGAAATATAATTCAGAATGATATTAATAATGACAACAATCAAAAAGAATGAGATCAGGCTTAAAATTCTCTCGTTAATTTTTATAAAGGATAGGTAACCTGTCAGAACTTCGTTATAATTTGTAGCGAGTAAAAATCCGGCAATAATACCGATTAGTGAAAATACGCTTTTAAGAAATCCTTTCTGAAGACCGAGTAAAGAAAGAATGAGGATAGTGATTGAAATTATGAGGTCGAGAGTATTCAAAAGCTTTTTTAATCAATTCTGTAAATATTAAAATACTTTAAAAATGGATAACTTTAAATCAGTTTCCGAAGAGACCGGAGAGCACGAGACTCTACGGAGACAAAAATACTTTAAAAATGAAAAACTTTGTTAAATTAACCTGGGCAAAACGGCGGGGGAGTGTGATTTAGGAAAAGTCAGTTAAGTTTACTTTTGACAAGATCCTGAATTATTTTCCCGTCGATCTTTCCTTTTAGTTGCTTCATTACTTCTCCCATTAGTTTTCCAAAATCTTTTTGTTCTGTAATTCCGGATTCTTTCAGAATAGTATCAACGATTACGCCAGCTTCATTAGCGGACATTTGTTTCGGAAGATATTGATTTATAATGTCAAGCTGAGCCTGTTCTTTATCAACAAGATCAATTCTGTTTGCTTCTCGGAATAAGTCGATCGATTCTTTTCTCATCTTTGCCTGTTTGGATAGAAGTTGAATTTCTTCATCTTCATTCATTTCTCTGTTCATACCTGATTTATCCATCTTCAAAATCTCAGCACGAATGGAACGCAGTGTTTCGGTCCTTACAGACTCCTTTGCTTTGAGAGCAGTATTAAGATCTTCGTTAATTTTATTTTTTAAGCTCATTAAATTTTATTCATATAAATTAATACTTTACAGAAAATAATATCTCTGATCAGTTTTTCATGCTTGCTCTAAATCTTTCAGATTCAGCAATATACTTTGATTTAGGATAATCTTTTTTAAGTTCATCCAAAAGCTTTTTTGATTCATCAAAATCACCTGCTCTGAAATAATCTTTGGCAGCATAAAATAAATACTGATCGACAAAAGGATTATCTTTATCTGTGTTAGCAGCTTTTTGAAATTGTTTTGCTGCGTTTAAGTAATCATTCTTCGCTTCATACACACCGGCAAGACCTGCGATAGCTGACACTTTAAGGACATTATTATTTCCTGAAAAATCTTTATAATATTTTTCGGCATTATCAAAATCCCTTAAAGAATAATATGAATTTGCCAGCATAAGCTTTGCATATTCTCCGTTATCGGTTGAACCGAATTCATTAACAATAAAAACCAACCCTTTGGAATTACCCAAAGAATCGCCGTTTACTGCCTGTTCAAAGTTACCTGCATTATACAGAGGTTTTACTTTTTCAATTTCGACAGCAGCAAGTTCATTATTTGCTGTTCTTTTATTAACAAAAAGGACAGTTCCTGCAATCAAAACTATAAGTATAGTAAGAGCAGTATAAACGTGTTTTTTATTTTTTTCGAAAAAATCTACAGCTTTATAATAAGCTGACATTAATTTATCTTCCTGATGATGTTTAGCAGACATTGATATATAAAATTTTTTTAATTAAGCTACAAATATAGTGATTATGTTGTTTGCATTAAAGGAATTTTTTAATACTCGGAGGGAAAAATTTTGTATATAAAAAAAGCCGGCAGATCGCTCAGCCGGCTTGAAATATTTATAATTAAATTTTACATTCCAAATCTAGCACCGCCTGTGATCTGAAAGCCAGCTGATTTAGTACTTGAATTGTTGGCTTTATCAATATCTGTAAGTCCTAATTCATATCCAAGTTCAAAAAACAGACTTGTGACAGTAGAAACCTTAAAGTCTAAGCCTCCTCCAAAATATAGATCAAATTCGGTTGATTCAAAACCACTTTTCACATCTCCAGATGAAGAATTTCCGCCGTTTGTGGGAGTAAAATCTGAATTTGCTGAAAGAATAATACCTAGAATTGGTCCGGCAATAAGATAAGGA
>JBATSB010000225.1:0-7583 GCA_049293015.1 Ignavibacteria bacterium
GATGCAATATGTTCCGAATGAAATGACAGTTTCAATAAATGTGATGCAATATGTTCCGAATGCAATGACAGTTTTGAAATTTGCGATGAAGTAATTTCTGTTTGCAGACACGTGTAAAGCCAGTAAAATCAGATGCCTGCCAAAATCATGCACTTTAACTTGTATATGTATAAGTCACTTACGCTGTAGTATGGAAATCAGAGCAAAAATGAAATATTACGGAGTATTTAAAATAAGGAAGACTATTCTCACCAAAGCCTTTAAAATCAGTCATTCACAGACATTTTAAATTATTTTTCTTAAAATTTTCTGTACAAAATGGGAAAAAGTTTTTTTCACAAATGGTCAAAATTGCAATTTGACTTTTCGGTGAAAGCTTAATAATTTGTCAGTGAATCAGATTTAAACAAATAAAAATATTTAGAATGAACAGAAAAGAAAGAATATTAAGAAAGAAAAGACCAAGAGCCCCTCCCAAAAAGTAACCGCCGGAGTCCGGTTAAAGCATTTTAGACTGCGGCGGTTTATAAGATACGAGTGCTACAAATTTATAAAAAAAAATTTAAACATTAAACTAAAAAAATAAATTATGAACGAATTAAAATTATCCAAATCACAGGAAAATAAACTTAGTACGTACATTGACATTGAGACTGTACTTGACAGAAATACAAAAATAATCTCAGATATACCTGAGTTTGCAGCGACCACTGCGATCTTCAAACAGCATATATCCGACATTAATACCATATCTGTAAAAAGAAACACGATCAAAAAAGGTGCATCTCAGACTAAGTCCATAAAAAGACAAGAGCTGGAATCCATCACTATCGAGCTGGCATCCGGATTGTCAGTATTTGGTCATAAAACTTCAAATGAAGTCATAAAAGCCATATCAAATGTCTCACCTTCACATCTTGACAGACTTAGAGATTTGGATATTGCGAATAAGGCAGTAACTATTCTCAATACTCTGAAGCAAAATGAAAATGAACTCTCACCTTACGGCATTTCTGTAAATGATATCGCCTCTCTCGAAAATTGCATAGATGAATATAAATCTTCAAACATCGAAAAGTCCGGTTCATTTATGGAAAGCAAAGTGATCACAAAATCACTGAAAGAGCTATTCCAGAGCTGTATGGATATACTCGACAATGAGATCGACAGCATGGTGAATCTACTGCAGACAAAGGAAAAGAATTTCTATGAAAGCTACTATGCCGTCAGGTCAGTAAAGAATCTTGGACTGCGTCACAGAAAGCAAGCTGATCCTGATTCACAGAATAGTGGTCACTAAGTGGAAAGGTGGATAAGCGGAGATTTGGTGATTAGGGTTTGATGAGATAAAGAAAATATAAAAGACCTTTTGGAGTAAGATCCGGGAGGTCTTTTTAAAATTTGGAATAAAGAATTAGGAATTTTACTCACGGCAGAGTCACCCTTGATTTTTGTGGACAAAACCGGACAGAAATGTTTTTTAAAAAATAATCTACCAACAACTTTCTGAATTATTGAATTAATATATTTTCTATATATTAATAAAAATTTTTTATAAATTATCAGGTCTTTGTGAATTTGATATAAATATATGGTAAGTTCAAATATGTTTAAAAACCTCACTCCTGAATAGTAAATATCTTAATACTTATAATAGCTTTTGTCCTTTAACGAAAATACCAGAGTAAAAATACCGGCTTTGTTACATCTATACAAATTAGGATATGATTATCTTTCATTGTCGCATGCTAAAAAAGATGAAAGCACAAATATTTTTACTGATATTTTCTATGAAAGTCTTGCAAGAATTAATCCGGGTATTGAAGAAAGTGAATTAAAAAAAACTTTTGAGACTGTTTCGCTTGTCTTGGATTATGAAGATCTTGGAAATGAGTTTTATAATATGTTAACCTCTCCTTCGGGAGTGAAACTTATAGATTTTAATAATTTTGAAAACAATTCTTTTCATGTTGTTACCGAACTTACTTACAAAAATGGCGAGGATGAATTCAGACCCGACATAACTCTTTTAATTAATGGAATGCCTCTTGCATTTATTGAAGTAAAGAAACCAAATAATCAGGAAGGGATCCTGGCAGAGAGAGACAGAATAAATGTTAGATTCAAAAATAAAAAATTCAGGAAGTTTATTAATATCACACAGATTCTGGTATTTTCAAATAATATGAAATATGATGATGAATCTATAGAACCTATTCAAGGTGCTTTTTATGCATCTGCTTCTACTCATAATGCCAACTTTAATTGCTTTAGGGAAGAAGAATCTGAAAGGTCTATAAATTTCAGAGAAATAAATGATGATGATGGTATAGAGAATTTCATTTTAAGAGATAATAATTTGTCCTCAATTAAGCACAATGCAGAGTTTGAAACAAATAAAAATATTAATTCTCCTACGAACAGCATTTTAACTTCTTTGTTTTCCAGAGACCGCTTGTCAATGCTTTTGAAATACAGTATCGCATATGTAAAGACGGAATCCGGAATAGAAAAACATATCATGCGATATCCTCAGTTATTTGCTACTAAAGCTATTGAATGTAAATTGGACTCAGGTATAAAAAAAGGGATCATCTGGCATACACAAGGCAGCGGAAAAACTGCTCTTGCTTTTTATAACGTTCATTATCTTACAGACTATTTTCAAAAGAAAAAGGTTGTTCCTAAATATTATTTTATTGTTGACAGAATTGATCTGATGAAACAGGCGAATAAAGAATTTTCAAGCCGCGGTTTGGTAGTTCATAATGTTGATTCAAAAGATGAACTTATAAAGGATTTCAGAGATAATCAGGCTATTCATAATTTAGCAGGACAAAGAGAGATCACAGTTGTAAACATTCAAAAATTTAAAGAAGAAACAAATGTCTTAAAAGAAAGTGACTATGATATTAAAGTTCAGAGAATATACTTTCTTGATGAAGTACACAGAAGTTATAATCCAAAAGGAAGTTTTCTTGCTAACCTTATAACATCAGACAGGGAAGCAATTCTAATCGGACTTACAGGTACTCCTCTGATCGGTAAAGACAGAAATTCAAGAGATATATTTGGTGATTATATTCATAAATATTATTACAATTCCTCTATTGCAGATGGTTATACATTAAAGCTGATTCGTGAAGACATTGAAACTTCTTTCAAAGTAAAATTAAAATTAGCAATTAAGGATATTGAAGTTTTAAAAGGCGATGCAAATAAAAGAATAGTTTTTTCTCATCCTAAGTTTGTTGAACCCATGCTGGATTATATTGTAACGGACTATATAAAAAGTATAATAAAATTTGGTGATAATTCTATCGGCGTAATGGTAGTATGTGACAGCTCTGATCAGGCAAAAATAATGTATGAAATTTTTAAAACTAAATATTTAAAAGTAGAAAATGTAAATGAGGTAAATTCTGATTATGGCTTTGTAGCAGATATTCCCGGAGAATATTTGGATTATCAGGAAAAATACAAGAAGGATTTATCTGCATCTTTAATTCTTCATGATGTAGGAACAAAAGAATCCAGAGACGCTGATATAAATAATTTCAAAGACGGTAGATTGAATATTTTGATTGTGTATAATATGCTACTAACCGGATTTGATGCAAAGAGATTAAAAAAACTTTATATTGGAAGAATTATTAAAGATCATAATCTGCTTCAGACTCTGACACGCGTAAACCGCCCTTACAAAAATTTCAGATACGGATATGTGGTAGATTTTGCCGATATTACTAAGGAATTTGATAAAACAAATAAAGCATATTTTGATGAATTGCAGGATGAACTTGGAGATGAGTTTACACACTATTCTAATATTTTTAAAACAACCGAAGAAATTGAAAATGAGCTTGAAGAGATAAAGGAAAAACTTTTCCATTATGATCTAAAAAACGCTGAAAATTTCTCTCAGCAAATCAGTGAAGTAGAAGACCGTAAAACTGTATTGGAGATTAAAAAAGCTTTGGAAAGTGCAAAAAATCTGTATAACGTGATCAGAATGTATGGTCATGATGAATTGCTTCAAATAGTTGACTTCAAAAAACTAAATCAATTGTATAATGAAACTTCCCATCATCTTGATCTGCTGAATCTGAAGCATGCTCTTGAAAATAAGACAGACATTTCCAATTTACTTAATGTTGCATTAGAAGATATAGTCTTTATGTTCAGGAAAAAATCTGAAAATGAAATGGTGATCGCTGATGAACTAAAAGACATTCTAAAGAAAACCCGCGAAGCTCTCGGAAGAAATTTTGATAAAGGCGATCCTGAATTTGTAACACTTTATGAAGAGCTAAAAAGACTTTTTAATCAGAAAAATCTTGACGAGATAACTCAGGATGAAATGAAAGAAAATATTAATTCACTTCAGGATATTTATGAAAAAGCTACCGAGCAAAACAGAAAAAATAATCTGCTGAAAGCAAAATATGAATCCGATGAAAAATATGCCCGGATGCATAAACGTATATTAGAAAAAGGAAATATTACAAATAGAGAAAGTGAAATAAATAAAATTTTAATGGAAATAAAAAATCAAACAGATGAAAAAATTTTGAATAATGAGAATATGCTAAGCAATGAAGAATTTTTTTCAAAAGATATTATAAGAACAATCTTAAATAGTTTTGAAAACAGAAAAATAGATATCGAACTTGAATCTGCAGACTATATTAAGAACCGTTTGGTAAATGATTATCTGAATGAATATAAAGGAGTTAATACGTGGTAAATCAGGATTTTAAATTACAAACAATTGAACTAATAGATAACCTCAAAGGTATCTGCGCCAGATTTGGATTAGGGAATGACGGAAATGAATTTAAGATTATCACGCAGGTATTTTTATATAAATTCATGAATGATAAGTTTGGATATGAAGTAAAGGAAATTGATGCCAAACTTAAAAAAGCTGAAAACTGGGAAATGGTAATTGGCACTTATTCAGATAAAGAATATGAAAGACTTCTTGCAAAATTATCTCCGAATAGTGCTCAAATACAAAGAGAACATTTTATATCATATCTATTTACGAAACAGGATCAGGAAGAATTCTCAAAACTCTTTGATAACACTTTAAAAGAAATCTCAATCCTAAACAATGATATATTTTCAGTCAGAACCGAATCCGGATCTAAGGTAATTCTTTTTGATGAAGTTAGTCAGTTCATTTCTGACAGCTCAAAGAGAGATAGTTTCTGCAAAGCACTTGTTAACCAGCTTGTAAATTTCAGTTTCGAGAAAATCTTTGATCAAAAGTTTGATTTCTTCTCTACCATTTTTGAATATCTGATAAAAGATTACAATAAAGACGGAGGAGGGAAATATGCCGAATATTATACTCCTCATGCAGTTTCAAAGATCATGGCTTTGATACTCGTTGACAGACCTGTAAAAAATGTAACCTGCTATGATCCTGCTGCAGGCTCGGGTACACTGCTCATGAATCTTGCTCATGCCATCGGCGAGGATAAATGTACAATTTATTCTGAAGATATATCTCAAAAATCTTCAGGTATGCTCAGACTTAATCTGATACTTAATAATCTTGTTCACTCCATTCAGAATATCATTCAAGGTAACACTATTACGACTCCGTTTCATAAAAATGGAGACAAGCCCAGAAAGTTTGATTATATAGTTTCCAATCCTCCTTTCAAATTAGACTTTAGTGATTACAGAAATGACTTAGACACGAAACAGAACACTGACCGTTTTTTTGCAGGGATTCCGAATATTCCTCAAAAGAGTAAAGATAAAATGGCGATCTATTTACTATTCATTCAGCATATTATTTATTCGCTAAAAGAGAACGGTAAAGCTGCGGTAGTCGTACCGACCGGTTTTATAACCGCTCAGTCAGGAATTGAAAAGAAGATCAGGCAGAAGCTTGTAGATGAGAAAATGCTCCGTGGAGTCGTTTCTATGCCAAGCAATATTTTTGCAACTACCGGTACAAACGTTTCTGTACTTTTTATAGATAAGGCAAATACAAAAGGTGATATAGTTCTGATGGATGCTTCAAAACTCGGAACTACAGTGAAGGAAGGGAAAAATCAAAAAACACTTCTGTCATCGGATGAGGAACAGCAGATCATTCGGACATTTAACAAACATGAAGTAAAAGAAGATTTTACTGTCGTTGTTTCTTATGATCAGATAAAAGATAAAAATAAAAATTATTCATTCAGCGCGGGGCAGTATTTTGATGTGAAGATAGATTATGTGGATATAAGTCCGGAGGAGTTTAAAGAAAAAATGGATGGGTTTAAAAGAAATCTTGATAAGATGTTTTCTAATTCTAAAATACTAGAAAAGGAAATTTCTAAGCAAATTGAAAAGCTGAATTATGAATAAAGTAACTTTAAGTTCAATTGTTGATATAATAAGCGGTGGTACACCAAAAACCTCAGTGACTAAATATTGGAAAAATGGAACAATAGGATGGTTATCAGTTACTGATTTCAATAATGATGTAAAATATGTTTATGAAACAGAAAAAAAAATAACTGAGGAAGGTTTAAAAAACAGCAACACAAAATTACTTAACACAGATGACATAATAATATCAGCTCGGGGTACTGTTGGAGCTCTTGCTCAAATAGGAATTCCAATGTGTTTTAATCAATCCTGTTTTGGTTTACGAGGTAAAAAAGAAATTGCTGATAATAGTTTTTTATATTATTGTCTTAAAAATTATGTGTCTAATATAAAAAAAAGAAGTCAAGGTTCTGTATTTGAAACTATCAATCTCAATTCATTTGATTTGATGGAAATTGAAATTCCTGAATTTAATATCCAGAAAAAAATTAGCTATGTTCTTTCGTCCCTCGACTCCAAAATCGAACTCAACAACCGCATCAATTCTGAATTGGAAGCAATGGCAAAGACATTGTATGATTATTGGTTTGTGCAGTTTGATTTCCCTGATGAAAATGGAAAGCCTTATAAAACAAGCGGCGGTAAGATGGTTTGGAATGAGGAATTGAAGAGGGAGGTGCCGGAGGGGTGGGGGGTAGAGAATATTCAATCGTGTTGCAGTATAATAGATTGTCTACATTCAAAGAAACCCGATTGTACATTTGAATCTGATGAATTTTTTTTACTACAATTAGAAAATATTATGGATAACGGACTTATTGATTTGTCAACTAAATATTTTGTATCAGAAAAAGTTTATAAAGATTGGACTTCAAGAATTGAAGTAACTAAGGATGATCTTGTTATTACTAATGCGGGTAGGGTTGGATCATCTGCTCAAATACCTTACAATGTAAAAGCAGGTATAGGCAGAAACATTACGGCAATAAGACCAAGATCAATACAACCGACTTTTCTTTTTCTTACATTTAAAGGTATTGATATGAAGAGGCAAATAGCTCTGAATACAGATTCAGGAGCTTTCTTTACAAGTCTTAATGTTAAAGGAATAAAAAAATTAAATGTTGTTAGACCACCACACAAAATTGAGATTAGATTTGAAAATATTGTCAAACCGATAAGAAATAAAAGGGAAATAAACAATTTTGAAAATCAAAAACTTTCCGATCTTCGCGACTGGCTACTAC
>JBATSB010000226.1:0-27965 GCA_049293015.1 Ignavibacteria bacterium
GTTGTAGAGAATCCGGGGTTACTGGTAGTCCATGTAGCACCACCGTTTGTTGTAATTGCATTAAGACCGTTTGTACCACTAACAGTTCCATGTAAAAGATTTAACCACTTAGTTCTAAACGGTGATGATGGAGCTGTTGCCAAATTTGATGTAACATCAGACCATGTAAGTCCGCCATCTGTAGTTTTTACAACTTTCTTTAGTCCGGCTGTTCCTGAACCACAAAGGAAAATTACATCTTTATTTAAAACTTCCAAACTACTCCATGAAGTACCTGTAACGAAAGGATCAAGATTTTTAACCCAGTTTGTACCGCCGTTAGTAGTTGAATAAAGTGAATTTCCAACAAAATATCCATAATTCTCATCTACCATTTCAATCTTTGTAACACCGCCGTTTGGAGATGTCTCAATAGACTGCTGCACCCATGTTAAACCACCGTCAGTTGATTTACCAATAATTGCTGGAGCAAAAGCACTTAATATACCACCAATCCAACCTGTGTTCGCATTTACAAAGTCCGTAGTATTCATTTGATATCCACTAAATGGTGATGGTAAAGCAATATAATTCCAATTTGCACCGCCATTAGTTGTATTAGAAAACTCACCTAAAAAAGAAGCAAATCTTCCACCTGTAATAAAGCCTGTAGTAGAGTTAACAAAATCTACAGAGTAAATTGATTCTGTATGCGAAGTAGGTTGTGTTGACCAGTTTGTACCGCCGTTTGAAGAAAACAGCATTCCACCGGCATTTCCACTGACCCAAATATCACCTGTAGGATCTGTATTGTAAATGTCATAATTAAAAACATTACCTACATGATAATTTTTATTTCTCCATGAAGCTCCGCCGTCATTACTTGTTGTAAGTTGTCCGTTTGCACCAACCACTGCAAAGTCATTTCCTTTAGCACCAATACCATACATAATAAAAGGTGCCGGCTGATTTGGATTACTGTTGTCATAGTATTTTACCGAATCCCAGTTTACTCCATTATTTGAAGAGCTGTAAACATATTCATAATCACCTGCAGTCCATACAACACCTGCATCATAAACTATTGATCTTTGACCTCTTATTGAAGTGTGAGTAGAAGCTGTCCAGTTTGCTCCGGCATTTGTTGTATAAGCAAAATAATTTGGATTTCCAATTACATACCCTGTATTTGCATCTTTAAATGTCATTCCAAGAAACTGAACATTTGTTGCTGCTGAAAAAAGAGTATCAGTTATCCATGTAGTTCCTGCATCTGTAGTTCTGACTATTCTTCTTGAAGAAGAACCTAATAAAATATTATTTTCATCAATTGCATGAATTGAATAATAAGTATTACTAGGAACACCTGCTACTGCAGTCCATGTATCACCTTTGTCAGTAGTTTTATATAATAAAGCATTAGGTCCACCACATAAATAACCTGTAGTTGAATTTATAAAATAAAAATTGTTAATAGTAACGCCTGAAACGCCATTAATAATTATAGTACTAAAAGTAGATCCACCATCAATAGTTTTTTGTATAACTGTTGCGTTTGGGGTAATTTGACTTGCTCCTGCTACTAACCCTGTATTACCATCAAAAAACCAACCTGTGGTTAGATTTCTTTTACTGTCACCACTGGTTGTACTTCCGTCTTTTGCACCGGCCTGAGTAATAGACCAGCTATCACCTCCATCAGTAGATTTCATAAACATACCTCTGTTAGAAACTGCAAACATATTTGAAGCATCAAACACGTTCACCCAGTTTATTTGCTGACCGACCGGCTGGCCATTAATCCAGTACCATCCGTTTACGTCCTGCTGAGCATTAGAACTTGTTGCTGCTAAACTCATCAGTATTACTGATAAAAATAGAATAAATTTTCTTTTCATTATTATTTTATTTAGTTAATTAAAAAATTTTGTTTATACAAAATAAAAAAATCAATAAGTTTTTACAAAGACAGCAATCGATAATAATACCCAAATTTTTTAAAGGGATTTATAAAAAAGTTTAAATTACTGTATTTTTTAAGTATTTTTGAAAACTAACTATACCCATAACTATTGAACATAATTAACTATAAACTTATAAGTTTTCTCAATTTATTATCAAAAGAAGATTTAACAGAGTTTAAAAAATTTATATCCTCACCTATATATTCTTCAGGGAGAAATTACATTCCTTTGCTTGAAGAAATAATGAAATTTAAAAAAGATCAGACCGATCAAATATCTGCTGATGAATTGTATGAAAAAGTATATCCGGGAAAGAAATTCAGCGGACAGACTTTAAAAAACAGATTTTCAGAATTACTCAAACTGGGTGAAGAGTTTATAATATTTAAAGATGTTCAAAAGGATCAGATTGAAAGAGATAAGATTCTGCTAAAAGCATATCTTGACAATAAGATGTTCAGATTTTACGAAAGTAAATATAAGAAAGCTTACTGTTATTTAGATTCTCAATTGACAGATGACAAAAAGTTTTCTGATATTTATGCATTAAATCAGAAAAATCTTCAGTACTTAACTTTGACAGAAAAAATAGACAGGTTTTATTCGAATTTATATGAACATTCTATTTATTCAACTTCTATATCGCTTATCTCATTATTTGATTATGGTATAGAATACAAGCAGCAGGAATATCTCGGCAGAAAATATGAGTTTAATATGGTACTTAATATTTTGAAAAAAATTGACATTGATGATATATTAGGGAACTATGGAGGTAAAGACCTAGAAATATTAAAAGTAGTTAATCTGTATTATAATCTGTATAAGGCATATGAAGATCTTACAAAAGATAATTATTATTTTGAGGCAAGGAAAATTTTTAAAAAACTCAGTGAAAACTTTAGTGATGAATACAAACTGAAGTTTTATATGATCTTTATTTATTATTGTACAAGGAGACAAAATCTGGGTGATAAGAAATTTCATTTAGAATTATTTAAGCTTTATAATGAAAAGTTGGATCTTGGATTTACTTCAGATTTTACGGAAATGATTTATCCGGTAAATAATTTCAGAGATTATGTATTTATTGGAATTGAGCTGGGTAAAAAGGATTGGGTAAGAAATTTTTTAAAAAAATATTCTTATTTGCTGCCTAAAAAAGTTAGAGAACATGAAACCAATCTTGCATATTCAAAATTAGAATTTGATCTTGGTAATTTTGAGAAAGCAATTGAATTTGTTTTGAAAGTAAAACCAAATAATTATATGCACTACCTGGATTCATCTTCACTTAAACTTTTAAATTATTATGAACTTGACAGGATAGAAGAAGCATATTTTGAAATTGATAAACTAAAACACTACATAAGTAATCATAATGAAATACCAAAGATCCATAAAACTTACAGTAAAAACTTTATAAAGATTTATAATAAACTTTTAAAATTAAAAACGGAACCGAAAAAGAAAGATATTATTATACTTGAAGGTGAATTAAAAAATATTCACTTCATTTCCAAAAAAGAATGGCTGCAAATAAAAATTTCTGAGTTAATAAAATAAAAAAAGGCAGTCCCAAATTCTGCCTTCTTTTGTTTTCAGATTCAGACCGGTAAAAGAACCGGTCTGAAAACCGAAAGGTAGTGAAATGAAAAAAATTATTTTATTTAAGTAATACCATTCTTCTGGTTTCAACGAAATCACCTGCAGTGATAGTATAGAAATATATCCCGCTCGACATATCTGCTGCATTTAATACAACTTCATAATTACCTGCATCCTGTTTTGAATCTACAAGAGTTCTAACTTCTTTTCCAAGTACATTATAGATCTTAAGAGAAACTAATTTTGATACAGGTAAACTGTAACTGATCTTAGTAGATGGATTGAATGGATTTGGATAGTTCTGAGAAAGTTTATACTCAAACGGTATTTCGTTACTGACTGTATTAGGTCCATTTGATGTAGGAATTTGATCTACAAAACTCATTAGTCCATACAATACTCTCTGAACAGTAAAAGGATTTGGATTTTCAGCAACAGGTCTTAGAGATTCAGCATCAAGTGCCATAACTGCAACATTATAAGTCGATGAAATATTTCCAACTGCATTCATTGAATCTGCAAATAAAGTATATCTGTAGAGATTAAATGTCTGACTTATAGGTAAAGATGATGATCTTTTTATAACATCCGGTGATGGTCCTGCAGTACTGTCTTTTAGATTTATATTAATTGTAATACCTATAATACCTCTTCCACCGACTCCAGGTCTGTCAGCAACATATTGATAACCAAGCATACTTCTTGCAAAAGCTGAATCGTAATATGCTGAAGCCGGTCTGTCGATCATATAACCAATATCATCAGCCATAATAATTAATTTTGATTTAGTCTGCATCGTACCTGCATTAAGATATGACTTCAGGGAATCTTTTGTAATATTTGACATTACAGACGATCCTTCTCCAAGTAATATTACCCTTTTGTATTCTCTAAATGAAATTGCATTCGTAGCAGTATTTCCTTTTTTATTATAAACATCATAAGTTACTTCCAATCTTGTCAGATTCGTAGTAACGGAATCTAGAGAAACACGTCCGTTTGCAAGTGTTGAATCATACAAAACCAGAACGTCAGCTTTTGGCTGTCTTATGAAAGTAATGTTGTTGCTTTGTGCTGCTATTACAGAATCAAAACCATTATAAGCATAAACTGACCATTGACCTGTAATTGTATCACCTGGAGTTACTCCAATACTTGCAATGTATCCATCCATTAGATAATTAGGTATTGTCAATGTTGAATCTACACCTGATATATCTGAACTAAGTATTATTCTCGTTGCAGAAATTGAAGGTGAACCGAATTTCCATTTATATGTAACTCCCGGACCTGATGTGGACCAGTTAAATAATAAATTTGTATTATTATTAGGAGATGTTAATATTGAAGTTCCGCTTGAAGGTGAATTTAAATTAAATGTATTTAATGGAGGAATTCCTCTTTTTAAAGTTAAAGTTCTTGGTCCGTTAGCTGCTTTTAGTGAATCATTGAGCAGATTGTTTCTGAAAGCCCAGACATCCCACTGTCCTACCAGTGAATCTCCGACCGCTACGCCGAGTCCGATCAGATAATTATTAAGCTGATCAGATGTTATAGTAAAATAGTTTTGTAAAGTAGGAATAGTGATCTTCCTTGTAGTCGCTGTTGGGTTTCCAAAGATCCACTTGTATGATGCTGTAGAAGCTGATGTATCCCAGCTAACAGAAATCGGAGTCTGAGAATTCGGATAACCAATCAAAGTCGTATTTGCAGCCGGTGTATTTATATTAAATGAATTCAAAGGAAAAGCAGTAATATCAACTCTTGCTGTCCATGCCTGATATAATCCTGTAATATCTTCACACCAGTATGGCCAGATTCCGTTATTTCCGGAAGTAATCCCGATATAATCTCCCTGATATCCGCCGGCAAGACCTTGTATTGCTTTTGGTTTAAATTTATGATCTGAAACAAGAATGTCTGTCCATGTATTTCCTCCGTCAAGTGATCTGGAAATATAGATCTGAGCAGAATCATTAGTAGGTGTATTTCTTGTATCATAATAAATTACGTTAACTCCACCGTTATCATCTACATTTACTGCTGCCATATACTGATATTTATTGGTTCCCGGGGTATCCTGATTTACTCTTATCTTTGACCAGGTTACACCTTCGTCAGTTGATTTGTGAAGAATAACGTCTGAGACATCAGTTGCCGGTGCAGTAAATTTTTCAGAAGTTGTAACATAAATCCAACCTCTGCGCAATCCGTTGGTCCTGTCAACTGCAATTCTCGGAAATCCATTTGCACGAATTCCGTTAAAAAAGCTCTGTCCTGTATTTCTGATACCTTCCATATTACTTGCATTGTTTCTTGCTACAGCCCATGTTACTCCGCCATCTGTTGATTTTGCAAAGCCAAGTGAATCTTCTACTGCGGTAACTAAATTATTAGCCCATACTACATAAACCTGACCTTCAGGTCCGACTTTTACATCAGCCCCTTGATGGAAATGCTGAAAGTAAGGACCGGGACTAACCGGAGCTTCACTTGACCATGATACTCCATGATCTGAGGAATATGAAATTACAATATGATCGTTGTTAGCTCCTTGAAATTCAGTATAGACTGTATAAAATCTTCCATAATAAGGACTCGAAGGAACATCATCAACGCCGGATAAATTTTTATCGGATTGAGTTGTAGATCCGGGTATTGGAATCTCAGTAGCCCAGTTTATTCCATTATCCGTTGAAACTGAATTAGAAATCCTTCCTGATAAAGAAATAAATGACATCAAAAATCTTCCGTCGCCGTCAATAGCAGGTCCCGGATCACCATAGTTTAATGAACCGTTATTAATTGTATCACTTCCAAACCATGTAATTCCACCGTTTGTTGTTACATATACTCCGGTTGAAAATGCAGTTCCTCCGCCGAAAGTATTTGCTGAAGCAAACATTATATTTGGATTTGTAGGATGCCTTGTAATAGGAACTTCTGACTGTGAGTTAAAACTTGGATGTACTTGTCTGTTTGGAAAGATTGTATATGTTTCCTTTGTTGTATTCAGAATTCTTGGCTGAGTACTGAATTTATAATTATTGTCCATTGGTAAAGGTGAATACTCACCTGTTATCTGAACTCTTGTGGAATGTGG
This sequence comes from Ignavibacteria bacterium, assembly GCA_049293015.1. Taxonomy (GTDB): domain Bacteria; phylum Bacteroidota; class Ignavibacteria; order Tepidaquicellales; family Tepidaquicellaceae; genus UBA2330. Next base: position 6,655 of record JBATSB010000226.1, read on the forward strand.
ATTATTCCATTTCTTAATATCATCTCCGGATTTCTGTCCGGTGAAGATAAAATATCCTATAAGGATAAAAGGTAATACAAAAATTAGTTTCTTCATTTCGATGTAATTAGTTGTTATTGTTTAAATTAGTTTGTAAAGTTCTATGTAAATTAAAAAGTTATTATTTTAATTCCTTAAAATATAAAAAAGGTGTTAATTTTTCAAAGATAAGTATTGAAGATTATACCCAAATAATATGAAGGGTTGTATAAAAAATATTATCTGTTTCCTTAAAAATTTAAAACAATTATATAAATAAAATACCCTGATTAATGGTATATATCTTTGGGTCTTTGAAGATTTGAAGCGTAATATTATTTTACCAATAACATTTTACCTGTATTTGTAAATATTAAACTGCTAAAATTATCAGTAATTTTAAAATTATATAAATATACACCTGAGCTTAATTCTGATCCGTCAAATTGAATTTCATAATTACCGGGTTCGTATCTTGATCTGACTATTTCAGAAATTTTTTTCCCACTTATATCAAATACTTCTAAAGTAACATTCCCGCTTTTTAATAAACTGAAACTAATTTTTGTTGTTGGATTAAACGGGTTTGGAAAATTTTGTGATACTTGAAAATATTCAGGCTGGTTATTTTCAAATGAACTGATCCCCAAAGTAAATCCTTCTCCGCCGCCGTTTGTTGTCTTTAAAACTGTACCATTATTACCAACTGCAAATCCTGTATCCTTATTAATAAGGAATAATGAATAGAGTTCTTTATTTGTATTTGATAAAACAGAATCCCAGTTTACCCCGCCGTTAGTTGTCCTTAATATGTATCCTGAAGAACCAACTATCATTCCAAAGTTGTCGTCAGTAAATTTCATTGAATATAAAGTAAATCCGGGAGTAAGGTAAAAATCTTTTGACCAGTTTGCTCCACCATCAGTTGTCTTGAGAAACATTCCACAGCATCCGGATACCCAGCCTGAATTTGAGTTTATAAATTCAATTGTAAAAAGGGGATTGGGCATATTCAAAGAATAATAATTCCATGAATTTCCTCCGTCATTAGAATTGTAGATCATTGATTCAGATCCGGACATAAGTAATCTGTCATTATCCACAAATTCCAATGTGTAAATATCTAGAGAATCTATTCCTGCATTTATCCTTATCCAGTTTTCTCCTGAATCAGTTGATTTTAAAATTACTCCTCTGTTACCGGCAATGTATCCTGTGTTTTGATTTATAAACGAGATCTTATTAAGTGTCGAATTTACAGAAGAATTAATATTTTGCCAGATCTGTCCTGCGTCGGTAGTCTTTTTTATTTTTCCATTTACGCCACATACTAACCCTGTGTAGTTATTTATAAAAAAGACTGAATAAAAATCTCCATCAAGATAATTCAAATTCCAGTTTTCGCCGCCGTTAGTTGTCTTTAGAATTGATTCAAGACCGCATATCCAGCCTGTATTCTGATCGGAAAATTGAACTGACCTTAATGTATAAACAGCTCCGGTATTCTGATGAAACCATTGAGCATGTGCATTAAAAGAAATTATAGATATTACAAAAACAAAAAATAGTTTTTTCATAAATTTTGTAAATGTTTTCTTATTCCTTAATTAAGGAGTAATTTTTATAATAAAGTTAAAAGAATTGTTTTCAGCAAAAGCAATGTCAGAGAGATCGACATTTCCATCTCCGTTCAGATCTGAAAAGATATATCCGGTATTAAAAGAAGCAATATCATTATCAATCGTACCAAGATCAGAAATATCTATACTGCCGTCATTGTCAGTATCACCTGAATATAAACCAAATTTATTCACAGGAAAATTATCAACCTGTGCCATATTATTTCCAAAAGCCATTGATGAAGAATTTGTAAAATCATAACTGAATGCAATACCCTGAGTTACAGTCTCACCGCCGGCTTTACTCCAGGTCTCTATCGAATTCCTGTGTTTCACTACAATATAATAATTTCCGGAAGCCACATTATTGAATGCAAAATTTCCGCTGAAATTAATATCATTAATAACTGCTTTTGATGAATCAATATAATTATAAGGAGCTGACGAATTTCTTATATATGCTGTTACTGTATCGGTAAAATTCATTTTGTTTAAACCTGCATTGTAATATCCTTCGGGGATTATTTTTATATCAGCAAAAATAAAATTACTTAACTGTAATTCAAAGACACCTCTGCCGTGTGTACCGATTCTTAATTTGTTTGTAGCTTTATGATGATCAAGATGCATCGCGACTGTATTTGGAAGACCGTTCGCTAGCTCCTGCCAGGTCTGTCCATAGTTATGAGTGACAAACACACCAATATCAGATCCAACAAAATAAACACTAGTCTGATATCCGGGATGATAAATAACACCAGTATTGACAGGGGAGTTGGGAAGATTGCCGGTAATGTTTGTCCAGGAAGCACCTGTGTTTGTAGTCTTATAAACTTTCCCGGTACCAAATCCTGAATTAGTAATTACAGCTACATTAGATGAGTCAGGATGAACTTCAATACTTGTGATAGTATTGCCCGATAATCCTGAAGAAGCACTTGTAAAATTAACACCGTTGTTTGTAGATCTGTAAAGAGTTCCTCCTGAAGATGCATACATTACATTTCCTGAACCGCTGCTGATAGCCATTTCTCTTATGGTTCCGCTTGTGCCTGAAGAAATAGAAGACCAGCTCGCTCCCCAGTTTGTTGATCTGAATACACTTTGTCTTGCAGTGTAAAAAATTCCTGAAGTACTTGGATGTGAAAGTAATGGTCCTACCCAGCTACCTGAACCTGTAAGTCCTGAAGTCGCCGAACTGAAACTTGTTCCGCCGTTAGTAGATCTGAATACTCCGTTATTCTGAGTCTCACCGAGTATGTAATTATTATTTTGTGAATGGAAACAAACTTCACCTCCGTCACCGCCGTAAGCTCCTGTCCAGTTAATTGAACCGGTAGTTCTCTGAGTTCCGTTATCCTGAGTTCCTCCTAAAATGTGATTAGCATTGGATGGATCTGATGCAATTCTGTAAAACTGTGTCAGCGTCTGATCAGTGTTCATGTTTGTCCAGTTAGAACCATAATTTGTTGACTTCCAGATTCCTCCGTCATTTGTACAAACCATCTGTGCAGGATCTGTCGGATGAAAATCTACATTATGCTGATCGACATGCACCCCGCCGCCTCCGTATCCATTAGTAATATTTGTAAAGTTTGTTGCACCGCCATCGGTTGTCCTCCATACATCTACAGCTCCGACATAAGCATAGTCAGGGTTATGTGGATTTACATGCATATAAAAATCATACCATGCCTGACCGCCGTTGAAATTTTGTCCAACAGCAATTTGTGAAAATGTAGCTCCGCCGTTTGTAGATTTATAAACATAAATAGAAGGGGAAGTATGATTTGCATGATAAAGAATGTTAGGTGATGTTTTACATACGGCAATGTGATTACGCGTACCCATTGATATTGCTCCGCTTGAATTAAAAGTAGCACCTCCGTCTGTTGAAATTTGGTATCCGATCCCGCTGCCAACTGCATAAGCTGTGTCACCAGTCGGAGAAAATACCACGTCATCAGCTCTGCCTGAATTTAAAAGTGTCCAGCTTACTCCTGCATTTGTACTTCTGTAAATTCCCCCTGATACACCGACACTGGATTTCACTCCCATTGTCGCTATTAATTCATTGCTGTGTCCGGGTCGTATTACAATTTTAGAAAACAAACTAAAGGAACCAAGACCCGAAGTGTAATTTGTCCATGTAACTCCGCCGTCAGTTGATTTTAAAAGACCTCTGCCGTAATAAGAAGCTGCGCTATAAGTGGCTTCACCTGTACCATAATAAATAATATTCGGATCATCCGGATCAATTGCAATTGTGCCGGACGCAAGTGAAACTTCAAAGTCACTCATTGCTGACCAGTTGTTTCCGCCGTTAATTGTTTTCCAGACACCGCCGAATGCTGTACCAGTGTAAATAATATTTGGATCATTAGGATGATATTTAACTGTCACCATTCGTGAAGTTATATTCGAGTAGCTGAAATAGAATCCCGTCTTAGGTCCGATATTCTGCCAAGTATCAAAAATTCCAGTCATTGAAAATCCCTTATCCTGTCTCATTTCTTCTTTTTGCACATAAGCTTTTGTATAAGCATCTGCCGGTATATAATTATTGGGATACATTCTCTGCTCATAGAACCATCGATCACGCTGAAAGGCATTACTCTTTTTTGTAATCTCATCCGCTGCATCATAGGGATTATCAGGGATCTGCAGATCCTGAGAGAAGCTATATAAAGAAATTAATAGAAAAGTGAAAATTAATAATAATTTCATTTTATCATGATTTATTTAAATTGATAATATCTTTTTGAGTATTTACAGATAATAATTATAATCTTAAATTTATATTTAAAAAAAATTCCAAATTTTAAAAGTATCTTTATTAACATATAAAAATCCCGCAGAGAAAACATTCATCTCTACGGGATTGAAGTATAAATAAATTAAGTATTTGAAATTTGAAATTTGTAATTTGAAATTATTTCAAAAGCATCATCTTCCTCACCTGCTCAAAATCTCCCGTCTTTATTTTGTAATAATAAATGCCGCTTGAGAGATCAGATCCGTTAAATGTGATAGTATATCTTCCGGCTGTCTTATAGTCATTTACCAAAGTCCTGACTTCTCTTCCGAGTATATCAAATATTTTTATCGAAACTAAAACATCTTTTGGCAGATCGAATTTAATGTTTGTAGTCGGATTGAATGGGTTTGGATAATTGCCATAGATATTAAATTCTTTTGGAATTTCTGTATCATTAATAAAGCTGTCAGGTCCTTCCTCTTCTACACATTCAGCGCAGCCGGCACCTCTCTCTAAACCAATCGCTACATCAAAATCTGAACGTACAGAAGAATCCTGATATTTGTCAATTGCCTGGATCTTATACCTTGCCGGATACTGAACAGTATTTCCACTTCCCGGCCACCCGCTTCCAATTGCAAATATTGTTGTATCAATATAACTTGGTGAAGTACCTGAGTCTATCTCTACTATATTATGAACTGTATAATCACCAGGAACTCCATTCATACTTGACGAAGTTGCTCTCCAGATCTTGTATTTCTTTTTATTATTTGCTCCCAGCATATCCGGCTCCATGTTATGATTCCATGTTAAGATCGGTCTCATGATGTCTTCAGTCTGAAGATAATAATCGACAACCAAACCCATCGGACGGGAAGGAGGAGTGATCTGAAGAATTGAAGAGTCTGTGTAACCACCTTCACCTGCTCTGTAAATTTTTATACCTGCTACTTGTCCGGGACTGCTGCCTGAATAAGTACTATACCAAATATAAATTCCCGAATAATCATCTGCCCATGTTTTTGTGTTTGGAGATGAATACGGCGAAAATACTTCATTATATCCCGGGAACCATGGATCTTCCCTGTCTCCACCAATATCAAATCTTGTATATATTTCTTCATCATTTGTGAAAGTTCTGTCAGTCCCGATATTACAACTGCTAGAAGGCTGATCACCAACGCCCCACCATTTATAGTGCAATATAGGACGGTCATTTTGATCACAACCCTGGTAATATCTAAAACTTATACCATCTCCAATTGGTCGAGGTGTATAAGTGGGAGAAATACAATATTTGAATAAATTTGAAGAATCATTTTCATAAATTACTTTTTTCTTTTTGTAATAATACCAATCTGAGGCACCTGAAATATAGCAATCATGAACTACTTGTTGTGCAGACTGTCCACTATATTCCCATTCAAATAATCCGTCAGCACATTCCATATCCTGCTGTGATAAATCATAACCAGGAAAATACAGACCATTTGGAACGTGATAAATATATAAACCTTTTCCATTTTCCGAATTATCTTCATATGGGTCTATCTGTGCAAAGTCACCTGTCATTACTCTGTCCCATTTCGAATATTTATTTCTGCTTGCAAGTAAAAAATATTCATCCCCCTGAATTGGTATTTTTAGTAAGTTTCCATCACCGCTTGACCTGGATGAAAAATCTCCGAGATTATTGGTTGCATTTATAGATGCATTTGTTGGAGTCATATATTCATTCAGTATCATATCTGCCGGACTGTAAAAAAAATCGTAACCAAGCCCATAACTTACTCTACTATATGTAGAATGTAACGGTGAAAACATTTGATGTCCATGCTCATGACCCATTGTTCCTATATATTGAGCTAGCTGTCCTCTGAAAGAAATTGTTACTCCTGATCCTATATGGCTGGATCCATAATCAATTTTTGTTCCATTTGTATCTACAATATCTGGACTATTATAATTTGATCCAAGATGATTGTATCCCGCATTGTCTTGAAAAAGGGTATATGGAACATTATGCGTATCAAATACTTTTGCACCACCTCTTGTTTTAAAAACTTGATATATCATATCTACATACCCATCGCTTTGTCCCAAATTTGAGAAATAATAAAGACTATCAATTTTCCTCCATCTGTCATAAGGTCTCCAATCAGTAAGTCCCTGCGCTTTGATGCTATCCCAGATCTCACGGTGGATAGCGGAATCAGTCTTTATTAAATTGTAATTATATAATTCAAAATATTCTTGACCTGTCATAGATAGGTTTACGGCAAATGCTCCATTTCCAGAGGTTCTTGGACCAATGACATTAAATTTCCCACGACTGATTTCTGCCCAGTGTGAGGAAAGTATTTCAGTTTGAGGATCATACCAGTTCCACCAATCACCAACAGTATTTAATTGATTAGCAATCAAATTACTAATATAAGTAGGAGCGTTATTCATAGGCCATGTATCTCTTGGATCATTGGGCTCGTCTTTAAATTGAATAAAGACTACCAAAACCGGAAAATAAGAATCAGCAGGAGCTAGTTGCCCACCGCTTAAATCTGTTCTATTTGGTTTTACTCTGCCTCCGAAGGGACTGCTAATAGATTCATTCGTTCCGACTGATTGAGATACTAAACAATCAAATTCATACACTGATTGAGATTTTAATTCATTTGCCAATATAGATATCACTAATATGAAAATTATTTTTATATTTTTCATTTTAAATTTCTCCTAAGATTTAATTCAATGTTTAATAATTTTATTTATTTATTTATATTATGCATTAATTTATACAAGTATAAAGGGCGGAGTTTTCCTTGTGAAAGGAAATTTCTTTGAAATCTCGTTGACCGCGAATTTTTAAGATGATGCTCCAGCCCTTTTTAAATATTTTAAGGAGGCCTAATATTTTTCATTGTTTTATTTTAAAACTACCATCATTTTTTTATCTTTAATTATTCCGTCTATTTTCAAAAGATAAAACAATATACCGGAGGATATTTCTTCGTTAGAAAATCTAAATTCATAATGACCCGGTATTTGAAATGTTTTTACTGGTGTATTTATCTTTTTTCCTAATAAATCATATATTTCAATTTCTACAAAAGAATATTTATTTATTTTATATCCAATAATAGAAGCCTGATTATAAGGGTTTGGAAAGTTTTGGTATAGTAAATAATCTATTGAGATATCAGAATTAAAAGTACTTATAATTGAGGTTGGTGAACCACCATTTAAAGTTTTATACACATTTCCAATTCCTCCACAATACCACCCTATTGAATCATTTACAAATTTTATTGATCCAACAAAAGCAGAGTTGTTTGGACTAGATATCTGAACAGACCAACTATATCCTCCGTCTATTGTTTTAAATATTTTATTCGAACCTCCACCTATATAACCTATGTTCTTATTTCTGAAATCAAGAGCAACTATTCCTATTCCAGAATTAAGAGTATCAATGGCTTGCCATTTCTCACAAAAATCTGTAGACCTATAAATAATTGCATCCAATCCTGAAACCCAAACATCTCTATTATTAGCAACAGCTAGTTTTCTGAACATTGGGAAACTCCCCGGATTAGTTACATGTGTATCAAACCAATTTTCACCACCATCTGTTGATTTGAATACTCTGCCTGTTCCGCAAAAAACCCCTGTATTTATATCTTTAAAATAAATATCAAAATTAGTGAACCATGGAACATAAAAAGTATCAAGAGTTACTCCTCCGTCATAAGTTCGTAAAACTTTATAATTACCGCTACCAAGAAACCATCCTGTATCCCGATTCAAAAAGTATAACCCATTGTATCCTGAAATAGAACCATTTACTCCACTAAGAACATTCCAATTAGCTCCGCCATTTGTGCTTTTCATTATAAAATCATATCCGGCTGTTGCATATACATATTCCGAATCAATCGGTTGAATAGCCCACATTAACCCTCCGTAGTTTACAGAAGGATTGGGAATGTTGATCCAATTAGTTCCTCCATCGGTTGTTTTGATAACAACTCCTGCATCACCCACAGCCCATCCGGTTTTTTCATTTATGAATTCAATGTCATAGAGATTTTGATTTGTGCCGGAGTTTTGCTGTATCCATTGCGCTTCAGAATTAAAAAAAGAAATTAAATGTAAGAATAGAATTAAAATTATTTTTTTCATATTTGAGCTTTCATAAATTTATAAATTAATTTTTAAATATTATCTTTGGGGAGGGAATATCTGTTGATGTTTTATCTAATTACAGAAAGAAAAAAAAAAAAGCAAGTTAAATCTTTTTGCAGAAAAAACATTCTTTTTGAATGAGGGCAAAAGCAGTGCCAGTGTGGTTTCGCTTGACCTCCCTCCGCCACCTTCTGTGAAAAAGCAATGAGGGGGAGAAGAGCTGAAAAATGATTTTGCGGGGAGCGGAGCGACGAAGCAATCTCCGAATTCACGACAAGAATTTCTTAGCATCGCATACCGCAAATTCGGAGATTGCTTCGTCCGAAAAGCACGGACTCGCAAATTCAAACAAGGAGATTGCTTCACCTGAATTAATTCTTGTTCGCAAATACAACGATATGATTTTGCGAGCGAAGCGAAGCAATCTCCGAATTCACGACAAGAATTTCTTAGCATCGCATACCGCAAATTCGGGGATTGCTTCGCCTGAAGTGCACAGGCTCGCAAATACAAACAGGGAGATTGAATCACCCGAATGAATTCGTGTTCGCAAAGATAATGATATGATTTTGTGAGCGAAGCGAAGCAATCTCCGAATTCACGACAAGAATTTCTTAGCATCGCATACCGCAAATTCGGAGATTGCTTCGTCCGAAAAGCACGGACTCGCAAATACAAACAAGGAGATTGCTTCACCCAAATGAATTCGGATTCGCAAAGTCATAATTATAAAAAATCCCGCAGAGTCATCATCAGTCTCTGCGGGAAAATCATATATAAAAATTCTTAATTCCTAATTTTTAATTTCTATTTATTTTAAAATTATCATCCGTTTTATATCTTTAAAATCACCCGACTCCAATCTATAGTAATAAGCACCGCTAGAAAGATTGTCTGCTTTGAATGTAACCAGATAATTACCTGCTGACTTATTCTCATTTACAAGTGTCATTACTTCCTTTCCTAAAATATCATAAACTTTCAAAGTAACTAACCCTTCTTTAGGTATTGAAAAATTTATATTTGTAACAGGATTAAACGGATTTGGATAATTTTGTGCCAATAAATATTCAGATGGAATTCCTGTTTGAATATTCTGAATTCCTACCGGACCTATATTAAATTTTAATTTTACATTCTTAACCGGAGTAACTGGATCATTGCTTTCTATTTGAAGATATCCTTCGAAAATTCCCGGAGACAATACCGAAGAATTAAAATCAACAACTATATTTTGAATTCCACCCGGTGCGATCATTCCTGAAATTGGATTTTCCGTTACCCAATGTAATCCTTTTTCAAATTTTATGGCAAGGTTATCATGAATATACGGAGCATTGAATACAACTTGCAAAGCATCAGTACCTGCAGAATTTTCTATCCCAATTGTTGCAGAGTTTACCGGTTCGTTCATTGTAAGATACTGGAAATAAATTCTACCGTCAGAGTATAACATTACCTGATAAGTATAAGGACCTCCTGAAGAAAAGTGCGGTGCATCTTTAAACTCAATAATAAATCGGTTATTGGAAACATCATTATAATAAAAAACCTGTCCTGAAGTTCTCAGATCGTGATCATCCCAGAAAGGAAAGATTGCATTGTTAGGTTGTATAGTAGAAGGTATTGCAATATTGTTGTATTCATTTGAATTGCTGACAATGTCAAATCCCATCCATCCGTTTGTACATATTTTCAGTTGTGTATAATCCGTTCCATAAAAATTAAAATTAAATGGAATTGGAATAATAACAGATCCATCATCAGAAGTACCACTTGTCCAGTTCGTGATCTGAGTTCCTAACGTAGAAATTTCAAACCAGTCAAAGACAGGTCCGCCCGGCTCATCACTGTCAATCCATCTGTATCCAAAATTATCAGGACCGCCCATTCCGTCAGTTACATTCTGACCATGATAAATATCTGCAGATCCTTTTGTAAGATTTGCCTGCTGAAGATTAAGTTCATTTTCTATTTTAAATTTAGATCCATTAAATCCAATTGCAAGATTATCTAATGCAACAGGAGATTCTGTAATAAACCAGTCAAGAGCAAACTGACCGGTATTTCCAATTATAAGATTCGCAGAATAGTTTTGTCCAAATAAAACATTCACAACAATTGAATCAGCAGATGATGAAACTGTCGGAGGAAAACCTCTTCGCATAGAAAGATTAAATGTCTGTATCGATGCAAGTGAATCGCCTGCACTGTATCCATAAACTCTCCACTGCCCGGTAGTTGAATCACCAACATTTATTCCAAGTCCTGCAAGAGCTGAGTCGATCTGTGAATTTCTTAAAGTAAGTGATGGATCAAAGCCATTGTTATCTGCATCGATTCTTAATTTTAAATTTGACTGATTGCCAAAATTCGGAGATGCATAAAACCATTTGAATTTTATTGCTTCACCGGAATTTGTCCAGTTGAAATTTATCGTGTCAGTATTTGTATTTAAAGAAAGAATAGTTGTATTATTTACAGGGGAAATTAAACTAAAAGGAGTAAGCACAGGCACACTTCTTTTCAAAGTAATTGTTCTTGAACCGTTTGCTGCTTTCAGTGAATCATTAGTCTGATTATTTCTGAATGCCCACACGTCCCACTGACCGACAAGTGAGTCGCCCTGATTTAAACCAAGAGATGAAAGCATGTTATCAAGCTGACCAAGAGTCATTGATAATGTATTTGTATTAGAACTAACTGAAAGTAATCTTGGATTTGAAGTCGGACTTCCGAATATCCATTTATAGGATGAAGTTGATGAAGATGTATCCCAGTTAAAAGTAAAATTAGTTGTACTGTTTGGTAAAGTGGAAATTCTTGTTCCAGCAGGAGGTGTAGTAAGATTAAATGAATTTAAAGGATAAGTTGAAATTTGAACCGGTGCAGTCCATGCATTATATATTCCGGAGAAATTATCCATCCAAATAGGAAATAGATTTCCGTTACTTGAAGTCATACCAATATAATCTCCCTGATATCCCGTCGCAATTCCTGAAACTCCAATAGACTGAGGTTTGAATCTGTGATCACTTACCTGAATATCAGACCATGAATTTCCTCCATCCAATGATCTTGAAATATAAACTTCCGAAGAGTCTGATTGCGTATATCTGTCGTCATAATAAACTATGTTTACTCCACCAGTTTCATCTACTCTAATTGCTGGAAACCACTGAAACTTTCCGTTATTAAGCGGATCCTGATTTACTCTGATACCGGGAGACCATGTCGTGCCACCGTTTGAAGATCTGTGCATAATAATATCAGGATCTGAACCCGCAGGAGAAATATTTTTTTCTGATGCAACAGTATATATCCACCCGTTCCTGATACCACCGCTGCGGTCAACATCAATTCTGGGAAATCCGTTTACTCTGATACTGGATTTTGAAGAGAATATTCCTCTGATACCATTCATGTCATATGCATTTTCAGTTACTGTCCAGTTTACACCGCCGTCTGTTGATCTTCCAAATCCTGCAAAGTCTTCAGTAAAAGGAGTCCCAGCAACCGGTGCTGCCCAGATCACATATACTTCTCCGTTTGGACCTGTTCTGATATCACAGCCCTGTGAATAATGTCCGGAAGGAGGTGTATTTATCTGCTGAGGAGTTGACCATGAAACTCCGCCGTTAGTAGTATAAGAAATATCGATAGGCGGTGAACCTGATGTAAACAACGACCAGACACAATATGATCTTCCAAAATAAGGACTAGTAGGTGAATCATCTGTACCTGCAAGATTTTTATCCTGAGATCCGGATGCAATTGTATAATTTGATGACCAGGTAGCTCCGTTATCAGTGGAATAATTTCCAAACATTCCGTCCGTGGAGAATCCCAGATGTGTCTGTATAAATGTTCCGTTCTTATCTATTGTTATACCTGGGTCTCCTCCCTGATTTGGAACAGGCGCACCGCCGGCTAATTTCATTGTATCAGATCCGCCCCATGTAATGCCGCCATCTGTTGATACATACACTCCTTCACTGATAAAAAGAGTACCAGTATTATTAAATGCATTTGAAGATCCAAACAATATCATTGGATTTGTCGGATGTCTGACGATATCAACTTCACTTTGATAACTGTTTGTCCTCGGTAATACTCTTATATTAGGTGAAACTGAAATTACCTCATATGGAGTCTTTACATAACGGATTTCTGTATTTGGATTTGTAAAATCATAGACTTGAGGAAGTATTGCCGAATTAATTACTCCCGGATCATATAGATTTGTTGATAAATTATTGCTCCATTTCTCTGATTCGGGATTTTTTTGTCCGGTAATTATAAAAAATATTATAATAAGGACAGGAATTAATATAAATAATTTTCTCATTAAGAATTTCCTTTATAAATAAATAAAAAATATTTCTGTTAAAGTATTTAGTTCGAATGAAGAAATTAAAATTAAAGTTCACAAGAAAAAATTTTATGTGAAAATAAATTCTCAAATAAAATTTCGAATTAATAATTAACTACCTGAATAATTTTTTATAAATTAAATTAATCTTCTGTTAAATTCAATTTCCTAATTTTCTAGAAAGTTGACAATGAATTTTCCCCTAAAATATTTTTTCTGCAGCTAAAAATTCCTTTAAAAAATTTATTATAAAAATTTTTTAAGAATTAATTTTTGAAAATATTTTTTAGCTTAGTCTTAATTTCACAAAAAAATTTTTATTGTTGAAAAAATTTCCAAAAAAATTTTAAAAAAAATATTTTTCTTTTCTGTAGAAATTTTTTCTTTGTTAACGATAAATTAAAATTATTTTTCAGATCTCTTTCTGTCAGTTCTTAATATCAATTCTGAAACTTTTACTAACTATTCGCAAACCCTTTGTTTACAGGCGTTTGCAGAGACGCCAAATTTTTATTTTTTTAAAAATTAAAAAGTAAGGTTCAATTTTTATTTAATTCGATAATTTATTTTGTTCCTATCGTATTTTCAATTTAGCAGTGATCGTAAAAAAAAATCTTCGTGCTAATTAATATAATTGATGTTTTAAGTTAATAACTTTATATTTGTAAGAATTTTTTTAACTAAATAAAAAAAAAATAAAATGGCTAAAAAAGGTTCACCAATTAAAAAAGCAGTAGTAAAAAAAGCTGTAGTTAAAAAAGCTGTTAAAAAAGCTGCAGTAAAAAAAGCAGTAAAAAAAGCTGTAGTAAAAAAAGCAGTTAAAAAAGCTGTAGTAAGAAAAGCTGTAGTAAAAGCAGCAGTAAAAAAAGCAGTAGTTAAAAAAGCTGTTAAAAAAGCTGCAGTAAAAAAAGCTGTTAAGAAAGCTTTAAAATAAACTTAGCGGTTATTAATTTGCAAAAGCAATAAAACTGATTAAAAAATCTTAACAGTAAAAAATTCATAACAGATATTTACTCAGTATTTTTATATTATTTCACCTTCTTCTTATAATAAAAGTAGAAGGTGTTTTTATTTGGACTTTAGGATTGATCTGAAACGCTTAAGTTACATTTTAAAAAAAGGTTATTCGGTAAAGAAAAATGGTTATTACTGAATATGTTAATTGAAAAAGCGTTTGAAATTAGTTAAGTTATACCCGTTAATAATATATTATTTTCAAACTAAATTTATTTATGAGCGAAGTAAAGCAAACTTCACACACAATTTTCCCGCCGGCAGGTTCATGGAATAATGCAGGAGAGAAATCTCATTCAATATTCCCGCCAGCAGGTACATGGAATTCAGCTTGTGAAAAGTCACATTCAATTTTTCCACCGGCTGGATCATGGGATAATGCAAGTGAAAAGTCACATTCAATTTTTCCACCGGCAGGTTCGTGGGATTGTGCTGCTGAAAAGTCTCATTCAATTTTTCCACCGGCAGGTTCGTGGGATAATGCTTCTGAAAAGTCGCACTCAATTTTTCCACCCGCTGGATCCTGGAAATAATGATGTAACTTAGTTTTTTATAAAAGTCCCGTTCATGAAAATTGACGGGACTTTTTTTTAAATATTTTAAAATATTTTAAAATGATGACCGATAAAAAAGAAACAATAAAATTAAAATGTGATCTTCTTATTAATGGAATCAGATTAAATGAACTTAGAAGTGACCTTGTCGATATGCAGGGATGGGAAAAAGACAGAGCAATAAATTTTCTTCCGGCTGAAATAAAATTAGATGGAAATGTTTATGTACAGGTCAGAGAAAATCCTGAAGCAAATTTCAGAATAAGAATATCAGAGAGTGATCTTGTAATAGAAGATAAAGCTGGAAATGTAATTACTTCCGGTGAGTTTGTATCACTGCCACCGTTTTCAAAAAGCTATACAAATGATCTGACACCTTTTGAAAAAGTTGTAGTCTATAACGGAATGTGTAATCTGAATTTTACCTGGAATTATTATTGTGACTATTTCAGAACCGGTACTGAATGCAGATTTTGTAATCTTACACCGGCTCAGGATTTTTATCCGGATGAAAATATTTCCAATGCAAGAAAAACTGCCTCTCAGGTTGCTGACGTAATTGAAAAAGCAAAAAAATATCATACAGATCCGAGATCAATTTTAACAAGAGGAACTCCTCCCGATAAACAGGGACTTGGAGGTACTATTCAAATTCTCGAAGAGTTATCAAAAAGATTTCCTTACAAAAATGACAGAGAAAGAACAAAGCTGCTTATGACAATTTCTCCGACGAAAAATATTGAAGATGTAAAATTATTATATGATCTTGGACTACATTCTGTGTCATATAATTTTGAAGTTTTTGATAAAGGATACTGGAAAGCAATTGTTCCCGGAAAAGATGAAAATATCGGCAGAGATCTATGGGAAGAATCACTGATAACTGCTGTAAAGCATTTTGGAGAAGGTAAAGTATTTTCTGCAATGATTGCCGGACTTGAACCTGCAAAGACTTTAATCGAAGGTGTACACTGGTGTTGTGACAGGGGAATTGTCCCGATCGTAGTTCCCTTCAGTCCTGAAACCGGAAGTCAGTTTGAAGGATTCAGATCGCCGACTTATAAATGGATGTTTGATACTCATTTCCAGGCTGCAGAAATAATGTCAGAGAAACTGCCGTTTATTTCTACTTCAGATTACTGGAAATACGATGCTCCAATTTGCGCTGAATGTTTTACAGGTGGATTTTTGTTTGATATTATAAAAGAGAATGCAGGTATTAATGAACCTCATTCATGTTGTGAACTTTCAAATGAAGTGAACAGTCTGAATATTTCAGAATCCAATTCTTAATTGAAATCATAAATTAGAATTTAAAAAGATTTAATACTAGTATTAATATGACTTTAGATGAAGCCATCAGATTAAAAACAGAATTACTTATCAAAGGACTTACTTTTTCTGATGAAGCATTATTAACTGTTGGGCAGGGTGGACTTGAAAAAGTTTTCTGGGTTTTTGAAATGACACCTTCCACTCATAAAGGAACAGGTGACGGAACAAGACCTTTGCCAAATGATATGCTGCTTCCTCATGATCTTTATGCAGATGTAAGATACAGTCCCGATTCTCCTTTTAGAGTTGACAAAAGTGGAGATACTGTAATCCTTTTAAAAAATGGTAAAGAGCTTTGTGAAGTCCGGTGGCCAAAGAGACCGGATTTTTATGATATGAAAACCCGCAGCGGTGAGTCAATGAAGAAAGTAGCTTCTATGCGAGGCGACTGCGGATTGAGAGTATGTTTTGACAATGCCTGTACTTATTTTGCCAAAGGTGAGCAGTGTAAATTTTGTAACATTGTTCCTGCAAGACAAAGAAACAGAGATCACGTCGTTACTATAAAGGAAGCTGAAGATATTTATGATGTTGTCAAAGAAGCTATCATAGATAATCCTGTATGCTCACATTTAGCAATGACAGCAGGAGCAGCAAAAGATGACGGACTTGGGAATCTTCCAAAAATTCTCGAAAGACTTAAGCCGCTTTTATCTGAAAAATATTTTCCAATCGTCACAGCAATAACTGCAACCAGAAATATTGAAGAGACGCAGTATCTTTGTTCTACAGGAATAAGTTCAATTGCATTCAATCTCGAGATTTGGGATGAGAAAATTTTTAATGAGATCTGTCCGGGCAAGACAAGAAGAGTGGGGAGAGAAAGGTGGATCGAATCTCTCAAAGAAGCAAGAGACTTTCTTAAACCTGCCCGTGCACTCAGCTCATTTGTAGTCGGACTCGAGCCAATGGAATCTGTTTTAAAAGGTATAGACTATCTGTCATCTGAAGGGATATTTCCTATAATGAGTCCATTCGTCCCGATGGTTGGAACAGATTATGAAGGGAAAGAAGCACCTGATACTGACTGGGTCTGGGAAGTTCATGAAAAAGCTACGGAAATAATTCATGAAAATCTGCCCGATGCTTTTTGTGATGAAATTTGGGATGGAGATATTGGAATTTGTCCTTCATGTACTACAACTAAATTGTTTTTTGATTTTATGAGAAGGGTAGTCCCCAGAGAAAATCCAAAGAGATTGATGTCAAATGAAAGTGTCGAAGCATTTGTCTGAAAGTGATAGTAGGTTTATACAGAATAATTATTTTTTTTATAGATCCATTAAATTTTTCATATAATTAAATTTTACTAATAATAGTTATTTAAAATTATTATTTTCAACTCATTGAACATTAACCATAGACATATGAATGAGTAAGATCAAACCTATTTATTGTTATTTAATAATAATTGTAGTTACTTACTTTGTTTTTAACAACTCACTTCAAAATGAATTTGTTTTTGATGATGAAAGTGTAGTAGTAAATAATCCCTCCATTCAAAATACCGATAACATTCCAAAATATTTTACAGGTGATGAAGGCTTTCATAAAGTCATAGGTAAATATTACAGACCGATTGTTTCAGCATCATATGCTTTGGATTACAGTATCTGGGGTTTAGATTCATATGGATTTCATCTTACTAATATTATAATTCATATTATTTCCTGCCTGTTGTTATTCAGGATTTTATCGTTACTGTTTTCAAGATATAAATACAGAAATATGTTTTCCCTTTTTGGCACGCTGATATTTGCCGTACATCCCATTCATACAGAGGCTGTAACATGGGTAAGCGGCAGGACCGATTCGATAGTGACAATGTTTTTCTTTGCGTCATTTCTATTTTATATAATGTTTACCGGTTATACGTATCACGATAAGCATGAAATGAAATCGCATTATGAAAAATCCGGAAATTATATGTACCTTGCATTATCTCTTCTTTTTTATGTATTTGGACTGCTTTCTAAAGAAATGATCGTAACGATGCCTGTCATAATTTTACTTTATGATTTTGTTTACAGGAAAAAAAATCTTCAGTATCTGAAAGAAAATTATCTTTCGTATTTGTTGTTTTTTGCGATCACAGGAATATATTTATTTATCAGACAAAGTGCATTGTCCGGTGTACCTGACCGTGACAGCTATCTCTATTTCTTTAATAAAGAAACACAAGTAGTTTTCTGGACCATGATAAAAACGATTCCTGTCTATTTCAGATTGCTGTTTGCACCGTTTGGATTACTTTATCATTATAATGGTGTTATCCCGGACTCAGTATCTATACTCGATTTTAGTGCTCTGTTGTCACTGCTGTTTGTTATAGCATTAATTGGTCTTACTGTCTTCTTTTACAAGCGGGACAGCATTATTTCTTTTTGCATTCTGTTTTTTCTTGTTTCCCTTCTGCCAGTTATGAACATCATTCCGACCATGAATCTAATGGCTGAAAGGTTTTTATATTTTACATCATTTTCTCTTGTAGTCCTGATCACTCATCTCTTGATGCTGGCAAGTAATAAAAGAGATATTGGAATATTGATTGTCGGCGTACTGATTATAATTATTTCTCTGGGATATATGACTTATATAAGGAACATGGACTGGAAAACAAATGACACATTATATTCTTCTGCTATTGGTTATGAAGGTTCAATTATTCTTGTCAATGAAGGAAATATTTATTCCAATAACAAAAAATTTGACGAATCAAAAAAGAAATATAAGCGGGCTATAGAAATTAGAGATAACAATGTTCTCGCTCATCATAATCTGGGACTTGTGTATATGATCGAGGGTAAATTAGATTCAGCAGAGATGAGAATTAGGAGAGGTGTATTAATAGATTCATTAGCTCCAGACGGGTATTATCAGCTTGCAACCATTTACAAAATACAGGGAAAAAATGAAGAAGCTATTCAGATGCTTGAGAAACTTCAGACTATTATTCCGGACTACAGAGAGTCTGCATCTATGCTTGCGGGTTTGAAAAATCCGGATTCTAAAAACGAAGTTACAGATGATGGAAAATATGAGGTAAGTTTTCTTCAGCAACGATCCTATCAATATTTTAACGAAAAAAAATATAAAGAAGCAATTGCAGATCTTAAAAAACTAGCCGAATTGTCAAAAGACCTTCCTTCTAAATCAGGATTTTATAATAATATTGCGATGTGCTATGCAGAGCTTAAAGATAATGATCAGACTGAAAAATATTTTTCCGAAGCTGTAAAGATAGATAAAAATAATGTGAATGCATTGAACGGTCTGGTTACATTGTATCTGAAAAATAATGAAGTTATTAAAGCCATGAGTAGTTTAAGCAGGATCATTGAAATAAATCCGGGTGATATGAAAGCAAAGAATACGTTGGATTCATTGATAAAAATAAAATAACATAAAAAACTTTTTTTAAAAAATAAATAATTTACTAATGAACTGGAATTTAATTTTAAAATTATCTTTGTTTGGTCTCCTGATGGGAGTGCTGTCAGTTTTCGGACTTTTACCAACAGGTTTTGAATTTTTCCCATGGCTGATTATCGCCGTTATTTCAGGGTACTTAATTTCCAAACATACAACCAAACTGATAATAACCCAATCAGTTGTTTTAGGTTTGTTTATGGGAATAATTGTATCTGTTTTTCAAGCAGTTTTTTTTGATAAACTAATAGAAAATAATCCGGGATCTTTAGATGGTTTAAAGGAAATTCCAACAGCAATGGAACCTCAGTATGTACTGCTTTTCAGCGGTCCTTTTATCGGTATAATTTTTGGAATTGTA
The DNA here is from genome assembly GCA_049293015.1 of Ignavibacteria bacterium. GTDB lineage: Bacteria > Bacteroidota > Ignavibacteria > Tepidaquicellales > Tepidaquicellaceae > UBA2330. The sequence goes on from JBATSB010000226.1 coordinate 26,300, forward strand.
ATAGGTTTGATTGCATTAGGTTTTAAGAAAATGAAAAAATAGAATTACAATAATTTAATTTTGATATTATGAAAAACTTTTACATTTTTTTATTTATACTGTCATTTTTTCTTTCGGCAAATATACAGTCTCAGGTACCTGAAAGATTTTCAAAACCGCATGATGAAGTTGAACAAATGTTCTGGAATAAGAAAAAAAATACATTGTCATTTTCTGATTATATTCCGGTTTATAATTCAGTTCTTTTTACAAATTATAACATTTCAAGAGACACTTTTCCTCAAAATGAAACTTCAGTAAAAATAAGTAAAACAGATCCAAACAGAGTAGTCGCTGCCTGGAGAGATTTCAGACAGGGAGTTAATCCCGCCAATAGAAGAGTCGGTTACAGCTATTCCACTGACGGCGGAGTTACATGGTCTGTAAGTCAGTTACTTGATTCGACTGTCTTTCCAGGATTTCCGCGAAACAGTGACCCGGTAGTTGCAGTCGATACGGCAGGAAATTTTTATATCGCTGTCATTACAGTTGGACAGAATCTAGCGCTCGCTGTTTATAAATCGACAGACGGAGGACAAACATTCCCTATCTCCACTTTAGTTGCAAATAACGGAACAGAAGACAAGGAATGGATGGATACAGATTTTACACCCGGAAGTCCTTATTATAATAATCTTTATATTAGCTGGACAAGATTCAGCGGCAACTCAGGGATCAAGTTAACACGGTCAACTAACTCAGGTGCAAACTGGTCTGACGCAGTAGCGATTGCTGATCCTTCAAGTCAAGGGCAGGGTTCTGATCTGGCAATTGGACTTGACGGCGAGATCTATGTCACATGGGTCGGCGGGACAGCCACTTTAGATTATATTTATTTTGACAAATCAACTGACGGTGGATTATCATTTGGAACGGACAGAGTGATTCAGCAGGGGAGTACACCTGTAATTCCAATCACTTCGAGCGGAGTTACTTTCCCTTCCATTGACACTGATGTTTCAGGAGGAGTGAATAATGGGAATATATATTTAGTATGGTGCGATGGCAGGAATGGTGATGCTGATATTTTTCTTACTAGATCAACTAATAAAGGTGCTAACTGGTCATCTCCTCTCAGAGTAAATAACGATCCTGTCAGCAACGGTAAGATGCAATGCTGGCCGTGGATTGCTGTGAGTGATTCAGGAAATATTGCTGTTATTTTTTATGATACCAGGAATACAACTGCTAATAATATTGTGGAAGCTTTTCTTGCAGTTTCAACTGATGGAGGTCTTACTTTTTCAAATACTCCCTTAAGCAGTGTTCCGACACCAACCAGTCAGCCTAATTCAGATATAAGGTTTGGGGATTATATAAATATTGATTATTACGGAGGAAAGATCGTTCCTGTCTGGACTGATGAAAGAGCAGGTGGATTTAATATGGAATGTTATACTGCTATTGTTGACGGTACAGTAGGCATTTCAAATATAAGTAATTCTACACCTGATAAATTTGAGCTTAGTCAAAATTATCCTAACCCATTTAACCCAGAAACAAAGATCAGTTACTCTATTCCTGTAAACGGTCATGTCACATTAAAAGTATATAATTCTATTGGAAAAGAAGTCGCATCTCTTGTAGATTTGTCACAGAATTCGGGTAATTATGAAGTCAGGTTTGA
>JBATSB010000227.1:0-21081 GCA_049293015.1 Ignavibacteria bacterium
TTTCATTTTTAAAATGGAAAGTAAGAATCAATGTAATCATTTTAATCAGCGAAATCAGCGGTTCAGACAAAATGGATAAGTTTCGTTTAGATCCCCGACAAAAACATTCGGGGATGACGAAAGAGGAACACGGGGGAATGACAAATTTTTAGAAGAGCAATTACAAATTACAAATTACAAATTACAAATAAGAAGAGCACAATTCATTATAATTTGGAAGTGAATTCCCCCTTAAAAAAGAGGGAATGAAAAAGGTTGTTGCGAAAAAGAGATAGAACTAATACAGAAATATTTTGAAACCATCTCACCTCCGCCTGTACAAAACACACATACCCAATAATAAAACCAAAGGCAGTTCAATTCCAAACATTCCGCAGATACCGCTCTTATCTTCTATCTCTGCTGTCATTTCTACATCGTTCTTCAGATCGGAAAGTGAATGTTCCCACAATACTGTATTGCCTTCATCATTACTGCCGTTTGTAAGTAATACTTTACCGGGAAAATCAAAACTGTAGTACAGCTTATATTCATCCGAAGCAAGTTTTTCCGAACCGACACTATCCTTCTTTAAAATATAATTAAATATAAAACCGTCGCTTGTCTTTTCCCAAACAGCTTTTACTTTGGAAAATCCTTCTGCTTCGTTCAGTTTATTTAGATCTTTAAAACTGATCTTTGCTCTTACATGAGTAGTAGAATCAGAATCTATTTTTTCTATTTTAATTTCTGTGAGATCACTGTTAAGTGATGTGAATTTCTTTTTTATCTGATCTTCAGTAAAACTGAATCCGCCAAGTTCATCACCCATAGATAAATTTGAAGTCGCTGTCCAGTAATGCAGGCTAATGCTTCCCGAACCGTCTTTATTAATTTTAGTCTGCTGATCTATGTTCACACATGAGCTGAATAATACAGCAGCAAATATTACAAAAGATAATTTTAAAAATAGTTTTTTCATTATTGTAAATTTTAATTTAAAGTTATTGAGTTTTAAGTGGAAAATTCTTTTGGAAACTATCTGCTAGATCTCTCAGCCATTTGCTAACCTGCTCATCTTTTGTATTCGAAATTCTCTTATTTACAATATCAATAAAATAAATCTGTATCCCGTCATCATAAAAAATTCCTTTTGATGAAACATTTTTTATCAGCTCTTCAAAATTATTCAAGGATATATTTGTAGTGGAATTTAATAATGCGTGAAAAGATGTACTCTTTTGTGAAAGGTCAGAAATATCAGATTCATTCAGATATTCAAAATATTCATCTCCGTAAGAAGTAAGTTCTTTAGCTGCAATAAATCTTGCACCAAAATAGTCGCTGCTCAAAAGTGTAATCAAAGCCGGTATATTATTCTCACTTTTATAATTTCCAAAAGCATATGCCAGGTCTTTTGTTAAAATTTTACTGTTATTAATTTCCATTACCATTTTTGAAAGTCTGTTTATTACTTTATCTTTAAATGAAACATCTGATGTATCATACTTTATTTTACCGAGTGCATTTACGGCAACTGTTTTAATTCTGTTATTATCGCTGTAAGTAAGTCCGAGGATTTCATCTTTGCCTGAAGCATTCCCTGTCTCACCAAATAGGTAACAGATATATGCAACTTCATTTTCATTAAAAATTTCCTGCGGCTGTTTTGAATTGTTAAATAAATTTAATTTTTCATTGAATACATTTCCCATTGAATATCCGATCTTAAATGCAAGATTTCTTAATACAAGTCCTGACCTGTGATCATCTGTATCCAGATATTTTAAGATATACTTAGAAGTCTGATCGCTGTCATTTACAAGATGTCTGAATCCAAATTCCTGCCACAACGAAAATCTCGGCTCGATGGTTTTTGCCATAATAAAATATTCTTCAATTGAATATTTTTTTATCGAATCTAATACAACTTTATAATTACTTCCGCTCGGAGTATAATTTTCTTCTTTTAAATAATAATCCAACATCACGCCCCACATGGAAGTATTTGAAATTAAACTGTCTGACATTTCCGAATAAAAATCATCACCCGATGCATCAAGGAAAATTCCAAGACTGCCAAATTCTCTTCTTGAATTTCCATAACCTCTGGAATTACCAGGCTCTTTATTCAGATATCCGTCACGACCTTTCTCATCAATAAAAATTCCGATCCCGTTTGCATTTCCAGCACCTTGTGAAAGAGAGAAAGCCGAATAATTATCATTCCCATTCTCATCATAAAGAAATCCAACTCCATAATCATGACCGCATCCCTGCGAGACACCATTAGAAGAATAAAAATCCCATCCGTTTTTATCATTCAAAATTCCAACAGCCAGATGAATACCTGCACCCTGCGCATACTGATATGAATTATATTTATCATTTCCCAAATTATCTGAGATACATCCAAGCCCGTACCAGTAAGCTCCGCCCTGTCCGAAAATATCTGTATTATAAATATCATTTCCTTCACCTTCAATTATCAAACCAATCCCGCCTGCATAATAAGGACGCAGACCGAGTCCATAACCCTGGCTCATCGAAACATAATGATCTTCATATCTGCCTATATCAAGAGAGCGAGCGTCAATTAGGTAGGAATCATTTCCTTTCTGATCAGAGATCACACCGATTCCTTCTGTCATTCCGAATCCCTGTGAATAAGAATTTGCTGTGTAAACATCATTGCCATTTACATCAAATAAAATTCCATATCCGAATGAACCCGCACCAATTGAAAATTTATCTCCCTGATAAATATCATTCCCGCTAAAGTCACACAAAATTCCCGCACCGAATATCGCCGATCCGAGAGAGACATTTTTCCCGCGGTATGTATCATCTCCTTCATTATCAAAAATAAAACTATTGGAAAAAGCCGACCCTGCTAATGTGAAATTTTCTTTTGAATAATAAAGATCTGTACCTGACAGATCTATAATGCATGAAAAATTTTCATTGAATAAATTTTTTTTATCAGACTTAAACATATCATAAGTATCATCACCTCCCAGATCTATGATCAGATCAAAATGTCCGTAGTAATGATTGTTTCCCTTGCCTCCGATTGCAATACGAATATTATTTTCATCATAATAAAAAAGTAAATCACCATTCACATTTTTATTATTTAAAAATTCCGTTTCGACACTATTAAAATCGGATATACTTTTTTGAATAACTAAGAAGAGAGAATAACAAAATTTAAAATCACTAACAGAATTATCTAAAACTTCATCGGAATATTTTTCGGAAAGTATATCCATAGTTCTTTTAGAAACAGTTATGGATGAATCTCTTGCCTGATTGAATTTGAAAATATCAGAATTTGTATTTCCCTCATCTTCTGACTCACCGTCAGAGATCAGGGAGAAAAGATTTTTTGATAGAAAATCCCGTTCCTCTTTTGAAAATTTATTTGCAGTTTTAAGACTCTGATCCTTTTTCAATTTACAAAATTTAACCAAAGAGTTAAAAAGATCTTCAGGTGAAGTCAATTTAATATTTCCATCATTGTACTTAGCTGAAGATTGACTACCTATTTTTATTTCAATAAGATTTTTAAATAGTACATCTATTTCTAAATTACTTAGACTGCTGATCTTACCGGCAAATTCAAAAGAATTCATTGGAGTTTGCATAAGTTCTTTAACTGCAGGAAGCAATAGTTTTGAATTGTTGGTTGGAGATTTTTCTTTGTCAAAATTTATGGGAATAGTAATGTCATTATTATCCAGTCCTCTGTAAGATAAAGTAAGATCGAGAATAGATCTGATATTTTCCTGTGAGGATATATTTATGGAAAATAAAGTTATTACTAATATGAGAATGAATTTCATTTGAAAATTTATTGGTGTAATATAATTTTTTAAAAATTTTATAAATATTCAGAATGTATTTTTTTTATTTTGGGAATCGTTTTAGTGAATCACTTTTCGGAAGTATCTATAAATTATAAAATGATGTTAAGTTTCAATTTAGGAAGGTGTGAGAAGAGTTGTTTGAGTTTTGTCAATATCGTTTTGCTTAACCTCTCCCCGGCCTCCTCCTTTGAAAAACAAGGAGGGGGAGTAGAGCAAAAAATTTATATTCGCTCCAGATACTTTAATGATTTTTGGAGAACCCCTTGAGTTGCGATCATTTGAATCTTGGAAGTCCTCCGATGATTCCATCTGAGGAAAATCTCCTCCCCTTTTTTTCAAAGGGGAGGTTGGGTGGGGTTTGCTGATAGAGACAATACTTCGCCCTTAACATAATAGCAATTCCATAGTTTAGTTTTTTCTTAAAAAAATGCTTTTCATAAAAAAATTATTTAACATAATTTAAAGACAATTAAAACAATCTCTTCACCTGTAAACTACTTTCAGAAGAATATTAAACAAATAAAACAAAATTTTAAAATTTATAAATTATGAAAAAATTATTATTACTTTTATTTTTTATCTTACTATCAGTACCGGCTGCTAATTCACAGACAGTCGTTGCAACATATCCATTCCCTTCTTATTCACAGTATAATTCATTTTGGGGGATTACAAAAATTGGAGATACATTACGGATCGCAACTGATAATAACGGTAGTATCTATAAAGTAACAACTACAGGATTAATTACAGACAGTCTCACTTTGCCTTATGATTTTAATCACGGACTTGAATGGGATGGAACCGGTTACTGGGTCGCTGAAGATTTCAGAACTGCAGGAGCAAGACTTTATAAAGTGAATACTGCCGGAGTTCCAATAGATTCAATTCTACTGCCGGCTTTAATCGGTGGAGCATCAGGCGGAGTTGGAGATATTGCTCTTGATAATGGCGGTCTCTGGTTTACTATTTATTCGCCTGACTTTACAGTTTATCCTTTCGCATATGCATACAAAATAGATCTGACTACAAGACTGATCACTGATACTATTCCGTTACTTGGAAGGCAGGTTCATGGAATTGCTGTAAAAGGCGACACAGTATTTTATGTTAACGATTATTTTCACACTACTCCGTTTGTCGATCAGGAAAGAATTTATGCATACAGTCTTTCGCAGAGAGACACATTGTTTTCATTTGCTGCACCTGATCCTGACGGTAATGGAAATCCAAGAGGACTTCACTGGGACGGTCAGTTTCTCTGGCTCATAGGTGACAGGATCGGTGGTACTATTTCTCTATACAGAACTCTATATAAATATTCTATAACAGGTGCAGGAAATCCGCAGATAACTACCAGTGTAAATTCTCTCGATTTTGGAAATACAATTGTGGGAACTGCCAATGATAGAGCATTTACAATTACAAATACCGGTACAAGTAAGCTGATCATTTCTGCTTACAATAATACTAATAATGTATTTACAATTAATCCAAATAATACTCCTGATACTATCAATCCGGCACAGGTAAAAAATTACATTCTTAAATTTTCTCCAATTGCGTTTGGCAATGTAACTGGTCAGTTAAAGATTGTAAGTAATGATGCAGTGACTCCTGAAAAAACTGTTAACCTGTTTGGCAAAGGTGTATTCAACGGAAGTTACATTGGTTCATCAGTATCAACACTTAATTATTCTTCGAGAAGGGTCAATTGTCTGAGCGGCGGATATTTAGATATTACAAATCAGGGAAGCGAACCGCTGATAATTAATTCTGTAACATTTAATTCACAGCGATTCAGACTTGATACAATCGGAGTTACTTTTCCGATAGTAATAGATACTCAGAAGACTTTGCCGATGCGGATATGGTTCAATCCTAACAGTGCTACATCATTTAATGACACTGCAAAATTTAATTCCAATGCTGTAAACAGTTCGGTATTAAGAATTCCTGTAACAGGTATTGGACAAGTTTCACCGGTAGTATTGGGAGATATTGAGTGGCAGGGTATAATTCCAAATAACCCGAATACAACTTCCAATAATCTGAAAGTGATGTCAATGAAGGAAATTTCTGATGTGAACAGCGACGGAATAAATGATGTTATGATATCAACTGATAATTACTGGACGATATGTTATAACGGAAATTCTTCAGTGACTGATGACATTCTATGGAAATTCAATACTCGTAAAAGCAGTAACGTATCCGGTTCAGTGGTTTATGAAGACGGAATGCAGATCATGAATGATATTAACGGTGACGGTATTCAGGATGTCGTGATCGGTACTGGCGGAAACAATGAACTTGTATTTGCACTATCAGGCAGAACAGGAAAGCTATTATGGAGTTATGGTGATTCACTTATCACATCAGACGGAGATATTAATGGAATGAATGTTTCCAAAGATTATAATAATGACGGGATAAATGATGTGCTCGTCGCTGCTACAGGAGAAGGTAAAGGTAACGGTCGTCATGCTGCCATTTGTCTGAATGCAGTGAACGGCTCTGCAATTTTTTATGCAGTGCAGGGTGGAGAATTTACACACAGCATTACTCCAACGAGTGTTGGAGGTGCGATCGATTTCAGCAGCAATGGCGGACCTTATGGCGTAAACGGATTCTCGAATACTGGAGGCTTTACCTGGTCAACTACAGTTTCAAGTACAGTTTGGAATCTCAAGCAGATGCAGGATCTTAATGCTGACGGAGTCACTGATATAGCAGCATTCTTTGGATTCAGCGGATCGATAAAAATGATCTCAGGAAATAACGGTGCGCAGATCTGGTCAAATGATTTCGGTCAGAGTATTGACGGTAACATCAGAACATTAGGTGATATTGATAATAATGGATTTAATGATATTACATTTTCAGGACCGCAGACACTTTACAGAGTGGATTCAAGGACTGCAGGTGTTCTATGGAATACAGGACTTGATAATAATTATATTCACAGTGTTGCAGAACTTTCAGATCTTACAGGTGACGGTATCCGTGAAATTGCAGCCGGTACACAAAACAGTAATATCTATGTAGTCAGAGGTGACAGCGGACAAATTATTTTTACTTACAGCTTTGGTTCTGCTACTACAAATACTGTCGAACAAGTTGCCTCAATAAAAAGTATTGATGGAAACACCAGTTCCGAATTTATCGGCGGCAGCAGATCAGGTAAAGTGATATGCTTCGACGGAGGACCTAATGGAGTAGTCGGTATTACAAATATTAATTCAGCATTACCTGAAAAATATTCTCTGAATCAGAATTATCCAAATCCATTTAATCCTTCTACAAAAATAAAATTTGACATAGCAGGTAAAACACAAAATGTAATGTTGACAATTTATGATGCGATAGGAAGAGAAGTATCTGTATTAGTAAATCAGCAGTTGTCACCGGGCAGTTATGAATCTGAATTCAGAGCAGACAATTTTGCAAGCGGTATCTATTTTTATAAAATTGAAGCAGGTGAATTTGTTGATACAAAGCGTATGATTATTTTAAAATAAAATAACATAAAAATTATTCATTCCTTCACAAGCTTAATAGCTTGAATGAAAATGCCTCAAAGCCTCAAAGGCTCTAAGTTTAAGAGATTAAATTTTGATTTATTTGAGCCTTCGAGATTTGAAAGCAAACTTATTAATTTTGTTTTCGGAAAGACTGACAGCTTGGGAAGGTTGAAAATAATCAGCAATAATGAATACTTTTGGTAGAATAAATTATGAATAAAAATATTTTAATACTGACATTAATAATTTTCAGTATATGTTCAGATATAACACATTCCCAAACACTTCAATGGAAAGCATTGCCAAATTCTCCTTCTTCAACATCGAGATTTGAGGACATGTATTTTATAAATGAAAATACAGGATGGATTGTGCATTATGACGGCAGGGTTTTCAGAACTACGAATGCCGGACAGAACTGGACATTGTCACAAAATATTCCTTTGAACAGAAGCGTCGGATTTTTTAATTCTCAGAATGGATTGATCGGAACGCTTGATTCTGCCAGACCACTTTACCGAACTACTAACAATGGAGCAAACTGGATTCAGATCACTAATATTGCAGATCCAAAACCAAAAGGAATCTGCGGAATTTCTATTATCAATGAAAATGAAGCAGTTGCATGCGGCAGATATTTTAACGACGCCCGGGCTTTTAAGACTACAGATAAAGGAATTTCTTGGATTAATATATTTAATGATACTTCAAAAGCCAGAACTTTAATAGATACATATTTCTGGAATGCTGATACCGGATTGATAGTCGGAGGATATAATACTTCAGCTTATTATAATGGCGTAGCTGTCGTACTTAGGACAACCAACGGCGGCATTACCTGGACGACAGTACATAAAACCAATCGTATTGGTGAATGGTGTTGGAAGATCTGTTTTTATACTCCATTAAAAGGAGTCATAAGTATAGAAAGGGGACAAGGCTTTTCATATTATTTAAAAACAAGTAACGGTGGTCTGAACTGGACTGAGATGCCGTTCAGAGTTTATGATGAAGAAGGAATCGGATTTATAAATGACAACACAGGCTGGATCGGCGGATGGACTGGTCCGACTTATGAAACTACTAACGGTGGAACAAACTGGCATCTTGCCGGCTGGGGAGAAAATGTAAACAGGTTCAGATTTTTTAGTGATACACTCGGATATGCAGTAGGGGACAGAGTTTATAAATATTCAAGAGGTACTGTCGGCATAAATCAGATCTCATCTGAAGTTCCGGAAACGTTTAAGCTTCATCAAAATTATCCTAATCCCTTTAATCCGAATACAATTATAAATTACGAGTTACAAGTTACGAGTGATTTGGTTAGTCTGAAAATATTTGATGTTCTTGGGAATGAAGTCGATGAGTTGGTAAATGAGAAGCAGAATGCCGGGAGCTATTCTGTAGAGTTTGATGGAAGTAATTTACCAAGCGGGGTTTATTTTTATAAATTAGAGGCAGGTGATTTTATTGAAACAAAGAGGATGATCCTATTAAAATAAAAATTAAAAAAAATAAAAAAATTATGAAAACATTATTGGCTGCTGTAATATTTGTAACAACTTTTTTCTGTTTCAACAATATTTTAAAATCGCAATGGATTTACCAAAATGTTCCAAATAATATTGGTGTGATTATCAGTATGGATTTTGGGGATTTGCAAAACGGTTCGGGATGCGGAAATATATTTTTAAGTGATGTTTATGGAAGAGCTGTATATACTTCAAATGGAGGGAATGTGTGGTTACCGTCTCAGGTTCCGGATTCATCCAGAGTTCTTGCATCAATCCAGTTTGTAAATTCAACAACCGGATATTGTGCCGGAGCATATAATACTTTAAATAATCCCGGTAACAGTCAGCATTTAAAAAATATAAATGACAACTTTTCAAAGAACGGTCAGCTATTAAATAATTCAGCAAATACAAACTTTTCAAATGCAGGTGAAAATTACAAAGGTCTATTTTATAAAACTACGGATGCAGGTCAAAGCTGGAATGCTTATGGGAATCTTCCGCCGGATGTTTTTTACCTGAATGGATTGTCTTTTATAAATTCAAATACCGGGTTCGTAACAGCTTCGTATCATGTCTTTGGAGGTGTTGATGATGGTGTACTTAAAACAACTGATGGTGGAAACAATTGGATTAAGTTAACAATGCCAACAGATACAATAAGTTATCTCCGTTATATTTTTTTTCTAAATGATAATACCGGATATGCAACAGGATATAAAAGATATGGTGATGCTATAAATGGAATAATTATTAAAACTACAAATTCAGGTACTTCTTGGACACTTCAGAGATTTTCCAATACATCTTCATTAAGTAATATAAATTTTCCGAACTCAAATACAGGATTTGTGACTGGAAGCACTGAACCTTTTGTCGACAGTTCTTTTGTATATAAAACTACAGATGCAGGAAATAACTGGACTTTACTTCCATTACAATTAAACAATATTTCCCAAAGCGGAATTGATTTTTTGCCTGAATCAGGAACGGGAATTATTTATGGAAACATATTTGATACTACCGCATCATCAGTTTTCACATCAAAAACTACAGACTATGGTCTGACCTGGATAAATAATCAATTCATCAATCAAAGTAATTTTATAGTTGGCAGTGAACTATTGAATGAAAATAACTGGTATCTATGCGGTGGCAGTTTAAATTCACAAGGGTGTGTTTTGCATTCAACTAACGGCGGCGTCGGAATAACTCAGATTGGAAATTCCATTCCTGAAAAATTTCATCTTTATCAAAATTATCCAAATCCATTCAACCCTAAGACAGTTATCAATTATGAGTTACGAGTTACGGGTAATGCTTTGCTGAAAGTATTTGATGTTCTTGGGAATGAAGTGAGTACGCTTGTAAATGAAAAGCAGAATGCCGGAACTTATTCAGTTGACTTCGACGGAAGTGGTCTTGCGAGTGGAGTTTATTTTTATAAGTTAGCAGCAGGTGAATTTTCAGAAGTGAAGAGAATGTTGCTGCTGAAATAAAATTCTAAGATTTTTTCGATTCCGCAGAGTCCGAAGAGCACGAGACTCTGCGGAGACTATAGTACAATTTCCGTTTTCGGAGAGTCCGAAGAGCAAGAGACTCTGCGGAGACTATAAAAAACAGTTATCAGTTACGAGTTACAAGTTACGAGTGATTTAAAATTTGATTTTAAAATTAAAACGATTTTGATGGATGTATCATTTTATTTTTAATCCGTTTATAAAATCCCTTGCTGACATTTTATTTTTACCTTCAGGCTGAAGATCTACTATTTCAAGTAAATTATCTTTTGTACTTACTAAAAGTTTATTATCAGAAATTGTTATCACACCTGGTTCAGATTCAGATTTCATGTCCGTAAGTCTGCTTTTTAGAATTTTTATATTTTTATCTATCATCCGTGTGTATGCGGCAGGGTATGGAGAAAGTCCTCTGATCTTATTGTGAATTTTTACTGCCAGATCATCCCAGCTTAAAAGACAGTCTTCTTTAAATATTTTAGGAGCTTTTGAGGAAAGTGAATCATTTTGTTTTTTTACGGAAGGAATATTCTTTTCGGATTTGTCAATAAGATCTATTGTCTTCATTACAACCTCTGCACCTAGTTCTGATAATTTATCATGAAGTGTACCTGCATTATCTTCAGGCAGTATAGGGATTTTTTGCTGAAGGATCACATTCCCTGTGTCAACTTTATTTTCAAGGAAAAATGTTGTGACGCCTGTTTCAGGTTCACCGTTCATAATGGCTCTGTTTATGGGAGCTGCGCCTCTGTATTTCGGCAGCAGCGATGCATGCAGATTAAATATTCCATGTACAGGTATGTCAAAAATTATTTCAGGAAGTATCTTAAATGCAACTACAACAATCAGGTCAGGCATAAGAGATCTTAACTTTTCAATAAATACTTTATCCGAAAGATCATCCGGCTGCAAAAAGTCAATCCTCTTTGCCATTGCAAATTTTTTCACATCCGAAAAACTAACATTCTGTCCTCTTCCTTTTTTTCTGTCAGGAATTGTAACTACACTAAGCAGTTCATGTCCGCTTTTAAAAATAGCAGACAAAGCTGGAACTGCAAACTCAGGCGTACCCATAAATATTATCCGCATTTTTTCAATTATTAAAAAAATTATTTACTATTAACCAGTATATCATAATCAATTTCCATCTTTCCTTTTCTGACAAGAGTGAGATCTTTTTTTAATTCTTTAAGCTTTTCCTTTGACAGATGATCAATAAAAAGTATTCCGTTAAGATGATCAATCTCATGCTGTACTACGCGTGCAGGAAATCCTTTCATTTCCGTTTCGATCTCATTCAGATCATAATCCATATACCTAAGAACAATTTTTTGAAATCTTTCGACTTCGGCTTTTACATTCGGAATGCTAAGGCAACCTTCTTCTTCGACTGAAGATCCTGAACCGGATATAATTTCAGGATTAATCAAAGTCATCGGTTTGAAATCTTTAAAATCATCTAAATAAGAAATATCAATCACAGCAACAGATTTATTAACATTGATCTGAGGTGCAGCAAGACCAACTCCTGTGGCTTTATCCATTGTATAAAACATGTCCTGAATCAACTTAATAAATTCAGCGTCGATCTTTTTTACAGGTGTGGTTTTTTTTCTTAATATTTCCATACCTAAAGTTGTGATAGGAAGAGTTTTAGGCAAAGCTATTTACTTTTAATTATTGATTGTGCAATATAATAAAAGTGTATATCTGTATAAAGTAACTTTAAACTTATTATTCTGTGTATTATTTTAAAATTCTATTTATTCGAATTTTTTCACACAATAAAAAAAGTCATATATTAATATGGTAAATGAATTATTATTAGCAGTTGATGAATATCTGCATCAGATCCTAAAAATGCTTCCTAAATTAGCATTGTCAATTATTGTTTTTATGTTCTTTATCTTATCAAATAAAAAGGTAATCAAATTCTTTCTCAAAAAAATCACTAAGATTGCAAATGATAAATTTCTGTATGACATTATTTTCAGATTATTGAAATGGACATACATCATCAGCGGATTTGTAATAGCTTTGAATATTCTTGGGCTTGGAAGCTTCGCCGGCGGAATTGCTACAGGAGCAGGTCTCTCTGCTGTTGTGATCGGATTTGCATTTAAAAATATCGGTGAGAATTTTGTATCAGGTATTATACTTGCATTTCAAAAACCCTTTGATGTCGGAGACTTTATAGAGACTTCAGATTATTCCGGAAATATAACAACTGTAGGTCTTAGAACTACCAATATTAAAACTTCAGACGGTAATGATATTTTTATTCCGAATTCAATGATACTAAATAATCCTCTGATAAATTTTTCCATGGATACTGTGAGGAGATTTGATTTTACACTGCAGCTTGACTTTGGAATTGATTTGGATAAAGTAAGAAAAATTCTGATGGATGAGTTTTCATCAAATGAAGATATACTGAAAGATCCGGCTTCATTTATTATGGTAGATATGCTTACTTCTAATGTAGTCGTAAAATGTTACTACTGGCTTAATACAAAGACATTATCTAAATCACTGCTTGAGACTAAAAGTAATGTTATCGAAAATACTTTGAGTGTACTTTTGGAAAATGGCATAGACGTTTCTGATATAAGTCAGATAAAACTTACTAATGATTTTATTAAGCTTGGGACAGGACAAAATGAAATTAAAAATGAAAATTTAAAATAAAAAATAAATTTATTAAATAACTTAAATAAGGAGATATAAAACGTATGTCCGTAAAATCTGAAAACATTAGAAACATAGCGATCACCGGTCATGGCGGTTGCGGTAAGACCACTTTTACAGAAGGTATTCTTTATGCCTCAGGAATCATCAACAGATTCGGAAAGGTCGAGGACGGGAATACAGTAAGTGATTATCACAAAGATGAAATTGAAAAAATGATGTCGATCAATTCATCTCTGACTAATACAAAATGGAAAAATTCTAAAGGTGAAGAAATTAAGATCAATATAATTGATACTCCCGGATTTATGGATTTTGTAGGTGAAGTAAGAGCTGCATTATACGTTGCTGATACTGCAATTATTATGGTGGATGCTTTCAAAGGAATTGAAGTTGGTACCGAATCATCTTTTATGATGACAAATGAATTTGAGAATAATGTCATTTTCCTTATTAATAAACTTGATACAGAAAATGCAAATTATAAACTGACTGTAGAAAATATAAAGGAAAGTTTTGGATCAAGAGTTGCCGTGGTTCAGTTCCCTGTCAATGAAGGTGCGGGTTTTGATGCAGTCGTGGATGTTATTAGAATGAAGGTATTGAGATTTAAAAATGACGGTAAAGGTGAATATACTGAAGAAGATATACCTGAAGCATTAAAAGAAAAAGCTAACATTTATCATCAGAAATTAGTCGAATGTATAGCTGAGGAGGATGAAGAATTACTGAACAAATTTTTTGAAGAAGGCGCAAATCTTACTGATGATGAAATTGACTTTGGTCTATTAAAAGGCATGAGAGAGAGAAAACTTTTTCCTGTATTTTGTATGAGTGCTTCTAAAAATATTGGTACGAGAGACATTCTTGATTTTATTTCAAACTTTACTGAATCTCCGATGGATAAACCTGCAGAGATCGGACACAGACCAAACAGTGAAGATCCAATTGAAATACCTCCAAAGGTTGAAGGTGAACCTACTATTTTTATTTTTAAAACTGTATCAGAAAAAAATATTGGTGAGTTGTCTTTCTTTAGGGTTTATTCAGGTAAAGTAGCTCCCGGTCTTGATATGATAAATGAAGCGAATGGTAAGAGTGAAAGACTTTCTCAGCTTTATGCAATGAACGGAAAAGACAGACAGGAAATGGGCGAAGTAGTATGCGGTGATATTGCAGGTGTAGTAAAGTTAAAAGATTCGCATACAAATAATACATTAAGTTCAAAAAATTATCCTGTTGTACTTCCTGAAATTAATTTTCCAAAACCTAATATGACTCTGGCAATCGAAGCTAAGAATAAAGGTGATGAAGATAAAATTGCTACTTCTCTACATTCTCTTCATGAAGAAGATCCTACTTTCATAGTTCATTATAATTCTGAAACTGCTCAGACACTTATCAGCGGTCAGGGTGAAATTCATTTAAATACTGTATTGAACAGGATGAAAAGTAAATACAGTCTCGAAGTGGAAGTATCTGAACCAAAGATTCCATACAGAGAAACTATCAGATCCACAATCTCTGATTCTGAATTTAAACATAAAAAGCAGTCAGGCGGCAGGGGACAATTTGGTCATGTCCATCTGAAGATCGAACCTCAGGAGAGAGGAACAGGATTTGAATTTGTAAATGCAATTGTCGGTGGTGTAGTGCCCGGCAGATTTGTACCGGCTGTGGAGAAAGGTCTGATCGAAGTTCTAAATAATGGAGTTTTGATCGGCTGTAAAGTGATAGATGTGAAAGTAACTTTGTTTGACGGCTCCTATCATAATGTTGACTCTGATGAAATTTCCTTTAAAATCGCTGCAGCTCAGGCATTCAAAAAAGGATTTAAAGAAGCTCATCCAGTCATACTAGAGCCGATCTATGATGTTGAGGTTGTATTCCCTGAAGAATTCATGGGCGCAGTTTCGGGTGATATTTCTTCAAGAAGAGGTCGGATTCATGGAATGGATGTATTCGGAAAATTGCAGAAGATCACTTGTCAAATGCCATTGTCAGAAATGAATGATTATTCTACAAAACTCAGATCTCTTACTCAGGGTAGAGGTTATTATGACAGAAAGTTCTCGCATTATGAAGATGTACCAAAAGATGTGGAAACGAAAATAATTGGTGACTATGAAAAAGAAAGAGCTGAAGATTCTTAAATAAACTATTCTTAATTCAGTCTAAGTTTCTTTAAATAAATAACCTATCGAAATTTAGCTGAAGTATTTTTTTGCATTAAATCACTATTTGACTTCAGGTTTAAATAACTGAAGATTCATTACAATATTTTTTAATTTAAATTTAATCTGTTTGTTAGAATTATTTTCACAACCTGATACATACATAAGTTTACTTACTCTTACTTTCCTGGAGATTGTTCTTGGTATAGACAATATAATTTTCATTTCCATCATAACAGGTAGACTTCCTGAAGAGACTCAGGGAAAGGCAAGAACTACAGGGCTTTTACTTGCATTGATCTTCAGGATCGGATTATTGCTTACCATTTCTTGGATAGCCGGTTTGGTTTATCCGCTGATCACTTTATTTAATTTTGAATTTTCAGGCAGAGATCTGATATTAATTGCAGGAGGTTTATTTCTTCTTGTAAAAAGTACACTTGAAATTCATAATAAGATCGAAGGTGAGGAAGAGGAATTTAAATCAAAAGTAAAAGAGAATTTCTGGAATATCATAGTTCAGATAATTCTTATCGATCTTGTATTCTCATTAGATTCAGTCATTACCGCTGTTGGACTTGTCAATGAAATTTCAATCATGGTAATTGCAATAGTAATTTCTATGATCATTATGATTATATTTGCAAAGTCGGTCAGTGATTTTATTCACAAACATCCTACAATTAAAATGCTTGCACTATCATTCCTTCTTATGATTGGATTGTTATTGCTGGTAGAAGGATTCCATGTTGAAGTTCCGAAAGGCTATGTTTACTTTGCGATGGCATTCTCATTCATAGTGGAAATGCTTAATATTAAAATGAGAGAAAAAGGGAAGAAAAAAGTTGAATAATATTCATTAATATAGTGCTATATGATTTATTGTGAATTTTTTTTAATATATCAAATCCATATTTAGCATCAATTTAACTTTTTTCCATGTCATTCCCGCATGTTCCTAGCGGGAATCCAGTCAGAAAGTATATATAAAAAGATATGAGAATTTATTGTAAACATATAATCGTAAGTGAGAAAAAGGGCACTATAAATAATGGAATTATTAATGATTTTCAATAAGATTAAATGGAAAGATCAGAAATATCAATTGAGTTTTCGTGATGATTAGATTCCCGCTAGGAGCATGCGGGAATGACAAAATTTGTGAAAAAAAAATATTTATTTTACTGTTTTCCTCTATAAATCATATAACACCTTAATTTTATATAAAAAAAAACCTCAGTGGAAATTATCTACTGAGGTTTTTTTATTTCAATTACATACTTTTACAGATCAACTTTTATACAATTTCCACAATCTCGAAAACACTTCATCAAGTTCAGGTCCAAGTGTCTGAGGATCATCTGTTTTTGACGGCATATTTTCAAAGACTACATACGGTACACTAATTCCATTTATATTAATGTGAGTAGGTGAATCGGCTGATACTTCCTCCCAGTCAACAACCTTATACATCTTCTCAAGCTTATCATCAGGAAGTCCGTGCTCAAGAATGCTGTCAGGTTTATTTGGATTAAATCTTTTTCTGTTTTTTCTTAATGACTCTTCATAAGGAACATTAATATAAACCAATGCAGCTTTCTCAAGTATTTCTTTTGACAAATGATTAAATGCATCTTTATATCCGCCATGTTCACTGCCTCTGGAAAATTCCACAAGAGCTGTACTGTGATCATGAAAATCTTTGTCATCTCGAATAAGTTTGGAATAATCCATGGAAATTCTCTCTATCAAAAGATTCCATAGATATTGTTCAATGAAATAACCTTCATCGTCAGTATGAATCCTCGGTTTGCCGAATTTCTTTGCTAGTATAGCATCTTCCTCAAACCATGTCCAGAGCATCGGAAAGTCGTCGAGCTCTTTTATATTCCCAAGATGAAACCTATTGAGTCGATCATCAGGGTTCATGTTTTTAATATAATTAATAACTTCCGACTTACCTGATGCAGGTCTTCCGAGCAGTATTATCTTTTCAAATTTTTCCATATTAAATATTTTAATTTATAAAATTGGTTTCGTAAAATAATTAAATATAATATGTTTCTCTACTTACTTTATCCGGTATCTTGATTCAAAATTTAAAGTTGCCTCGAGTCTCAAAGACTCAAAGATTAAAACAATAGATTAAACTCCTTTGAGCCTTCGAGACTTTGAGGCATAAAATTAATTGTGTTCGGAAACTGCGGAAACTATAGTAATGGAAGTATTGTGGGAGTATTTTTATTTAAATAGTCTTTGATTATATTTGCTGTAATATTTTATAAGGAGCATCAATTGAAAAATGTACAAAATAATTTCCGACATAATTATCCTCTTGCATTTTATTTTACGAAGTATAATTCTAAAACTACATCAGAACACTTTTTAAAATATTCAAAAGAAAAAACCGTAATTTGTTTTGATCTTGAAGACAGTGTCAATTGCTGGATCAATAAAGAAAACAATGGAAATCTAAAAGAAGAAAAAAGAAAAATTCTTGCTGAATTGCTTTCCGGGTGGGAAGATAAAATTATAGAAACAAAAACCGCAGTAAGAATTAATTCATCAGATTCCCCTGAACAAATCAATGATATTACTGCACTTAATCAAATTGCAAATATTAGTTATATAATCATTCCAAAAGTTGATTCGGTTTCGGATATCGAAATTACAATAGATAATCTTATAAAAAATAATTTAAAATTCAGCGAGATCATTCCCGTCATTGAATCAAAAGAAGGATTAAATAATCTTAATGAAATTCTTGAAGCTTCTCCGCAGATCAAAAAATTTTTCTTCGGACATTATGATTATAATCTGGATATAAAAGCTTTACCGTTCTTTCATCAAAACAGTATTGAGTACTGGAAGTGGGTTATAAATATGATTGAGATCGCCAGGCAGCATAATGTTATTTTTATCAATTCACCATATACAAAGCTGAATGATCTGAGCTTTTTTAACTCAATGCTGAAATATCTTTTTACAATTTCAAAAGGTGAATTCGGACAAGCAACAATGAATTCAGCGCAGACAAATTGTTGTAATGAATTTCAAAGTTCTGAAAGCACTGAAGTCGAAAGCATTGCCCGAAACAGACACAGCTACAGATATAATGATCAGGATTTGAAAAACATTATTCAAACTTTCGAAAATGAAAATAGCGGAATGGCTTTTTCATTGATCAATGATAATGAAATTCTTTCACCTCATGAATATGAATGTGCCAAATTTCATCTGGAAAAATCAACAAAACAATTGGTGAATTTATTATTTGTTGGAGGATGCTTTCCTGTGCAATATAATATTTTTCCTGAGGATTCATTTCATTTTTTGTTAAAAGAAAAACTTGAAGAAAATAATGGGATCAATCTGAATATTGATATTATCAGATATGAGAGATTTAAGAAATGTTTTGAGAAGATCAAGAAGCATCAAGCAAATCAATCAATGGATTACGTTGTATTTCATATCAGGCATGAACCGCTACTTAGACTAATTAAATTTATTTATAAATATCAGGATAATGAATTCAGAAAACGATGGTCTTTAAATCTTCCATTTGTTTCGAATTCAAATCCGGAAAAATTTGACCTGATGAACTTAGTAAGACACAATAATCCCCACAGGAAATCAAATACATTTATAAAGAGTTTTTTTATAAATGCCAATTACTTATCCGGATGGGCTGCAGGTAACTTCAGATCAGCTTCAAAAAAATATTTCGAAATGGTAAAACAATTGATAAATTTCTGCAATAATAATAAAATAAAATTAATTATTCTTGGTCCTCCAAAAAGGATTGAATTTCTTTCTGAAACATTTATTTCGTCAAAGTTTGAAAAGTATATTTCAAAAGAATTAAAAAAATTAAATATTGATTACATCAATGGATTTGTAGAGCATAAAGTTGGAGATGTTAGATATTTCAGTGAAGACGGAAAGCACGCCACAGAAGAGTATCATAAATTAATTGCAGATGAGTTGTACGAAAAAATAACTTCTGATTTAGACGGATTTAAGGATTAGAAGGATATGCCACAAAGAGTCCAAGACACCAAGACTCAAAGTTTAAAATTAATAAAATTTAGTCTAAGCAGAGTCACGTGCTTTTCGGACTTTAAATAACCGGAAAATTCTAAATTTCAAAAGGCACGATTCAGAATAATCTAAAAGTTATTCACCCTTAAAAAAGGGGGAGCGAAAGGGGTTGTTGCCGAAAGAAATATTAAAGAAAAATTTTTCCATCTACTCAGACTCACGTGCTTTTCGGACTCTGCGTATATGGAATCGAAACTTAATATTGAAATATTTTTTTCTGATCAAAGTTTATTTTACAAAGCTTCCCATCGAGCTATCTCCGCAGAGTCCGAAAAGCACGAGACTCTGCGGAAACAACTATTTTTTAATTCTTCTTTTAGGTTTTATTTTCTTAGTTCTTATTTTATAAAACAATTCTGTGACATCAATAATATTAACCAAAAGATCTGTCTCAAAAAATTTAGTGAATATTTCATGAAGCTTTGAATTACCGGTCAGAATTTTTTTATCCACAAGATTAAAATACTTTTTTCTTTCGAGTTTCACTTCAAAATAAAAGAATTCCAAATTTGATAACTCTCTGTTTTTAAATTTTTTAACTGCCTGAGCATAAATATGTTTTTTCAGATCTGCTTTACGTGATCCGGTATTTCCGTATTCTTCAAAGTATGATATCCAGTCTATCCTGTATCCCAAATGAAAATTATTTTTCAGATCTAATCTGATATATCTCTGGCAATTAGTGCTGGAGAGTCCTTCATGAATATACATTAAGATTTCAGCAGCATATTCATAGTCTTCAGGAAGATCCTCAAATGGTGAAATACTAAGCTCGACAAACTCTTCCCTTAGTGAATAAGGAATTTCTTCCAATACATCAAAAAGCTGTTTTTCAATCGGTTTAAATCTGTTACTGAATTCTGTAAAGCCCGTGTAAAAAATGTTTTGATTCATTTTGATAAAATTTAAATTAATAAATAATATGACAATAAATATGAGCAGTTTTTATCTGATAAAATCTCTGTCATAAAAGAATAATAACTATTTAATCTTTTGAAAAATTGTGTGCATTTTTGTAAAAAAGTTAATACAAATGCAGTCTGAGCACATGATTAGACTGATGCTTTAATATTATAACTTTTTTAAGCAAAATATTTTGGAGAGGTAAATCGAAAAGTTTTTGGTGCAGGAATAATATGAAAAAGTAATATTAAAATATCTTCATGATTCCATTGAAATAATACTGAATCATTCATATAATGATTTTTCAAAAAACAATTGCTTGAGTTTGAAATGCATATTCAAATTCTTAATATTCAATAGTTAAACAAAAACTAATATTCTTAATATTGAAATTAAATAATCTGTTAAATAATAGTTTACTTCAGATTTTCTTTTTGATCTTAATGGTCATTCCATTTATAATTCTATGTTTTTATAATCAGCCTACTCCGGAGGATTTTGTTTTTGGATTAGAAACGAAAAAACTTGGCTTTTTAAAAGCTCAGGAATTTTTTTATAACAACTGGAGCGGAAGGTTTTTTTCTTATGCAGTGCTGAGTTTAAATGCTTTGTTATTTGTTTTTATCGGAGGGTATAAAATTACTTCTTTGCTTTTAATGCTGCTGTTTTTTTCATCGATATATTTTC
This sequence comes from Ignavibacteria bacterium, assembly GCA_049293015.1. Classification (GTDB taxonomy): domain Bacteria; phylum Bacteroidota; class Ignavibacteria; order Tepidaquicellales; family Tepidaquicellaceae; genus UBA2330. Next base: position 20,966 of record JBATSB010000227.1, read on the forward strand.
TTGTCTCTGAATTTTTTAAAGATAAATTAAATCAAAAAGAGATAATTGTCTTTTCATTTTCAATAATATTTTTATATCTGTATAAAGCACCATCTGTTTCTGAAGGATTTTACTGG
>JBATSB010000228.1:0-6545 GCA_049293015.1 Ignavibacteria bacterium
GAATTATACGAAATAGATATACAGAATAATTTTAACGAATTAATTAGCACTGAAATTATTGATTTAACAAATTCTTTCAATAAAGATAAGGAAATAGAAAATGTAATTGACCCCGGTTATATAAATATACCAACAATAATTTATAGGAAGGGCAATTTAAAAATTACTTTGACCGATGTTCGCTTTACTTTTTGCAGAATAACAAATGAACTGATAGTCCAAAAGTTAAAAGATTTACATCCGAATTATTTTAAAAATTACTAATGCACCTATGACGATTATTACATTTTTATATATAACTTTTAGCTTTTTAATTTGTTTGAGCAATGCTTTTAGCCAACAAAGTATAAAATCTGAATCTGATAATTCAAACTCTAATATGACAGAGTATGATTACTATGAAAATCTCAGATTAAAAGTAAAATCTAATAAAGTTAAATCTTTGAAAGTTTTTGATATTCGAAATAATGAGTTAAACCGGATTGACTATTATGATGAAGAAGGATATTTAGTTAAAAGAGAATTTTATAGTACAGGGTATTCCAATTCAATTGCAAAGTTGTTTTCGGAATTTATAATCACACCTTATGACAATAATTTAATTGTTTCAATAAATGAAACCGGTTATTCAGATGATGGATCTTCAAATTTCAATGCGAAATATATAAGTAATTTTAAATTATTTATGGAGTTAGAAATAGAAACAACAGAAGAAGAGGTTAAATTTGTTTTTGATGATTCAGATCAATTGATTGAGAAACAAATATTCTTTGGAGAAGATGGAGATTATGAATTATCAAGAAATGAAACTTTCATTTATGAAACAAATGGGTTGTTGATTTCATCTGAAACAATATCAGGTAATTCAAAATTTGTTACCAAATATACTTATAATAGCAAAGAACTGTTAGAAAAAGAAGTAGTAAAAAAAAATTTAATTGATAACGAAGAATTATGGGGGTATAGATTTGAATACGACTATTATAATTAACATAATTGTATGCGAAATATTTTTTACAAAAATTTGTGTGTTCAGGATTTAAAAAAATAACATTATTAACAAAAGAAAAAATGTATTAGAATTAGTTGTTCCTAATATTCCAGGAAGACAAACCATAATGAAAGAAATAATATACTTAACACTAATATTTGCAGTACTGTCTCTGACAGTTATCTCCTGTAATAAAATTGATATAAATCTTGAATCCATATCAGCTCGAAAGGTCGTAGCTAAAGGAAATATAGTTGAACACAATGAAGATAACGAAATTATTGTCGGCTCCTTTTTAGGAGATGAACGAAGATGTTACTACGGTGAAGATCCACCATCTTCTTTAAATCTGATCTGGAAATGCTGGCTCGGCGGCGCAGCTTCGCACATGATATATAATTTATCAGGTTCAATTATGCGCTATGGAGCCGGCTGGACAGGGCAGCCGTTATTGTTTAAGGAGAAAGAAAAATTATTTTTATTGCAGGGCTCTTTTGATTATAACCTCAGAAAGATTGACGCTTCAAATGGAAATGTTGAATGGAAATATTCTTTTGATGATGCGATCAAAGGAACCGGCACTTTGTATTTAAATAAAAACTCAGAAAGCGAAGAAAGCAGGTTTATAGTGCTTCAAGGCAGCAGACAGTCAGCAAGATCTGATTATAATTTCAGAGGTATTTCAGTAATTAGTGGTGAAGAACTTTTCAGAATGAAGGTCGAGCGCACCAAAAGTTACAGCAGAGATGTTGACGGCTCTGCGCTCATAGTCGGAGATACAGCTTATATCGGTCTTGAAAATGGTATTTTTAAAGTGTTTAATCCGGACAGCAAAAATGTTACAAAAAACGAAAAGTTTTATGAACCCGAAGTATATAAAGAGTTAAATTTATTTTCACAAAAAGATATTGCACGAATTGGCGGCAATATAATTACTGAATCCTCGCCGGCTTATCTTGATGGCAGGATATATATTTCCTCTGGTTCGGGAAATGTTTATGGATATAACATTGCAAAAGGTGAAATTGACTGGGAATATTTTATTGGTTCAGATTTAGACGGTTCACCTGTGATCACGGAAGATAGTTGTTTACTTATTCCTGTTGTAAAACAATTCATAGCAGGTAATGGCGGATTGCTGAAACTTGATCCACACAAGAATCCTGAAGATGCGCTTGTCTGGTATTATCCGGTTGGTAATTTTCACATGCTGTCATGGGACGGAGGAGTGATTGGCAGCGCATCAATTAATGATAAGTATAAACAGGCAAACACGAAATCTCTCGCAGCATTCAGCGGTATAGACGGATATTTGTATGTTGTAGACTATAAGTCATCAGACGGAGTTGCAATAGGTTTTGACGGTAAAACTACAGTCCCAAAACCCGAACTGATTTTTAAATATAAAACAGGATCTTCGATATCTTCCCCGATAATATTTAAGGATAAATTAATTTCCTGCGGTTACGGTGGAATATATCTGTTTAAATTTGATGAAAATTATAATTTCACTTTGATAGAGAAGAAAGATTATTATTTTGAAGCAACCCCTGTCGTTTATAATGGAAAAGTATTCGTCGCTTCAAAAGACGGTTGGCTTTATTGTTTTGGGGATTTGTAATAGAAAATAGAAGTAAATAATATTTTCTGAAATTTTATGATCATTATAATTTATAAAACTAAATTTAACATATTATTAATAAATTAAATAATTTTATATGAAATTCGTGGTTTTGATTTTATTGATTATGCATTTATGTTCTAATATTTCTTTGAGTCAAAAAAGTAAAAAAGCTGATTCAGGCACATCAAAATCAACTATGACTGAATATGATTATTATGAAACTTTAAGATTGGAAAGAAAAGAGAAAAAAGTAAAAACGATTTCAAGTTATAGCACTTTTAACGATGTTATTGATCTGAAAGATTATTTTGATAAAGACGGGTTTTTAAGAAAAAGAGAATTTTATTTGAGTGATATGATGGGAGAGAACATATATGTATGGAAAGAGCTAAACTCAATTGAATATGACAATATTGGAAACATGATCGGAATTGAAGTTATTTATAATGAAGATAATGTAGTATCGAATCAAATACCTTTCAAAATAAAACCGAGTGATTTTTATGATATCGGTTTTGGAGAAAATTTAGTAGACCGGGTTAAATACATTTTCGACGAGAAAAATAACCTAATTGAAAAAAGAAGCTACGGAGAAGATTTAGAAGGTCCCGATATTGCATATTCAATTGAATCTTTTCAATATGAAAATAATAAATTAATCGAATCCAAGTCCGCAACTTATGGAAGTGATATTGTCAGTATTACAAAATATTCTTACAATAAAAATGGATTATTAATGGCAGTAAACGTATCATTCGACTTTCAAAATGGAGGAAGAAACTATGGTGAACGATATGAGTATGAATTTTTTGGTTCGGAATACGACTCTCAAACAAATATAGATAATCTTTTCGCAGACTTTTTTAGTATATTTAGAAATGCTATTTCAAATCATAATAAAGCAGTTCTTGAAACTCTCACAAGTTGGTCTGAAAATAATGGTGGTGCTTTTAGTATAAATGTTAAATCAAAAAGTGATTTTATAAAAAACGTTTACGACAAATTGTTTGATGATTTTTGGAAAAATGCAATATCAAAAGTTGAAATTAACAAACTTATAGAAAGTCAATATGGTCAAATTTCGCTTTTAAAGATTGATCCGGTTACTTTTGGATATTCTTCAAACGAAGATCTTTATGTCCTGGATAATTGCGGAAATGAATTATTATTTAAAAAAATCAATAACGAATTCAAAATAATAGCATTGATGTATACAGATGAAGGTGATTAGTACTTGTGCATTTAATTTAATTAATTTTATTTCTTTCAGAATTTTTAATATAATATCAGATAAGTTAAATTTATTATCAAAATCTAAAAATTATTTAATCTAAATGAAAATATTTTTTATTTTTCTAACATTTGTTTTTCTTTTGGTTTATGATATTTCGTATTCTCAAAAGAATAATTCCAAAAAAGCTAAATCAGGAACAACAGTTACACAAAATGCGGTACCCAAAAAGAAAATATTTTTATCTTCCGAAAAGGACTGGGTGACAATTATAAGTTACACGGATTGGATAGAACCGGTTATTAAAAATTATGCCGGGAAGTTTGAGCTTATACAACCTGCTCAGGATGAAGTTGGAGAATTCCTTGGTGATGGATATAATTTTATAACCGAAATAAAATTCAATGATGATAATATTTTGGTATTAGGTTATGGAGAAATTGAAGGTGAATTTGAAGGTGTTGATACATTGTCAAATAAACAAATAGAGGGTAACAAATTTGGAAATAATGGGATGTTTGTTGATTTGCAATATAAGACCAGAAGTAACGAAGTAAAAAATGTAAAAGGAATTATTGAATTTGCTGTAGATGGGAAAATAGAATATTTTTCAGAGTTCACAAATATTGATAATTTTAATGTCGAGAATGATAAAAAACCTATAAATGTAGCATCTTATGAATACAAGACTTCAATGGATTGTATTGAAGATTATATAGAAAATGACCCAATAGAATACGAAGGTTTATATTATTTTACCCATTTTGGTACTGATGTTTATACTTTTACTTTTAGTAACAATAAAATAAATATAAGTTGGAACTTCGAAAGTTTAACCAGCAAAGACAGTACCTCATTTAAAGATATACGATTTGAAAAAAACTATGTCTATGCAGTAGATTCATATGGAACAGATTTCAGAGCAAGATTTGTGAAATTGAAATGTGATGTAAAAAGTGAAATTTGGAAAGGATTTATTGGATTACTCGTAAATGAAGAAAATTTATATTTAATGCAGGGAGATTAAAATGAAAATCACAATTCTATCTTTAATAGTTTTAGTTGCTTTTTTTTCAAAGCCGCTTTCAGCTCAGGACTTTCTCGAAGTAAAGTATTCTATAAATGACATTAAAAAGCAAAGAGAAAATTGTAAGAATGAGAAAGTAAAATCAATAAAGTTCGATAATACAATTGTTGAAATTGACCAGTCTGGAAAATTTATACAACAGAATACTAATGGAGAATTTGAATATTATAAAACATATAACTATACCAATGATAATCTGACTTCTTATAATGCTCCGGCTGACATGGACACTTATTTCAAATATGATTCAAATGGAAATGTTATAGAAGCAGCTGATGCAGGAATTATAATGATATTTTACTATGACGAAAATAACTGCAGGATTCGCGAAGAAATAATATCCGAAGAAGGTGAAGATTGTCCATTTGAAAATATAATTTACGATGGAAATAAAATAATTGAAATAGTAGGTTTTTCATGTTGTATGGGATTTCATGACAGAAGTCTTTTTGAGTATTCTGAAAAAGGGAATTTAATAAAGATAAATACATATACCAGCAGGTGTGATTCAGATGAAGAAGTTATTTCAGCTTTTGAAGAATATTTTTACAATACAAATTCAAACCTTCCATATAAAATGAAATCATGGAGAGAAGGTCAAAATGTATCGGAAATAAATTTTGAATACGAATATTATGATTAAACAATCTTTAACTATTCCTTTTCACTTCAATAAATTTAAGAAGATAAACTATTTCTTTGCAGCTCTAATATTAATTTATTTATTTTTCTGTTATCTCATGCTTCAGATAACGCTTCAGTATATTCCTTATAATACAGATATAGCATTTCTCAGGATCAAACAGGATGTTATAGAAGTGCCGTTTTACAAAATTGCTTTTTTTACACATGTATATACTGCTATATTTGTGTTAATTGCAGGGCTTACACAATTCTCTTCATTTATCAGAAAACATTTTACTAAGCTTCATAAAATGTCCGGATGGATATATGCTTTTACTGTAATAATTCTTGCAGGACCATCAGGGTTTTTTATGGGAATCTACGCTAACGGCGGGATGATATCGCAAACTGCGTTTTGTTTACTGGCGATTCTGTGGATCTATTTTACAACAATGGCAATTGTTAGTGCTTTTAAAAAGGATATAAAGGCGCACAGGAAATATATGATAAGAAGTTTTGCATTAACTTTGTCAGCTATAACATTAAGAGCATGGAAATATGTTTTAGTATTTTTATTTGAACCAAGACCGATGGATATCTATCAGCTGGTGGCATGGTTGGGATGGATACCAAATTTGATAATTGCAGAAATAATAATCCATAAAATTTATTTAACTAAAAATTAAAAATATGAAAATAGTATTCTTAATAATTTTATCATTTGTATTTATTTCCTGCAATAAAGACAATGATATTAAGACAGAAAGTGCACAGAATTTAAATTCAAATGAATCAGATTCAAAAAACACAGCTGTTGAAATGCAGAAAACAGAAACTCCTGATTCGATAAAAATAATGTATGGTTTCTATTCAGGAGATTTTATTGCTGTAAAATATGATGAAAATAGTAACTTAACTTACAACAATAAGATTACTGTATCCTTAGACTCTATTGTTGGAGAAATGCTGTATGGACACAGTGTAGTAG